>NZ_JAYMVP010000020.1:0-23874 GCF_048056915.1 Phaeobacter sp. JH20_02 | reverse complement strand
AGAGGCCTCCTTTTCGTGTTGAGAAGGGCACGCGCCGTGGCGCGAACCCCTCAATATCTGTTCGCTTAAGCGAATTTTGCCTGGATCTCGTCAGAGATGTTCTGCGGAACCGGATCGTAATGATCGAACTGCATGGTGAACTGGGCGCGGCCCGAGCTCATCGAACGCAGGGTGTTGATGTAGCCGAACATGTTCGCCAGCGGCACAAATGCGTCGATCGCAATTGCGTTGCCGCGGGGTTCCTGGCCGGTCACCTGACCACGACGCGAGGTCAAATCGCCGATGATGCCACCGGTGTAGTCCTCAGGTGTGATAACTTCCACCTTCATGATCGGTTCCAGCATCTTGGCGCCAGCTTTGCGCATGCCTTCACGCATACACATACGTGCAGCGATTTCGAAGGCCAGAACGCTGGAGTCAACGTCGTGGAACTTACCGTCGATCAGGGCAACCTTGAAGTCGATCACGGGGAAGCCGGCCAGCGGGCCGCTATCCATGACGGACTGGATGCCTTTTTCAACACCGGGGACGTATTCCTTGGGAACGGCACCACCAACGATGCGGCTCTCGAAGGAGTAACCTTCGCCCGGCTCTGTCGGCGAGATGATCATCTTCACCTCGGCGAACTGACCCGAACCACCCGACTGTTTCTTGTGGGTGTAGGTGTGCTCGACCTCGTGACCGATGGTCTCGCGGTAGGCAACCTGCGGCGCACCGATGTTGGCTTCGACCTTGAATTCACGCTTCAGACGGTCAACCAGGATGTCCAGGTGAAGTTCGCCCATGCCCTTCATGATGGTCTGACCGGACTCGATGTCGGTCTCCACGCGGAAGGACGGATCTTCGGCAGCCAGACGCTGCAGACCCTGGGACATTTTCTCCTGGTCGGCCTTGGTTTTCGGCTCAACCGCGATCTCGATCACCGGATCGGGGAAGGTCATGGTTTCCAGAACCACCGGATCGTTGACGGCGCAGAGCGTGTCACCGGTTGTGGTGTCTTTCAGACCTGCCAGCGCGATGATGTCGCCTGCAAACGCTTCCGTGATTTCCTCACGGTCGTTGGAGTGCATCATCATCATCCGGCCGACGCGTTCTTTCTTGCCCTTGGTGGAGTTCAGGAGCGTGTCGCCCTTGGCCAAGGTACCGGAGTAAACCCGGGTGAAAGTCAGCGAGCCGACGAAGGGGTCGTTCATGATTTTGAACGCCAGACCCGAGAACGCCATCTCGTCGTCCGCACGGCGGGCGATGTCACGGGTTTCGGTTTCGTCACCGGGTTTGAAGCCCATGTAATCAACAACGTCCAGCGGGCTGGGCAGATAGTCGATCACAGCGTTCAACAGCGGCTGAACGCCTTTGTTCTTGAATGCGGAGCCGCCGAGAACCGGAACGAATGCCAGGGCCAGAGTACCCTTGCGCAGCAGTTTGCGCAGGGTCGGGACGTCGGGCTCTTCGCCTTCCAGATAGGCTTCCATCGCGTCGTCGTCCATTTCGACGGCCGCTTCGATCATCTTGCCGCGCCATTCTTCGGCCATGTCTTTCAGGCTGTCACGGATCGGTGCTTTGATCCACGACGCGCCAAGGTCTTCACCCTGCCACAGCCATTCTTCCATGTTGACGAGGTCAACCAGGCCTTCCAGCTCGGTTTCTGCGCCGATCGGAATACCAACCGGAACCGCGCGGGCGCCGGTGCGGTCTTCGATCATGTTGACGCAGTTGAAGAAGTCAGCGCCGATCTTGTCCATCTTGTTGACGAACACCATACGCGGAACCTTGTAGCGGTCAGCCTGACGCCACACGGTTTCGGTCTGGGGTTCAACACCGGCGTTGGCGTCCAGAACACAGACAGCACCGTCGAGAACCGCCAGCGAACGCTCAACTTCGATGGTGAAGTCAACGTGGCCGGGGGTGTCGATGATGTTCAGGCGGTGCTTCGGAGAGTCAGCGGTCTGACCATCTTCGGTGCGTTCCCAGAAGGTGGTGGTCGCAGCCGAGGTGATGGTGATCCCGCGTTCCTGCTCCTGCTCCATCCAGTCCATGGTGGCTGCACCATCGTGCACCTCACCAATGTTGTGGGATTTGCCGGTGTAATACAGGATACGCTCGGAGCAGGTGGTTTTACCTGCGTCGATGTGCGCCATGATACCGAAGTTACGGTACAGGTTGAGCGGATATTCGCGTGCCATAGGTCTAGGTCCCCTAGCTTACCAGCGATAATGGGAGAAGGCTTTGTTAGCCTCTGCCATCTTGTGGGTGTCTTCGCGCTTCTTCACGGCGGTACCGCGGGACTGTACAGCGTCCAGCAGCTCACCGGCGAGGCGTTCTTCCATGGTGTTTTCGTTGCGAGCGCGGGCGGCTTTGATCAGCCAGCGGATCGCCAGGGCTTCGCGGCGCTCGGGGCGCACTTCGACGGGCACCTGGTAGGTGGCACCACCCACACGACGCGAGCGCACTTCGACGGAAGGCTTCACGTTGTCCAGGGCTTCGTGGAAAACTTCCACGGGGGCACGTTTGATTTTCGATTCAACGCGGTCGAATGCGTTATAAACGATGCTTTCTGCGACCGATTTTTTACCATCGATCATCAGGTTGTTCATGAATTTGGTCAGAACGCGGTCGCCAAACTTGGCGTCGGGCAGAACTTCGCGTTTTTCAGCAGCGTGACGGCGAGACATTTATCAATATCCTTCTTATTTAGGACGCTTCGCGCCGTACTTCGAACGGCGTTGCTTACGGTCTTTGACGCCCTGGGTATCCAGAACACCACGCAGGATGTGGTAACGGACACCGGGAAGGTCTTTTACACGGCCGCCACGGATCAGAACCACGGAGTGTTCCTGAAGGTTGTGGCTTTCACCGGGGATGTAGGAGATCACTTCGAAACCGTTGGTCAGGCGGACCTTCGCAACTTTCCGCATAGCGGAGTTCGGTTTCTTCGGTGTGGTGGTATACACACGGGTGCAGACGCCGCGTTTTTGCGGGCACTGTTCCAGGTGCATGGACTTAGAGCGTTTTACTTTCGGCTGCCGCGGCTTGCGGATCAGCTGTTGGATCGTTGGCATTCCGGTTTTTTCCCCGTCTCAACAACACATGTGTCATGCACGTCCTTGAACGTACGGCTAAATTCGTCGCACTTACGCGTCCGCAAGCGCAAAAACCGCAATCGTTTCCATTCCGAGGTAAACGACGCGGTGGGTTTACAGAGGATCCGCGCAAATAGGCGCACGAGATCTTGAGCCACTTAGATTTTGATATCGGCTTTTGGGGCGACCCCCGGTTGCCGGATAGGCGGGCGTATATGGGGAGTCGCGGGGGATGTCAACAGCGGCTCCCCCGGCCGCATCGGCTTGGCGTCTGCGCGCGTCGGCGGCCGGACAGCGCCGCTGGCCTACAGCTTGCCCGTACAACCTGCGCGGTGCATAGTGCGCCGCGACAGGCGGACCCTCATGAGAGGCCGCAGGCGCGAGGGTCTACAGCGATGCAGGTCATAGGTCTATGCCGTTTTTCCTATCCCGCCATTGGTGGGTTTCAGGTCGAACATGACACGCTTGATGAGCGGATCGCCTATCTCTATGCCGAGGCCCGGCTGAAGGAGCGGTTTGACCTGCTGGAACGGGTCGCCCTGCCCTGTCTGCGTGCCCAGACCGATCAGGACTTCACGCTGGTGATTGTGATTGGCGAGAGCCTGCCAGCGCCACATCTGGCACGGCTGCGCGATCTGACGGCGGATATGCCGCAGGTGCAGATCCGCGCCCTGCCCCCCGGCAACCACCGGCAGGTCATGAAGGAGGTTCTGAATACCGCCCGCAATGACCTGAGCGCGCCCTGCCTGCAATTCCGTCATGACGATGATGATGCGGTCTCGGTGGATTTTGTCGAGCGGCTGCGCCAGACCGCTGGCCAGTGTCAGGGGCTGATCGCACAGAACCAGACGGTTGCGATTGATTTCTGCAAGGGTTTCACCGCGCGCTTCGCGTCGGACGGGATCTATGCGGCAGAGGGGTACCGGCCCTATTTCGTTGCGGCGATGGGCATGTATGTGGCCGGCAATTGCAAGCAGAGCATCATGAATTTTGCCCATCACAAGATTGCGCGTTTCATGCCCAGCATCACGATACCGGATGCGCCGATGTTTGTGCGCACGCTCAACGCCTATAATGACTCCCGTCAGAAAGGTGCCAGAGAACCGGAGCTGAGCCGCCTCACCCCAGCGCAGGAAGGCGAATTCGAAGCGCGCTTTGCAATCCGGGCCTGACGCGTCTACTCGGGCGGTGACAGGGGCGTGCTGGCGCGGCGGCGGGGGCGTTCCCGCAGCAGGCTGAAAACACCTGCAGCCACGACGATGGCCGCCCCCAGCAGGGTGAGCGCATCCGGCCAGCTGTCAAACATCAGCCAGCCAAGCAGCAGGGCCCAGAGCAGCCCGGTGTAGCGAAAGGGCGAAACCGCCGCCACATCACCAACCCGCATGACCATCACCGAGAACAGATAACCGACGAAGATGCAGCCGGCTGCAAAAAGCAGGATAAACGTGGTCGTCAGGGTCAGCGGCTGCCAGTCCTCCTGCAAGCCAAGCACAAGACCGAACAGCAGGACCGACAGCGCCGCCATCAAGCTGACCGTCAGCGAGGGCACCGCCGCCGACATCCGGCGGGTAAAGAGATCACGCGCGGTGATACCAAGAACCGCTGCAAGGGCGTAGCCGGTGCCGCTATCAAAGCCCTCCGGTCCCGGTCGCACGATCAGCAGCATTCCGATAAAACCCGCGCCAATCGCTGCGGCCCGACGCCAGCCGACCTGTTCCCCAAAGAGCAGCACCGCGGCGAGGGTCACGGTCAACGGCAGCATCTGCAAAATGGCCGTCACATTGGCGATGGGCAGGGTCAACAGGGCGCTGAGAAAGAAATAGGTGGTGGCCACCTCAGTCAGGCTGCGGCCTGCGACAAGCCCCCAATCCCGGCGGCTCAGCGACAGGCGCAGGCTGCCATAAGCGCGGGCAAGCGCGTAGATCAGCAGGCTGACCGCAATGCCGCGCACCACCAGGATCTGCGAGAGCGGCAGGCTCTGCCCCGCGAGTTTGACCATCCCGTCATTGATCGTGAAACCCGCCATGCTGCCAATCATCAGCAGCGCGCCCAGCTGGTTTCCGGTCAGCCTTGACATCACGGCAGCACAGCTCGCAGCTGGTCCGGCGTCATCGCAAAGTGGCGGTCGAGTGCTGCGGCGATCTCGGCCTCGGACATCTTGTGGGTGATCCCCATCTGCGCAGGTCTAGATTTATTGTCACCATGAATGGTGCGCAGGAAACCCGGCGTCGAGATATCCGACACCACGTTCCAGTGCTGCGCGTAGCGGCGGTGATTGTAGCGGTAGGGATTGCCGCCATATCCGACAGGTGCCACAAGCGCGGCCCCCACCGAGAGCGGCGCCTTTTCGCAGGCATCGAAGATCTCGTCCTGCACGCCCTCCGGCCCGTCGCTGCGGCGCAGGTAGATGCCGCGATTGTTGGCAAGGATAAAGGGGGTGCTTTCTCCCTGTAGCGGGATCATCCCGGTGGCGAGGCGCCGATTGCGGGCGATGTAATCGAGATCCACCGCATCGTCGTCATCCAGACGGAACATCAGGCGATGGGTCGCCCCCTCTGTTGGGACGGCGTTATAGCCCTGCTTCAGCATCTTGTAATGCACGCCGGGCCCCACCGGCATCAGCGTGATATTGTCGGCGGGTTCCAGCAGACGCGACAGGCGTTCCAGATAGCACTCGGGCATATCTTCAGCCGTGAGGACGATCAGGTGAAATCCCTGATCGCTCTGGCGCAGGAGAGAGCGCAGGCAGAGCCGCTCAAACACCCGGAACCTGAGTTCCATCCGGTCCGGTGCGAAAAGATGAGCCGCCGTATCGGCAAGGGTCGCGAATTTCTCGGAATAATAGGTCGGGGTCAGCACGGAGAAGCGCACAAGGCCAACGATGCTGAGTCTGATATCCATTCTGCGCTGTCCTGTTTCGGCCCGACGGGGCACTTCGTCATCCGCAGCAAGAGACCATTCCCGGCGCAAATTGGGAAGATCCTAAATCACGCGAACCGCGCGGTCGGCCCGCAAACGAAGCCGTCGCAACGCAAAACGAGATGTCCGCAAATCGCGTTGGTCCGCTTGGAGCCCATTTCTACTTCTGTAGCGGAATTGTCCGAAGTCGGACGAGCGTCTTTTCGACCAGTGCCACGATCTCCAGCGCACGGATCTTTCCAGAAATCGGAAAAGCTCCGATTGCTGCCGCGTCCAGCCGCTCGATGATCGCCCGGTCCGAATGCGTCGCCACCGTCATGTGGGGCCGAAACGGGATCGCGGGATGGAGTTCGGACCGATGTGGCCCATCGTAGAGGCGCTCGTGCAGGACCGTCAGATCATCTCTTCCAGTCGAGTTTACAAGAAAGAGTTTATAGGTCTTTTCAAAGGGATCATGAACGATCTCGGTCGCAGCGAAATCCACTGCTATTTCGGGCACACCCACGGCGACTTTCTCGCAGGACGCGACGAATTCTAGTGGTCGCACGCCCCTTAGCCCAAACACCAAAGTGACGTGTGGCTCCACAAGTTTTGCTCTTTCAGGCTCATGCGCGTGCCGGAAGCGAGCGATGCTCTCAGCCAAGCTTGGTTCGAATTCCGGATATGCCAATACATAGATCATCCTGCGACGCTGACGGAATTGAGCCCGAAGTTCAACGGCAGCTTCGTCCCGCAGAGCGGGCCAACATGGTTTGCGGACATCTCCAAGAAAAAGCCCCCCGCAACATCGGTTGCGGGGGGCTTTTTCATTTCAGATCAGCGTGGATCAGTCGCGGCTCTCTGGGGTTTCCACCAGAGTGTCGAAGCTCGCCTCGCTGCTGACATCATCCATCGACGGGGCGGCCAGAGCGGCGGCTGCTTCGGCCTCCTCACGGCGCGCCTCGAGGACGACATTGTCACGCGACTGGGCGATGTTGCGCACACGCTGGGTAGCGCCACCGGTACCGGCCGGGATCAGGCGACCCACGATGACGTTCTCCTTGAGGCCGACCAGCTTGTCCTTCTTGCCCTGTACCGAAGCTTCGGTGAGGACACGGGTGGTCTCCTGGAAGGAGGCCGCCGAGATGAAGGAGCGGGTCTGCAGCGACGCCTTGGTGATGCCGAGCAGGATCGGTTCGCCCTGAGCCGGACGCTTGCCACGGGCCAGCGCCTTTTCGTTGGCGGTGTCGAACTCCTGCTTGTCCACGTGCTCGCCTTTCAGCAGCGTCGTGTCGCCGGAGTCGGAGATCTCCCACTTCTGCAGCATCTGGCGAACGATCACCTCGATGTGCTTGTCGTTGATCTTCACACCCTGCAGGCGATAGACGTCCTGAACCTCGTCGATCATGTAGTTCGCCAGAGCCTCAACACCCATGATGGACAGGATGTCATGCGGCGCTGGGTTGCCGTCCATGATGTAGTCACCCTTTTGGACAAAGTCACCTTCCTGAACCGGAATGTGCTTGCCCTTGGGCACCATGTATTCGACGGGCTCCATCGAGTCATCCGCAGGCTCGATCGAGATGCGACGCTTGTTCTTGTAGTCGCGGCCAAAGCGCACGTAACCATCGATTTCGGCGATGATCGCGTGATCCTTCGGACGACGGGCTTCGAACAGTTCCGCAACGCGCGGCAGACCACCGGTAATGTCCTTGGTCTTGGCGCCTTCACGCGGGATACGCGCAACAACGTCACCGGCCATGATCTGCTGGCCTTCTTCGACCGACAGAATGGCGTCCACAGACATCGGGTAGGTCAGCGGGTTGCCCGCATCGCTACGCACCGGTTCACCGTCACCATCGACCAGGATGATTTCCGGCTTCAGGTCAGAGCCTTTCGGAGCCGCACGCCAGTCGATCACGATCTTCTGCGTCATGCCGGTGGCTTCGTCGGTCTCGTCGCGAACGGCGATGCCGGAAACCAGGTCCACATATTTCGCGGTACCGGGTTTTTCGGCGATGATCGGCAGGGTGTAGGGATCCCATTCGAACAGCTTGTCGCCACGGGACACGGACTGGCCTTCCTTGACGAACAGCTTGGAGCCGTAGCCCAGCTTGTGGCTGGCGCGCTCTTCGCCGTGCTCGTCCTGAATGATCAGCTTCATGTTCCGGCCAACAACCAGGGTCTCGCCATTGGCGTTCTCCAGGGTCTGCGGCATCTCGAAGACGATCTTGCCCTCTTGCGAGGCTTCCAGGAAGGACTGCTGACCACCCTGCGCAACGCCACCGATGTGGAAGGTCCGCATCGTCAGCTGTGTACCGGGTTCACCGATCGACTGCGCCGCGATGATGCCGACGGCCTCACCGGTGTTCACCTGCGTACCACGGGCGAGGTCACGACCGTAGCACTGGGCGCAGACGCCCTCTTCGGCTTCACAGGTCAGCGGCGAGCGGATACGGGTCGACTGAACGCCGGCCTCTTCCACTGCATCTGCCATGCGCTCGTCGATCAGCTGGCCAGCGGCCACGATGATCTCCTCGGTGCCGGGCTTCTTGATATCCTCTGCCGCGACACGGCCCAGGATACGTTCGCCCAGCGAGGCCACAACTTCACCATCGTTGACAGCGGCTTCGGCGGTGATCGCTGCTTCGGTGCCACAATCGCGATCACGCACGATGCAGTCCTGTGCCACGTCCACCAGACGGCGGGTCAGGTAACCCGAGTTCGCCGTCTTAAGAGCCGTATCCGACAGACCCTTACGGGCACCGTGGGTCGAGTTGAAGTACTCGAGAACGGTCAGGCCTTCTTTAAAGTTCGAGATGATCGGGGTCTCGATGATGTCGCCGTTCGGCTTCGCCATCAGGCCACGCATCCCGCCCAGCTGCTTCATCTGGGTGACCGAGCCACGCGCACCGGAGTGGGCCATCATGTAGACCGAGTTCGGTTCCATCACAGCGCCGTTCTCATCCCGCTTGTCAGCGGAGATGGTGCCCATCATCGCATCGGTGACCTTGTCGTTACACTTCGACCAGGCATCGACAACTTTGTTGTACTTTTCGCCCTGGGTGATCAGGCCGTCCATGTACTGCTGTTCGAAGTCCTTCACCTGATCGCGGGTCTCATCGACCAGCGTCCATTTGGTGTCGGGGATCACCATGTCGTCCTTGCCGAACGAAATGCCCGCCTTGAACGCTTCACGGAAACCCATGGTCATGATCTGGTCACAGAAGATCACGGATTCCTTCTGACCGCAGTAGCGGTAGACGGTGTCGATGACCTGCTGAACCTCTTTCTTCCGCAGAAGACGGTTGACCAGTTCAAACGGTGCCTTGACGTTCTTCGGCAGCAGCGCGCCCAGACGGACACGGCCCGGGGTGGTCTCAAAACGCTTGAGGACCTCGTTGCCTTCTTCGTCGATCTGAGTGATCCGCGCGGTGATCTTGGTGTGCAGATGCACTTCGCCGGCGTCCAGCGCGTGCTGAACCTCGTCGATGGTGCCAAAGATCTTGCCTTCGCCGGGCATGCCTTCGCGTTCCAGGGTCACATAGTAGAGACCCAGGATCATATCCTGCGACGGAACAATGATCGGCGCGCCGTTGGCAGGCGACAGAACGTTGTTTGTCGACATCATCAGGACGCGCGCTTCCAGCTGGGCCTCAAGGCTCAGCGGGACGTGCACAGCCATCTGGTCGCCGTCGAAGTCCGCGTTGAACGCCGAGCAGACCAGCGGGTGCAGCTGAATGGCCTTACCTTCGATCAGCGTGGGTTCAAACGCCTGAATGCCAAGACGGTGCAACGTCGGCGCACGGTTCAGCATAACAGGGTGCTCGCGAATAACCTCGTCGAGGATATCCCACACTTCGGGGCGCTCTTTCTCAACCAGCTTTTTCGCCTGTTTCACGGTGGAGGACAGACCTTTGGCCTCCAGACGCGAATAGATGAAGGGCTTGAAGAGTTCGAGCGCCATCTTCTTGGGCAGGCCGCACTGGTGCAGCTTCAGCTCAGGACCGGTCACAATCACCGAACGGCCGGAGAAGTCGACCCGCTTACCCAAAAGGTTCTGACGGAAACGACCCTGCTTGCCTTTCAGCATGTCAGAGAGCGACTTCAGCGGACGCTTGTTGGCGCCGGTGATGACGCGGCCGCGACGGCCGTTGTCAAACAGCGCGTCCACGGATTCCTGCAGCATCCGCTTTTCGTTGCGGACGATGATGTCCGGCGCGCGCAGTTCGATCAGCCGCTTCAGGCGGTTGTTCCGGTTGATCACGCGGCGATAGAGGTCATTGAGGTCGGAGGTCGCAAAACGGCCACCATCCAGCGGCACCAGCGGACGCAGTTCCGGCGGAATGACCGGAATCACGGTCATGACCATCCATTCCGGGCGGTTGCCGGATTCCAAGAAGCTCTCAACAACCTTCAGGCGTTTGATGATCTTCTTGGGCTTCAGTTCGCCTGTGGCTTCGGCCAGCTCAGCGCGCAGCTGTTCGGCTTCGGCTTCAAGGTCGATGGCCGCCAGCATTTCGCGGATCGCTTCAGCGCCGATATTGGCGGTGAAGGCATCCATGCCGAACTGGTCCTGGGCGTCCATGTATTCTTCTTCGGTCATCATCTGGCCGTAGGTGAGGTCGGTCAGACCCGGCTCGATGACAACATAGTTTTCGAAATACAGAACCCGCTCAAGATCGCGCAGGGTCATGTCCAGCATCAGGCCGATGCGCGACGGCAGCGACTTCAGAAACCAGATATGCGCAACCGGCGACGCCAGTTCGATGTGGCCCATGCGCTCGCGGCGGACCTTTTGCAGCGTGACTTCCACACCGCATTTTTCGCAGACAACGCCGCGATATTTCATACGCTTATATTTGCCGCAGAGGCATTCGTAGTCCTTGATCGGGCCAAAGATACGCGCGCAGAAGAGACCGTCACGCTCAGGCTTGAACGTCCGGTAGTTGATGGTTTCCGGCTTTTTGATCTCGCCGTAGGACCACGACAGGATCCGCTCAGGCGAGGCCAGCGACACCTTGATCTCGTCGAAGACCTTCGGCGGCGTCAGCGGGTTGAACGGATTATTCGTCAGTTCCTGGTTCATTTTGATGTCCTCAAATTCGTGCGAAAGGCTGGAGGGGGAGGCAAATTTCTGTGAAGAAATCTGCCAAGATTTTTTGAAAAATCCTGTTCCCCTTACTCGTCACCCTCCGCATCCAGGAGTTCCATATTCAGGCCGAGGCCACGGACTTCTTTCACCAGAACGTTAAACGATTCCGGTACGCCCGCTTCAAAGTTGTCCTCGCCCTTGACGATCGATTCATAGACCTTGGTCCGGCCTGCAACGTCATCCGACTTCACGGTGAGCATCTCCTGCAGGGTGTAGGCGGCGCCATAGGCTTCCAGAGCCCAGACTTCCATCTCACCAAAGCGCTGACCACCGAACTGCGCCTTACCACCCAGCGGCTGCTGCGTGACGAGGGAGTACGGGCCGGTCGAACGCGCGTGGATCTTGTCGTCGACCAGGTGGTGCAGTTTCAGCAGATACTTGATGCCGACGGTGACGGGGCGTGCGAATTGCTCACCCGTACGACCATCAAACAGGACCGACTGACCGGAAGTGTCAAAGCCAGCGCGCACCAGTGCATCGTTGACGTCCGCCTCTTTGGCGCCGTCGAAGACGGGTGTCGCGATCGGCACGCCACGGGTCACATTACCGGCAGCCTCGACCAGATCGGTCTCGGTCATATCGGCAATACCTTCACCGTAGACGTCATCACCATAGGCGTGGTGCATCGCTTCACGCACCGGGGTCAGATCGCCAGAACGACGGTATTCCTGAAGCGCATCATCGACTTTGATACCCAGACCGCGTGCGGCCCAACCCATGTGGGTCTCCAGAATCTGACCAACGTTCATCCGCGACGGAACGCCGAGCGGGTTGAGACAGAAATCGACCGGGGTACCATCGGCGAGGAACGGCATGTCCTCCATCGGCACCACTTTCGAGATCACACCCTTGTTCCCGTGACGGCCGGCCATCTTGTCGCCCGGCTGCAGCTTGCGCTTCACCGCGATAAAGACTTTGACCATCTTCATAACGCCCGGGGGCAGATCGTCGCCGCGACGGACCTTCTCGACCTTGTCTTCAAAACGGGCATCCAGAGCACGTTTCTGTGCTTCGTACTGCTCGTTCAGGGCCTCGACGACCTGTGCGCTCTGCTCGTCTTCCAGCGCCAGCATCCACCACTGACCGCGGCTGAGTGTGTCCAGCAGCTCTTCGGTGATTTCGGAACCGGCCTTGATGCCCTTGGGGCCTTTGACTGCGGTTTTACCCAGCAGCATGCCACGCAGGCGGGCGTAGATGTTGCGATCCAGGATGCCCAGCTCGTCGTCCCGGTCACGGGCCAGACGCTCGACTTCCTCACGCTCGATCTGCAACGCACGTTCGTCTTTCTCCACGCCGTGACGGTTGAAGACCCGCACCTCGACCACGGTTCCGTAGTCGCCCGGCTTCACGCGCAAGCTGGTGTCGCGCACGTCAGATGCTTTTTCGCCAAAGATGGCGCGCAGCAGCTTTTCTTCCGGGGTCATCGGGCTTTCGCCCTTGGGTGTGATCTTGCCAACCAGAATATCGCCCGGCTCCACGTCGGCACCGATGTAAACGATGCCCGCCTCGTCGAGGTTGCGCAGCGCTTCTTCACCGACGTTGGGGATGTCGCGGGTGATCTCTTCCGGCCCAAGCTTGGTATCACGGGCGGCGACTTCGAATTCCTCGATGTGGATCGAAGTAAAGACGTCGTCACGCGCGATGCGCTCGGAGATCAGGATGGAGTCTTCGTAGTTGTAGCCATTCCAGGGCATGAAGGCCACGACGACGTTTTTACCCAGAGCCAGTTCACCCATATCGGTGGACGGACCATCGGCAATCACTTCGCCTTTGCGGACTTCCTGGCCTACTTTCACCAGCGGACGCTGGTTGATGCAGGTGTTCTGGTTCGAACGCTGGAATTTGCGCATACGGTAGATATCAACACCCGCATCGCCCAGTTCCAGATCTTCGGTTGCCCGGATCACGATACGCTGCGCGTCGATCTGGTCGATGATGCCTGCGCGTTTGGCCATGATGGCCGCGCCGGAATCCCGTGCCACGATCTCTTCGATGCCGGTGCCGACCAGCGGCGCCTCGGCACGCAACAGCGGAACCGCCTGACGTTGCATGTTCGAGCCCATCAGAGCGCGGTTAGCATCGTCGTTCTCAAGGAACGGGATCAGCGAGGCCGCAACCGATACCAGCTGTTTCGGGCTGACGTCGATCAGATCCACGCTTTCGCGCGGTGCCAGCGTGTAGTCACCGGACTGGCGGGTCGAGACCAGATCGTTGACGAATTTGCCGTCTTCATCCAGCGTCGCGTTGGCCTGCGCCACGGTGTGACGCATTTCCTCGGTCGCGGACATATAGTGGACTTCGTCCGTCACCTTGGCGTCGTTGACAACGCGGTAAGGTGTTTCGATGAAGCCATATTTGTTCACGCGAGCAAAGGTCGCCAGCGAGTTGATCAGACCGATGTTCGGGCCTTCCGGTGTCTCAATCGGGCACATCCGACCATAGTGTGTCGGGTGAACGTCGCGCACCTCAAAGCCAGCACGCTCACGGGTCAGACCGCCAGGCCCAAGCGCCGAGAGACGACGCTTGTGCGTCACTTCGGAGAGCGGGTTGGTCTGGTCCATGAACTGCGACAGCTGCGAGGAGCCGAAGAATTCACGCACCGCAGCAGCAGCCGGTTTTGCGTTGATCAGATCCTGCGGCATCACCGTGTCGATCTCGACCGAGGACATCCGCTCCTTGATGGCGCGTTCCATGCGCAGCAGACCGACGCGGTACTGATTTTCCATCAGTTCGCCAACGGAGCGCACACGACGGTTGCCGAGGTGGTCGATATCGTCGATGTCGCCCTTGCCGTCACGCAGCTCAACCAGCGCCTTGATGCAGGAGATGATATCTTCCTTGCGCAGGGTGCGCTGAGTGTCCTCGGCGTCCAGAGCAAGGCGCATGTTCATCTTCACACGGCCAACGGCGGAGAGGTCGTAACGCTCGGAATCGAAGAACAGCGTGTCGAACAGCGCGGAGGCAGCTTCGACGGTCGGCGGCTCGCCCGGGCGCATGACACGGTAGATATCCATGAGCGCGGTATCGCGACCCATGTTTTTGTCCTGTGCCATGGTGTTGCGCATGTAGGGGCCGACATTGATGTTGTCGATGTCCAGAACCGGAATGTCGGTGATACCGGCATCCAGCAGTTCCTTGACGGTCCCGCCGATGATTTCGCCGCCCTTGTCATACTCGAGGGTCAGCTCATCGCCGGCTTCGACATAGATGGCGCCGTTTTCTTCGTTGATGATATCCTTGGCGACATATTTGCCAACAATATGCTCAAAGGGAACCAGCAGCTCGCTGATGTTGCCTTCGTCGATCATCTTCTTGACGGCGCGCGGTGTGACCTTCTTGCCGGCTTCGGCAAAGATCTCACCCGTGGCGGCGTCAACCAGATCGTAGGTCGGACGGGTGCCGCGCACGCGCTCGGGGAAGAACGGCGTGACCCAGCCACGGCTCTTCTCCAGCTTGAAGGAGATGGTGTTGTAATAGGCATCCATGATGCCTTCCTGATCCAGACCCAGCGCATAAAGCAGGGTTGTCACAGGCAGTTTACGACGACGGTCGATACGGGCAAAGACGATGTCCTTGGCGTCGAATTCGAAGTCCAGCCAGGAGCCGCGATACGGGATGATGCGGCAGGCAAACAGCAGCTTGCCCGAAGAATGTGTCTTGCCCTTGTCGTGATCGAAGAACACGCCCGGCGAACGGTGCATCTGGGACACGATCACACGCTCGGTGCCGTTGACCACAAAGGTGCCGTTCGGCGTCATCAGGGGCATATCGCCCATGTAGACGTCCTGTTCCTTGATGTCCTTCACCGATTTTGCACCGGTGTCTTCGTCCACATCAAAGACGATCAGACGCAGAGTGACCTTCAGCGGAGCCGAATAGGTCATGTCGCGCTGCATACATTCCTCGACGTCATATTTCGGACGTTCAAAGGAATATTTCACGAACTCCAGAACCGACGTCTCATTAAAGTCCTTGATCGGAAATACCGACTGGAACACGCCCATGATGCCTTCGCCGTCGAGCGGCTGTTCTGCATCACCAGAGCGCAGGAAGAGGTCGTAAGAAGATTTCTGGACCTCGATGAGGTTCGGCATGTCCAGGACTTCGCGGATTTTACCGTAGTATTTGCGAAGACGTTTCTGGCCAAGGAACGATTGAGCCATGTCAGATGTCACCTTTCCAATTCTCACTGAACAAGGATGCCGCCGGGCCCCGGCACCTTGTCCATACGAGACAGCGTGTTCGGATCAATTCATGACCACCTTCCCGAATGGCGGCCTCCCGATCCTTTGAACCTCGCCTGAAAAAACGCCCGTTTAGTTGGGCCCTTTCTAAGACAGGTTCGGCTGGACCCGGTTTTCACCGGGCCCAGCCAAATTTCCGGGATGTTCAGAGGACGTCGAAACCGACACCCCATGTTGTCCCGTATCGCGTAGCTTAGGCCAGTTCGATCTCGGCGCCAGCTGCTTCCAGCTTGCCTTTGATGTCTTCGGCTTCGTCCTTGCTGACGCCTTCTTTGATCTTGCCGCCAGCTTCGACCAGCTCTTTGGCTTCTTTCAGGCCAAGACCGGTGATGCCGCGAACTTCTTTGATCACGTTGATTTTGGATGCGCCAGCGTTTTTCAGAACGACGTCGAATTCGGTCTTTTCTTCTTCCGCTGCGCCACCGGCGTCGCCGCCAGCTGCCATGACAACGGCGCCGCCAGCTGCGGGCTCGATGCCATACTCATCCTTCAGGATGGTTTTCAGTTCTTGTGCTTCAAGCAGGGTCAGACCAACGATGTCTTCTGCGAGTTTCTTCAGATCAGCCATTTTATCAGCTCTTTCCGTTTACAGTGTGTGTGTTCCAACGTGCGGGCATATGCCCGACGCCAGTCATTCAGTGCCAACCGCTTACGCAGCTTCCGCCTTCTCTTCGATGGTCGAAAGGATGCTTGCGATGTTGCTTGCAGGTGCGCCAATTGCGCCAGCGATGTTGGAAGCAGGTGCGCCAATGCAGCTTGCGATCTGAGCAATAAGCTCGTCGCGCGAAGGCATTTTCGACACGGCTTCAACGCCGGCACGGTCCAGAGCGTTCTCACCCATCGCGCCGCCAAGGATCTCGAACTTTTTGTTCTCCTTGGCGAAATCCTCGGCCACCTTAGCGGCGGACACGGGATCTTCGGAATAGGTCAGTACGGTCATCCCTGTCAGCAGGTCAGACATGCTTTCACACGGCTTACCCTCGAGGGCGATTTTGGCGAGCCTGTTCTTGGCAACACGCACGGAGCTACCGGCGTCGCTTGCACGCGCCCGCAGATCCTGCATCTCTGCAACTGTCAGACCGGCATAGTGGGCTACGACCACCACGCCAGAGCTTTCGAAGATCTGGCCGAGTTCCTCGACCACTCTCTCTTTCTGGGCTCTATCCACAGTTCTCTCCAAGTTTAGGGACACTTGCGCATCCCGGCTCATTGATGTGCCGAACATTGCTGCCCGGCGTTCAAGTCCGTTTTAACGGGGTGAGCCAAAATCACCCGAGGGTAGGAATTCCCTCGATCCTTTGGTCGTTCCCGTCTCAGGAGGGAAATTAAGACCCGATCGACAGGCCACCCACCATCTTGGACGAAATGAAATAAAGCGCACGACGAATCGCACGCTTTATCTCGGGGTCGTAGTTAGTCCCATTTTTAGGGATTTCCAAGGGCAAAATCGTCCGAAAGACCACCAAGGCCAGGATCAGCCGAGATCGCCACAATGACACCCCCGAAAAGGCAAAACCGGGGCCCCCATCAGGGACCCCGGTCTATCGTCAATGCGGCGTTTCTGACACATGCGACTCGGCGCACTGTCAGCCCTCGCCCCGCCTGCCGAGATTACTCGGTAACAGCGGTTTCCACGTCAACGGTGACGCCCGGACCCATAGTGGAGGACAGAGCGATTTTCTTCATGTAAGCGCCCTTGGCACCCGACGGCTTTGCCTTGGCAACCGCAGAGATGAAGGCACGTACGTTTTCGATCAGCTTGGCTTCGTCGAAGGAAGCTTTGCCAACGCCAGCGTGCACAACGCCGCCTTTTTCAGCTTTGAACTGAACTTCGCCACCCTTGGCTGCTTCCACGGCCGCTTTCACGTCCATGGTCACGGTGCCGACCTTGGGGTTCGGCATCAGGTTGCGGGGGCCAAGCACTTTACCCAGACGGCCAACGATCGGCATCATGTCAGGGGTTGCAATGCAGCGATCGAAATCGATGGTGCCGCCCTGGATGGTTTCCATCAGGTCTTCTGCACCGACGATATCCGCGCCAGCTTCCTTGGCCTCGTCAGCCTTCGCGCCACGGGCGAAAACAGCAACGCGCATGTCTTTGCCGGTGCCGTTGGGCAGGCCAACCACGCCGCGAACCATCTGGTCTGCGTGACGGGTGTCAACGCCGAGGTTCATGGCGATTTCGACGGTTTCGTCGAATTTTGCGTTTGCGTTTGCCTTGATCAGGGCAACCGCTTCTTCCACCGACAGGTTGTCCTTGCCAGCGAAAGCTTCGCGCGCAGCGCGGGTCCGTTTACCGAGCTTAGCCATCTTACTTCACCTCGATGCCCATGGAGCGGGCAGAGCCCAGGATGATCTGCATCGCGGCTTCGATGTCGTTCGCGTTCAGATCTTTCATTTTTGCTTCGGCGATTTCCTTCACCTGAGCAACGCTGACGGTGCCCACGGTTTCGCGCGACGGGTTGTTCGCGCCGGATTTCACTTTGGCGGCCTTCTTCAGGTAGTAAGACGCAGGCGGCGTCTTGATGTCCATGGTGAAGGACTTGTCCTGATAGTAGGTGATCACGGTCGGGCACGGCGCGCCGGGCTCCATGTCTGCGGTCTTGGCGTTGAACGCCTTGCAGAATTCCATGATGTTGATGCCGCGCTGACCCAGTGCCGGACCAACCGGCGGGGATGGGTTTGCCTTACCGGCGGGCACTTGCAGCTTCATCGTGCCAACAAGCTTCTTAGCCATTTGGTGTTCCTTTCAACTCGGGCAAAACGCGTTTCACCCTATGCATGTTGCGTGGTCCGATATCAGGATCGCGATCCCTCCATCTCCCACGAGAGAATCTCGCCCGAAGACGATAGAGGCGGCATGTATAGGGGATTGCGGGGGTTGGCAAGTGGGGACGCCAGGCGATTCAACATGACCAACTGGCCTTGCCAGAGCAACTACAATTTGCAACCGGCTTGCAGATGTATATGTTATCACATAACAGTCGCTGAAACGGTCTCCCTATAGAAACCGGCGTCGACACCTGAGGAGGAATCCGATCATGTCTGGAAATCTTGGTCGCACCAGCCTGAAGCGCTCGCAGAAGCGAAGCAATCCGATGCAGGACTACGACCAACTTCCCCCAGACCTGCGTAGATGGATTTCTTCTGCCGCTTTGCCGTGGAGTGCGATCTCCGTTGAACGGACCTTCAGAAAGGCTTTGTCTCGAACTGGTGACAGGGCCCGTGCGTTGCATGAGCTAAGTCGGATTGAACACAAGCTGACAGTAAAGGATGCGCAGAAGATATGGGGCGCCGAGCACCCAAATGCCCGAAGATAGGGCTACAGCTCGCAATGAAGGATCAGGGCTGTTGCCCGCCGAAAACCAGCCCAGCCACAAACAAAAACGCCGCGATGCAGATGCAACGCGGCGCCTTGAATTCTACCGGAAAGGGCTATCACCCCTGCTTGGTCACCTGAGTGAAATCCAGTTCCACTGGGGTTTCCCGGCCAAAGATGGACACGGTGACCTTGAGTTTCTGATTGTCGTCGTCGACGCCTTCGACCATGCCGTCGAAATCTTCGAACGGCCCGTCGTTGACCTTGACCTTTTCGCCCACTTCAAAGGAGATGAGCGTGCGCGGCGCTTCTTCGCCTTCCTGAACGCGGCCCAGGATGCCCTGCACTTCGGCATCGCGCATCGGCATCGGACGGCCCTGCGGGCCGAGGAAACCGGTGACGCGGTTGATCGAGGAAATCAGGTGATAGCCGCGGTCGGACATTTCCATATGCACCAGCACGTAACCGGGCATGAAGCGACGCTCTGTCGAGACTTTCTTGCCGCGACGAATTTCGATCACCTCTTCGGTGGGGACCAGAACTTCGTCGATTTCGTCTTCCAGACCCTGCTCTGCGACCGACGTGCGGATCTGCTCTGCGATTTTCTTTTCGAAGTTCGAAAGAACGCTGACCGAATACCACCGTTTCGCCATGAACCTGATCGTCCTTGTGTCTCTTGGCCGACAAGTGCGTCGGGCCACTGCTAAAATAAGATACAGCCTTGGGGCTGCGCTCTAACAAAAAGCGGCGCGCGACACGAATCGCCACACGCCTACGTCAGAGTTAGTCGCTCACCTACCGCCCCGGGAGTCCAAGATCAAGAGGTGAGCCGCCAATTGCGAAGCCAAGCTGCCCTTCGCCACAACGGGTTGCGCGATCGGGGCTGCCAGACGGGTTTAGCCGAACATGCCCAGAATGCCCTCAAGCCCAAAGCGGATCAGGATATCCACGATGGCAAAGAACACGGCCGTCAACGCCGCCATGACAAACACCATCACGGTGGTCAGCAGCACCTCACGGCGGGTCGGCCAGACGACCTTGGAAACTTCGGCGCGAACCTGCTGGATGAACTGGACGGGGTTTGTGGTGGCCATGAGGCGGGGTTCTCTCTGCTTGTAATCAAGCAGCGATTTAACCGCAGACCATGGCAATTTCAAGCCCTGCTGCACCTTCACCGATGGCTCGGGGCGGGTTCTTCAGGTCCGCGCCGCCGCATCCGCCGAGAAGCAATCAATTCTATCTTAATTTTCGCGGGCCATAAATATCCGCCATGGGGCACCGCAGATGTCAGCACATCGCGCCCTGCCCGTTACCGAGCGCGATTATGAGATAGGATTCCATGACCCTCGCACAGAACGATCAGCAGGCGACCAGCCTGAGCCAAACCACCCCGGCAGGGGCTGCCACCCAGCGCGAAGCGCAGGCAACCCCGCCGCTGACAATGCAGATTTCCAGCAAGCTCTCTGGCCGTAGTCGGCGGCTGCCACCGCAAGACAATGCGAAGCTGGACCCCGAACATCAGGAGCAACTGACCGCGCTGTTTCAGCATGGACATTTCCAGCAGGCCGCAACCCGTTGCGCAGAGCTGCTGAACAGCCATCGGAGATCAGCATTCCTGTGGGAACTGCTGGGCCGCTGCCATCTTGCGCAGACCGCCCTGGATGAAGCGGCGACCTGCCTGAACAAAGCCTGCGAGCTGAACCCGACCTCCGCCACGACCTTTGCCGCGATGGGTGATGTCTACCGGCGCCAGAACCGGCCAGTGGATGCGATTGCCCTGTATAAAAAGGCTCTGACACTGGATTCGACCTGCCTGCCCGCGCTCAACAATCTGGGCAACACGCTGCTGGAGCAGGATCGCATCATCGAGGCCGATCAGTGTTTCGCCACCGCGATTGATCAAGCGCCTGACAACGCGCAACTGCTTTACAACCGTGCCAATATCCAGCGTCAGCTGGGGAACATGGGGATCGCCCGCGATCTCTATGGTCAGGCCGCGCGCTTTGCCCCGAACTTCCTGGAAGCGCGGTACAATCTTGCCCAGCTCACCGGTATGATCGGCCAGCAGAGCGAGGCGATCCGTCATCTGGACCAGATTCTGCTGGCCCGCCCCAATGACGATCGCGCCCGCGCCCAGAAACTGCGCCTGATGGCGGAGCTGTGCGATTGGCGCTGGCTGGACGAATATCAGGAGCACCGTCGGCACCTTGGGCTGCGTGGGTCCGCCTGCGCCCCGCAAGCGCAGATCGCGCTTGAGGACAATCCAGACCTACTGCGCATCCGGATGCAGGCCCATGCCAGCTCCCGCCCGCAATCTGACCCGGCGCCGCAACGGCCGAGGGCAGAAACACGCCCACAGCGGCTGCGTGTCGGCTATTTCGTCAGCTCGGCCCAGGATCTCGATGCGCTGCGACTGCTCGACAGCCTGCTGGCCCGCCACGATCAGAGCCGATTCGCGCTTTACGTCTATGCGGCCAGCGCACCGCGCGCGGATCTGGTCGGCGTCCACCACCGCGATATCCGCGGACTGTCCGCAACCACCATCAAGACACAGGCCGTCGCGGATCAGCTGGATATCGCAATTGACCTGACCAGCTATACCCACGAAGCCGACGCAACCGTGTTTTCGGCCCGGATCGCGCCGGTTCAGATTGCCATGCCCGGTTTTCCGGGCACCATGGGCACTCCGGCGTATGACTATATCCTCGGCGATGCGGTTACCTGCCCGCCCGGCAGCGAGCGCTATTTCGAGGAACATATGATCCGCATGCCGCACAGCTATCAGAGTATTACAGCCCTGCAGGACCTCTCCGGCCACCAGTTCAGCCGACGCGACTGCGGCCTGCCCGATGATGCCTTTGTCTTCTGCAGCTTTACCGCCAGCCATGCGCTAACCCCACATGAATTTGATATCTGGATGCGCCTGCTGGCCCGTGTGGAGGGCAGCGTTCTTTGGCTCCCGGACTACCCAGAAGAGGCGCAGGCTACACTGCGACAGGCCGCAAGCGACCGCCGTGTAGACCCGGATCGCGTGATCTTTGCCGCCGCCAGCACCGGCGAGGAGCGTATGGCGCGCAGCATGGTCGCAGATCTGTTCCTGGACAGCTTCACCCTCAATGCCGGTCCGGCAGCGCGCGACGCACTGGCTGCCGGGCTACCGGTGCTGACAATGGCGGGGCGCCAGTTCGCTGCCCGCACCACCGCAAGTCTGCTGGCCGCTGCCGACATGGAAGACCTGCTTACCACCACGCCCCAGGCCTATGAGGCACGGGCGCTGGAACTGGCCGAGGACCGGGATCAGCTGCTGGCACTGCGCAGCAAACTGCGGCTGATGCAGACGAAAGCACCGCTGTTTGATACCACGCGCTACATGCGGGATCTGGAACGCGGGCTGGACATGGTTTTTGCCCGCCATAGCGACGCACTGCTGCCACAGCATGTGACGGTTCCGGCCGAGGATGTGGTGCCTGCAAAACCAACCGACAGCTACAGCGCGGCACAGACCGCAGGCACGCCCATTCACGCAGCCTGATCAGGGCAATCTTCACCCTGAAACCCAACGCTTCCCCCGCCCCAGAAAGGCGGCGGAGGCGTTTTGTCTTCCATATGGACTGGATCCAGCGGGACCGATCCATGACGAGAGAGAGCGGACAGGCGCAGCTGCGGATCCGCCAATCGAAATGAGGCCCGAGCTAGAACGAGGCCCGTGCTGGGATGTCTTGTGTCTGAGATGAGAGAGTGGCAGGGGCATCAGGGTTCGAACCCGAGACCTACGGTTTTGGAGACCGTCGCTCTACCAACTGAGCTATACCCCTACGGTGCGGCAGTTCCTAAGCCAGAGCTGCGCGGCTGGCAAGAGGGAAATCAACGAAATCGCCCGGATTTCCGCGCGTCCTCCCGCGATGACTGGCCCCACTCGCCATGCTTCAGTATGACAGAGAAAAATGTCCAGAGGAAAGATCCCAGAGTGAGCCTGCGCAAAAAGATCGCCGACAGTCCGAAAGTGAACCGCGCCATCGAGGCCCTGCTGGCGGGATATGTGCGATTCGCCCATCGCACCTCGCGCTGGGAGCGCCGCGGGTTCGAGGAAATGGATGCCTGTGTCGCCTCTGGAGAGCCGGTGATCTTTGTGCTCTGGCACCAGCGACTGATCATGGCCCCCTATCTGTTTGACACCTCTCTGGGCCGGATCTGCGCGCTGACCTCTGCGGCGCGGGCCGGGCGGCTGGCGGGACAGATTCTGGTGCGTCTGGGGTTTGAGACCATCCCGATGTCCAGCCACAAACGCCATGTGGCGCTGTCCCGCGAAGTCCTGCGCCGCACCAAGGAGGGGTGTTCTATCGGCATTGCCGCTGACGGACCAAGAGGGCCGGCTCGTATTTCCTCGGGCGTACCGATCACTTGGGCGCGGATGACCGGATGCCGTGTGTTCACTGTCGCGTTTGCAGAACGGAAAGTGATTAAGCTGCCAACCTGGGATCAGCAGATGCTGCCTCTGCCGTTCTCACGTGGTGTTCTCCTCTGTCAGGAATGGACGGATGAGGTGCCGAAGAAGCCAAGCGATGAGCAGGTTGAGACGCTGCGGCTGAGCCTGCAGACTTCGCTGGACAAGATTACGGACACGGCCGACCGGGCCGTCGGGCAGCCTCTGCGCAGATAGACATGGCTAAAGGCCTGGCGGTCAGGCCGCCCCCTGCCCTGTTCCAGCGTCATCGCATAGAAAAAGGCCGCCCCGTTTGGAGCGGCCTTTCTATTTTCTCACCCGTGCGGGCTCTCGGCGATTTTCCTGCGGAAAACCACCTGTCACCGCAGGCCAGAGTTTCCGGTGGAAACTCGACCTTAGTCGGTGATTTTCGACACAACGCCGGCGCCGACGGTGCGGCCGCCTTCGCGGATCGCAAAGCGCAGGCCCTGCTCCATCGCGATTGGTGCGATCAGTTCAACGTCAAACTTCAGGTTGTCGCCGGGCATAACCATCTCGGTACCCTCGGGCAGGGTCACGGTGCCGGTCACGTCGGTGGTCCGGAAGTAGAACTGCGGACGGTAGTTCGCGAAGAACGGGGTGTGACGACCACCTTCTTCCTTGGTGAGGATATAGGCCTCAGCTTCGAACTTGGTGTGCGGCTTCACGGAACCCGGCTTACACAGAACCTGACCACGCTCAACGCCGTCACGGTC
>NZ_JAYMVP010000019.1:0-4839 GCF_048056915.1 Phaeobacter sp. JH20_02 | reverse complement strand
TTCCATTTCTGCAGCCTATGACCGATCGCACTCATCTTCTTGCCTTGGTTGCCGAAATCCCTCTTGAGTGCATTAACAAACTTGACCCAGTCCAAGGGGCTCATTTTACGCCCGCTAATCCCTACCTGAACATCGCGACTTCCTCCCTGGATCCAAATACGATGCTCGCCAGCCAACAAGAGGAAATCCCAGTGAACTAGATTGTCGCTATCATTGCTCCTTTTGGAAAGCGTCATAAACCCATTAGGCTCTCCAAATCTCGCCACTAAGTACTTGTAAACTGTCAAGGGAGACAGTTTGCTCCGAAAGGCCAGTAGCGCTCCAAATTTTGAGCTTTCCGATTTGCTCTTGCGGTCTAAAAAGCCCACCAAGTCGCTCGGCGTGGCAGCCTTCCAATTTTCTGTTTCAAAAATCATCTTCGCCTCAAAATAACTACTCGACGCGTACTGCGCCGAAACTTCACAGTAGCTCACAAAGCCAAACAGATACTATACTTCCCTCCGCCAGCGCCGTCCCGCGGGGTGGCGCTCTCAACACCCGCGTTCGGCAGTTTATCCCGCCAAATCCGTAGAAGCTCACCGACAGGCACACCACCAGTCAAAGCGCCGCCCCATGGGGGCGGGTCATGCCGGAGGCATGCCTTCGGCATGACGCTGGCGCGGTGGCCCGCCCCTCCCCGGCACAGCACGGACTTGACTTCGGCGAAACGGGAGGGCGCATCACGCCCAACCTGGGTCAGGCCCAGACCTTCGTAGTATTCCCCAACGAAAAAGGCCCCCGCTTCCGCGAGGGCCTCTCAATCTTGTAAAAAGGCAGATCTCAGAGTCCGGTGGACACGTCGATGGTGTTGCCTTCTTCCAGGGTGACGTAGGCTTTTTTCACGTCTTTACGCTTGCCCAGCTGGCCGCGGAAACGCTTGACCTTACCCTTGGTGATGGTGGTGTTGACCGCTTTGACCTTCACACCAAAGAGCGCCTCAACGGCTTCTTTGATCTGGGGTTTGTTGGAGTCGATCGCCACTTCGAAGACCACCGCACCGGTTTCGGATGCCATGGTTGCTTTTTCGGTGATGATCGGCTTGCGGATCACGTCGTAGTGTTCTGCCTTCGCGCTCATTTCAGGCGAGCCTCCAGTGCTTCGACACCTGCTTTGGTGAGCACCAGGGTGTCACGCTTCAGGATGTCATAGACGTTTGCGCCCATTGTCGGCAGGATATCCAGACCTTCGATGTTGCGCGCGGCGCGGGCGAAGCCCTCGTTCACGGATGCACCATCGATGACCAGCGCGCGCTTCCAGCCCAGGTCCTTGACCTGTTTGGCCAGAGCGGCGGTCTTGCCTTCGGAATCGGCGTTTTCGATAACGACCAGTTCACCCGCTTTTGCCTTGGCGGACAGCGCGTGGCGCAGACCCAGCTTGCGGAATTTCTTGGTCAGCTCGTGGCCGTGCGAACGCGGGGTCGGACCCTTGTAGACACCACCCTTGCGGAAGATCGGCGCATTACGGTCACCGTGGCGTGCGCCGCCGGTGCCCTTCTGGCGATAGATCTTCTTGGTCGAGTAGGAGGTCTCGGACCGCGTCTTGACCTTGTGGGTACCGGCCTGCGCGTTGTTACGCTGCCAGCGCACCACACGGTGCAGGATGTCGGTGCGCGGCTCCAGGCCGAACAGCTCTGCATCCAGCTCGATGTCGCCGGCTTTGCCGCCGTCCAGTTTGATCACATCAAGTTTCATGCTTCACCACCTTCCGCGGAGACTTCTTCCGCTGCAGCCGACTTCAGAGCTGCCGGGAAAGGCAGACCTTCGGGGGCTTTCTTTTTCACGGCGTCTTTGACGGTGACCCAGCCACCTTTGGAGCCGGGAACGGCGCCTTTGATCATGATCAGGCCACGATCGGCGTCGGTCTTGACGACTTCAAGGTTCTGAGTGGTCACGCGGGCAGCACCCATGTGGCCGGCCATTTTCTTGCCTTTGAAAACCTTGCCGGGATCCTGACACTGACCGGTCGAACCGTGGGAACGGTGGGAGATCGACACACCGTGCGAGGCGCGCAGACCACCGAAGTTCCAGCGCTTCATCGCACCGGCAAAACCTTTACCGATGGAGGTGCCGGTCACGTCTACCTTCTGACCTTCCAGGAAGTGCTCGGCGGAGATTTCCGCGCCCACTTCGATCAGGGCGTCCGCAGGCACGCGGAACTCAACCAGCTTGCGCTTGGGCTCAACCTTCGCTGCTGCGAAGTGGCCGCGCATGGCTTTGGAGACGCGCTTGACCTTGGCCGAACCTGCGCCGAGCTGAACGGCGGTGTAGCCGTCTTTTTCCTCGGTGCGCTGTGCGGTCACTTGCAGGCCGTCCAGCTGAAGAACGGTCACAGGAACCTGCTTGCCGTCTTCGAGGAACAGCCGGGTCATGCCGACTTTCTTTGCGATAATACCAGAGCGCATATGTTTACCCTCCGATCTTAGGATTGCAGCTTGATTTCGACGTCCACACCAGCGGCGAGGTCGAGCTTCATCAGCGCGTCCACGGTCTGGGGGGTCGGATCAACGATGTCCAGGAGCCGCTTGTGGGTGCGGATCTCGAACTGGTCACGAGATTTCTTGTCAACGTGCGGGCCACGCAGAACGGTGAATTTCTCAATCTTGTTCGGCAGGGGGATCGGGCCGCGCACCTGCGCGCCGGTCCGCTTGGCAGTGTTCACGATTTCCTGCGTGCTGGCGTCCAGTACGCGGAAGTCGAATGCCTTCAGCCGGATACGGATATTTTGGCTTTGCATAGTCATGCCTTTTTTTCAGGCGTTGGGGTTGAGAGGAGGGCAAGCGACCACCGCGCACCCTCATCGAACCCAAAAGGCGGGAATCACCCCGCCTTTGCCCCGCAGTGCGGGATGGCGCCGTATACGCCTGATAGCCGTGTGTGGCAAGGGGTTCCGCACCGATACGTTTGCGTTTGGGGCGGGCGACGGGTTTGGAGTTTGATTATCATCTTGTCCAGATAGTTAGGGCAGTCAGGCCAACCGCCCTGACTTGCGCTATCGGAAATTCCTTGCTTGGGCTTCCAGTCGGCTGAAAGGGTCCTGCTTTGCTAAGCGGGAGATTCTGGGTTTGAGAAGGCCAACCTCCTCCAACGCCTCCCGTACAGATGACGCAGCCTTCGCGCCAATTGACCAGTAGATGTAGACCATAAACGCGACAGGCAGAACCATCCCTCCAAAGGCGGGTTTCATTACGCAAAACGGAAGAATAAAAACCATCCCCAAGAGGATCATCTGGGATTTTCTGGACGCCTGGGTAAATCGCTGCATAAACCCTGCTTTTGCCAATCCATGGGCCTCCCCTTCTTCCTCGGACTGCAGTTCAGGACTGGACCGCTCAGGTAACGTTTTCTGCACTCTTGCTGCAGTCTGGCGCAGCGTTTTCGGCTGAGACACTCCAGGGTCCGGCCTGCCAAACCGGGCACCTTTCTCGCCAGCACTGGCGATGGGAGAACTGGCGAAGATTGCCCGTTCGACACTGGCGGCGTCCCGTTCGCTCTGCCGCTGCTTGCTACGGCGAGCCAATCCGAATTTGATCGCTGCCAGTACAAGCAGAATGCCGGAAAGCTTCCACAACTTCCCGCGCAACCTTTGAGGATCGCCCGCATAGGTCAATCCCTTTTCCCGGCCTTCCCAAAAAGGCTCGACGACTATGAAGTCCGGGCCCTTCGTCAGCCCCTGTTCTTTGAAGGCATCGTTAACCAGGTCTGAAAAAGATCCTGCATTGGTGCTCACACCATTGAACGCAAAGTACGAATGCCCAGTCTCGTCCAGCTTACCAGGGACCTGAAACTCGGAGATTCGGCTGATGAAATCAGCTTTCTCACGCTCCGACATCAAAATAATGGCACGGACCTGTTTAGTGCTCGAAGTGTCAGCGGCGCCTTGCAGCACATACATATACCCTTCTGTGCGGACGCTGCCTTTCTTGGTCTTGCGAAGATGATAATTGAAATTCGTATTGATCCACGCACCAATGTGAACCTCGTCCGCCAGACCGACATCGCTCTGCCTGTCAAAAGCAGACAAATCCACCCGGCCCGGAATCGGCTGGGCCAACGCAGCTGTGGCATCGGCCTGTTCTTTCAACTCGTTCTGATAAACTTGCTCACTCAAATACAAGAAACCTGCGGCAGCAGCTGCGTATACCCACCAAGGGGCGATCAGAAACAAATAAATTAAACGTCCCATTCAAAGACTCCCTAAAAGCTTTCCCCTTTCTTGGCGGAGGAAAACGCTTGGAATGTGAAACTATTATGGCGTGATTTTGACACCCTCTTAGCCACCTATGCGGGCGCAATTCAAGGCGCAGCATCAGGGCTACCGACTCCCGAAGAGCCTCGCGCCACATAGAAAAAGGCCGCCCCGGTTGGAGCGGCCTTTCTATTTTCTCACCTGAGTGGCTCTCGGTGATTTTCTAGCGAAAACCACCTGTCACCGCAGGCCAGAGTTTCCGGTGGAAACTCGACCTTAGTCGGTGATTTTCGACACAACGCCGGCGCCGACGGTGCGGCCGCCTTCGCGGATCGCAAAGCGCAGGCCCTGCTCCATCGCGATCGGTGCGATCAGTTCAACGTCGAACTTCAGGTTGTCGCCGGGCATAACCATCTCGGTACCCTCGGGCAGGGTCACGGTGCCGGTCACGTCGGTGGTCCGGAAGTAGAACTGCGGACGGTAGTTCGCGAAGAACGGGGTGTGACGACCGCCTTCTTCCTTGGTGAGGATATAGGCCTCAGCTTCGAACTTGGTGTGCGGCTTCACGGAACCCGGCTTACACAGAACCTGACCACGCTCAACGCCGTCACGGTC
>NZ_JAYMVP010000018.1:0-6093 GCF_048056915.1 Phaeobacter sp. JH20_02 | reverse complement strand
GCGGGAGTAGGATTTGAACCTACGACCTTCAGGTTATGAGCCTGACGAGCTACCGGGCTGCTCCATCCCGCGACATTTTTATTCAGGCTCTGGCGCGTTGC
This sequence comes from Phaeobacter sp. JH20_02, assembly GCF_048056915.1. Taxonomy (NCBI): domain Bacteria; kingdom Pseudomonadati; phylum Pseudomonadota; class Alphaproteobacteria; order Rhodobacterales; family Roseobacteraceae; genus Phaeobacter; species Phaeobacter sp. JH20_02. Next base: position 5,992 of record NZ_JAYMVP010000018.1, on the reverse strand, counting down.
GCGAGTTGAGCCATTAATTGCTTTATCACTGATGTTGTGATTGAGCATTTATCCCTTCAGAGGGGTATATCTGAAGGTATTTTTTATTGTTATCGTTTAGAGTTTATGGATTTTACTAGGTTTGGCGGTGACCTACTCTCCCACGCCTTAAGACGCAGTACCATCGGCGCAACAGTGCTTAACTTCCGGGTTCGGGATGGGACCGGGTGTTTCACTTGCGCTATGACCACCAAACCGAGGAAAATCCATATTGACGATCTTTGTGAGAGATCGTCGAGATACAATCGCGATGAAGTCCAAGTTTGTTTTGCTTTTGGTTCATTGTGTCACTGCCTGTTACTGGAACAGATCAAGCCTATCGGGCGATTAGTACCGGTCAACTGAATGCATTGCTGCACTTACATCTCCGGCCTATTGACGAGGTGGTCTACCTCGGCCCTCAGGGATACCTTGTTTTGAGGGGGGCTTCCCGCTTAGATGCCTTCAGCGGTTATCCTGTCCGATCATAGCTACCCTGCACTGCTGCTGGCGCAACAACAGGTCCACCAGTGGATCGTTCACCCCGGTCCTCTCGTACTAGGGGCAACTCCTCTCAAGTATCCTACACCCACGGCAGATAGGGACCGAACTGTCTCACGACGTTCTAAACCCAGCTCACGTACCTCTTTAAACGGCGAACAGCCGTACCCTTGGGACCTGCTCCAGCCCCAGGATGAGATGAGCCGACATCGAGGTGCCAAACACTGCCGTCGATATGGACTCTTGGGCAGTATCAGCCTGTTATCCCCGGCGTACCTTTTATCCGTTGAGCGATGGCCCTCCCACTTGGGACCACCGGATCACTATGGCCGACTTTCGTCTCTGCTCGACTTGTCAGTCTCGCAGTCAGGCTGGCTTCTGCCATTGCACTCAACGAGCGATTTCCGACCGCTCTGAGCCAACCTTCGCGCGCCTCCGTTACGCTTTAGGAGGCGACCGCCCCAGTCAAACTACCCGCCACGCAGGGTCCCGGATCCGGATAACGGACCGCGGTTAGATATCAAGAGTGCGAAGGGTGGTATCTCAAGGGAGGCTCCACCAGAACTAGCGTTCCGGTTTCGATGCCTACCACCTATCCTGCACATCACAATCCTGATACCAGTGCGAAGCTGTAGTAAAGGTGCACGGGGTCTTTCCGTCTAACCGCGGGAAGCCTGCATCTTGACAGGCAATTCAATTTCGCTGAGTCGATGTTGGAGACAGCGGGGAAGTCGTTACGCCATTCGTGCAGGTCGGAACTTACCCGACAAGGAATTTCGCTACCTTAGGACCGTTATAGTTACGGCCGCCGTTTACCTGGGCTTCAATTCGGAGCTCTCACCCCTCCTTTTAACCTTCAGGCACCGGGCAGGCGTCAGACCCTATACGTCGTCTTGCGACTTCGCAGAGCCCTGTGTTTTTAATAAACAGTCGCCACCCCCTGGTTTGTGCCCCCAGCTCCAAGTTGCCTTGGAACCGGGCCTCCTTCTCGCGAACTTACGGAGGTATTTTGCCGAGTTCCTTCAACATCGTTCTCTCAAGCGCCTTGGTATTCTCTACCAGTCCACCTGTGTCGGTTTAGGGTACGGTCTCATGGAGGGCTATTTCCAGGGACTGATCAGCAGCCCATTCAATCCGATAAGGATGAACTACCTTCACAATCCGTCACATCCTCCTGGCCTAGGAATATTAACCTAGTTCCCATCGGCTACGCCTTTCGGCCTCGCCTTAGGGGCCGGCTTACCCTGCTCAGATTAGCTTTAAGCAGGAACCCTTGGACTTTCGGCGAGAGTGTCTCTCACACTCTTTGTCGCTACTCATGTCATCATTCTCGCTAGTGATCTCTCCACGGGATCGCTCACGCGCCCGCTTCATCGAAAGCTCCGTGCGTCCAAGACCTTCCAGAGGAAGGTTAAAGACGCATGGAACTATGTCACACTACGCTCTGCTACCATGCACTATGTGCATCCTAAGCTTCGGCTCATGGCTTGAGCCCCGTTACATCTTCGCCGCAGGACGTCTTAATTAGACCAGTGAGCTGTTACGCTATCTTTAAAGGATGGCTGCTTCTAAGCCAACCTCCTGGTTGTTTTGGACATCCCACCTGCTTTCCCACTTAGCCATGAATTAGGGGCCTTAGCTGTAGGTCAGGGTTGTTTCCCTCTCCACTACGGACGTTAGCATCCGCAGTGTGTCTGCCATCTAGTACTCCCGGGTATTCGGAGTTTGGTTAGGATCAGTAAGCCTGTGGGGCCCCATTACCCATCCAGTGCTCTACCCCCCGGGGTATTCGGATGACGCTCTACCTAAATAGATTTCGCAGAGAACCAGCTATCTCCGAGTTTGATTGGCCTTTCACCCCTAGGCACAGCTCATCCCGATCCTTTTCAACGGATGTGGGTTCGGTCCTCCAGTGCATGTTACTGCACCTTCAACCTGGCCATGCCTAGATCACTCGGTTTCGGGTCTGATCCCACGAACTCATGCGCCCTATTAAGACTCGCTTTCGCTGCGCCTACACCTAACGGCTTAAGCTTGCTCGTGAGACCAAGTCGATGACCCATTATACAAAAGGTACGCTGTCAGCCCTCAAGGGGCCTCCAACTGATTGTAGGCGTTCGGTTTCAGGTACTGTTTCACTCCCCTCGTCGGGGTGCTTTTCACCTTTCCCTCACGGTACTGGTTCGCTATCGGTCAGTAAGGAGTACTTAGCCTTCGAAGGTGGTCCTCCGATCTTCAGACAGGATTTCACGTGTCCCGCCCTACTTAATACGTCCTATCATGCTTCATATACGGGGCTATCACCCACTATGGCTGTGCTTCCCAACACATTCTATTCACACTCAAGGCTCGGCTGGTCCCCGTTCGCTCGCCGCTACTAGGGGAGTATCATATTGATGTCCTTTCCTCCGGGTACTTAGATGTTTCAGTTCCCCGGGTTTGCTCTTAAAACCCTATGTATTCAGGTCTTAAGTACCTGATTAAGCTCATTATTGATGTCCTACCGCTTTGCTACTTGAGGACAGGCCTCTCATAGCAGACTGCAGGGTCACAATAACAAACTGTCAGGTGGGTTCCCCCATTCGGAAATTCATGGATCAAAGCCTATTCTCAGCTCCCCATGACTTATCGCAGAGTATCACGTCCTTCATCGCCTCTTACTGCCAAGGCATCCACCAAACGCCCTTCTCGCGCTTGATCTGGTCCAGAAAAAGACAGTGAACTGTCACGCCACAGAAGCTGGTAAGAAACTGTGGCCTTATTCTGAACCAAAAGCATACTTTCCCGCTCACTTCATAGAAGTGAACATTGGTTCATAAACCTTGCGGAATATGAACCGGGTTAGTGTACTTGACTTGGACAACACTGTGGTTTCAGTCCGGCAGACCCTCGCGCGCCCGAGGAAAAGGGCGGATGCAAAGGCTCGCATCAGGCCACATAGGTGGCCGTCAGCACCAAACTGAGGTCGATCCCTCACGCGGGTGACCAACAGTGTTGTTGATTGTATCTCTCTAAACGATGTCAATGTGATCAACCTTCCCGAAGGAACATCGATCCGGTCCGATTGGACGATCAAACACTCAAAGCAAGTGCTTGATGATCAAATCGTCTCTTGCAGAATGGTGGGTCGAGGAGGACTTGAACCTCCGACCTCACGCTTATCAGGCGTGCGCTCTAACCACCTGAGCTACCGACCCATTCTATGTGGGCCGTTCGCATGAGTGGTGGAGCCTAGGAGGATCGAACTCCTGACCTCCTGAATGCAAATCAGGCGCTCTCCCAGCTGAGCTAAGGCCCCTTGCTAGATCTCGCCCCAGGGCAAGATCATGACAGTTCTGAAGAGATATGAGGACGGCCTGGTCCTGTTTAGTGTCCTACCGCGCGGAGCGCTACTTGAGGACCTAAACGATGTGATCAGTTTTGATTACTGATCTTATGCTAAGTGTATCACGAGACAGAGCAAGCTCTGATCTAGCTAGATACATCCTTAGAAAGGAGGTGATCCAGCCGCAGGTTCCCCTACGGCTACCTTGTTACGACTTCACCCCAGTCGCTGAGCTCACCGTGGTCCGCTGCCCCCATTGCTGGTTGGCGCACGGCCTTCGGGTAAACCCAACTCCCATGGTGTGACGGGCGGTGTGTACAAGGCCCGGGAACGTATTCACCGCGTCATGCTGTTACGCGATTACTAGCGATTCCGACTTCATGGGGTCGAGTTGCAGACCCCAATCCGAACTGAGACAGTTTTTTGGGATTAACCCATTGTCACTGCCATTGTAGCACGTGTGTAGCCCAACCCGTAAGGGCCATGAGGACTTGACGTCATCCACACCTTCCTCCCGCTTATCACGGGCAGTTTCCCTAGAGTGCCCAGCCGAACTGCTGGCAACTAAGGATGTGGGTTGCGCTCGTTGCCGGACTTAACCGAACATCTCACGACACGAGCTGACGACAGCCATGCAGCACCTGTCACTCGGCCACCGAAGTGGAAACCAGATCTCTCTGGTGGTCCGAGGATGTCAAGGGTTGGTAAGGTTCTGCGCGTTGCTTCGAATTAAACCACATGCTCCACCGCTTGTGCGGGCCCCCGTCAATTCCTTTGAGTTTTAATCTTGCGACCGTACTCCCCAGGCGGAATGCTTAATCCGTTAGGTGTGTCACCAACAAGCATGCTTGCTGACGACTGGCATTCATCGTTTACGGTGTGGACTACCAGGGTATCTAATCCTGTTTGCTCCCCACACTTTCGCACCTCAGCGTCAGTATCGAGCCAGTGAGCCGCCTTCGCCACTGGTGTTCCTCCGAATATCTACGAATTTCACCTCTACACTCGGAATTCCACTCACCTCTCTCGAACTCAAGACCAGGAGTTTTGGAGGCAGTTCCAGGGTTGAGCCCTGGGATTTCACCCCCAACTTTCTGATCCGCCTACGTGCGCTTTACGCCCAGTAATTCCGAACAACGCTAACCCCCTCCGTATTACCGCGGCTGCTGGCACGGAGTTAGCCGGGGTTTCTTTACCAGATACTGTCATTATCATCTCTGGCGAAAGAGCTTTACGACCCTAAGGCCTTCATCACTCACGCGGCATGGCTGGATCAGGCTTGCGCCCATTGTCCAAGATTCCCCACTGCTGCCTCCCGTAGGAGTCTGGGCCGTGTCTCAGTCCCAGTGTTGCTGATCATCCTCTAAAACCAGCTATAGATCGTAGACTTGGTAGGCCGTTACCCCACCAACTATCTAATCTAACGCGGGCCGATCCTTCTCCGATAAATCTTTCCCCCGAAGGGCGTATAAGGTATTACTCACCGTTTCCAGTGGCTATTCCTTAGAGAAGGGCACGTTCCCACGCGTTACTAACCCGTCCGCCGCTCACCCCGAAGGGCGCGCTCGACTTGCATGTGTTAGGCCTGCCGCCAGCGTTCGTTCTGAGCCAGGATCAAACTCTCAAGTTGAAAAGCACTTACATGCTTATCCTTGACGTTCGAACCTCTGCACATCTTGATTGCACTACCGCCTATTCGGCTACTTGAGCGCGATTAGGCGTGATCCAGACCCGGCTAGGAACCCGGAATTGCAATCATGTTTCTCTGTCTGTTGTGCTTGGTTTCAAAAGAAACCGAAGCCGAACAAGACAGTGAAGCTGACACTAGATCATCGGACAAAAGCCCTACTAGCGTTGATATACAGACGTTGATCCATCGAATGAACCAAACCGCCCACATATCTCTTCAGATATCATCAATGTCAAAGAGCATACATCCAGAGACAATAACCAACAGATGCGCCAAATTCCTGACGCGCCCGCCGATCAAACCCTCATAAATGCCACCGTCTTTCCGATGCGTCCAACCGTCTCTCCGGCCCGTCCCAGCGTCTCTCCGCCGCGTTTCCCGTCCAATCCAGCGTCCCCGCCGCACCGTCCGGTGTGTCTCAGCAGCGCCTCAGCGCCGCCGGTGAAGGGGGTTCTAAG
>NZ_JAYMVP010000017.1:0-257095 GCF_048056915.1 Phaeobacter sp. JH20_02 | reverse complement strand
TATGCATCCTTGGCCGTGCAGGCGGAGAAGGTGCTGAAGCTCGATCCCTTTGTCGGGCATCTGTTTGTGTTCCGGGGCCGTCGGGGTGATCTGATCAAAATCATTTGGTGGGATGGCCAAGGCGCGTGTTTGTTCTCGAAGCGCCTGGAACGCGGCAAGTTTGTGTGGCCTGCCACCAAGGAAGGCAAAGTGTCCCTCTCGCCTGCGCAACTGGCGATGCTTCTGGAGGGCATCGACTGGCGCACGCCGGGTAGAACCTAGAGACCTTTGCGCGCAGGTTAGGATTCCTTACGCAAATCCAATGGTGTAGGCTGCAGCCATGATGGCCGAAGCGATGACATTGCCGGAAGATTACGGAGGGCTCAAAGAGTTCACGACCCAGCTTCTTGCCGAGATCAAAGCCCAGGCCATGCTGATTGAGAAGCTTCTCCACCAGGTCGCGGGGCAAAAGGCCTGGCGCTAAGGATCGACCTCAGAACAGACCAAGCAGCTCATGTTGGCGCTTGAGGCAAGCGAAGTGGCCGAGGCCGCGATGACGGCCAAGATGAAGCCTCCCCAAATGAGCCCAAGGACAAACCAAAGCGCCGTCCGATCCCGGACCACATCCCACGCAATAACATCGAACTCTTGCCGCCAAAAGATCACTGCACATGCGGCGGTGCATTGCGCCAGATCGGCGAGGACGTGACCGAAGAACTGGAATATGTGCCGGGACGGTTCGTCGTGAACAAAATCACCCGCCGGCGCTTTGCCTGCAAACGCTGCGAGCAGTTCACCCAGGCTATCCTTCCATCTCGCCCCATCGAACGCGGTCGCCCAGGGCCCGGGTTGCTGGCGCATGTCTTGGTCAGCAAATATGCCGACCACTTGCCGCTGTATCGCCAGAGCCAAATCTTCGAACGCGATGGACTTGATCTCGACCGTTCCACCTTGGCGGACTGGGTTGGCAAAACGACAACGCTTTTGGCCCCGCTGGCAGATGCCATCGGCAAGCACGCCTTGAAGGGCAAGGCCATCTTCACCGACGATACACCCGTCAACATGCTCGCACCCGGAACGGGCAAGACCAAGACCGGACGCCTTTGGGTCTATGGCCGTGATGAACGGCCATGGGGCAGCGATGCGCCTCCCGCTGCTTGGTATCAGTTCTCCGAAGACCGGCGCGGGGCGCACCCGAAGGATCATCTCAGCAAATACAAAGGCTGGATGCACGCCGATGGTTATGCTGGGTATGAGGAGCTTTATCGCGACCACGGCATCAAAGAGGTCGTCTGCATGGCCCACATCCGGCGCAAGTTCGTGGATGTTCATCGATCTCAGAGCTCAAGCATCGCCGAAGAAGCGATCCTGCGGATCAGCCAGCTCTACGCCGTTGAGAAAGAGGCGCGCGGTTCACCGCCAGATCAGCGTGTTGCCATCCGGCAGGCCAAGGCCACACCTGTCTTCGATGACCTGCAGGATTGGCTGGGTAGGCAACTCACGATCATATCGGGCAAATCCCCGCTCGCTCAGGCGATCCGATATGCGCTGACGCGCACGCGGCGGCTCAGGCCTTACTTGGCCAATGGTATCCTAGATACTCGACAACAACACAGCCGAACGCGCCATGCGGGCTATCGCTTTGGGCCGCAAAAACTACCTCTTCGTCGGTTCACCCGCCGGTGGCCGCGCCGCTGCCGTGGCATACACGCTCATAGAAACGGCAAAACTCAACGGCGTTGATCCCCAAACCTGGCTCGCTTACACCATCGCGCGCATCCCCGACTACAAGATCACCCGCGTGAACGACCTGCTGCCTTGGGTAAACGGAAAGGTTATCTCATGACTGCTGAACGTCCTGCACTTGGTCTGCGTCAGGCTTCTTTGTCTTTGACCGAATACGACCCCAGATGGGCTGAATTGTTTGCCAAAGAAGCCGCGTTGATCGCACAGGCTCTGCCAGATGTGCAATTTGATATCGACCATATCGGCAGCACCTCAGTACCCGGTCTGACAGCAAAACCCATCCTGGACATTGCCATGCGCTCAACCCACGAAGAGCAGATTGCGACCGCTCTTGCGAAGTTGGGTTACATCGACAGAGGCATTCGAAGCGGGCGGCTGTTTATCCGGCTGCGCGATGGTGACATCAGAACCCACAATCTGCACCTGTACCATCCCGACGATGCCGATTGCCGCGATCAAATCGCCTTCCGTGACGCGCTACGAGGCAACCCAAAACTCCGGCATCAATACGAACACCTTAAACAGACGCTTGTCGAAGAACTCGGTGACCAAGGCCGAGGATCATATGCAGGGCGGAAAACCGAGTTCGTAAGAGCCGTCATCGACGCCCAGAACAAGTAACGGCGGTCAGACCGGACGCTTACCCTGATCCGGCAGCGTGCCGGGACGAAGGAGCGACGATGGCCAGACGACCCAGACGGAACCACAGACGCAGCAGCCAATATGGCGATCAGTCCGGAACGCCTGCCACGGGCGCCATTGCCGCGTGAGCGGCTTCGTCCATGGGCTCACTACCGACTTGCGGCGATGCGGCGGCAGGGCTGCCGCGAAACTTTATCGGGGCGCTTCTGCCAGACGACGTTAAGCTGCCCAACGTAGGCATAGCCGCCTCATGTCAGCTAGAGGCCGGTTTGGCGAGAAGTTTCATTTCAAGTTCTTCCTGCCGCAGGCGGAGTTATCTCTGGTCGGCTTTGAAATCCTTAAGGGCATGCCGCCGGGTATCGGTCGCAATCTGGCCTTCGGCGCTTCGCCTTGCGTCTAAATCCACCGGTTCTTCCGTCATCTCTTTGTCCTCTGATACATCAGCGTTCGGCCGCGGCCGTCAGGCCGGGAGCTGGAGGAGGCGTGCTCCCAGCCGGCTCCCCGGCCTCCATTCCTCTCAGAAACCTGAAAAGTTCGCTGTCCGTTGTCAGAACCAGCGTCGTTCCCCCTGAAATCATGTCCTTGTAGGCCTGCATTGTCCGGGTGAACGCATAGAATTCGGCTGCTTGGGCGTCGGTGTTGTAGGCTTTTGCGTAGATCGCAGCCGCCGAGGCGTCAGCCACGCCGCGGATTTCCTCGACGGCGCGATACGCTTCGGACTGTATCTTGTTCAGGTCGCGCACCCGGTTGCCGCGGATCCGAGCGGCTTCGCCATTGCCCTCGGAAAGAAAACGTTCAGCGATCTGGCGGCGCTCTGAGATCATGCGGTCGTAGATCTTCGGACGCACACTCTCGTTGTAATTGATCCTTTTGAAACGGATATCGAGAAGCTCGATCCCAAAAACGCGAACCTTTTCTGAGGCGGCTGCGAAAATCTCCTGTTCTACAAGTGCGCGGCCTTTCTGGATAGGAACCAGAGAACCTATGTCCTGCGCGCGCTCCTCATCGGTCAAAAGCGTGTCCCGCAGCGGGGTCCGGCCCTTCGTGGTCCGGATAATCTCTATCAGCTCGTGTTTGGCGACGGCATTGCGGGTTTCGCTGCCGAGAATATCGTCTAGACGGGATTGCGCGCTGCGCTCATCGCGCAGCCGCAGAAAATACTGCAACGGGTCGGTTATTTTCCAGCGGGCGAACAGATCGACGGATATGTAGAGCTTGTCCTTGGTGGGCATGTCAGAAGGATTGCCGTCCCACTCAAGAACCCGGCGGTCGATCCGGTTGACGTCCTGAACGATAGGCAGCTTCAGCTTTAAACCAGCCGTTATGACTGGTTCGCCCACAGGTTTACCGAATTGGGTGATAATAGCCTGCTCGACTTCGCCAACTGTGTAGAGGGAACCGGAGGCAATCACGCCGGCAGCAACCGCAATCCCTGCGAAGAGCCCCAATCTGATGTTCATGACGGATCCTCCTGAAGCCTGTCGAGGTTCAAAAGCGGCAGGATGCTCGCAGTCGATCCGTCGACAATGATTTTTGACAGGATGCTGGGCAGAACATCCTGGAGGGTTTCTATGTATATCCGCCGCCTCGTGACTTCAGGCGCCTTTACGTATTCGGCCAAAAGCGCGGTGAACCGCGCTGCGTCGCCTTCCGCCTCGTTGATGCGTTTCAGGCGATAACCGTCAGCCTCGCGGATCCGCTGATCTTTCTCGCCTTCGGCCAGCGGAATGACTTTGTTGTATTCGCGGCGCGCCTCATTGATCAGGCGCTCCTTTTCCTGCTGTGCCTGGTTGACCTCATTGAACGACGCCTGAACCGGTCCCGGCGGGTTGATGTTCTTCAGCTGGACCTGGTCGATGCTGATACCCATGGCGTATTTCGTGGACAGAGCCTGCATCTTGAGAAGCGCCTCGCTTTCGATCTCCTGACGGCCGATGGTGATGACCTCGTCAACGGTGCGGTCGCCAACAACCTCTCGCATCACGGACTCAGAGACGTAGCGCAAAGTCGCGCTTGGCTCGCGTACCTCGAACAGGAATTTCAGGGGGTCAGAGATCCGGTACTGCACCACCCATTCCACGAGCGCAGCATTCAGATCTCCCGTGACCATTTCGGTTTCGCGCCGGCCGTCTGACGGGCTCTGGAAGGGATCACTCCGGCCCGGCGTTGTGAACCCGAATTCCTGCTTCAGCTGCCGTTTCACGGGCACCAGCGTGGCAACGTCGATGCCAAGCGGGAATTTGAAATGCAGGCCAGGCGGAACCTCAGCAGTGTATCTGCCAAAACGCTGGACAACGGCGACAGAGTCGCTCGGGACTGTGTAATATGAAGACCAGGCCGCAACCGCTGCCAAGACTATCGCTCCTGCGACCAGTATGCCCTTCACAGGGGGCCGCCCATCAGGGAGCAATCCGCCCAGCCGGTCGCGGCCTTGACGAAGAATTTCGTCGATATCGGGCGGATTGCGCTTCTGTCTGCTTTGCCAAGGCCCGCGGTCTTCTGGGCCGCCGTTCTGGTCAGGCATATCGTTTCCTCTCCTGGTCTCTCAAACCGGCATCCGATACAGACCTTTGACGCCAAGGCGCCTGCGCGCGGCTTATTCCCTCTGTGTCGGCATTCCTTCGTTCTCCGCAGCCTGGATTGGTGAATTTTCCGTTGGCAATTCACCCGCTATAGCCGCATCCGGCGCCTCTTTGTGCGCCTGAGATGCGCCCCCGCCCGAGTAAAGGTTCCGCAGCTGAGTTTCGGAGACCCCGTCGGCCACCATCACCAGCCGGACCATCGGGTCAGAAAGCATTTCTTCCAGGAAATATTCGGCCAGTTCTTTTCCGGTGAGCTTGTCCTTTGCCAGGGCGTCATCGAGGTCGGCCAGCGAAACGGTCAAGGTTCTCGCCAGCCCGGGGTGGAATTCCCTGGGATGCAACTTCACGGCGACAGAAGCTCTCCAAGTCTCAGGCTGCAGGCTGTCGGGAGGTGAACACAGTTCCGTTTCAATGTCATATTCTCCGGCAGGGAGCGTTTCGCTGAAGCCCGGAACGTTGAACGGCCGGGCAAAGACCGCAATGGATTTTCTAACTGCCTCGTTCATGGGTGGGGTCCTCTCATCGAAGCGACAAGCGGGCCAAGGCTGCGGCTACTGACGCAGTGCCCTTGTCGTGGTAGTCCCCGTGGAAAACACCGTCCACCTTGACCTCCCAGATTCCATTCCTCTTCCGGGCACGAACGCGCTCCGCCTTCGCAGTTGGACGATAGGGGTGTGTCGAAATTTGGATATCTTCCGGTTTGTGCAGTGGCTTATCGAGCACGCTGGAGCTTGCGGCCCTTGGCAAATGCGGTTCTCCAAGAGCCATTACGGTGCGAATGAATTCCTCTGCATAATCATCCGCGTTCCGGTGGTCATGCTCATGCCTCACCATGGCCATTGGCTCAACAAAACGCTTCTTAAGGTGTTCAAGGAAACGCGGTTCCGTGCGGGACATGTAAGCAATGAGCGACTGGAGAATCCGTTCATGGGCCAGAACGCGCCGTTCAAGATCTGTCATTTCAGGCAGAGATGGTAACATGGCACTGTTCATCCTTCATTGATCGTGTTTTCCGGGCGCTCCGACGACTTTTCGACGTCAAGGGCCGCAAGACAGGCCTGCGCAATGTCCCGGTCCGGAAACTCGGTTCCCGGGACCGTCGCCCAACCGGCTTTCATGAGGGCATCCCGCTGCCGGTAGGTAGCAACGGCCCTGATCGCTGCCAGCTTTGCGTCGCGTTCCGCATCGGTTCGGGCCATGTCCAGACAGACCGGGACCAAAGCCGTGACTACATTGTTGCGGGACATGGTCACGGCCATGCCGTGTGACGTTCCGCCGGTCACCCAGCCGCCCCAGGTAAATCCGCCGATGCCTAATAATGCGCCACCTATCACGGCGCCGTAGAGGCCGGGTTTAAGCCATTCGGGAGTGTACATTGTGAATCCTCCAGCGGGGAAAGCGCCGCCTCGCTATCTTCAAGTGTTGCGTTTCGGGTCTTGGCCGAGCGCTGCTTCCAGGTCGGTCCAGGTAATTGGCCGCAACTCTGTCCGGCCCGGCAAACGCCCCTTGCCGTGGATGGTCAGGTAAATCGCCGTTCTGCGGTAAGCCGTGAAACTCAGCCCTTCGATAAGCTCCTCCTCGACCAGCACTTCGTATTCGCCGGAAGGCAGTTCGTCCGGATATCCGGGCAAGGTAAAAGGCTGCGGGAAAGTCATGGTGGATCTGATTGATCGCAAGGCCATCACCGGTCTCCGCGATATGTGCATGTCTGCCGCGCTGCCTTGGCTGCAGCATCCCGGTTGCCGAGAGGCAGCCAAACTTTGCGGCCCTCCTACATTACCCCGGAACCGGGCGGTGCGTGCTGACCCATGTTAGCGCCGCTGGGGTCCTGACCGCTCTGGCATACCCGGACCCAAACCTTCGGCTAGACTTCAGAGGACTGGAGACCGGCTGATCTGCGTCAGCGCGTGCGTCGGGCAATGCGGGTATGATCGGAGTTATCCGAAGCTTGTTACCCGGCAGGCGGCAGCCCGGTTCTTCGGGAACAGCCGCTTCCCGATCCGAACACCTAAAAAGGGAGGATATGCCGATGCCAGCCGCTGGCATTCTTCAACCCCACAGCCCTGAGTTTGACCGCTTTTTGCAAGCCTTCGTTGGCGAGGACCGGAATGGCAATGCAGTTACGGTTCTATCGGCCCTCGCGCGGCTTGAGCTCGAACCTTGGGAGGAGGCAGCCGCGCTTGCCGCGTTGGAGAAAGAGGTCGCAGGCTCGCGACTGGAGATGCTGCTGTCGCAATGCCGCGACGTGCCCGCACTCAAGCAGGATAGCGGAACGCTCGCGCGGAAACTGACCCGCCTTCTCCCCAAACGCAAGCGCTTGATGGCTGTTTCTGGCGGCGCAGAAAACGGGCCGACGAATTTGTCTGGGTTGATCTGGGCGGTACTGGCGATCCTCTTTCTGATTTTGCAGTTAATACTCACAGGCACTCCGGGGACGGGCCAATGATGTCAGGCAAAACACGGGACGGCGACCGCAGTGATGGTAAGGACTATGCGGTGCTATGGGATCTGGAGGAGCGGTGCTGGACCAGCGGCGCGGACAGCGCCCGCACCGTGACTGCAAAAAATGCAGTGATGATACTTCCCTATCCGCCGGGCATTCTTCAGGGCGGGCAGATCCTGGAGCATGTGAAGAAAAACACGGGCTGGCGAACCGTGGAAATGAAAGACCGCAGCCAAATCAGGCAAGGGGCCGTTGCTGTGCTCGCCTACCGCGTATTCGCGGAGAAGTCAGGCTTGCCAATCTATGAGGCGCTCTGCGCGTCCACATATCTGCTGGACAACGGCCGGTGGCTGCGGCTGTCACATCAGCAAACCCCCACCACCTGATGCCAGCGGGATGAACCCTCACCTTGGGGCGATATCTTTAACGCACTTCTCGGCATGTGAAACGGCTCCCGAGCTCTTCGTTCAAAGATCATCAGCCAGAAGATGCGGACCCGCCCCAAGCTAACCTGCATCAGTGCTGCGGAGCAGAGAAGATGGGTACATGGCTGCGTGCCTGCCGAATCTCCGGCGGCACTCATTTCCGAGCAGCAGAGAAGCACGGGATGCGTGCGGTTCCTCAAATGGACTGCATTGCACTGCGTGCCCTATTCTCGGAATGTCCAAGAAAGGACAATCCAATGACACCCGAACAGACCAATGCCGCCGAGAAGATGACCTCGGTCAAAGCAGCCTGTGACAAGGCAATCGCCGGCCCCAAAAAAGACCGGGCTGTGAAGCACTACCAGGCGGCCGAGAAGGCGCATGCGGCGAAGAACCACGCCGAAACGAACAAGGAACTGGACGCGGCTAAAAAAGCGCTTTCGTGATACTCCTTTGCTTTAAATGAAGATCGGGCCGCCCCAGGTTGTTCCGGGGGGAGGGGCGGCCTTTTTCATTTCAAGAGCGGGCCGGTCTGATCCAGATACGCCGGATCGAACCCCGAAAACTCTACCAGCCCGTCATAATTGCCGAACGTTACACGGCCGTCCCGAAATGTCAGCAGGCCGCGTTCGCGAAGCTGCCGCAAGACACGGTTCACATGGACGGCGCTTAGGCCGAGCGCGTCAGCAAGATGATACTGTGTCAAAGGGCAGGCGTAGCCTTTCGTGCTCCCCATTCCGACCAGCTTCAGCCTTGCCCCCAATTCCAGCAGAAAATGCGCCATGCGTGCATCCGCAGCGCGGCGGCCAACTCCTACGAGATGTTCGACCACCATGGCTTCGTCCCGTGATGCCGCCCAGAGAATTGCTGCCGCGAGGCGAGGCGTCTTCTCGAAGGCTTCCAGAAGGTCGTCCGCAAAGACCTCTGCCGCCTGAATATCCGTGACCGGCTCGAAGCTATGGTCGGACGTGCGCAGCAGCACGCTGCGCAATCCAATAAAGTCCCCCGGTATCTGGAAATCCACGATCTGGCGGGTTCCGTCCGGCTGAAGCTTGTAGGAACATACCCAACCGGCGGCCAGAATATAAGCGGCCTGATCCGACTGCCCCTGATGCACGAGATCACGCCCCGCCAAAAAGGACCGGCGGCGCAGATGCAAACGCTTCAAGACGCCCAATTCATCTTCAGACAATGCGACGAAGACTTGCAGCTTCCGTGTAAGCGGGCTTTCTAAGATATCCGTCATCGGGGCCTCTCAAGCTGGAAAGAAACTCCAGACGCAATCGCGCACAGACTGCTTTCGGTTAGCCCAGCATACCATTTTTCTGCGAAGATGGTTGGGACAAGCGAGGCCAGTCTGCTGCGCGATGTTTTACCGTCACCGGAAGGATACAATAAAATGCTCAGCGAGAAAGACTTCTCGGGAATGGCTGCCCTCTCGATCTGCGAAGCACTGCTGCTGGCGATGAACGATCACAAGCTCCTGCCCGAGCGCGAGATCGTGGGTATCCTGCGGGACGCTGCAAAGACGCATGAAAACGCAGCTGTTACTGATGGCGAGATAGAGGCGCATCGAGCCGTAGCGGGTCTCATCAACCGGATCATTGCTGGCGGTAATTCCGTTCGGAGGCCGCCGGGATGATATACTCAATCGCAGCGTGATAGACTTCGCCTATGCCGCTTTCGTCCAACTCGTACAATGCACGGGGCCGACAGCCAGGTCAGTAGGACATGCCGGGTGGCACGGGCCGCAAAGACGGTAACGTCCAATCTGACATTGTCTGACGTCAGCGCCAATGGGACAGTGTAGCGCGATTTGATAACAGCGGGTTTCCGGCTCATCGTAACCACCATTGAGTGGAGATGAGGCGACCCACTTCCGTATGCGAACGCCCAAGAACGTCCGTACCAAGATGGCCTTCCATGTCCTCGCCGATAAGATCAAGCGAATGATAGCCCCGATCGGGGTACGCGGGCTTCTGACTGCCATTCCGGCCTGATGGGCGGTGCTCAACTCAAGCTGCACCGCAGAAAACGCCACACAAGCGCGGATTCAGCCCTCTCCGGCGTATAAGACGCTAAAGTGTTCCTGGATCCGGCTGCCTCCCCAAAATCGACTGAAACATCCTCATCGTCGAGAAACCAGGCGAGTTTCCACAGACCCTCGGCTGAAGCCAGACAAATAGCTGCGGCAAAAGCCTTGGAGCATATACTTTCTTGATTGCGAGCATTGTCGCGAAGAGCCTGATCGAACAGTAGTTATGACGCAGCCGGGCGATCTCCAGGCTCTGTCCATTACCTTTGCCGCTGGCGCGATATACAAACCTGTGTTCAGCAGTGATCCGGCGGGACCACCAGCCGCTTAAATCGCCTTTGAGAGCCAGTATCCTTTCCTCCTGCTGGAGCCTTGCCTAAGGCTCGACAAGTCAGAGGCAAGGCTTTGGGTATGTTTTTTAACGTCTTGGCTTCCTAGATCTCGACGCTCTCGGAAATTGACAAGGCATCTTCCAGGTCAACCCCTAAGTAGCGGACTGTGCTATCCATCTTGGTATGCCCGAGAAGGAGCTGAACCGCTCGAAGGTTCCCGGTTTTGCGATAAATCTGGGCAACCTTGGTACGCCGCATCGAATGGGTTCCATAGGCGCTTGGCTCCAAGCCAATGGATTTCACCCAATCCCGAACCAGTCGCGCGTATTGGCGTGTACCTATGTGCGGCCGGTTGTGGAGCCTTCCAGGCCAAAGAAATTCAGAGCTCTTCATTATTGGCATATCCAGCCAGGCCTGAAGCGAAGATCGCGTTCCTTCGGTAATTTCGAACCGAACCGGTTGACTGGTTTTGCTTTGGGTTATGGACGCGCGCTCTTTCACGTGGCCTGCTGCGTAAACGTCAACAACACGCAAACGGACGAGATCACATCCTCTGAGTTTGCTGTCTATTGCCAAGTTGAAGAGTGCCAGATCACGCACCCTATCGGAGAGTTCAAGGCGAACGCGAATTGCCCAGACATGCTTGGGAAGCAAAGGACGTTTTTGGCCTATGATACGCCCTTTGTTCCAGGGAGCGTGACGCATGCGAATTGCGGGAAGGTTAGGAATTGACATAGTTGGTCCTCCGACCACCGCAACCCTCCACATCCTTGGCATTTCGCCAACGGTCTATGGATAGCATTTGAAGTCCATCCGTGGGTCGAAAGACTTCGAAGTATTCTGCGTTAGAGGGTAATAGTGCGGAAAGGTCTGCTTTGCTTCGCTGCAATGCAGCAAAGTGGCGACCGGGCAAGAAAGAAGCTCTGACTTTGCAAATGGCGCTTCTGCGCACCTCTACCCCTGGTGCTGACTGCAGCAATGAAGGCAGCGCGCCAAGGCGGTTCAACGGCCGCTTTTCAGGATATTTTGCAGCTGCAGCATCTTTTACATGACGCCCCCGCCAATGACCGCTCCGGGCTGCCTGGCGTTGTCTGGGAGAAGCGTCTTGGTGAAGTTTCGCTGCAACCCTATCGCCGCATCGCCGCAAGTCGGTAGTGAGCCCAGATTGACCGATGCTGCACATCTTGCAAATGTCTGCTATCAGAAATGCAAGCGATCGAGCCAACCATTTTGAATGGGTGTCGTAATTGGTTTGCAAATCTTGATTGGCCGGATATTCAGCGGTGAGAACAGGTGCATAAACAGCTTTCCATACTGATGATTTCTCTGGGGGCGACTTTGGCCAATGCAGAGGAGTTCTGTGTTGTACCCGTAGCGGGAAGCGAGCCCAAGCTACCAGTGGAATTTGAACAGCCATACCGGATTGCAACGTCTCCACGTACCGTTCCTGGTTTTGATGGGATGATCGTGAAGGCATTGAATCGCCATGAGCTTTATGAGTTCAATGGCTTAAGCCTGTCCCTAGTGGAGGAAGATTTTCCGCATGTCTGGGGATTCGCGTTCGAGCACGGTATCCACGTCGGGCCGGATGGAGAGGCTTTCGGGTTTGGCTCTCGTCCGCGAGTGATTTTTCGACTTGGTTCTAATGAATCGAGTTGGGAACCTATAGAAACCACTCAAGGCTATGAGCGCGCGTTTTTTGACCAAAGTGTCGGTGACGTTTACTGGCAGGCAACTTCGTCAGACCCACTGAAGTGGATCAAAGCCAGCGGTGCCAGTGAGGAAGTTGATCTGCCGGTGTTCAACGGCGACCAAACAGTCTCCATCCGGACTATTGGTGAGATCAATGGTGCTTTGGCTTTGACGGGGCCACTCAGTTCAACGCCGCGAGAAAGCAGTTCGCTGTGGTTCCGACCGCTTTCCGGGGAGTGGACCAGAACCTCGGTAGACCTACCTGAAGGACAACGTCTGCTTCCTACCTTTCAGGATGCCAAAGTTGAGGTGGGCAACGGAATTATTCGAATTTTTCCTTCCAACAACGCCTTTGAGCCCCTAATCTTTCGCGTCTTCGGAGACGACCTAAAGCTTGTTGCAAGCCTTCCCGCAGGAACTTGGGAATACCATGCGGCAAGTGGAAATTGGATCGGTAGGGTTGGACCATGGTCTCACTCGAGAAAGACGAGCTTTGGCTTGTGGCAGAAAACACCTGAAACGCTGCCGCCACACTTCCTCATGCTAGGCCCAGATGAAACGGAGGCGCACCTCATTCCAGGCCTCACTTCACAAAGTGACGTGGTTGGAAAAAGAATCTTTTATCACCCTAGCCCGATATCCATTCCTGAAGAAACTCGAGTGTTCGTGAATGCAGGTGAGGGCATCATGGTTCTCGATGGCGCCTCGTTGTCTCAAATTCAGATGTGGCCGTATGAGAAGATTGGTGAACACCCTGACGTTAAATCGTTGGGGGGGGTGACCTTCATCCAGTCTGAGCGTGGAGTATTTGTCCTGAATGACAACCTTTCGCTCCATAGGGTTGCGAACTTCCCAGTGGAAGCTCCGTGGCGACATGAAGTCAGAATTGACTATGTCGAAGCTTGGCAAACCTATCTTGTCACCGACAAACGATCAGGTGAGATCTACGTTTCAAAGGATATGGAACGCTTCACAAAGCTCGAATCCGAGCAACGGGTCACCGGTGTTGTTGGGTTGTTACCTGAACCGACTTCGGTCTTGGTCATAGGAGAGGATCAACTGTACGCGGTTAAGCAAGGCTGTGCCCCCTAGTGGGCTCTCTCACGAGATTACATCCAGAGCTATGTGGCAAACTTAAAAGCAGTAATTGGCACAAATGCAGCGAAAGATCACTTTGTCCCGCTGTGTGTGAATTCACCAGGTCCAACACCTCGTAGCCGCAGAGAACGGCTGGAACGGCGGGTCGCGCAGCAGCATAAAATCTCAGCTGGTTGCCTCAAACGGCCGACTTTGCAAAGCCCGCTCCCGCAACCAAAACAAAAAAATAAATCAAACAACATAGCGCCCCAAGGGGCGCTTCTGGCGTTCGTAGCACTGGATGTGTGGAAACACTATGGAAGGTGACCGTCCGGCGAACGCGCTCTGGTGTGGTTCCGATGCTGCCTGCTACGCTGCGTCAGCGGCGTAGCGCCATGGGGCATAAGTTCATTCAGACGTGTGATTTTGTGGTCCGTACCCGCGCCACTCGGCGATCCGATTCAAGTCTCGGGCGACTCGCGCACCGCCAATGGATGTGTCAACGATGGCAGCCAGACATTCCCGGCTGAAGCTGGCGCTCTGGCGTTACGATTACAACACGGTCAGGCCGCACTCATCGCTCGGGGACAAAGCACCGTCCGAAGCGCGCCGGACGCTTGAGTAACTTGAGGGCTCCGCGCCCGGCGCGCTTGCCCAGCCCGAAACCGACAACTATCAAAACCAAGCCCGAAGACTCTCGCTATGAACGAGGGACAAGTGGGGGCAGGTCGCAACGATTAGCTTAAATTACGTCAGATCCTGTTCAAAGATTGGGGAGTAGCTCACATTCAATACTGAGAGATGACCTTCAGAAAATTTCAGAAAATTTCAGCACCAGTTTCAGGACATCTGACCTCAGCGACCTGATGATGATTGTGCAAGGTTCATAAAGACAGGGCCTGCTGCCAATCATCAAAGCGAGGAACTCACTATGTCTACCCTTTTGACAATTAACGTAAAAAATCTTGAGCCGGCAACACAGGGCTTCTTCTTTTTCCAAGAGCCGGCAAACTATACTGGCGGTGCAACGGTGTATTCGAACAGTCTCTTTGCAGAGAACCTTGCCAACTATGGTTCGTCTGGCTCAATCCTGACCTTTCAGGTTGATCTGCAGTATTATGCGGGCATTCAGGAGGCCCATTCTGCGCCGGCCGTTGGCCAGTCCTCAGGCTATTCGTCTGCGAGCCGTGCGATCGATCTTGCGCCTGCTGGTGGCGGCGCTGCCAATGACTCCACGACCGCCAGCGTAAGCCCCGCACTTGGCCTATCGACACCGACGAACGAGGCCGGCGTACAGCCTGGCGCATTCCGGATCAACACACCGAGCTTCTCTTCACCGCCCTTCTACAACGTCGGCTCCGCGGTATCTGTAAACGGGGGGATCGTCTTGTCGAACTTCGTTCAGGCAAATCCACAGTCGCACGTCGATTGCGAGCCGATCCTGAAATACTACGTTGCGACAGGGACCTACACGCCTGGCACGGTGATGGATTTCACCGCTGCGTCAAAAACCTCGGCACTGTGTGATTTCACTGGGGGCTACACTGTGATTGACGTGGAGCTGGCAGCTAATGGGGATTGGAACATCACCAGCCGGACCTAGGCTGATCTTTCTTTGTCCCTGGTGGAACTTCGGAGCAGTTTAGGCTGGGCCGTAGAATGGACTGCACTCATGCCGTACACGCTGACCATAGTAATCAGGAACCTGTCTCAATCTAAAATGCAGTTCTATGCGTTTCAGCACCCTGCAAATTACCAGAGTTCAGGAAGTGTACTTCAGTCGTCATCGGCCAGCTTGGCTACGGGTGCAGTCCTCCCCTACAAATCATCTGGGTCCACGCTTCAGTTTCAATTTGAACGACAACCTTATGTGGCCGCATTTAGCAATCAAGCTAAACTCGCCATGCTTGTGAAGCCGCAACCTTATGAAAACGCTTCTCAAACGTCCGTTGTTGCCAAATGGCCAATTGCTCTGACGCCAAAAGACCAGACCCAGCAGGTGCCCAATAATACTCAGTTGACGGTCGGGTCGCTCGGTTTATCCATGCCGACCTACGCGTCAGGCATCCCTGAAGGGAACTTTGGTATCCAGATACCAAGCTACACTCCCACTGGTGGTTTGAAGCTCCACTGCGGCAATGGGATCAAGGTGAGAAACACGCAGGTCGTCTTGTCCAGCTACGTCACCCCCGCACCAGTCAGTCACATATTCTGCGCGCCAAAACCGAAATTCTACGTAAAGACAGGCAATCACCCCGTCGGATCACCCATTTCGTTTTCGGTCGCAGGGGCTGTTCTGTGCGATTTCACTCAGGGCTATTCCACCTGCAACGTGGACTATCAGTCAGACGGCACATTCACAGTCCACCGCCAATAACGACTTGTTGCGGGGCCTTGTTGGGCCCCGGGAAACACTTCGCCGCATGGCGATCTCCCTCAAATCTATGGCGAATAAGGAATTTAGATATGACACTTCTTAAACGACTTGCTGCCACCCTCGTGCTGTTGGTTGCCTTGCCTGCCTTTGCGCATGCTGCATGCACAGCAACCAATAATACCGAATATTCTGCCGCCATTGCCCATGGCCACGCATACACGAAGCACTCAGCCGAATTCGTACATGGAAAGGTAATCGATGGCTTGGCATTCCCCGATCCGACGATTGCCAATGCGGATGAATTCGCGACATTCCTTCTGGGGATTATGAACGCTCCGACGGAGTCCAAGCCCTTGGCCAACAGTCGCTATGCATACTGGCATACGCCCACCGGCACGGTCATCATCACAAATGATAATGCCAACGACTGCGGCACCGCGTTTCGTCCATTGACCGGCAAGACTTACTACGACAACCTAAGTTGAGTTCAGTCCTAAATCCATGCCGCCTCTCCGATTTGAGGAGGGCGGCAGATTTAATGAGGAAAGCGCAATGCCTGACAAATCTCCAAACACGTTGACGGCAACAGAGTGCATGGCTTTGGCTAACTGTCTGAATCATATGATTTCACAGACAGAAACGGACGAATTTTCTACCCTTGTAGGTATTGATAAGGAAAGCGCGAAGTCCCTGATGATCAAGCTAAAAACTATGATCGCAAACTGACCAGAAGCTCGTGAACATTGCCCCTACCAGGGCAATGTTGCTCAACCTCTTTCAGGCCAACCAAAATCCACTGAAATATCAACTTGGCCGCCACCTGTTCGGGTTATGGCAGCCTTATTGTTGGGATTTTCGGCCTCCGCCAAGGAGCGCAGCCATTTGCGGTCAGTCTCAACCCCTTCGGAGGTCATTTGAACCGCGAGGCGCGCAACCCTGGGTGCGGCGACACTGGTGCCGCCCATGCGGGTCAAGCTGCCGCTGTTGGATCCCGCGCTCAATACGCCGGTCAAGACCGGACTGTCATCCGCAAGTGCCGCCGCATCCGGTCCCAGTCGGTTTACCTTTTTCTTCCCCCGAGAAGGGGTAATCGGCCCTGCAGCGGAATAGTCTGACAGCAAGCGATTACTCTGGGTGAAGCCGGCAACCACCATCGGTGTTTTCCCGCAGGCATAACCGTTCAACGTGCCGGCGCGCCGGATTGGGCTGGTTGTTCCCGCCGGATCCACCGGAAGGGGTGCGCCGAGTGCATTATAATAGACATAGTCAGCGTTGTTAAAATACCCTTGCCGACCACCGGGCAGAAAACCGGGCAAGGTTTCGTCACGCTCTATCCAGATTTGAACGTCGTCACTGCTGTTCATATCGCAGGACATAATATCGACCCGCCAACGGCCAGCTCGGGCTAAGTCGATAGCAGATTGATGCGCAGTAGGATTGATACTGAAGGTTATCACCCCGCGACGTGTATGCCCCCCGTCGAACCGATACGTCAGGCGTGCGACCTCCTGGCCCTGCTCGTCAACCAGTCGCTGCCCGGTATTGCCGGATACATAAACTGTCTTGCTCGCAGGGCCAGATGGAACCGTGACACGGACCCCCACAAGCCGGGGCGGCGGATTGGTTGCGTGGTATGGCATCCACATCTGGAGATGGCTTGACGTTCGGTCATCCGGCTGAGCAACAAAATCCAGTTTCCACGATGGGTCCTTGGATTTGCTTTTCGCATTCTGAAGATTCAGGTCTGCATGAATACGACTAAGGTTACCATTACCCGCTGGTAGCACAATCTGGCGTGTTTGATTTGCATCGGGCTTCTTTGCTTGTGGCCCGAAATACCGGTCAATCACACGGTCAATACCGCTGGTTCCATCGTGAGGCCCCGCGAAATTCCCATAGCTGAAATTGAATATGACAGGAGGTTTACTTTTGTCAGGCAGCCGGAACCGCGCCGCCTGATTGCACAGGCGCTTGAGCGCTAGTTTAAAGCTGGGCAGCGTATTCTGTCCGGTAGAATCCTCAGTAACCCGGGAGGGCAACAACGCGCAGATAATTGGCCGGTTACTCGGGGCATTGCTCATCGAATATCCAGCGGCCAGCGCCATCACATGCGTGCCATGCGAACGACGCAAGGCGACGGCGGAGAGTGCTTTGCTACGCGCATTTATCAAACCTACCGCTGCATAAAATGCAGGCTCATCCAACAAGCCGTTGGTCGTAAATTCCTGCAAGAGGGCGTCGATTTGGGCTTTACTATAGCTGCGTCCCGACGCCCCCACCCGAGAGAGCTGTTCAGGAGACGCTGACAGGATTGTTGCAAACTCCACCCGCGACGACACCAGGCCATCTCGAAACAGGTTATGGGCGAAGGCAATCGCATCGTCGATGACGGCTGTGATGACCGTTCCTTCGGGCACCTCAATGATCTTACGACGATTGCTGTCGTCATCATTTGTATCAACGTCAGACAGATCAGAGTCCGTAACAGTTGTTCCCAACGTCAAACCTATCACTGAATAATCGGCGGCGTGACGGTTGAACGCATCTAACAGCGGTTTGCGGGCAAAAATTGAAACGAATTGCGTTTCTTCGACCGTATCACGATCATCTGCATCATAATCAGCTGGGATGACCAGGTCGTCCGGGAACCGGCTTTGCGCACGCTCTTCAAACTCGCGGATACTAATATCTTGCAACTCAACAAGGGCGGACCACCAAGGTTGAGATGCCGCTGATGTAACGTGAATAAGTGGACGTGACAATCGATAGTCAGCAACGTCAGACAGCAGATCCTGCGAATGAAATGTTTCCCAATGCAATGGCATGATTATTGCTCCTTTTTCGGCAAGGCATTGGAGTTATAAGGTAAAATCCTGCCACTCGGCCTGCGCCTTCTTCCACAGCCATGTCAGAACCGGAGAAGCCATGTCCGGTGTCGTCGGGTGACGCTCGCTGGTGGCCCAAGGGTTGCGTTTTTTGCCCGCCTTTTTCGTTTGGCGATCTTCGCGTGCCAGATACAGCGCGTGCCAATCAAAGTCCTCCGCAGCATTGAACGCGGGGCCATTGAAACAGGCACTTGTCAGCTCATTTGCCTCTGGGTCACATACCGCGTGCAGATAGTCCGCTAACGTGAGCCCCAGCATTGCCCCGGCGGCACTATCAACTGGAAAGTGAACGCCTGCGACAGTTCGGTTCGTGGCAATCCGGGATGCCAAACGCATGAACATTTCGCCCCAGACGCCGTCTTCGTGATATTGCTCCGAGTTGGAGGCCCGCAGCAGTTTCCATAGAAGGCGCGCAGTCACGAAGGATTCCGTGGCATGGCCACTCGGCAAAGAGCCGTGAGTTGGCGTTGGGATTATTGGTTGAACCTGTGGCGAAAACTCTATCGGGCGTTTGGCGGAAATACTGTATTTCAAACGCATGCCACAATAGTTGGTGAACCCTAGTGCTGCAGACATCAATTCCACCGTAAATGGGGTTCTTGCGGGATCCATAAAGGAAATCGACGCCAAAAAAGGCGTAATTGCGCTGGTCTGCGAAAGGATCTCCGCCGCCCGATCGCCGCGCAGGTCAGCATAGGCTGTGAGATAGGCCATCTGTTCCTTGAACTGATCAATCGTCGGGGCTGTGATTTGGACCAGGAGGCTATCTGCTTGAGGCGAACGACCCGCTGGCCGAGTATCCCGCCGCCAAAGGTTGGCGATAGCCGTCTCATCCATGGCATCCGAAAATGCAACCCGCGATCCTAGTTCGGACAAGTATAGGCTGGCCCGGACATCTGCCGACAACCGCGCCAGATTGCGCGGATCATGGGGACTACCCGGAGTAATGTGGGGATTCATATCTAAGGGCGCACCGACAATACCATCGCGCGTCGTCAACAAAGCCTCAGCTGCGACCGTGCTCCCAGAGGTTTCAAAGCTATTAAAGCTGTTGAAGCTATTAAAACTATTGAAGCTGTTAAAACTATTCTCGGGCGAACCTTTGGCATTGAAGGGCAATTCAACTTTCCTTTGATAAATCATAGGGTGCTAGTGATAAATACCCGATCAGGAAGAGATCAGATGATATGTCACGGCCTTAAATTGATTGGGGCAAGGCTCGTATGAAGAAGTATGCTTAAATGACGCCACTCTATTGGCTGCGCGTACCCTGCCGTTCTCACACTGACCGACGTTCACACCCCCTGCTGCGTCAAAAATTACCGGAAACCAACACTGGCGACCGATGCGACCCCTGTGCGCCAAGGCGCAGTGGTCACCACCTTAGGGTGTTCCTGCAAAAATGAAACAAAATAAAGTTGTACGCCTTGTCATCGCGCCAAGGTGCCGTCAGAACGGCAGATCTGCTGGAGATTGTGCCTAGCTTTCGGGAATCCCGAGGTCCTTCAGTGTTTCCGCAAAACGTAGACCGACTTGATAAGAGGAACTGGGAGACCGCCTGAGCCACCCGTCGACAGTCAGATTAGGCTGCACTCTCAGCAGTTCCCTGGTAGTTTTACGTGCGTCGCTCTCACGTCCCATGCGCAATTGTGCTACAGCTTTAATCCGCAAGGTAGAGGCATGTGACCGGTTCAGTCGAAGCGAAGCGTCCGCCAGTTCAATGGTACGGGGCAAATTATCAGCGGCGAGGCTCGCCCCGGCAGAAAGCGCCAGGAACATAAAGCGGTGCGGGTCGAGTGGGGCAAGATGCATGGCCAGTTCGGTGTCGCTGACCGCCAGATCTCCCTGTCCTTGAAACGCATAGAGTGTACCCCGCAGCAGGCGTCCGTTTGCATCGTTCGGGTTCACTTCCAGCGCTGTATCGTATCGATCTTGTGCAAGCTCCAAATCTCTAAAGAGGTTGACCAAAACAGCACCTTCACTAATCAGCCCCAATGCGCATTCCGGATCAATTTCGAGCGCACGCGACGTATACTGTAGCGCACTCTGACCATCGTTTTCGGGAGTTTCTGTCCATCCTTGCTGCACCTGAAGAACATACCAGCGGGCCACCCAAGACAAAACCAATGGGTGATCCGGAGTTCGGTCCATCAACTCATCCAGCATCACTCGCGCCGCTTGGAAATCGGACTTGGATAACCGATGCATGAGAGCCACCGCACCCAGCAGAAGCGTCGAATTCTTCAACGATGTGATCGGCTGCAATCGTGATTTTCGTACTTCATTGAGACTGATCGCTTTGCGTATGCTCATCACAATCTCGTCGATAACACCGAGATTGTTGATCCAACTTTCTAACGGCTTCAAGATCCGCTCTGACCACAAAATCTTGCCGGATGAAACATCGATCAATTCAAGAGTTACGATCACCCGTGAGCCATCGTCGTCGCAGACGCCGGACACTAAAAATTCTGCGTTGAACGTCTTTTTACAAAGCTCCAACGTCATGTTTTCGGTTCGGATTCCGAAAGTTGAAAGGCGTGAAATTACGTTGAGGTCGGTTGATTGGGATAATGCCGATATGATGTCGTCAACCAGCACATTGGCCAGAACAGGATCATGAGCGCTGCGATCGCGTGTTGTAAACGGTAGGACAGCCACCGTTGGCAATACATCGTCCAGATTGGTGCGCGCAGCAGGATAGTATGTCGATCCGTATCGGTGCACACGATACAAGCGAATACCATTGACCTCAGCCAGCTGATGCTGATCTCCCAGATCCTCGAATTCGCATTCTAGACTGAAGTGTAGCTGATCCCTCACCTCGACGGTGGCGTATTCCCACTCATCGCTCGTTTCTAGCAGCAATTTTGACAAGGCTGCTATCCGGCTTCTTTCAAGAGTATCGAGGGCGGTGCGAAGAACGCCAATTCCCAACGCACGTGCACTCCTGATCAAGGCCCTGCTGCATCGAACTGCTTCGATTGGGGTTGCAAAGGTCAGAGTTGCACTGTTTCCATCAATTGCTTTTGCCCCGGTGGGCCGGTGCAGCCGTACCACCGATTGTACCGCTTCATGCAGCGGGGTTTCGTCAGGCCCTCCCGCAGGTCGACATATGATCACCACAGTACGCTGGCGTGTCGCCTCCCATTCTATCAGGTCAGCGCTGATATGGTGAGGCAGAGTTTTCTGTGCAGTGCTGGCGGCAACAACGGATCGACTATCCAGCAGGTATCCTTGTTTTGGAATGGTGCGAAGCAACTTGCGATCACTATCCCCCAGCGATTTGCGAATTTCCGAGATGCATTGTGTAAGGCTGTCATCCGTCACACTCGTATTCGGCCAGACGGCAGCAAACAGTTCAGATTTCGTAATCACTGTACCCGATTGTTTGGCCAATACTGATAAGACCTGGCCAGACTGAGGCCGCAACGGTACCGTGTTTCCAGACGGGTCTAAGAGTTCATTGGAGACGGGATCATAGAAATGGTCTCCAATCTGAAGTTGGTTTCGGGCATCGGGATGCTTTATGGTATCGGTCATGAAGCCTAAGCTACCTATATATTTGATATTTTACGCCCACGATCCCCGATTTTTCCACTCGTCAGCCGTCGGTTCTGATGGAAAATCCAGCGAAATTCTAAAAGCGACCAGAAAGCCTCACGCCTCACCCTTCAACATGCAAAAGTTACAATCATAAGAGCAACCCAGAATGTACCCGTCACGTTTCGATGGCGACCCGGGCGCTTGTCTCAGCCGCACTCTCCAGTTGGGAACATAACACCAAGGCACGCGCGGCAGCCGCTTGAGCAATTTGAGGGCTCCGCGCTTGCCAAGCCCGAGGCCGACGACTACCACAATCGAACCCGCAGACTCTCGTTGTGAATGAGTGACCCTCGTGGGTCAGGTCATGCCGGATCGGCAATGGTCTTGGAAACCGGCGTATCTATCAGCATGCATCCAGCCTTAATACTATGCCAGATGATCCTTGAGATGTTGCCCTTTGCGGTCTGGCGAGAACTGATACCGACTGACAGGTGGAACGCGACTACCACAAGGCCGCTCATCCCGACCATAGGCCCAAATGCGTGCTGTCGTTGTTTCGCTCGTGCCAGGTGCCAGCATCTTAACTGGCGTATCATCAGCGAAGATGGCCTGACCGGCCGACACATGCCGCCCAATAGCATCCGCCAGTGGTTCTAAAAGAGCCGTGGACTTGCCGATCCAATCCGCCAGCGTCGAGCGATCAATGTCGATCCCGTCGGGCTCGAAGATGCCGCTCAGGCGGTACAGCGGCAGGTGACCCACGTATTTATTGACCAACACATGCGCTAGTAGGCCCGAACCGGGATGTCCGCGCTCAATGGCCCGCCAACTGATGCCGCAGCTTCTCGATCACGGTGATTTTGCCCTCTTTCGCCGATGGCGAGACGAACCGCCCCTTCTCAAGCCGCTTGCTGAACAGGCATGCGCCCTGGCCATCCCACCAGATGATCTTGATCAGATCACCGCGCGGCCCACGAAAGACAAACAGATGCCCTGCAAACGGGTCCCGCTTTAGTGTTTGCCGGGACAGGGATCATGCACAAACGCCTCGAATGAGACGCGCCAAGGCTTTGGGATCAATCCTCAATTGATGACCACCCGCGATGTCGATCTCAATCATGCTGTCGCCGGGGGGCCATTAGCCGTAGGCGTCGGGGGTTCTTCGGCAACAGGCCTGTCGACGATCTCAACTGGAAGAAAGCAAGGTGATGGGGCGGCCTGATCTTCGACGCCCT
Organism: Phaeobacter sp. JH20_02; assembly: GCF_048056915.1. NCBI lineage: Bacteria > Pseudomonadati > Pseudomonadota > Alphaproteobacteria > Rhodobacterales > Roseobacteraceae > Phaeobacter > Phaeobacter sp. JH20_02. The sequence continues at coordinate 234,099 of NZ_JAYMVP010000017.1, read as the reverse complement.
GCAGATCCGGCGCAAATTTAGCCTCACGCAACCACTTGTGGATCAGATTGGTGTTCATCGCGTAAAGCCGCACGACCTGCGCTACCGATCCCCCCGGCGTGCAGATCGACACCTCCTCCTCATCCGACCAGAAACGCTTCTTCCGACCGTTCTTACCCGCCGTATCTGCACTCAAGACGTCCACCATCGTTGGTGGACACTATCAACACATGCTATGAACCGTCAGAGCAGCGAGGCCGGACGCTTACCAAAATCCAAACACAGACAGCGCACAGAACCCCGCCAAATGCAGGCAGAGTCGCGTTGGGATCATCAGCCGTAAAAGCTTCACGAAAACGCAAAAACAAGACCGAAAAGCAAAGCGGCCCTAAAAAAACGACGGCGTTTCAGGTCGCCTGGGTCGGCTGTTTTCGGCAGAGATATCCAGAGCAGTCAGTGCTCTGACTGGATCTTTTACCTTTTATTATAATTGAATCGTTAGACATTCTACCAAGTTGCGCTGCCGCCGCGGCCTGCGAAATGCAGGGCCAAGGAGGCTTACGAAGCAAGTGGTCAAGGATTGCCAATGTCTATGTGTTGTTCTCTGTGCCAAGGTGCGCGTCTCAACAAATTCCTGGATCTGGGGCGCCAGCCGCTGGCCAACAAATACCCAAAACCGGATGAGTTCGATAGCGAGAAATATTTCCCGCTGGAGGTCTTCTTTTGCGAGACCTGCAAGAATGTTCAGCTTGGCGAGATGGTCCCACGTACCATCATGTTCGAGGATTATTACTATCTGAGTTCGGTCAATGGCGGGCTGGTTCGCCATTTCGAAGACCTTGCGGCCACCCTGAAGGATGCCGATTTCGTTGTTGATGTCGGATCAAACGATGGTGTTTTGTTGCGGCCGTTGAAGAGGCTTGGCGTTCGCGCGCTAGGCGTCGAACCTTCGGTGAACGTGTCCAAGATCGCAAATGACGAGGGGCTGGAGACGCTCTGTGCCTTTTTCGAGGAAACCTCGGCGAAACAGATCCTGGATCGCCACGGACCCGCCGATGTGATCGTCGCCAGCAGTGTGTTTACTCATCTTGATGCGCCGGATCAGTTCATCAGGGCAGCAGACATCCTACTTGCCGAGACCGGGAAGCTGGTGATCGAGGTGGAGTATATCCTCAACATGGTCACTCAGGTGCAGTTCGAGCGGTTCTATCTCGACCGGATTTTCTACTACTCGATCTCTTCGATGAAGGCGCTGTTTGGCAAACATGGCATGGTGATTGCCGGCGTCGAGCCGGTTGAGCAGCATGGCGGTTCGCTGCGCTTTACCCTGATGCGTGACACCGTGGGCATCGAAGCGCCAGACCTTGAGGACCTGATCGCGACCGAGCTCGAGGTCCTGAATTCCGATGCCTTGACCGATTTCGGTCAACGCTGCCGGGCCTTGACCGACAAGCTGGTATCGGGGCTCAGACGTTGGCAGCAAGAGGGGATAAAGGTGGCCGGCTATGGCGCTCCCGCACGGCTATCGACCATTACCAATTTTGGCGGCATCGATAGCGAATTGCTGCCCTTCACCATCGATGACAGCCCGCTGAAGCAGGGGCGCACTTCGCCCGGAGCGCATATTCCGGTTGTGGCTGCGTCGGAACTTGAGAGCTACCAGCCCCAGGTGCTGGTGGTCTTTGCCTATGAATATATCGACGACATTCGGAGAAAGACGGGTAACGCCTACGATTACTACATGCCTATTCCGCTTGTTGAACTCACAGCCTCCTGATTATTAGAATGGGGACCAAAATGTCTGAAGAAATTCAAAGAATTGTCGAACGCCTTGGTGCTCATGCCCATCGGTTCTCAGGAAAGACCGTCCTGCTTGCAGGCGGTGCCGGCTTCTTGGGGAAACATTTTCTAAAGGTGTTTCAGAAGCTGAACTGCGATGTTCTGAGCCAGCCCTGCCAGGTCATTTCGGTGGACAACTATATCACCGGGACCAAGAACCTGGATGAGAGCATTGAACGCGACCCCAGCATCACGCAGGTCTGGGCCGATGTGACCCATCCGCTGCCGGTGCGCGAAGACATCGACTTTATCATTCATGGCGCGGGCATCGCGTCGCCAGTCTACTACATGCGCTATCCACTGGAGACGATCGAAAGCGCGGTTCATGGCACCCGTAACCTGCTGGATCTCGCGTCTCGCAACAAGAACCTCGAAGGTTTCTTGTTCTTCAGTTCCTCGGAAATCTACGGTGATCCTGATCCCCGAGCGGTACCGATCAAGGAAGACTACCACGGCAACGTCTCGACCGTTGGTCCGCGTGCCTGCTACGATGAATCCAAACGCCTCGGTGAAACACTCTGTACCATCTACAATGAGCATCATGGCGTTCCGACAAAGATCGTTCGCCCGTTCAACGTCTTTGGCCCGGGCATGGGCCACAATGATCGCCGCGTGATCCCGATGTTCACCTATCAGGCGCTGAACGGCCGCACGATTCCAGTGCATGGCACGGGGCTGCAAACACGTACGTTCTGCTACATCACTGATGCGATCTACGGTTTCCTGATGACGCTTCTTGAGGGCAAACGGGGAGAGGCCTACAATATCGGCAACCCCGACAATGAAATCTCTATGAACCAGCTTGCGGCAATGTATCCAAGGCTGGTACCGGGCGCGACCTTCACCACGATCGATTATCCGGACACATATCCGGCGGGTGAACCCAACCGGCGTTGCCCGGATATCACCAAGGCCTACGAGGCCTTTGGGTATAAGTCCGAAGTTGATGTAGAGGATGGTCTGAGCAGATTCATCGACTGGGCGCGGCATGAGCACAGCTACATCGACTATGAACCTGAGACCGCAGTGAAACTGGCCGGTTAAGGCCTCATGACAACCTTGGGTTTGATCGGGCGAGGCGCCTGGGCCCGCACGATTGGCATGACACTGGATAGTCTGCCCGACGTGAACTGGCTGCCAATTACCGATCCCGGCCAACCTGTAGATGGCGTTGTCATCGCCAACAGAAGCAGGGATCACGTCATGTCGGCGCTGCCTTTTGTGGCAGCCGGCGTGCCGTGTTTCGTCGAAAAACCTCTGGCCACCTGCCTTGCGGACTTTGTTGAGCTGAAGGCCGCCGCTGATGCAGCGAACTGCCCGGTCTTTGCCGGGCACCTGCATCGGTTCAATCCAGCCGCCGAAGTCTTTTGTGCAACCCTGTCGCAGATTGGACCGGTCCAATCGGCTTCAGCCTACTGCGCCAACAACAAACCACGCGACGACACATCAGTGATCTGGGACTGGTTACCGCATCCTCTCTCTTTGGCCCGGCAGATTTTCACAAGCCCGGCAGACCATGCCAGGGCGAATAGTTTGCACGGTGGCAATCGTCCGCAGCATGTCAGGGCCGAGCTCTCCTATCAGGGAAGAAAGTTCACTCTGGAGGCCAGCTGGCGAGCATCGACGCCAGCCTTTCGCATCATCGCCAGGGGCCGCGACGCGACGCTGATCTTCGATGACAAGGCTGAGGAGAAGGTTGTACTAACGCGAGACGGCACCAGTACACCGCTCGCCTATGGGCAGGAGCCACCGCTCACCCGCGAGCTGCGTGCCTTTGTCGATATGATCGGCGGGTGGCGCGAGAATGCCTCATCACTCAGCGCGGCAGAAGATGTCATGCGCAGCCTGGACGCGGTTGCCCGTTCCGTCAGCGAAAGGGGCGCCCGGGTGGCGATCAATTGGCCCGGCTAAGGTGGTGATAGATCTGCGTCAGGATCTCCTGAACGCGCCTGTCCACATGGCTGGTTTCCATGGCCAGCTCATGACGGGCGATCAAACCCGCCTCGCCCTGTGTCCGGAAATGATCGTTGGCCGCCTCTGCTATGGCTCTAGGGTTCTCCAGATCACTCGGCTCAAAATAGAACAGATGCTCCTGCAGCGGCGCCAGCGCAGGTAGTTCCCTGAGGCTGGCTGGCAGGATTGGAACACCGCCGGTGATCAGCGCATCAAATACCCGGATCGGCAGATCGTCGCGCGTTGGAATGATCCAATGGCTCATATGGGCTGCCCATTCATCCAGTCGGTCCAGCTCGGTTCGATTATGATACAGCCGTGTTGCGGGCCCGACATGTTTGAAATGCGTGTTCAACCCTTCCAGCATCGCGTTGCGTTCAGGGAATTGGGGATAGACGATATGACGCCCGAGAGGTTCCGGATCCCGAACAGAGGCCAGAAGGCGACCACGGTGCTCTGTCAAAAAGGACCGGGTCCATTGGATGACCGCAGCACTGATCGGTGCGCTCATCGCCGCCGTCATCTGGGCATAGGTCTCATTGTTATGCGGATGGCATGGGACGTAAAAGTCCGACAGAAGCGCAAAGTTCACGGATTCGGTAATCTGATGATGGTTGTCGAAATCCCAGATACACACATGTGCACGCGGCTGATTGGCAAACATGGCCGCATATTTATTCATACCGGCCTGAATAATGTCATTACTGTTCAGAATATAGATTGTGCCAGCGTCGAAGTGGGTAATGGATTTCAGGTCGACCAGCCCAATCTGATCCGTTTTCTCCGCCTTGCCGAAAATACCGGCGCTGAGAAGAACATTGGTCTGAGGGCGTAGCTTCATTCCTTGAGAGAAAGCGCTGCGGCGTGCTTCCTTTTGCTGGTTCCATTGTGCGATCTGTTTGTTTTGGGGCGATATATGCTGCGACGAAGGATCCTGGGTCTCTTGATAAGTATGTGCCACTGTTCAATCTCTCAAATAATTATCTCTACGCGCTGACTTGCCGCCTCTGGTTGTACTTTTGCATGGCAGCATCCGCAGGCGCGTCGGTAAGGGGACCAAGACCAAAATAAGCCAATAATACTGAAAATTTCTCTAATCGGGCACTCCGCAGGCAGAATGCAGCAGTTTGCCGGAACAGGTTCGGCGCTCCTCACCCGCAGGATATCTGCAATCAACCGCAGATAAAGATCGGCAATACCGCTGGGAGCAGCCCGGGGGCATTCACGGGCGACAGCGTCACCCGGTCAAGCGGCCTCCAGGCCAATGCGCAAAGCCTCAAGCAGGCTGCTGGCCTCTCCCTCACTCAGGATCAGCGGCGGCGAAAGAATGACATTTGCGCCCGAAACCCGAACCAGGGCACCGGCCTCATAGCAGGCCTCCTGGACGGCCAAGGCCCTGCGCCCGTCAAGTGGCGCTCGTGTCTGGCGATCACTCACCAGTTCAATGGCCGTCATCAACCCATGCCCGCCACGCACATCCCCGACAATCTCGTAACGCTCCTTCAGCGCCAGACAGCCCTCGTAGAGCTGGGTGCCGCGGGCAGCGGCGGTCTCCGTCACCTTCAGCCGCTGCATTTCCGCCAGGCAGGCCAGCGCTGCGGCGGCGCCGACCGGATGGCCGGAATAGGTGTAGCCGTGGCCGATCTTGGCGTCCGGGTTATCCTCGAACACCTCGATCATCCGATCCCCCAGCATAACCGCGCCAAAGGGGAAGAACCCGTTGGTGATGGCCTTCGCGGTGCACATCATGTCGGGCTGAATGCCCCAGAGCCGGGCGCCGGACCAGGCGCCGGTGCGGCCATAGGCGGTGATCACCTCATCGGTGATCAGCAGGATACCATGGCGATTGCAGATCTCCTGAACCATCGGGGCAAATGACTTATGGGGCGGGATGACGCCTCCGGCGCCCAGAATGGGCTCCATGATCATCGCAGCGATCGTATTGGCCCCCTGAAACGCGATTTCATCTTCCAAAGCCGCGACGCAGAGCTGGGCAAGACGCTCGGGGTCGCTCTCATTGAATGGGTTGCGATATGTATAGGGCGCGGGGATATGAAAACAGCCCGGCAGCAATGGTTCATAGGCCGTACGGAAATTGGCGTTTCCGTTGACCGAGGCCCCGCCGATATGGGTGCCGTGATAGCCTTTCTTGAGGCTGAGGAACTTGGTGCGGCCCGCATCGCCGCGCAGTTTGTGATATTGCCGTGCCAGCCGCAGCGCAGTCTCGACGGAATCGGAACCGCCGGAGGTGAAAAAGGCCCGGCTCAGCCCGTCAGGGGCAAAGAACCGGCTCAGCTCATAGGACAGCTCGATCGCCGCATCGTTGGAGGTGCCGCGAAAGGTCGAATAATAGGGCAGCTTATCCAGTTGCGCGGCCATGGCGTCCTTTACCGGCTGGCAGGAATAGCCCAGGTTCACATTCCACAGACCGCCCACCCCATCAATGACCCGATGACCGTCGATATCCGTGATCGACACGCCTTCGGCCTCGGTGATGATCTTCGGGGGCTGGTTGATGCTGTCCTGCGGCGAGGTCATCGGATGCCACATCAGCCGACCGTTCTGTTCCTTGAGAAAGTTAGAATCTTTCATGATGCGATATCCGATACATGTATGTGTGACGGGGACGGTTCTAGCGCGGTTGCCCAGGCAGCCTGCACCGCTGCGGGAACCGCGCCGCCCCAATTGCGGGTGATCTCGCGGCTGGCGGATGTGAGTTCTGTCTTGATCAGCCGCTGCTGTTGCGGTGTGACCCGTGCGGCCACGCTGGCCACCGATACCGCTCCGACAAACAGCCCGGTCTGATCGTAGAGGGGCGCCGACAGGCTATGGATCTCCGCTTCGAAACTCCGGTCTGAGCAGGCAAATCCGCTGGTGCGTGCCGCCGCGACCAATTCGTGCAGCGCCTCAGCTGTTGTTGCGGTATGGGGTGTGAACCGATCCAGCCGGGCGAGGGCAGAGGTCATCAGGGCCTCCGGGCCAAAGGCCAGCGCGCATAGCCCCGACGCCGTCGCATGAAGCGGGAAGGTCGTGATGTCGATAATCGCCCGCGTGCCGTGCCGGGGGGATTCGCAGGACGCCAGCGCGTAGAGCGTCGTTCCCGAGAGCACTGACACATGCGCGGTCTCGCCGGTGACCTCGGCCAGCTGCGACAGCGCCAGCTGAGCGCCCATCTCACGGGGGACGGTGGCCTCCCGCACCTGCGCCAGCTGCAGGATAGCAGGCCCCAGGCGATAGTGTTTTGTCACTGGATTCTGTTCGACAAATCCAGCGGTTTCAAGGGCCTGGAGGTGGCGGTAGGTGGTCGCCTTGTCCCGTCCCGCGATCCGGCACAGCTGCGAAAGGCCGATCTCAGGCCGGTCGGTAGAGAAGTGCGACAAGAGCGCCAGCGTTTTGGTTGCAGAGGACATGCCTTCGGTCACCCTTCAAGCGAATTCAGAAAAAATTTGACACATGATGTTTAGCAAGGCAACCTTTTTTACGTAACGTCGGTTCGATATATGAACCGATGACAGGGAGGGAAACATGTCAAAGTTCAAGATTTCTGCCACTGCGCTTACCTTGGCCATGATGGCTGCTGCCGGTGCGGCATATGCCGAATACCCGGAGAAACCCGTTGAATTTGTGGTGCCATGGCCGCCCGGCGACCTGGAGGACGTCCTGACCCGTATGATCGCGGAGGATTTCTCGGCCGCCTATGATGTGCCCACTGCGGTTGTGAACAAACCCGGTGGTGGCGGCGGCCCGTTTCCCGGTGCGGTCGAGGTCGCCACTGCGCCTGCTGACGGCTATACCGTCGGATCCTTCATCATCGCCATTCCCGTGGTCGGCCCGCAGATCGGCATCCCGGAGCTGAGCCCGGATCCATTTGTACCGCTGGGCAATTTCCTGACCTACCCGTTCGTAATCGCTGCCGGGGCGAATGCGCCCTATGATGATATGGCCGGGCTGGCGGCCCATGCGGCGGAAAACGATGTGGTGCTTGGCCATTTTGGCGCTCCTCTGGTGCCGACGCAGGTCACATTGGGCCTGGCCAAGGAGATGGGGTTCTCCTACGCCTCCGACGCTGCCTTTGACGCCCTGGACTGCAACACGCTGGCCTCCGGGGATGTGGATGTGATCAACACCACGCTTCAGCTGATCCTGCCATGCCTAGACAGTGTAAAGGTGCTTGCCTCCATCGGCGCCGAGCGGATCCCGCTGACACCAGATGCGCCCACCGTCGCAGAGCTGGCGCCAGACCTGAATGTCTCGCTGTGGAACGGGCTCTTTGTGCACAAGGACACGCCACAGGATGTGCGCGATAAGATCATCGCTGTCGCGGAGCAGACGGTGATGTCGGAGCGCGCCCAGGCGCTGGCCGCAGAAACCGGTGCGGCGGTCTATTGGCAGCCCGCCGCTGAGGTGGCCACTCAGATCAAGGCCGATATCGAGACCATGGCCCGGATCGACGGTATGTTGAGCAACTAACGGATCTCGCAGGCTCGGCGGCGTCGATCGCCGGGCCTGCGCAGCTCTAGCAAGGGGGCGACCAATGTCGCGGGTCAAAACGCTTCAAGCCTTGTTCAAACGCTACCGAAGACCGGGGGATATCGTCTTTGCCTGGATTGTACTGGTCGGCGCTCTCCTGCTCCTGTCGCAAATCTTCGAGCAGACCGTCTGGCGTAAAGGCAGCGCGCTTTTTGCTCAGCCTCGGTTCTGGCCGGTGGTGTCTCTTGGTGGCATGGCGGCTTTTGCCGCATTTCACCTGCTTGGCTCGGCGCTGTCCGAACGGATCGAAGGACGCTGGCAGGAGGTCCTGCTCTGGATCGCCTCGCTGGAATATGCAGGGTGGTTCATCGCCTATGCAGCCGCGGTTCCCTATGCGGGCTACCTGCCGGCCACGGTGATATGCGCGGTCGCTCTGGCGCTGAGGGTGGGCTACCGGCGCCCCGCAACACTGGCGGTCGCGGCGCTTTCGGCGCTGCTGATCGTGGTGCTGTTCAAGACCTTGCTGAAGGTGAATCTGCCCGCAGGCCTCGCCTATGACTCCTTGCCCGACGGGCTACGCCAAATCATGCTGACTTATTTCTGATCGGGGCAACCAATGGAAAATCTCCTCGCCGGGGCCGAGATGCTGGCCCGCTGGGATGTGATCGTCGCGCTGTTGATCGGGTCAATCGGCGGCGTGATCATCGGGGCCATTCCGGGCGTCGGACCCGCAGTGGCGATCGCCATCTTGCTGCCGGCGACCTTTGCCTTCGAGCCTATCGTGGGATTGACGATGCTATTGGGGATCTACGGATCCTCGATGTATGGCGGGGCCATCCCTGCGGTCCTGATCAATACGCCGGGCACGGCGGTGAATGCGCTCACATCATATGACGGCTATCCGATGACGAAACAGGGGCAGGCCCATAGGGCGCTGTCGCTGGCCTATAGCGCGTCGTTCTGGGGTGGGATATTCGGCATCCTCTGCCTGATCCTGCTGTCACCGGTCCTGGCTCTCGTGGCTCCGATGTTCGGCTCCAGAGAGATCTTTCTTGCTGCACTTCTGGGGATCATCCTGGTCATCCTTGCCCACCGGGGCCAGATCTTTGCCGCCGGCGTTCTGGCGATGTTCGGCATCTTTCTGCAGACCGTCGGCCTCGATGCGGTGACCTACACCCAGCGCTATACCTTCGGCCTCACCTTTCTCAGCTCCGGCGTGAACCTGATTGTTGTCGTGCTCGGCCTCTTTGCGCTGAGCCAGGCGTTTTTCCTGCTGACCGCCCCCGACAGCCAGCCGGATGCAAAGCCGGTATTAGGGCGGATGGGGGCCGGCATCAGGGAGCTGATGCAGCACAAGCGGGTAGCAACCGTCGCCTCCGCCTGTGGCGTGATCCTGGGCATGATCCCCGGCACCGGCGAGTTCACCGCCCAATTCATGAGCTACACCTACGCCCAGAAAACCTCCAAGACGCCGGAGCTGTTTGGCAAGGGATCCCCCGAAGGTCTGATCGCCTCGGAGGCTGCCAATAACGCGGTTCCGGCTGCGGCGATGATCCCGCTTCTCGCGCTCGGCATCCCGGGTGAAGCGCTGACGGCAATGATGCTGTCGGTGTTCTATGTTCATAACGTCATCCCCGGCCCACAGCTGTTTCAGAACAATATCGACCTGGTCTATGGTCTCTATCTGGCGCTGATCCTGCTCAATGTGATCGTGCTCGCCTTCCTAATGGTCTCCACCAATCTGCTGACCCGGATCATTCGCATCCCAACCCGGTTTCTGGGGGTGATGATCCTTTTGCTGTCCTTTGTCGGCGTCTATTCGCTGCGAAATTCCCTGACGGACTGCATGATTTCGGCAGGGTTCGGGGTGCTTGGCCTGATCCTGAAACGTCTGAACCTGCCGATTGTCCCGATCATCCTGGGCATGGTTCTGGGCGGCATCATGGAGGTGAAGCTGCGTTCGGCCCTGCCGCGCCTCAAGACGCCGCTGGATATGATCGACCGCCCGATTTCCTTTCTCCTCTTCATTCTGATCCTGATCGTTCTGGCCCTGCACCTGCGCGCGCTGATGCGTGAATGGCAGGCGCATCAGCCCGACGAAGACCACGATCTGCACGACAGCCAAACAAGGTAGCCCCATGGACCAAAGCAAGATCGACGCCCTTCGGTCACAACCGGTGCAGCCGGTTTCACATCTCATTGACGGTCGGCAGGTTGCGGCCTCTGATGGGGCGACGCTGGATGTGCTGTCGCCGATCGACGGGTGTGTGCTGACCCGGATCGCGCGGGGAACTGCGGCGGATATGGAGGCGGCCATCGCCTCCGCCCGCGCCGCCTTCGAGGATCGCCGCTGGGCCGGGCAGCCGCCCGCCGCCCGCAAGAAGGTTCTGATGAAATGGGCCGAGCTGATCGAGGCGCACGCGCTCGAACTCGCCGTTCTGGGCGTGCGCGACAATGGCACCGAAATCAATATGGCGCTCAAGGCCGAACCGGGATCAGCCGCCGCCACGATCCGCTACTACGCCGAGGCACTGGACAAGCTCTATGGCGAAATCGCGCCCACGGCGGGTGATGTGCTGGGCCTGATCCACAAGGATCCCGTCGGTGTGGTCGGCGCGATCATTCCGTGGAATTTTCCGCTGATGATCGGGGCTTGGAAACTGGGCCCGGCGCTTGCGATGGGAAATTCCGTGGTGCTGAAACCCGCTGAAACCGCCTCTCTCTCGCTGATGCGGGTGGCGGAACTGGCGCTTGAGGCGGGCCTGCCACCCGGCGTCCTGAACGTGATCACCGGCGAAGGCGCGGTGGTCGGCGAAACCCTCGGCCTTTCGATGGACGTCGACGTTCTGGTGTTCACCGGATCGGGGCAGACCGGGCGTCGGTTGCTGGATTATTCCGCCCGTTCAAACATGAAACGTGTCTATCTGGAGCTCGGCGGCAAATCTCCCAATATCGTCTTCGCCGATGCGCCGGATCTGGCAGAGGCCGCGAAGGTGACCGCCGCAGGTATCTTCCGCAACTCGGGTCAGGTCTGCGTCGCAGGCTCTCGCCTGCTGGTCGAGGCCTCGATCCACGACAGATTTGTGCAGGAGGTCGTGCGGGCAGCGGAGGCGATGCAGGTCGGCGACCCGCTTCGGCTGGAGACCCAGATCGGGGCGATCAATTCCGAAGCACAGCTGAAGCAGAACCTGACCTTTGTCGCCACCGCCCAGCAGGAAGGCGGGCAGATCGTCACCGGCGGGCAGCGTATTTTGTCGGAAACCGGCGGCTATTACATGGCGCCGACCATCGTCACTGATGTCACGCCAGCGGCGACATTGGCACAGCAGGAGGTGTTTGGCCCAGTGCTTGCCGTGACCCCCTTCAAGACCGAGGACGACGCCGTGCGGATCGCCAATTCCACGGTCTACGGTCTCGCCGGTGCGGTGTGGACATCCGGGCTCAGCCGCGCCCATCGCATGGTGCAGCGTGTCCGAACCGGGGTGATGCATGTCAACACCTATGGCGGCGCGGATGGCACCGTCCCGCTTGGCGGGGTCGGGCAGTCCGGGAACGGGTCTGACAAATCGCTTCATGCCATAGACAAATACATCAACCTGAAAACCGCATGGATCAAACTCTGAAAGGTGGGGCAATGACCGAGAAAACCATTCTGGTGGTTGGCACCTATGACACCAAGGACGATGAGCTTGGTTTTCTGGCGAGTGTGATCGGCGATCAGGGGGGCAGGGTCCTGACCATGGATGTCTCGGTTCTGGCCGACCCATCGACGCCGACCGACTATTCCAAACACGACGTCGCCGAGGCCGGTGGCAGCTCGATCCGGGCGGCCATCGACAGCGGGGATGAAAACACCGCCATGCAGATCATGGCGCATGGTGCCAGCTTGCTGACGGCGCGGCTGCACCGGATGGCGGCTTTTGACGGGGTGATCGTCCTTGGCGGCACGATGGGCACCGATCTGGCGCTTGATGTCTGTTCGGCCTTGCCGCTTGGGGTGCCGAAATACATTGTCTCAACCGTTTCCTTCTCGCCGCTGATCCCTGCCGAAAGACTGGCTGCCGACACCCAGATGATCCTCTGGGCTGGTGGGCTTTACGGGCTGAATTCCGTCTGCAAGGCCTCGCTCAGCCAGGCCGCAGGCGCCGTTCTGGGCGCCGCGAGGGCCGCGCAGATTCCGGACCCGGATAAACCGCTGATCGGTATCATGTCCCTTGGCACATCGGCGCTGAAATACGTCATTCCGCTGAAACCGGCACTTGAGGCACGTGGGTTTGAGGTTGCGGTCTTTCACGCCACCGGCATGGGAGGGCGCGCCTTTGAGAGCCTCGCAGCGCAGGGCGCCTTTGCCTGCGTGTTTGACTTCTGCACCCAGGAGCTTGGCAACCATATCCACGGATCGTCGATTTCCGCCGGTGCGGATCGCCTTACCAATGCCGGCGCCAGGGGGACGCCGCAGATTGTCGCCCCCGGCTGCTATGATCTGGTTGATGTGGTCGGCTGGCAGCCAATCGCCGAGAAATGGTCGGACCATCCGAAACACGCGCACAACCGGCTGCTGACCTCGATTGTCCTCAACACCGAGGAACGGCGCCAGGTCGCCCGCGCCCATTCGAAACAGCTGGCTGACGCCGACGGTCCTGTGGCGATGATCCTGCCGGAGCGTGGACTCGGCGAATGGGACCGCGAAGGCGCCGACCTGCACGACAGCGCGGGGCTGGCGGCGTTTCTGGCGGAGCTTGAGGCGACATTGCCCGCGCATGTCTCCGTGCACCGCCTCGACAGCCATATCAACGACCGTGCCTTCGCTGATAAGGCACTGGAGATTTTCGACCGCTGGTGCGCCGACGGCATTGTTTCGCCGTAACGCCTGCCGCCCGGATCCTGCGCTTGACTCGCCGTGTGCTTTTTACTTAACTTGATAAGCAATAAGTCGCCAAGGTGCCCTGATGCCCCATTTCCAGATCGAATATTCCGCCAATCTAGAGGACGTGCTGGACATCTCTGCACTGTGCGAGGCGATCCGCGCAGAGGCGGCCGCGATCGACACCTTTCCCATTGCAGGGATCCGGGTGCGGGCGCTGCGCGTCGATCATGTGGCAATTGCCGATGGCAACCCGGACCATGGTTTCATCGACCTGTCCATCCGCCTGCGGGAGGGGCGCAGCGACACCGTAAAGCAAGACGCAACCGCCCGTATCTTTGCCGTGCTGCGCAACTTCGTGGCCCCGGCGATGGATCGCCATTCCATCGCCCTGTCAGCAGAGATGCGCGACATCAACGCAGCGCTTTCACCGAAATTCGGAAATATCCGTGATCATCTGGAGGACCCGGCATGAGCCAGCTCGACAGCCATATCCGCAAATTGGACAGCTATCTGGAGCGGTTCCGTGCCTCCGGGATCCAGAACCGGATTGCCGGCGCCGATGTGGCCGGCGGAGCAGGGGTGTTTCAGACCATCTCGCCGGTGGACAAAAGCGTGATCTGCGATGTTGCCCAGGGCTCAGCCGCAGATATCGACGCCGCCGCCCGCGCGGCGCAGCAGGCCTTTGCAGATTGGCGCGACCTGTCGGCCTCTGAACGAAGGAAGATCCTCATTCGGATCGCCGAAGGCATCGAAGCCCGCGCCGAAGAAATCGCGCTCTGTGAATGCTGGGATACTGGCCAGGCCTATAAATTCATGTCCAAAGCGGCGCTGCGCGGAGCCGAGAATTTCCGGTATTTTGCCGATCAGGTTGTGCAGGCGCGCGATGGCCAGCATCTCAAATCCCCAACCCTGATGAATGTGACCACCCGTGTGCCCATCGGCCCGGTTGGGGTGATCACGCCGTGGAACACACCCTTCATGCTCTCGACCTGGAAAATTGCGCCGGCGCTAGCGGCGGGATGTACCGTCGTTCACAAACCCGCCGAAGCCTCACCGCTGACCGCGCGGCTGCTGGTCGAGATCGCCGAGGAGGCCGGACTGCCACCGGGTGTGCTGAACACTGTCAACGGGTTCGGCGATGAGGTGGGCAAGGCGCTGTGCGAACACCCGGCGATCCGGGCCATCGCCTTTGTCGGGGAATCGCGCACCGGCAGCCTGATCGTCAAACAGGGCGCCGATACGCTGAAGCGCAACCATCTTGAGCTGGGCGGCAAGAACCCCGTCATCGTGTTTGAGGATGCCGATCTTGAGCGCGCGCTCGATGCGGTGATCTTCATGATCTATTCGATCAATGGCGAACGCTGCACCTCCTCCTCCCGGCTTCTGGTCCAGGACAGCATCCGCGCCGACTTCGAAACCCGGCTGATCGAGCGCATCAACAATATCAGGGTTGGCCACCCCCTGGATCCCGCGACCGAGATCGGCCCGCTTGTCAGCGAGGAGCATTTCAACAAGGTCACCAGCTATTTCGGCATTGCCAAAGACGACGGCGCGACGATTGCCGCCGGCGGCGAGGTGCTGGGCAACGAGGGGTATTTCGTCCGCCCGACGCTGTTCACCGGTGCCCGCAACGATATGCGGATCGCGCAGGAGGAGATCTTTGGCCCGGTGCTGACCTCAATCCCCTTTGCGACCGAGGAGGAGGCGCTGGCGCTGGCCAATGACACCGCCTATGGGCTCACCGGTTATCTCTGGACCAACGATCTGACGCGGGCGCTGCGCTTCACCGACAAGCTGGAAGCGGGCATGATCTGGGTGAACTCGGAGAATGTGCGCCATCTGCCCACGCCCTTTGGTGGCGTCAAGGCCTCCGGCATCGGTCGCGACGGCGGCGACTGGTCGTTTGAGTTCTACATGGAGCAAAAACACATCGGCTTTGCCACCGGCTCCCATAAGATCACCAAGCTAGGAGCGCTCTGATGCCTGTTCCCGCCCCAAATCTCTATCCCGATTTCAACACGATCCGGCTCAGCCACGTTTGCCTGAACGTCAAGGATCTGGCCGCCTCCAAGCGTTTCTACACCGAGATCCTCGGTCTTCAGGTCAGCGACGAGGACACACAGCGCGTCTACCTGCGCGCGATGGAGGAGCGCGGTCACCACTGCGTGATCCTGCAACAATCAGATCAGCCGGGCACGGTTGAGGTGATGGGGTTCAAGACCTTTGACGAGGAGGATCTGGACCGCGCCGACGCCTATTTCCGCAAGAAGGGACGGCCAACAGAATGGGTGCAGCGCCCGTATCAGGGGCGTACGCTGCTGACCTCGGACAATATGGGGATCCCGCTGGAGTTCTACCACAAGATGGACCGGCTGGCGCCGATCCACCAGCAATACGCGCTCTATCGCGGTGTGAAACCTTTGCGGATCGACCACTTCAACTGCTTCAGCCATGACGTCGATGCCTCGGTCGCCTTCTATAGCGATTTCGGCTTTCGGGTGACGGAATATACCGAAGACGAAGACAGCAAGAAACTCTGGGCGGCCTGGTTGCATCGCAAAGGTGGCGTGCATGACATGGCCTTCACCAATGGCACCGGCCCGCGTATGCACCATGTGGCCTTCTGGGTGCCGAACCCGCTCAATATCATCGACCTGCTCGATCTGATGGCGACCACCGGCTATGTGACCAATATCGAACGCGGCCCCGGTCGACATGGCATTTCTAACGCCTTCTTCCTCTATATCCTCGATCCCGATGGCCACCGGATCGAAATCTACTGTTCCGATTATCAGACCGTCGATCCCGACCTTGAACCGATCAAATGGGATCTGAAGGATCCGCAGCGCCAGACGCTCTGGGGGGCGCCGGCCCCGGAAAGCTGGTTCAAACACGGCAGCCGTTTTGTCGGCGTCACGCCGAGGGAGTCGGCGTTACAAGCCAGCCCGATCATCGCGCCATGAAGTTTGCAAGTTACAGCGCAGCCGGGCAGGCTTTCTACGGGGCCGCAACCGATGACGGGATGATCGCGCTTAGCCCGGACTTCCCGCAATGGCCGACCCTGCTGGATGTGGTGCGCGCGGGCGGGCTGGATCAGCTGATGGTCGCGGCCGAGGGCAGATCCGTCACCCACACAGATGTGCAGTACGACATGGTGCTGCCCAATGCGCGGCGGATCCTCTGTGTCGGCGTCAACTTCCCGGATCGCAATGCCGAATACAAAGACGGCAGCGAGCAGCCGAAATACATGTCGCTGTTCCCCCGCTTTGCCAGTGGCTTCACTGGCCACAATCGCCCGCTCATCCGCCCCCCCGAAAGCCATATGCTCGATTATGAGGGCGAGGTGGCGATTGTCATCGGCAAAGGCGGGCGGCGCATCGCACAGACCGACGCCTATGACCATATCGCCGCGCTCACCATCTGCAACGAAGGCACCATCCGCGACTGGGTGCGCCACGCGAAATTCAACGTCACCCAGGGCAAGAACTGGGACAACTCCGGTGCCATCGGCCCCTGGCTGGTGCCGTTCCGGGATCCGGCGCAGCTGGATGACGCGCGCATCATCACCCGAGTGAACGGAGAGGTCAGGCAGGACGATGTCCTGTCGCGCATGATGCACCCGATCCGGCGGGAGATCGAATATATCTCCACCTTCATGACGCTTGAGCCGGGCGATATTATCGTGACCGGAACCCCCACCGGGTCCGGCGCACGGCTGGATCCGCCGCAGTTCCTGAAACCCGGCGATGTGGTTGAGGTCGAGGTTTCCGGCATCGGCACGCTGCGCAACACGATCGAGGACGAAGCCCCATGACACCGCAGGATCACGCGAGGGCCGCAGAGGATCTCCTGCGGGCGGAGGCAACGGGACAGCAGATCGGCCTGCTCAGCAGACGCTATCCGCAGATGGATATGGACGATGCCTATGCGATCCAGAAGGCGGTCTGCGAAGCCAAGCTGGCGCAGGGGCACAACGTCGTCGGCTGGAAAATCGGCCTCACCTCCAAGGCGATGCAATACGCGCTGAACATCGACATACCCGACAGCGGTATCCTGTTTGACGACATGGTGTTTTCACATGGCACGACAGTTCCCGCCGGTCGTTTCATCCAGCCGCGGATCGAGGCGGAGATCGCCTTTGTCATGAAACAAGCCCTCAGTGGCGGCGATATTACCCGGGCTGCGGTGCTTGCCGCCACCGACTATGTGGCACCCGCGCTCGAGATCCTCGACACGCGCATCGCGCGCCAGGACAGGGAAACCGGCCAAAGCCGCAACGTATTCGACACCATCAGCGACAATGCGGCTAACGCAGGTGTCGTACTGGGACCGCAGAGCCACGCGGTCGACGCCTTTGATCTGCGCTGGGTCGGGGCAATCACCTCGCGCAATGGCGAGGTTGAGGAAACGGGGCTTGGCGCAGGCGTGCTTGATGATCCGGTCGAAAGCGTGGTCTGGCTGGCCCGCCGCATGGCGCAATATGGCCAGCGCATCGAACCCGGTCAGATCATCCTTTCCGGCAGCTTTATCCGCCCCGTCGAATGCCCCTCCGGCACTGCGATCAGGGCTGATTTCGGCCCCTTCGGCGCGGTGGAGATCACCTTCGCCTGAGACAACTTCACCTGTGCGATGCTTATGGCACTGCGACGGCGCCGCTTGCGAGAATGGGCTTGTTGTTTTTCAGATGCCGCGCCACCAACCGGCGTTGCTGTCTGCCACTGGGGATATGGCAGGCCGTGCGGCATGCGGCCTGCGGCGCAAGCAGCTCGGGAAACAGCAGGGTGACCTCTTCATAGGCCTCCGGCGTCAGCGCCTTCAGCGCTTCGGCACCGGTAAACAGGCTCTCGGTCGGGGCGCCCTCGGCAAAAATCACCTCATGCCTGTCGAACAACAGGTGGAAATACTCCACCGGCTCGCAGGTCTGCTCGATATCAATACCTGGCAGCTCGGTCAGCCGCACGGCGGCGACCAGCACATCGGCGTCGGCAAACATCCGTTCGCTGATCTTTGACGACACCAACATGCGATGCTGCCGAGACACCAGAAGATCGCGCATCGGCAGACCATGCCCCAGCGCCCCGGCGGTGATCCTGACCGGGCGCAGCTTGGGGTTGGCGCGCAGCGCATCCGCCGTCAGCGCGCGGCTCATCACCATACGCAGCGGCCGGTAGCTGCCATCAGCGACCAGCACGCGATCACCGGCGGTCAGGGAGTCGACAGCCACCCGACCCCGTTCGGTTTCGATCAGGGTGCCGCGGACAAAACAGGTGATCTCGGAATAATTCCAGCCCGTGGTGTGGCTCTGGTAACTGCCAAGTGTCGCACCAACGGTGAATTCAGAACCCGGGCCGGGGACAAAATACCAGCTGCCGCCGGTGTTGAAGAAATAGAAGGTCTCGACATGGGGGGTGCCGCCGGTGTCGGTGAAGGAGACGTCAATGGCGTAAGGCTCCCCTGCAGATCCGCCGAAGGCGCCCCCGTTGATGCTGATACTCTCGTTGCCGTCGGCTCCGCCCTGATAGGCCCCGTCATCGTCATCCAGCGTCGCGGTATAGGATGTATTGTACTGGGCGTTGTAGCCAGCCGCGCTCCAATTGAAGGCTGTGACGGTATACTGTGGCATCTAGCTCTGCCCCTGCGATCCGCTATCGTCTTGCGACAGCGATTTGAACAGATGGCGCAGCCCTGCCGGATTGAGCTTGTACCGTATCGCCCCGGAGCCAAGCTCAGCCTCGGCCAACTGCCGCTCCGCCGCGTCCACCTCTGTGCCGCAGCGTGTTCTTAGATCGGAACAGAAGTCTTGGTTCTTGCGCGTCGCCATCACTCACCCGGCTCACTCTTTAATCATGGTTACCAATTACTTTAGGCGAGTGTGGCGTTTCGCCAAACAGTTTTTGCGCGACTCCACGCAGCGCCGCCGAAAAGGGGCCCGTAAATGCGCAGATCAGTGGCGATGTGATCGGTATCGCGGCGGCCGGCGCTGGCCTCAGCGCAGCGGCAGATGGCCCAGGTGGTCGTCGCCGCGTTCCCGCGCCAGTCTCATCTGTTTCTGCCGCTCGCGGAACCGGGCCTTGTCGGCCTCAGAGGTCTCATTGATACAGAGATGGCAGGACACCCCCTGCTCAAAGGCCGGATTGGATTTGTCCTCTGGCAGAATGGGCCTGCGGCAGCCGTTGCACAGCTCATGCGGACCTTCCTGTAACCCGTGTCCGACGGACACCCGGCTGTCAAAGACGAAACATTCGCCGGTCCAGCTGCTGTCTTCCTGCGGCATCTCCTCAAGATAGCGCAGGATACCACCTTTCAGGTGATAGACATCCTCCACGCCCTGACCAATCAGGAAGTTGGTAGATTTCTCGCAGCGGATGCCACCGGTGCAGAACATCGCAACACGCTTGTTGTGGAACCGGTCCTTGTTCTGTTCCCACCAGGCCGGAAATTCGCGGAAGCTCTCGGTCTTGGGGTCGATCGCGCCTTCGAAGGTACCGATGGCAACCTCGTAGTCATTGCGGGTGTCGATCACCACGACATCGTCCGAGCGGATCAGATCGTTCCAGTCTTCCGGCTCCACGTAATGGCCGACGCGGGCACGCGGGTCGATGTCCGGCTGGCCCATAGTGACGATCTCTTTCTTCAGCCGCACCTTCATCTTGCCAAAGGGGGGCTTGTCGCTGGTGGCTTCCTTCCATTCAAGATCGCTGCAACCGGGCAGCGCCTTGATATGGGCCAGCACCGCATCAATCCCGGCGCGCGGGCCAGCGATGGTGCCGTTGATGCCTTCCTGCGCCAGCAGCAATGAGCCCCTGACCCCCTGCGCCTCGCAAAGGGCCAGAAGCGCCGGTTTCAGAGCGGCGGGATCGTCGAAACGGGTGAAGTGGTAGAGAGCGGCAATCGTATACATGGCGCCGCTCTACACCAAGCAGGCAAGGCGCTGCAAGGTCGTGGAATGCCGCATCGCCGCAGCTTTGTTGACGGGTGGGCGCAGGGGGCGTACCCCTGTCAGGCAAGACGTGGAGAACCCGATGACCAAAGCCCTGATCGTGATTGATGTTCAGCTGGATTTCTGCCCCGGCGGTGCCCTGGCGGTGCCGGACGGGGATCAGGTCGTGGCGCCAATCAATGCGATGATGCCTGATTACGACGCAGTGCTGATGACACAGGACTGGCACCCGGCCGACCACAGTTCCTTTGCTTCGCAACACCGCGACGCTGCCGCCTATGACAGCATCGACATGCCCTATGGCCCGCAGGTGCTCTGGCCCGATCACTGCGTGATCGACAGCGCCGGGGCGCAGTTCCACCCGGATCTGGACCTGCGTGGCGACCTGATTCTGCGCAAGGGTTACCGCCGTCATATCGACAGCTATTCGGCGTTCTTTGAAAACGACCAGAGCACGCCCACCGGATTGCACGGCTATCTGCAGGACCGCGGCATCCGCGATCTGACGCTGGTCGGGCTTGCCACCGATTTTTGTGTCGCATTTTCGGCACTGGATGCCGCCCGTTTGGGCTACGACGTGACAGTGGATTTGACAGCCTGCCGCGCGATTGATCTGGATGGCTCTCTGACAACCGCAGTGACGCATATGCAATCGGCAGGCGTGCGGCTGGTTGGTGCCTTTGGGTAAGTTATTAACGAATTGACGATATTCAGAGACTCGTCGTCATCAGGGACCTTGCAAAGAGATGCCGCAGGCCGATGCGCTCAACACTGGGCCGCTAGAAACCTATAGCAGGCGATACAGCCAACGCGGGCTGCTCAACCGCTATGCGGATGGGCGGTGCCGGTATTTTGCGTTCCGCCAGCTGATCATGGCAGGGCTGTCGGCGCTGATCGGTCTGCTGATATCGCCAATGGCTGGTCTCTTGGTCTTTGTGGTCGCGTTTCTCGGCGACCTGGTTGATACGCTCTACCTTATGCGGGCAACGCCGATTGCGGATAATGCCCCCTATAAGCGCGTGCTGGCCATCAGCAGCCTCACCGCTGGGGTGCAGGCGGTTTCCCTCTCCTTTCTGGCCTGTTCACCATCGTATTTCATCCACGCGGAAAACCACCTGCATCAGGCCCATGCCACGCCGCTGTTCACCGTCGGTATCCTGGTCGGGGCCGCCATCAATGCCACGGTGATCCTGCCCTATCAGATCTCTGCCGGTATCGTGCGGCTGGTGGTCTATGCGCTGACACCTCTGGTCAGCATCGCGATTGAAACCCTTGCCGATCACGGCACTGCCGTGATCGAGGTGCAGTCCTTTCAATTCGCCGGTCTGGGCGTGCTCTATGTCAGCGTCTTCTTCTTCGTCAGCTTTATCGCGGGTCGCTACCACCGCAGCCGCAAAAACACCCTGGCGATGGCCCTGCAACATAAGCAGCTGGCCAAGATCAACGCCAAGCTACAGGCCCAGCAGCTGCAATCCCAACAGCTTGCTCTGGTGGCCGAGAATGCCAACGACAGCGTCTTCCTCATGGATCAGGAGGGGCGGATCACATGGGTCAATGAGGCGTTCACCCGGATCACCGGCTACCGCTACGATGAGGCGATCGGCAGGATGCCGGGTGAGCTGCTGAACGGTGAAGACACCGATATGGCGGTGGTCAAGGCACTGGAGAAGGGGCGCGCCACCGGCAAACCGTTTCGGCTTGAGATCTGCAATCGTCGCAAGGATGGTCAGCGTCTGTGGCTGGAGACCAATCAGGTGCCGATGCTGCGCGACGACGGGACGGTGGAGACCATCATTGCCGTCGAACGTGATATCACCGCCTCCAAACAATACGAACAGCAGCTGAAGGATGCCCGCATCGCCGCGGAGGAGGGCGCGCGGGTGAAATCCGAATTCCTCGCCACCATGAGCCATGAGATCCGCACCCCGATGAACGGGGTTATCGGCATGGCGCAGATGCTGGAACGGACCAATCTGGATGACGAGCAAAAGCTCTATGCCGATACGATCCTCGGCTCGGCCCGCACTCTTTTGTCGCTGATCAACGATGTGCTTGATCTCTCGAAGATGGACGCGGGCGAGGTCATCCTGAGCGAGGTTGATTTTGATCTGCGCGCCTGTTTCCAGCAGACCTTGAAGCTTTTTGAACCGCAGGCGCAGGAGAAGGGCATCAGCCTTGATCTCGATATCGCGCCGGACGTGCCCCGGCTGATCAATGGCGACGACC
Source organism: Phaeobacter sp. JH20_02 (assembly GCF_048056915.1). Taxonomy (NCBI): domain Bacteria; kingdom Pseudomonadati; phylum Pseudomonadota; class Alphaproteobacteria; order Rhodobacterales; family Roseobacteraceae; genus Phaeobacter; species Phaeobacter sp. JH20_02. The sequence continues at coordinate 211,825 of NZ_JAYMVP010000017.1, read as the reverse complement.
GGCGCCTGCGCCAGGTCTTGCTGAATCTGGTCGGCAATGCGGTGAAATTCACCGAGACCGGCGGCGTTCGCGTCGCGGTGGCCACCACGCAGGCGGGCGACCGGCTGCGCCTGCGATTCTCGGTCACCGATACAGGCATCGGCATCGCCAAGGACAAGCAGGATCAGATCTTTGAACGCTTCTCTCAGGCCGATGCGGCGATCACGCGGCGGTTTGGCGGCACCGGTCTTGGCCTCACCATATCGCGCCTCCTGTGCGAGGCGATGGGCGGTGAGATCGACGTGACCTCTGACCTTGGCAAAGGGGCCTGTTTTTCCGTCCACCTGCGCATGCAGCCTGCCACTGGCTCCGCCCTGTCCGACACCGACGGCACCATCCCGCAGGAAGAAGGCTGTTTGCAGGGGATGCGTATCCTCGTCGCTGAGGACAACAGGATCAACCGCCTCCTGGTTGAGAAATACCTTCAGGACGAACCGGTTATGCTGGAATTTGCCGTGGATGGCGCCGAGGCGGTCGAGAAAACGCCGGAGTTTGATCCCGATGTCATTCTGATGGATATGTCGATGCCGGTGATGAACGGGCTGGAGGCCACCCGCATGATCCGCGAGATGGAGATCCGCCAGCCTGTCATTGCGGCACTGACGGCCAATGCCTTTGATTCCGATCGCGAGGCCTGCCTGTCCGCGGGCATGGATGATTTCCTCAGCAAGCCGATCAACCGCGATGACCTGCTTGCGGTTCTGTGCAAACACAGCCTTCCTCAGGGTCGTCGCGCAGCAGTCTGATTTCCTTTGCTCCTGGCTGCGGCCTGTTTTATCAACCATTGAAACACGATGGATGAGGCCGCCTGTGGACATTGCAACCCGCGTCTATAACCACAAGTGGAAGATCGATCCGATCGTGCGCTCGCTGATCGACACCGATTTTTACAAACTGCTGATGTGCCAGTCGGTGTATCGCAATCGCCGCGACACCAATGTCCGCTTCTCGCTGATCAACCGATCCAAACATATCCCGCTGGCCGATCTGATCGACGAAGGCGAGCTGCGCGAACAGCTCGACCACATCCGCTCGCTATCGCTGTCGCGTGGCGAAAGCACCTGGCTGCGCGGCAATACGTTCTACGGCAAGCGCCAGATGTTCCGCTCCGATTTCATGGAGTGGTTCGAGGGGTTGCGCCTGCCGCCCTATGAGCTGGAGCGCAAGGGCGACCAATACGAACTGACGTTTGAAGGCAAATGGCCCGAGGTCATGCTCTGGGAAATCCCGGCCCTGTCGGTCCTTATGGAACTGCGCAGCCGCGCGGTGATCAACAGCATGGGCCGGTTTGAACTCCAGGTGCTCTATGCCCGCGCCATGACCCGGGTCTGGGAAAAGATTGAACAGCTGCGCGACATAGACGGCCTCAGCATCGCCGATTTCGGCACCCGCCGCCGTCATGGGTTTCTCTGGCAGGACTGGTGCGTGCAGGCGATGATGGAGGGGCTGGGCGATAAATTCACCGGTACCTCGAACTGCCTGATTGCCATGCGCCGCGAGGTCGAGGCTATTGGCACCAACGCCCATGAGCTGCCGATGGTCTATTCCGCGCTGGCCGAAGATGATGCCGCACTTGCGCAGGCCCCCTATGATGTGCTGTCCGACTGGCATGACGAGCATGAAGGCAATCTGCGCATCATCCTGCCCGATACCTATGGCACCCGGGGGTTCCTGGATCGCGCGCCGGACTGGCTGGCGGGCTGGACCGGCATCCGTATCGACAGCGGCGATCCCGCAAGCGGCGCCGAAACCGCGATCCGCTGGTGGCAGGAGCGGGGCGAGGACCCGCAGGACAAACGGGTGATCTTCTCCGACGGGTTGGATGTTGCCAAGATCAAGGAACTGCATGCGCAGTTTTCAGGCCGCACCAAAGTGTCCTTTGGCTGGGGCACGCTGCTGACCAATGACTTCCGCGGGCTGGTGCCGGATGACGGCCTCGCGCCGTTCTCCCTGGTGTGCAAGGCGGTGTCGGCCAATGGCCGCCCCACCGTCAAACTCTCCGACAACCCGGAAAAGGCGATGGGCCCGCAGGCTGAAATCGACCGTTACAAGCGGGTGTTTGGTGTCGGTGAACAGCAGAGCCAGGCGGTAATAGTCTAGAAATACTTCGCCCATCTGGGGGCGTTGGGCGCGGATTTCCCAATAAGTTGCGGCAATAGATCTGCCCCAATGTTTCGCACGCGAAACAATGGGTGAGTCCTGCTGACCTTGATCGCGGGCGTCGGCCTAGCCGTGATAGGCCGCAACCGTTTTCAGCTGCGAAAAACCGTAGAGCGCCTCAAAGCCTTTTTCGCGGCCATGGCCCGATTTGCCCACCCCGCCAAAGGGCAGCTCAACCCCGCCACCGGCGCCATAGTTGTTGAGGAAGACCTGACCCGCGCGCAGGCGCTTGGCCAGCCGCATCTGGCGGGCGCCGTCGCGGGTCCAGATGCCCGCAACCAGCCCGTAGTCGGTGCTGTTGGCAATCCGGACCGCCTCTGCCTCATCCTCAAATGGGATCAGCACCTGCACCGGGCCGAATATCTCGTCCTGCGCCAGCGGATGATCCGCCGCAACATCTGCAAACAGGGTTGGGCGCACATAGGCGCCTTTGTCGCTGGCCGCCTCACTCAGCACACCCTGCGCCGCAATCGTGAGGTCGGCGCCCTGCGCCAGATAGCCCTCGACGATCTCTTTCTGCCGGGCGGAAATCAGCGGTCCCAGACGCAGGTCGGACAGGGCCGGCCCCACGGTCAGCCGGCTGTAGGCCTCGGCCATGGCGGCGCGCACCTGATCATAGACGCCCCGTTGCACCAGAATGCGCGAAGCGGCGGAACAGGTCTGGCCTGCGTTCTGGATCCCTGCGTTCACCAGAAACGGCAGGGCGGCCTCCAGATCGGCATCGTCAAACACCAGCTGCGGAGACTTCCCGCCCAGTTCCAGCGTGACCGGCACCACATTGGCCCCTGCCGCCTGCTGCACCAGCGCGCCGGTTCTGACCGACCCGGTAAAGGAGATATGATCAACCCCCGGATGCCGCGCCAGCGCCGCGCCAGCCTCGGCACCGATGCCCGGAACCACGTTCAGCGCGCCTGCGGGCAGCCCGGCCTCCACCGCGATATGGGCAAAGGCGAGCGCGGTCAGGCAGGCTTCCTCGGCGGGTTTCAGGACGCAGGCATTGCCCATTGCCAGCGCGGCACCGACAGAACGGCCGATGATCTGCATCGGGTAGTTCCAGGGTACGATATGACCGGTGACCCCATGGGGTTCGCGCAGGGTGTAGACGGTATAACCGGCCTGATAGGGGATGGTCTCGCCATGCAGTTTGTCCGCCGCGCCGCCGTAGAATTCCAGATACCGCGCCAGCGCCACCGCATCCGCCCGCGCCTGTGTCAGCGGCTTGCCGACGTCCAGTGCCTCCAGCTGGGCGAGGGTCTCGCAGCGCTCCAGCACCATCTGGCCCATCCGGGTCAGAAGCCGCCCGCGTTCGGTGGCGGTCATCTCTCCCCAAACACCATTCAGAGCGGTGCGGGCAGCGGCAACCGCGGCGTCAATGTCGCGGGAGTCACCACGGGCAATCTGGCAGAGGATATTGCCATCAGACGGGTTCGTGAGGGGAAGCGTTCCGCCCCCGGCAGGGGCCTGCCAGCTGCCACCGATCAGGCAGAGTGCGGGATCAAACCAAAGCGGCGCTGCGTCAGTCATTCTGGGCTCCTGCGATGTGGAAACTGTAACTCTTGATCTGATGCTCGGTAAATGGCGCGCCTTCACGCAGCTGCTCGACCCCCTTCACGGCGCTGAGACAGGTGCCCCAGAACGCCACTGCATTGGGCGAGCCTGCGGAAATGCCCATTCGCCAATACCCCGGAAATTCGGCAAAGATCAGGCTGGCCGCGGCATGGCCGTACCCCTGCCTGCGATAGGCCGGATCAATGGCAAATTCCGACAGTTCACGACGATCATCGGGCAGGTTGAGCACGATGGCAAACCCGATGCGGTCCTGCTCTTGGCGGATCCAGAACGCCGTCACATCCTTGCGGTGCAGCATCTGGCCTGCGCGCTCACTGGGGTCGATCCGCAGGTCCGGGGCAATTTCGGAGTAGTAGCGGGTCAGCGCCGCTGCCAGCCGCGCCCGTTCGCGCGGCAGGATCAAGGTCAGTCTAAAGCTCATGCAGCCCCCGTTTTCAGATCGGGTAGCACCGGAGCGGCTGCGATCAGAGATGTCGTATATGGATGTTGCGGATTGGCAAACAGATCTTCTGTCCTGCCGTGTTCGACGATCTGACCCTTTTGCATGACCAGACAGCGGTCGGTCATGCTGCGCACCACATGCAGGTCATGGCTGATGAACAGATAGCTGAGCCCATAGGAGGTGCAGAGCTCTGCCAGAAGGTCAAGGATCTGCGCCCGCACGGAGACATCCAGCGCCGAGACCGCTTCGTCAAACAGGATCAGCTCCGGCCGGGTGATGAGCGCGCGGGCAATGGCGATGCGCTGGCGCTGCCCGCCGGAAAACTGGTGGATATACCGGCCTGCGTCCTCGGGGTTGAGGCCAACGGCACTTAGTGCCTCAGCCACGCGATCGTCCCGGTCGTGCCCACTGGGGGCGTCTGGAACGCCGTGGAAGGGTTCGGTGATCAGCCGTGCGACGCGGTGGCGGGGGTTGAAACTGCCAAAGGGATCCTGGAACACCACCTGCATCTTGCGCCGCTGCTCGGCGCTCAACCCCCTGGGCGACAGCGGGGTGCCATCCAGCAGGATCTCGCCGCCTTGCAGCGGTTCCAGCCCCAGAATGGCGCGGGTCAGGGTGGATTTCCCGCAGCCGGATTCGCCCACCAGACCCAGCCGTTCGCCACGATGCAGGGCAAAGCTGACGTGATCCACCGCGCGCATATGGTCTGCTGGCGCAAACAGGCGTTTGCGTGGCAGGGGATAGTCGCGCACCGCGTCGCGCACCTCCAGAAGGGGGGTGTCCTGCGGGTCGGTATCCACCACCGGGGGCAGGGCGGCCTGATGGTTCGAGGCGGCAAAGAGTTTCTGCGTATAGGGATGACGGCGATTGGCAAGAAGCTGCGTCGTGCTGCCGGTCTCGACCACTTCGCCTTTTCGCATGACGACGATCTGGTCGGCCATATCAGCCACCACCGCCAGATCATGGGTGATGATGATCATCCCCATACCGTAGTCGCGCACCAGATCGCGCAGCAGGTCGAGGATCTGCGCCTGTGTTGTCACATCCAGCGCGGTTGTCGGCTCATCTGCGATCAGCAGCGCCGGCCGCATGGCGATGGCCATGGCGATGACCACGCGCTGGCGCTGGCCACCGGACAGCTCGTGCGGATAGCGGCTGAGCGGGAAGCGTTCGGCGGGCAGGCCCACCCGGTCCAGCAGGCTGCGCGCCTCTGCTTCGGCTTCGGCTTTGGTCACGCTGCTGTGTAGCAGGAGGGTTTCCATCACCTGATCGCCAATGCTCTGCACCGGGTTGAGTGCGGTCATCGGCTCCTGAAATACCATGCCGATCTTGCGCCCGCGCAGATCGCACATCTGCTCTTCGTTCAGCGCCAGCAGGTCCTGGCCCTCAAGGCTCAGATGCCCGGAGAGGCGGGTGCAATTGGGCAGAAGCCGCAGGATGGTCAGCGCGGTCAGGGATTTGCCGGACCCGCTTTCGCCGGTGATGGCAAGGATCTCGCCGGGGTCTACCGACAGGGAGACATCACGCAGGATCGGGAAGGTGCCGATGGAGAGCGAGAGGTTGGTGATCTCAAGCAGGGTCACGCGCGACCTCCCTGCAATTTTGGGTCCAGCCAATCGCGCAGCCCGTCCCCCATCAGGTTGAGGCCCAGAACGGTGAGGATGATCGCGCAGCCCGGCACCAGCGCCATATGGGGCGCGAGGCTGACCATGGTCTGGGCATCGGCCAGCATCCGGCCCCAGCTGGGCACCGGCGGTTGTGCGCCAAGGCCCACATAGCTGAGACCTGCTTCGGCCAGAATGCCGAGCGAGAACTGTATGGTGCCCTGTACGATCAGCAGGTTGGCAACATTGGGCAGAATATGTTCTGCCGAAATCCGCGCCGACCCCTTGCCAGCGACACGGGCGGCAAGAATGAATTCCCGCTGCCAGAGCGACAGTGCCGCGCCACGGGTGACGCGGGCAAAGACCGGGATGTTGAAAATGCCGATGGCGATGATCGCATTGATCGCACCGGCGCCAAGGATGGCGGTGATCAGGATGGCGATCACCAGCGACGGGAAGGCAAAGACCAGATCATTGGCCCGCATGATGCCTTCGTCCAGCCAGGACCCGCGTTTGGCTGCCGCGGCGAGGCCAAGCGGCACGCCGAGCCCCATGCCGATGCCCACCGCCACCAGTGCCACTGCAATCGAGGTGCGCGCACCAACCATGATCATCGACAGGATATCGCGGCCAAAGTGATCGGTGCCGAGCCAGTGTATGGCGTTTGGGGCTTGCAGCTTGGCGGGGATGTTCATCGCGGTGTGGTCGTAAGGCGTCCAGATGAACGACAGCAGTGCTGCCAGCAGAACCAGTGCGGAGAGGACACCACCAAGGATGAGACTACGGGTCATCGGGGGCCTCGCGTGTCGCGGAGTGGCTTGCGTCTGACCCTGAGTAGGTGCAAAGCGCCCTTCCGGGGGGAGGGTCGGGCGCTGCCCGGCTGTGCCGGGCATGTGCGGGACATGTGGTTTGTCATCCGCGCCCCCGCAGTCTTGGGTCGACCAGCGCATAGGTCAGATCGACAAGAAAATTCACCAGGATCACCGCAAAGACCAGAAGCATCACGACGCTTTCCACCACGATCAGATCGCGGGCAGAGATCGCCTGAAACACCAAGCGTCCGAGACCGGGAAGATAAAACACCTGCTCAATGATGATCGCGCCGGCAAGGAGGAAGGAAAACTGCAACCCGATGATGGTCAGCACCGGGATCAGCGCATTGCGCAGCCCGTGACGCCACAGGGCCTGCCGCTGGCTCAACCCTTTGGCGCGGGCGGTGCGGATGAAATCCTCGCCCAGAATATCCAAGAGAGCCGAGCGCATGACGCGGGCCAGAATAGCCGCCTGCGGCAGGGCCAGCGCAATGGCGGGCAGGGTGAGGGAATGCAGCGCGGCCAGTGGCCCGGCCTCCCAGCCGACAAACCCGCCGGCGCTGAACCAGCGCAGATTGATGGCAAACACCAGCACCAGCATCATCGCAAACCAGAAGTTCGGGACAGCGACCCCCAGCTGGGTTGCGCCCATCACGGCAATATCCCCTGATTTGCCCCGGCGCGCGGCGGCATAGATGCCTGCGGGCAAGGCAATCAGTGTCGAGAGTGTCAGCGCATAGACCGCAAGCGGCAGCGAGACCCAGAGCCGATCCGCAACCATCTGGGCCACCGGTGTGCGATAGGTATAGGAGGTGCCGAAATCGCCCTGCAACATGCCGGTGAACCAGCTGATGTAGCGGGCGAATTTCCCCTCGTCCAAGCCCAGTTCGCTGCGCAGCGCAGCGATCGTGTCGGGCTGTGCGTTGATTCCCAGCATGAAGGAGGCCGGATCGCCCGGTGCAATCTCGATGACGAAGAAGATCACCCAAGAGGCGATGACAAGGCTGACGATCAGCGACAGTAGGCGTTTGGCGATATAGCGTCCCATTGGCGGCAGGTTAGGGGGGCGCTGGGCGGGGGTCCAGAGCGGGCGGGCATCGACCTTGATAATTCGTCAAAGGCATTGTTTTCCAGTTGTCTGGCAGGATCGCATTAGGCGAAGGCGTGCGGCTATCGCGCAGCTGTCGCGTCGGTTGCAGATACGGGGTTTGGCGGCGCGCGGTTCCGGGCTATCTCTGGTCGCATGACACCGAGAGCCGCCGCCATTTCACTGTCTGATCCTGCTCGGACAAGGTCCGTTCCAAAGGCGCTGGAGGCGCCGGTTTTTATCGGCTCGGAGATTTACCGTGGTTCCAGCTACGGGCGTGCGCATCCGTTGCGGGTGCCGCGGGTCTCAACGGTGATGGATCTGACACGGGCGCTGGGCTGGCTGCCTGCGGCGCAGTATCAGATCTCTCCCCGGGCAAAGCCTGCCGCCCTTCGGCGCTGGCACAGCGCTGAGTATATCGCGGCGCTTCAGGCTGCCGAGCAGGCGCAGGCTGTCAGCGATGAGGTCAAGGCACGCCATCACATCGGCACCATTTCCAACCCGGTGTTCCCCGAGATTTTTCGTAGGCCGGCGACGGCTGCCGGCGGATCTATTCTGGCCGGTGAGCAGCTCGCACATGGTGGGGTGATCTACAATCCGGCCGGTGGCACCCATCACGGGATGCCGGATCGGGCGAATGGGTTCTGTTATCTGAACGACCCGGTGCTGGCGATGCTGTCACTGCGCCATCACGGTGCAGAGCGGATCGCCTATGTCGATATTGATGCCCATCATGCCGATGGGGTCGAGCATGGGTTTGCGGGGGATCCCGATGTGTTGATGATCTCCACCCATGAGGAGAACCTCTGGCCGAAGACTGGTCGGCTGGACGATGACGCAGGCGGAAACGCGCTGAATCTGCCGGTGCCGCGCGGGTTCAATGACAGCGAGATGGGCTATGTGCTGGAAGAGCTGATCCTGCCGGCGGTGGCGGATTTCGCGCCTGATGCGGTGGTCCTGCAATGCGGGGCGGATGCGGTCACCGAGGATCCTTTGGCGCATCTGGATCTGTCCAACAACGCGCATTGGTCGGTGGTGGCGGCGCTGCGCCCGCTTGCGCCGCGCTATCTGGTGCTGGGTGGCGGTGGCTATAATCCATGGTCCGTCGGGCGGCTGTGGACCGGGGTCTGGGCGGTGCTGAACGGGCATCAGATCCCCGAGCGTCTGCCACCGGCGGCCGAGGGGGTGCTGCGTGGGCTGGAGTTCAAGGGGCACCGACTGGGGCGGAACCCGCCGGAGCATTGGTTCACCACGTTGCGCGATGAACCGCGTCCCGGCCCCGTGCGCGATCAGATCCGCGAGGCTGTGACGCTGCTGCGCAGGCGGCGGGGGCTGCGCTGAGGCCTGAGCAAACGGCAACAGCGCCCCGGTCTGGGGCGCTGTTATTCAGTCTCTAACACTGGGGGAATGGTCTATTTTGCCCAGCTGACCGCCGTCAGGTCGGTGGCCTGTGTGGGGGCATTTGCCCAGAGACCTTGCAGATCCGCCTTGGCCACGCTCAGCGATGCCAGCTGGAACAGGAAGCCATTCACATAGTCGTTTGCGATGATCTCCTGCGCCTGCTGCAGCATCTTTGTCCGGGTGTCGGGATCGGTGGTGCCCGAGAGATCCGTCATCAGCTGCTGGAAGGCGGCATTGTCATACTGGAAGTAGTAATCGGGGCGGGCATAGATGCCGATATCCATCGGCTCCGTGTGGCTGACGATGGAGAGGCCAAAGCTTTTGCCCCGGAACACGGTTTCCAGCCACTGCGCCCATTCCACATTGATGATCTCTGCGGTGATGCCGACCTCAGCCAGCTGGGCGGCGATGATTTCCCCGCCCCGGCGCGCATATGAGGGCGGCGGCAGGTGCAGCGTGGTGGTGAAGCCATCGGCCAGACCCGCCTCGGCCAGGAGGGCGCGGGATTTCTCCGGGTCATAGGCGCTGCTGCCGGTCAGATCGACATAGGCGGGGTGATGTGGTGCGAAATGGCTGCCAATCGGCGTGCCGTAGCCGAACATCGCACCATCAATGATGGCCTGACGGTCGATCGCATGGGCGACGGCGGCGCGGACCTTGGGATTGTCGAAGGGCGCCTGTTTGTTGTTGATCGACAGGATTGTCTCGCCCTCGGTGGAGCCGACAAGCACCTGAAACCGCGGGTCGGCCTCAAACTGGGGCAGGTTTTCCGGCGCGGGGAAACTGGAGAAGGCATCGACATCTTCGGCCATCATCGCCGCAAAGGCCGCCGTGGGGTCGGAGATGAATTTGAAGGTTGCTCCGTCCAGCATGGCGGGCGTGCCCCAGTAATCCGGGTTGCGCACAAGATCTATCCGGTCGCCCTGAACCCAGCCATCAAAGGCAAAGGCCCCGGTGCCGACGGGCATGGTCTTGATGCTCTCGATGCTTTCGGGGGCCACGATGACGGCATCGCCCCATGCAAGGTTGAACAGCATCATACCGTTGGGCTGCGACAGGGTCAGCCTGACGGTGAGCGGATCGACCGCATCAACACTGGCGATATCTGCAAACAGCGCCTTCTGGGCATTTGTGCTATCCTCGGCGCGGGCGCGATCAAGGCTGAATTTCACATCCTCGGCGTCCATCGTGGAGCCATCGTGAAAGCGGACGTCCTTGTGCAGAGAGAAGGTGTAGGTCAGCCCATCCTCGGAGATTTCCCAGCTCTCGGCGAGACCGGGTACAACCGAGCCATCGCCCATGAAGCGGGTGAGCCCTTCAAAGACGTTGGAATAGAGCACCTGATCAATGGCCCCGGCGGCAGCGCTGGTGGGGTCCAGATGCGGCGGTTCCAGCTGCAGGGCCACGGTGACGGTCTCTCGCGCCGCAGCCGCCCCCGCCAGAATGGACAGTGCGGAACTGGCAGCAAACAGGAATGGCAATCGTGTCATTGGTGGTCTCTCCCTCTGGGTGGTGGCCGCATTTTGTGACCTTTCGGAAAACTGTTCCGCGTTTTCCGTCAGGTAATCAAGGTTAGCGGGACATTTCGCCCCCTAGAAGCGCGCAGCGTAAATTGCTAGCGGTGCGCAATGCGAACGGAGAGGACAGCATCATGAGTGCAACGGCCCGCAAAATGGCTCCCAATGCCGAGGATATCCGCGCCCGCAAAGGCGGCACCCCGCTGGTGAGCCTCACGGCTTATACCACGCCGATGGCGCAGCTGATGGACGCGCATTGCGATTTTGTGCTGGTCGGCGACAGCGTTGGCATGGTGCTGCACGGTTTGCCCTCGACGCTTGGCGTCACGATGGAGATGATGATCCTGCACGGGCAGGCGGTGGCGCGCGGATTGAAACAGGCGATGATGGTCATCGACATGCCCTTTGCCAGCTATGAGGAAGGTCCGCAGCAGGCGTTTCGCAATGCCGCAAAGCTGATGGCTGAAACCGGCGCCGGGGCGGTCAAGCTGGAGGGCGGTGTCGAGATGGCCGAGACCATCCGCTTTCTCGTGAAGCGCGGCATCCCGGTGATGGCGCATATCGGCCTCACGCCGCAGTCGATCAACACGCTGGGGGGCTACAAGGTGCAGGGCCGCGACGCGCAGGCCGATGCCGTGCTGGCGGATGCTCATGCGGTGGCGGAGGCAGGCGCGTTTTCCGTGGTGCTGGAAAAGGTGCCGCAGGGGCTGGCCGATCGGATCACCGCTGAGGTGGCGATTCCGACCATCGGTATCGGGGCCAGTGCCGACTGTGACGGTCAGATTCTGGTTGTCGATGACATGCTGGGATTCTTTACCGCCTTTAAGCCCAAATTCGTGAAACGTTATGCCGATCTCGGCCCCTTGGCAGAGGCGGCGATTTCCGAGTATGCAGCCGAGGTGCGCGCGCGGAGCTTCCCGGCGGCCGAACATGTATTTGCAGACCAGGCCCCGGCACCGACGACGGCGGCACCGGCCAAGGCCCCGCAAAAGGACTGATCCCATCATGACTGCTCCGATCCTGCGCCGCCTGAGCGAATTGCGTGCGCTGCATTCCGACTGGCGCCGCGAGGGCGCGCGTATCGGCCTGGTGCCCACCATGGGGGCGCTGCACGACGGCCATCTGTCACTGGTGGCGGCGGCCAAGGCAGCTTGTGACCGGGTGATCGTCACCATTTTTGTGAACCCCAAACAGTTCAACAATGCCGAGGATCTGGCCAAATATCCGCGCACTGAACTGACCGACGCGGAGAAACTGGCGCCCTACGGGGTCGATGCCATCTATGTGCCCGACCCGGATCAGATCTACCCCGAAGGCTATGCGACCACGGTGTCGGTGGCGGGGCTGACCGATGTGCTGGAGGGCGAATTCCGCCCCGGCCATTTCGATGGGGTGGCGACGGTGGTGGCCAAGCTGTTCCTGCAAAGCGGCGCCGATCAGGCATTTTTCGGCGAGAAGGATTATCAGCAGCTGATGGTGGTCACCCGTATGGCGCGGGATCTGGATATTCCGATCACCGTGCAGGGCTGTGCCACGGTGCGCGAAGCCTCCGGGCTGGCGATGTCCTCGCGCAATATGCGCCTGTCAGCCGAGGCGCTGGGCAAGGCGGGGCAGCTTTATCCGGTGCTTAGCGACCTGGCCGGGCGGCTGCGCGGTGGGGCCGAGTTTGGTGCGCTTATCGATGGCGCGCGTGCGCGACTGGCCGCGGCCGGTTTTGGCGAGATCGAATATCTGGACCTGCGCTGTGCCGAAACGCTGGCCCCACTTGTCCGCCCCGACCGCCCGGCCCGGCTGCTGGCGGCTGCCTGGCTGGATGGCATCCGGTTGATCGACAATATCGCGGTTGATCAACTAAATGATTAGTAGGGGCTGGTAGCGGTCGCAGTTTTACGTCTAATCTCTGCTCCAAACGACCCAGGGGAGGGGCAAGATGACGTATATTCTGGCGATTGATCAGGGCACGACCTCGACCAGAGCGATCCTGTTCGATGATAAGATGCAGGCGGTGGGATCCGCGCAGCAGGAATTCCCGCAGCATTTTCCGCAGGCCGGCTGGGTCGAGCATGACCCGGAGGATCTGTGGAGTACGACGCTGGATGTCTGTCGGCAGGTGATGCAGGCGCAGGACGTCAAGGCGGCGGATATTGCCGGCATCGGTATCACCAACCAGCGCGAAACCACGGTGGTCTGGGATCGCCACAGCGGCAAGGCGGTCCACAATGCCATTGTCTGGCAGGACCGCCGCACCAGCGCCATCTGCGAAGAGCTGCGCGCCGCGGGCCACGAGGACAGCGTGCGCCAGAAAACCGGGCTGCTGCTGGATCCCTATTTCTCGGGCACCAAGCTGAAGTGGATTCTGGACACCGTTCCAGATGCCTGCGCCCGGGCCGAGGCGGGAGATCTGCTGTTTGGCACTGTCGACAGCTTTCTGATCTGGCGGCTGACCGGTGGCGCCTCCCATGTGACCGATGCGACCAATGCGGCGCGGACGCTGATGTATGATATCCGCAAGGGGCGCTGGAGCAGCGAGATCTGCGGCTTTCTCGGGGTGCCGCGCGGGATGTTGCCGGAGGTCAAGGATTGTGCCGCAGATTTCGGCACCACCAAGGCAGAGTTCCTGGGCGGCGAGATCGCCATTCTGGGGGTTGCCGGCGATCAGCAGGCGGCCACCATCGGGCAGGCCTGTTTCCAGCCGGGGATGATGAAATCGACCTATGGCACGGGCTGTTTTGCGCTGCTGAACACCGGTGATACGCCAGTTGTGTCGCAGAACCGGATGCTGACCACCATTGCCTATCAGCTGGACGGCGCGCCGACCTATGCGCTGGAGGGGTCCATTTTCATCGCCGGTGCGGCGGTGCAATGGCTGCGCGACGGTCTGGGCATTATCGGCTCGGCCCAGGAGAGCGGTGCGCTGGCGCGCAATGCCGATCCCGGTCAGGACGTCATTCTGGTGCCGGCCTTTACCGGGCTTGGTGCGCCTTACTGGAAACCCGATTGCCGGGGCGGGATGTTTGGTCTGACCCGCAGCTCGGGGCCTGCGGAATTCGCCCGCGCGGCGTTGCAGAGCGTGGCCTATCAGACCCGTGACCTCTGGGAGGCGATGCGGGCGGATTGGCAAGGCGAGAGTCTGGTCACCCTGCGGGTGGATGGCGGCATGAGTGCCAGCAACTGGACCATGCAGAGCCTGGCGGATCTGTTGGGGGCGGCTGTGGATCGGCCGGTGATGCAGGAAACCACCGCGCTTGGGGCTGCCTGGCTGGCGGGGATGCGGGCCGGTGTCTATCCCGATCAGGCCGGGTTTGCCGAGACCTGGGCGCTGGATCAGCAATTCACCCCGGCGATGGATGAAGACCGGCGCAGCGCCGCCTATGGGCGCTGGAAACGCGCGGTTGAGGCAGTGATCGGCGTCTGACATTGCCGCAGGCGGGCGCTCCCGCCTGTTCCGTCACAGTCGTGGACTGTGTCTGCGCAGTTGGGGGTGGCGCCGCGCGATGCGCGGCGCCCGGTCGCCTCAGTTGATGCGGGTGCCTGCGGGTATGGTGCGGGGGCGGGCGTTCAGCTCTTCGATCGAAAACCCGGCGATGGATTTGTATTTCGCGGCATGGGCGGCGAGCTGATCCTGCGGGATCACGTCGTTGATGTCGGTGAACTCCCCGCCGCAGAGATCCTCGACCTGTTGCAACACGCCGTCGGGGCCTCCCCCTGCGCGGTTGGCCATGCCAACGGCGGTGGTGACGGGACGCAGGGCGTTTTCGTAGCGGGTGAGGGCCTCAGGTGTTGCGCCATGGGTCAGCATCTGGGCGCCAATCACGCGGGCGTCGACAATGGCCTGGCTGGCGCCGTTAGACCCGACCGGATAGGTCGGATGTGCGGCGTCGCCCATCAGGCTGACCGGACCATCCTGCCAGCATGGTAGCGGGTCGCGGTCCACCATTGGATATTCATAGACGGTTTCGGCTCCGGTGATCAGCGCGGGCACGTCGATCCAGTCAAAGCGCCAATCGGCAAAATCCGGCAGAATGTCATCTATGTCGGCAGCGCGGTTCCAGCTTTCCTTGTTCCGGGGCACACCGGGATCGAATTGTTTCTCTGCGATCCAGTTGATTACCGCCTTGCCGTCGGCGTCGGGCGCGCTGATCGGATAGGCCACCAGCCGCAGGTGGTTATGGCCGATCATTGCCATGGCCGCGCCGCCGTGGAAGGCCGGGGCCTGTGTGGTGGCGCGCCACAGGATGCGACCGTTCCAGATCGGTGCGCCCTCACCCGGATACATCTGCGCGCGGATGGCGGAATGGATGCCGTCGGCGCCGATCAGGAGATTGCCCTGCGCGCCGCGCCCGCCGTCCAGATGCAGGGTGACGCCGTGATCTGTGAGCTCATATCCCGCCGCCCGCGCGCCGGTGGTGAGGACGCTGTCGCCCGCGCGGGCGAGGAGCGCGTGATAGAGCATCATCTGCAAGGCGCCGCGATGGACGGAAAACTGCGGCCAGCTGTAGCCCGCCGCCTGGCCGCGCGGCTCCTCCCAGATGGTGTTGCCCAGTTTGGAATAAAATCCCAGCTGCCGTGTGCGGACGCCGATGGCGGAGAGCTCGGCCTCCAGCCCCAGATCGAAGAGTTCGCGCACCGCATTGGGTTGCAGATTGATGCCGACGCCCATCGGTTTCAGCGTTTCGGTGGCCTCGTAGATGTGGAAGGGTACACCCAGCTCGTGCAGGGTGAGGCCAAGTGTGAGCCCCGCGATCCCGGCCCCCGCAATCATCACTGTCATCTGGCCTGTCCTCTTGTGCGCTGTCGAAATGCCGATATTAGAATCACGGCACCCGCATCGGGGCAAGGGGGGCAGATGCCTTTGCTAGAGCCTGATAGCCCCGGATGCGTCAGCTGTCCTCGCTGCTGCCGAGGCTGAGGTCGGGGCCGAAGATCACGTCGGAATAGCTGTTGAGGTAGATCTTGAGCCAGGGGGTGAAGCGATCCGGGTGGCGCTTCACCTCGGCCAGAAGGTCGTGGTAATCGACCCAGCGGGTCTCCATCACCTCATCCGGGTTGGGGGTGAGCTGCGGCGCGCGGTGGGCATGGGCGAGAAAGACATCAACCACCTCATGTTCGATCAGCCCGTTGCCGACATCGGCGCGGTATTCGAGGTGATGGCGAAACTCGGGGTAGAGACCGGTGATGCCCAGCTCCTCCTGCATCCGGCGGACCGCGCAGGCGGAGGAGGATTCATCCCATTGCGGATGGGTGCAGCAGGTGTTCGCCCACAGACCGGGGGTATGGTATTTGCCCAGAGCGCGGCGCTGCATCAGGATTTCGCCGCCCTTGACCACAAAGACCGAAACGGCCTTGTGCTTCAGCCCCTGTTCATGGGCAGCCAGCTTTTCAACAGGCGTCAGGGTGCCATTCACCCAGGCGGGGATCAGGTGGGTCATTGCAGGAGCTCGCAAGGATTGTGCAAGGGGCTGGGCTGTGCGGCCATCGGGCAGATATGGTTGTCATCGGGTGGAGGTCAATCCCGCAACCAAGGCTGGCCAGAGTTGCGGGTGCGTGGTTGCGGGTGCCGACGCGGAACGGTCAATATCCCAGCAGAAAACGAAAGGCAATTGTGCGAAAAGCCGCGGCCAGGGGCGCGCGGCTTTTGCTGTCGTGTCAGGGGACCGGGATCAGTTGGTCGCGGTCTCATCTGTGGTGGCGTCTGCGTCGCCTTCGGCGGCATCAGCGGGGCCGTGCATCGCGAGGAAGGCATAGATGTCTTCGGCGCCTTTCTTCAGGCGGAAGGACATTTTGGATTTCGCTTTGGAATCATCCAGATAATCGCGCAGGAACGCCTTGGGATCGGCGGTATAGGCGGCGAAGCTCTCTTCGTCCCATACCAGCCCCTGTTCGCCTGCGGCCACCATGTCGTCGCCGTATTTATAGCCGTCCGCGGTGCCGGCGGTGCGGCCGACAACGCCCCAGAGGTTCGGGCCGGTTTTGCCGCCCTTGATGATCACGTCACCGCTGTCCGAGACAACCATGTGGCAGGATTTGCACTTGTTGAAGCCCGTTTCGCCCTTGTCGGCGTCGCCTTCGGCAAAGGCAGGGGCTGCAATCAGGCCAAGGGCCGCTACAGCAGTCAGAAGTTTCATGTCGCTTGCTCCAAAATTGAGTTGGCTCGATCAATACGCGCCGGATCTGCAGGAAAGTCAAACGGGCGTATTGCCGCGTTGGCTCTCGGTCAGGCGCTGCGACCGTTCACCTGTGTCAGATCGCGCCGAGGTCAAGGGGAGGCCGTGGCGTCACATATCCTGCCAAGAGGGCAGCAGATCGCCGGGTTCGGCATGCGCGAGCGCGGCAGCGCGGGCGATGGCGCGACTGAGGCAGAGGGCGGCAGCATGTCCGATGGCGCCCAGATCAGCGCCCAGATCACCGTCGCTGATGGTCTTTGCCGGATCTGCGGTGCTGACCGCAAAAACCAGATCGCCGTCGCCGGGGGAATGTGCCGGTACGATGGCGCGTCCGATGCCGTCATGGGCGGCAATGGCGAGCCGCTGGCATTGCGATTTGCTCAGCGCCGCGTCGGTCGCGACAATGGCAATGGTGGTATTGCTGCCCTCGGTCGGCAGTTCGGTGCCCTGCGCCAGCGCCTGCATGGCGGCGATCTTGAGGCTCGGGGCGGGGGTGGTGAAGCCGGTGGCGGGATCGACGCCTGCACCGCCGAACTCGCCGTCAATTTCATAAGGAGCGGCCCAGAAATGGCGGTCTCCCGGTGTGGTGACCGAACCGAGCGGATTGGCCGCCACCAGCGCGCCGACGGTGGTGCCGTCCGGCAGGACAAAGGAGGCCGATCCGAGCCCACCCTTGAGTCGTGCTGCAAGAGCTCCGGTGCCCGCCCCGACTGTGCCAAGGGCAAAGCCGTGATCAGCCGCTTCATAGGCGGCGCGACCGAGGGCGGCATAGGGGTTTTCCGACCAGTCCTTATCGCCGCCGTTCAGGAGGTCAAAGAGGATCGCACCCGGCACGATCGGCACGCGCGCAGGCCCCACGGCAAAGCCCCGCCCGGCGGCGCGCAGCCCTGCGACCACGCCGGAGCAGGCATCCAGCCCGAAGGCGGAGCCGCCGGAGAGCACCAGCGCATCAATCTGAGCGACGGATTTGTCCGGTGCCAGCAGATCGGTTTCGCGGGTGCCCGGCGCGCCGCCCATCACATGCACCCCGGCCGTAAAGGGCCGATCGGCGGTCAGCACGGTGGTGCCGGATTTCAGCCGCCGGTCTTGGGCATTGCCAACCTTGAGGCCGGGAACATCGGTGATCAGGTTGCGCGGGCCGGGTTTCATCGGGTGTCTCCTGTTGGGGCGGGCATCTGGGGCAGATTATGGCAAGGGCGCGCTGGCGCGCGCGGCCTCCGGCGGGAGTATTTCTGGAAAGATGACAGGCGGGTCGGATATTTGGTCGGGCTTGGGCGGTCAGATACAGCGCCCGCCGTCGACCTCCAGCGCGACGCCGGTCACCATGCTGGCCTCATCCGAGCAGAGGTAGCAGGCGGCATTGCCCATATCCTCCGGGGTGGAAAAGCGGCCGATTGGAATGGTGGAGAGGAATTTGGCGCGGATTTCCGGCGTATCCTCTCCCATGAAGGTTTTCAGCAGCGGGGTTTCGCCCGCGACCGGGTTGATCGCATTGACCCGCACCCCGGCGGCGGCAAGCTCAACCGCCATGGTGCGGGTTGCGGTGATCATCCAGCCCTTGGAGGCGTTGTACCAGTTGAGATTGGGACGGGGTGAGATGCCGGCGGTGGAGGCGACATTCAGGATGGCGCCGGAGTGGCGCGCCTTCATATGCGGCACCAATGCGCGGGCGGTCAGGTAGACGGATTTCATATTGACGGCAAAGACGCGGTCGAAATCCTCTTCGCTGACGTTTTCAAGCGGCGTCGGCAGGTGGCTGACACCAGCGTTGTTGACCAGAATATCGACCTGTCCGAATTGATCCAGCGCCGTGGCCGCCATCTGATCGACCGAGGCGCGGTCGGAGACATCGACGGTCTGGGCAAATGCCCGATCTGCGCCATGGCTGTTGCGGGCCTGTTCTGCGGCCTGTGCGGCGGCGTCGGCGTTGATATCGGCAATCATCACCCGCGCGCCCTCCTGCAGGAATTTGGTGACGATGCCGGCGCCAAAGCCTGAGGCCCCGCCGGTTACAATGGCGCATTTCCCTGCCAGCCGCATATGCTCTCTCCCCGAATTGACTCGGCGGCAGCTTGGCGGAGACCGGGGATCAGCGCAATCGCCTGTCTCAGTCCGGGTCGATCTTACCGCGCGTCGCCTTGATGTCGCCGCGCTGGCGTTTGGCCTCCAGACGGCGGCGTACCGAGCCGCGGGTGGGTTTGGTGGCAATGCGGCGTTTGGGGACAATCAGGGCCTGGCGGATCAGTTCGGCCAGGCGTTCGCGCACCAGATCACGGTTGCGCTGCTGCGAGCGGGTTTCGTCGCATTGCAGGATGATCGCGCCATCCTTGGTCCAGCGGCGGCCGGCCAGCCGTTTCAGGCGCGATTTCACCGCCGGGCTGAGCGCCGGGGAGCGTGCGGCCTCGAACCGCAGTTCGACGGCGGAGGAGACCTTGTTCACGTTCTGCCCGCCGGGACCTGAGGCGCGCATAAAGCTCTCGGTCAGTTCCCAGTCCTGCAGGGCGATGGTGTCGGTAATGTGCAACATGGGCGAACCATAATCTGCCATATCGCCAAGGTCCAAGCGAAAGCCGTGGCTGGGAGGTCACGGGAGGGCATCGCGTGACGCAAAAAGGGCCGCCCCGACGGAGGCGGCCCTTTCCGAAAGTCTGTAAGAGCAAAGGCAGGTTAGGGTCTGAAACCCAGCCGGATGGCGACTGCCAGAGAGGGCTGCCTCAGAGGGCCGCCGCTCCGGTTGTTGCTACGCCTTGCTCCAATACCTTTCTTGACACTGGATCACCTCCTTTTCTCTCTGTTTCCGCTGTCTTGGATGGTGGCACGGAACTGGAAGATCTCCAAATAAAAAGACGGCTGTCAGTTAACGCTGGCCTGCGACCGTGTAAGACGCGCCACGATCAGGCGGAAGGGGACGAGCGCCAGCAGCGCCAGTGCCACTTTCACGCCCCAGTCGGCAACAGCAAGCGAGACCCAGAGCGGGGCGATGGGGCCAGTGCCGAGGATCGGCAGCATTTCACCGGCCCAGCTGACATCATTGCCGGGTTCCAGCCAGACCAGAGCGCCGGAAAAGGCGATGCTGAAGAACAGCGCGGTGTCGACAGTGGCGCCGATCAAGGTCGAGGCCAGCGGTGCCCGCCACCAGGCGCCATTGCGCAGGGCGGCAAAGATCGAGACGTCCAGCAGCTGTGCTGTGAGGAAGGCAAGGCCGGAGGCGATGGCGATGCGCAGGGTCACGAGGGGGCCGAATTCGCCCATGATCTGGGTGCCGATCAGCGAGCAGATGACGCCAACGACAAAACCGGCCAGCACCACCTTGCGAGCGGGTCCTGTGCCATAGACGCGGTTGGTCACATCGGTCACGAGGAAGGCGATGGGATAGGTGAAGGCGCCCCAGGTCAGCCATTGGCCGAACAGGAATTGCACCAGGATGTTGGAGGCCACAACAACAGCGGCCATGGCAAGAATGCCAGGAAGGTAAGAGCGTGTCATTTTGCAGTCCGTTTTTTAGACAAGGTCGCGGAGACTTGTTTCGCCGATGCGAAAGATCAGGCCCAATAGCGGAAAAGCCCCTGTTTGGGCAAGAGATTTGTCAGGTATTGCCTGCTGTCGCACCGGTGGTGGCCTAATCGGGCAGCCGGTATTCCACCAGTTCGGTGCGTTGCAGCGATTTGAAGTTGTCGTCGGAGACCATGGTGGCGCGCAGCGCGCCGCTGCTGTCGCGCCAGATCGAGACGCCCTCCAGATTGTCGTGCAGACCGAGACCGGTTTGCAGCAATGTGACCTCGCCGCTGATGCCATCGGCGGTGATGTCCCAGCGCCGCAGGCGGCTGCGAAAGCCGATGAAGCCAAAGTCGCGTTCCAGGAGGTAGAAGCGGCCGTCAGGGCCGAAATCGGCGCCCACAGGGAGGAATTTTCCCCGGCTCGGCAGATCAAAGGGACGGTCCCAGCGGCTGCCATTCCACCGCCAGACAGGGATATCTCCCGCCTCGGTCAGGGCGCGTTCCGGCAGCGTATAGAGATGGCCCTTGCCGTCGATGGCGAGGGCCTCCAGCGCCTTGTTCAGGGGCAGGCGGCGAAAGGCCTTTGGGCGGGGCAGCACCTCGGCGCGACTGTCGCCCCGGCGGTGCCGGGCCACGCGCGAGATGCCTTCAAAGGAGATGAAGAGGGTGCCGTCACGCGCGATGGCGAGGCCTTCTGCGTCGACGATCCGCCCGCGCAGGATCGCGCCGTCTGATGCGCGCAGCTTATGGGCCTCGGTCGGGGTGATGGCCTCGATGGGGTGCAGTGCCGCGGTTCCACGCTGAATGCGGGCGGTGACGATGGTGGCCCGATCGCTGACCACGGTCATCTGCGCCCCGTCCGGCGACAGCGACAGGGCGGAGAACCCGCCGAACCATTTGGCCGGGTGGGTCCAGCGATAGGCCGCGATGAACTGCGCCCCGCCCGGCTGTGCGGCCGAGGCGACGGGCCGATAGGCCAGCAGCGCCGTCAGAGAGATGGTCAGCGCCGCTGCCAGCCCGAGGCTCAGTTTGATTGCAGAACGGCGGCGCATTGCTGAGGCAGGTCCGAAAGAGTGTGTTCACGCCGGGGTTTGGGCGGCGGCGCATTGGGGTCGCGCGGTTTTGGCGGCGGCGGATTCAGGATGTCCTTCACCCACTGGCGCGCGTCATCGCAGCCGTCGCCGCGCGGGGGCGGATCCTGATCGACACAGCCGCGCGCGCCGGCCGGGCATTTCAGCCGGACGTGGAAGTGGTAGTGATGGCCATACCAGGGCCGGACCTTGCGCAGCCAGTCGCGGTTGCCCTTCTCGTCGTTGCACATCTGGACCTTGGCGCCGGGGAAAACAAAGATCCGCGCCACGCGGTCATCCTTGGCGGCGGCGCGCAGGATGGCGTGGTGCTGGGGTGACCAGCTGGAATTGGTGTAGGCACCATTGGCCCGGCGCAGGGAGATCGAGGAGATCTTCTCGCGTTCGGCGACGGAGAGGTCGAGGCGCTTGGCCGGCAGCATCCAGATATCGGCGTCCAGACCCACCTGATGACTGCGGTGCCCGGACAGCATCGGGCCGCCGCGCGGCTGGCTGATATCGCCGACATAGAGCCCGTTCCAGCCGCTCTGGCGGGCGGCAACGCGGCTCAGATCCTTGATAAAGTCGATGGTTTCGGGATGGCCCCAGTTGCGGTTGCGCGACAGGCGCATCGCCTGCCAGGTCGGGCCGGTCTGGGGCAGCTGTTCTGCCCCGGCCACGCAGCCCTTGGCGTAGGAGCCATGCGGTGCGGGTTTCTGCGCGGAGCCTGCGCGTTTGGCACCGAACAGCTGCTTTGCGGGTACGTCCGAGTTTGCAGAGCGGCTGACCACCGGATTGGCGGAGGGTGATCGGCTGTCCCCGGCGGGGGCGCAGGCTGTCAACAGGAGGGCGGTGAGGGTGATGTATCGACTGAACTTCAACTCTGGTCTCCTTCTGCATTGACCCAGCGCAGAACGATGAGCCCGATAATGAACAATAGAATAACCGGTGCAATGCCGAGGCGGGCACTGCCGGTGAGCGTGGTGGCTATTCCGATCAGGGCCGGTGCCAGAAAGGCTGTGGCGCGACCCGAAAGGCCATAAAGACCGAAGGCCTCGGTCGCGTTCTCGGGCGTGGTGTGGCGGACCATGAGGCTGCGGCTGGCGGCCTGAAGGATGCCACCAAAGCCACCGATCAGCACACCGCAGGCAAAGAAGACGGCGTCAGGCAGGCCGGAGCCTTCGGCGAGAGAGAGGCCAAAGAACTGGTCGCGGGACATGTTGACGACCAGGAAACAGACGGTTGTCAGGATCAGAATTGCGGTGGTGATGACCGGTTTCGGGCCAAAGCGGCGATCCGCCAGCCCGCCGAGCCAGCTGAACAGCGCCGAGGAAATCACGGCGATGATGCCGAAGACGCCGATCAGGGTGATTTCCCAGCCCAGCACCAGCCGCGCGTAAATTCCGCCAAAGGCATAAAGCCCGTTCAGCGCATCCCGGTAGAGCATCGAGGAGATCAGATAACCGGTCAGGCTGGCGCGATGGCGCAGGCTGCGGACGGCGCGACCAACGGAACGGATGGCATCGCCAAACCGCCCGCGCGCGCCGGTGATGGCATCGTCGCGCACCCAGCGGAAATAGGGGATGATAAAGAGCGCAAACCAGATCGCTGTCAGCGGACCTGCGGCGCGGGTGCCTTCGTGGGTCTCCGCATCCAGCCCCAGAATGGGATCAATCCCGATCAGGGTTTTGCCATTCCCCTGTTCGACGAACAATGTGAGCATCAGGAAAAGCGCGATCACCCCGCCAAGGTATCCGATGGCAAAGCCGGTGCCTGAGATGGTGCCGACGTCTTCCTTGTTGCCGAGAGAGGGCAGCTGCGCATTGACAAAGATCAGCGCAAATTCCGCGCCGATAAAGCCGAAGCCAAAGCTGATGAGCATCCACCAGAGGTTTGATCCGTCCGGATCCATGAACCACAGGCCCCAGGCGCCGGTCACATACATCAGCGAAAACATCATGATCCAGGGCATTTTGCGCCCGGAGATATCCGCAAGCGCGCCCAGAAACGGCCCGCCAAGGCCGATCATCAGGCCGGTGATGGTGAGGCACATCGACCAGACCGTCTGCGCCTGCGCCTTTGCCGCCTCATCCGCGAGGCCCTGGGTCAGGTAATACTCGGCGGCAACGGCTGCGAAGAAGGGCGCAAAGACAAAGGTGACCAGCAGCGTGTGATAGGGCTGACTGGCCCAGTCAAAGGCCCACCAGCCCCAGATGCGCTTGCGCATGGATATCTGCGTCATGCCTCGTCGTCCCTCGCCCGATGCCTGTCGTGGTCTTTTGTCGTTACCTTTTGGTATGACAGGCCGGTATGGGGTTAGGCAAGCGTGTCCTGCGTTGACCTGTGGTAGATCGCGCTGGTCCTTCGTACAGCCATATGCTGTGCGGTCGGATGCTGCGGCGGGCCGACCCTAGCCGTTTTGGAGGGTTTCGGGCGCCGCAGGGGCAGGATCCGCCATCATCGGTGGCCAGGGGCGGCCTGCGTCCGCCTCGCACCAGGCCTTGATCCAGGCGGGCATCTCGGGGGCGAGGCTGTCGGTGCGACCGATGGTTTTGAGCACCTCCTGCGGTGCGACGATCCCCTTGGCATCGGTGATGGCGGTGCGCAGCATCACGTGGCTGGCGCAGTCGCCGTTGGATTTCCACATGGATTGTTCCAGATAGATGAAGCGATCGTCCCAGGCCACTGCCCGGCTGCGCATCTCGAACCGTTCAAAGCCGCGGATGCGGCGGCGAAACCGCACCGTGGTGCCCGCAACCGTCATGCCCCAGCGACGGCTGCGCAGGGCGCCGATCAGGCCGACACGCTGAGCCAGCATGGTACGGCCCAGATCATAGAGCGTCATCGCACGGCCGTTGTTGAGCTCCATCCAGATATCCAGATCCCAGGGCCAGCAGATGTGGCGGGAAACATGGGTGTCGGTCAGATCCAGCGGCGGCATCCGGCGGGCAACCAGCAGATCCTTGATCAGGCGGACGATGGGAAACATGGGCGCGCTCTCCTGTGTGATGTGCCCGTGTTGCCATCTGTTTACAGCGCGTCAACCGCAACCTCGCGGCAGTCTTGCGATTTTGCGCGGGCGCGCTTACCTGTGGACAGGCTCCAAAAAGGGAAATCAAAGAGATGCTGTCGCTGTTTCAAATTCTGATGCTGATCCTGGACATCGTCTGGTTCTTCATCATCGCCCATGTGATCATGAGCTGGCTGATCAATTTTCAGGTTCTGAACCTCAATCAGCAATTTGTGGCGCAGGTCTGGTATGGTCTGAACCGCTTGTTAGAGCCGCTTTATGCGCCAGTGCGCCGCATTTTGCCCAATATGCAGGGCCTTGATCTGGCGCCGCTGGTAGTGCTGATCGCCGTTTATGCGCTGCGGATTATTCTGACCAACAATATCGCCATGTTCTATTGAGCCAATGGGCCGAGGCGCGGCGATCGCTCTGATCGCGGCGCGGCGATTGATGCGGATGGACCGCCCAGGCATCGGCCTGCGGCGGTCTTTTCGGTGCCACTTGTCTGACGGTCGGGGGTGCGCACCCTTGTGGGTCGAATCCCGTTGTGGGATTGTAGCTGCCAAGACGAGCAGATCACAAAACGAGGCCCCCAGCCCCCATGTCCGCATTGCAGCCGGAAATGACCGCTCCGACCGGGGCGACCTCCACTGGCACATCCGTCACCGCTGCCTGTGCTACTGGCGCGACGCCGCTGTTGCGGGAAATCTTTGGCTTTGACGGGTTTCGCCCGGGGCAGGAGGAGATTGTCGACGCCGTGACCGCCGGTGAAAATGTGCTGGCGATCATGCCGACCGGCGGCGGTAAATCCCTGTGCTTCCAACTGCCTGCTCTGCTGCGTGAGGGGGTCACGGTGGTGATCTCGCCGCTGATTGCATTGATGCGCGATCAGGTGCGGGCGTTGCAGGAGGTTGGCGTGACCGCCGGGGCGCTCACCTCGGGCAATACCGACGAGGAAACCGATGCGGTCTGGCAGTCCATCGAGGAGGGGCGGCTGAAGCTTCTTTATATGGCACCGGAACGGCTGGCCTCCGGGGCGGCGATGGGGATGCTGCGGCGGATCGGTGTCAGCCTCATCGCGGTGGATGAGGCGCATTGCGTCAGCCAGTGGGGCCATGATTTCCGCCCCGATTACCTGCGGATTGGTGAATTGCGGCGGGCGCTGGACGTGCCGCTGGCGGCCTTTACCGCGACCGCAGATCAGGAAACCCGCGAAGAGATTGTCGAGAAGCTGTTTGATGGTGTCGCACCGCGCAGTTTCCTGCGCGGCTTTGACCGGCCCAATATCCATCTTGCCTTTGCCACCAAAGACAGCCCGCGCCGTCAGATACTCGAGTTTGCGGCCGCCCGAAAAGGTCAATCCGGCATCGTCTATTGTGGGACACGTGCCAAGACCGAAGCGCTGGCGACGGGGCTGCGCGAGGCGGGCCACGCCGCCTGTTATTATCACGGTGGCATGGACGCCGAGGACCGGCGCGGGGTGGAGACGCGCTTTGCCCGCGAGGACGGTCTGATCGTTGTGGCCACGGTGGCCTTCGGCATGGGTATCGACAAGCCCGATATTCGCTGGGTCGCCCATGCGGATCTGCCCAAATCCATCGAGGCCTATTATCAGGAAATCGGACGCGGTGGCCGCGACGGCGCGCCTGCCGAGACGCTGACGCTGTTCGGGCCGGAAGATATTCGATTGCGTCGCAGTCAGATCGACGAGGGTCTGGCGCCGCCGGACCGCCGCAGTGCAGACCATGCCCGGCTGAATGCGCTGCTCGGACTGGCCGAAGCGCTGAAATGCCGCCGCCAGACCCTGCTGGCCTATTTCGGCGAGGCGGCTGAGCCCTGCGGCAACTGTGATCTCTGCGACCAGCCGGTGGATGTGTTCGACGGCACCACGGCGGTGCGCAAGGCGCTGTCGGCGATCCTGCGAACGAACGAGACCTATGGATCGGGACATCTGATCGACATTCTGGTGGGCAATGCGACCGACCGGGTGCGTGACAAGCGGCATGACGATCTGTCGGTCTTTGGCTGTGGCAAGGAATATGGCAAGCGACAGTGGCAGGCGGTGTTCCGGCAGATGATGGGGCATGATCTGGTGCGCCCCGATCCCGAACGCCATGGCGCGCTGCGGATGACCGAGGCGGCGCTGCCGGTTCTGCGCGGTGAACAGGACATTGCGCTGCGCCGCGACACCATCAGCTCTGCCAAGCGCAGCCCTGCGGTAAAGGCGCTGGTGTCGGATGAGGACGCGCCGCTGTTGTCGGCACTGAAAGCCAAGCGGCGCGCGCTGGCCGAGGCGCAGAAAGTGCCGGCTTATGTTATTTTTGCGGATCGCACGCTGATCGAGATGGCCGAAACCCGGCCCGATACGCTGGATAAAATGGCGCGGATCGGCGGTGTCGGGGCGAAGAAACTGGAGCGGTATGGCAGCGATTTCCTGTCGGTGATCACCGGCGAGAGCGCGGCGCTGCACCCGATGCGGCGCAAGCTGGCCGGGCGCGATGCCGGATCGGTTTATGATGCGTTGATGGCTGTGCAGGCGGAGCTGGCGCGGGGCAGCGACGGAACCGAGAAACCGCTGAGCTGTTCTGCGGCGCAGCTGGCGAAGCTGGCGCAGGTCCGTCCGCAGACTGAAATCGCCATCACAAGGCTGTTAGGCGAGCGCCGCGCGGAACGTTTTGCAGCGGCGTTTCTGGACGTCTTGCGCGGCGCGGGCTAGGTCTTGTCCAGAACAGATGGGGGCAGAATATGCTGGTAGTGACTTCTCCGGCCAAAAAGCTGGACTGGAGCGAACGCGACGTTGAGATGACATGGCCCGCC
This sequence comes from Phaeobacter sp. JH20_02, assembly GCF_048056915.1. NCBI lineage: Bacteria > Pseudomonadati > Pseudomonadota > Alphaproteobacteria > Rhodobacterales > Roseobacteraceae > Phaeobacter > Phaeobacter sp. JH20_02. The sequence goes on along the minus strand of NZ_JAYMVP010000017.1, from coordinate 184,639 downwards.
ATGCACGACGCGGCGGTGGATTTGGCATCCGTGGCGCGCGATCTGTCGGTCGCCGAGCTGATGAAGCTGATGCATATCAGCGAGGATCTGGGCAAGCTGAACTACGACAGATTTCAGAGCTTTACCGCCGATCCGGGCAACGATGCCACGCGCCCGGCCGCGCTGGCCTTTGCGGGTGACACCTATCAGGGGCTGGAGGCGGGATCTCTGGACGCGGAGGAAATGGCCTGGGCGCAGGACCATTTCCGCATTCTGTCGGGCCTCTACGGGCTGCTGCGGCCGCTGGATGCGATGCAGGCCTACCGGCTGGAGATGGGATCGCGGCTGAAGACGGCAAAGGGCAAGAATCTCTATGACTACTGGGGGCGGGACATCTCTGATGCGCTGAATGCCCAAGGTGAGGCCATGGGCAGCGATGTGCTGGTGAACTGCGCCAGCCAGGAGTATTTCGGCGCGGTTGATCGCGAAGCGCTGGCGCTGCGGGTCGTGACGCCTGTTTTCATGGAAGACAAGAACGGCACGCCCAAGGTGGTGAGCTTTTACGCCAAGCGGGCGCGGGGCGCGATGGCGCGCTACATCATTCAGAACCGGCTAAGCGATCCTGCGGCGTTGCTGGATTTTGACAGCGGCGGCTATCGCTACATGCCGGAGATGTCGGAGCCGGATCAGCCGGTGTTCCTGCGCACGGGCTGAGCGAGGCCGGTGCAGATCAGGCGGCGCCGGTCTGGGTGAGGTCGTCATCCGCCAGCGGCGCCGCCTCGGCAGGCAGATAGGCGTGAATACGTTCGTGGATCAGCGCCTTGCGCAGGGGTTTGGTCAGGTAGTGATCCAGACCTGCGGCGAGTATCCCGTCTGAATCGCCGGCCATGGCATGGGCCGTGAGGGCGACAACCGGCGTGTAGATGCCGGTGCCGTGTTCCAGCGCGCGGATTTTCTGCGTTGCCTCCTTGCCGTCCATCACCGGCATCGAGATATCCATGAAAATCAGGTCAGGCTGGAAGGACTGATAGGCCTCCACCGCCTCAATCCCGTTGCTGGCAAATTGCAGATCTATGTTCAGATCTTTCACCATTTTGCGGAACACAAGCTGATTGGTCCGGTTGTCTTCTGCTGCCAGAATCCGCATCAGCCGGGGCGTCGGGGTGGCATCGACCGCCGCGGCGATCGGGGCCGGAGCCAGGGTCGGCGCCACGGTCGGGGAGGGCGCCGGGGCCGTTGGCTGCGCTGACGGCAGCGGTGTGGCCACCGTGTCGAGCACCTGAGGTGTGGCTGCAACCGGCTCAACGATATCTGCGGCACGCGCCGCTGATCCACGCTTGGGCAGGTCGACAAGCCGCTGGAACAGCTCGTCCCGCTGGATCGGTTTCAGCAGCACGCTGTCTGTCACGGATTGTACAACCGCGTTGCTGGCTGCTGTGGGGTCGCTGCTGAGCATGAGGATCGGCACACTGGCAAAGGAGCCGGAGCGCAGTTTGCGGGCCAGTTCGACACCATCCTGATCGGGCAGTTGTTCATCGCAGATGACCAGATCGACGTCCTCAGGCATCTGTGCAATTGCGGTGGTGCCATTGTCAAAGACCGTCACATCCAGCCCCAGCGTCGCCAGCTGTTTGCTGAGCACGTCGCGCATGACCGATTGGGACTCGATAACCACGACCTGACACAGCCCCTTGGGCAGCGTCGGGATGCTGGTTGAAGCGCCCTCTGCCAGTGGCAGCTCCATGCGGAAACCGAAGCAGGACCCCTTGCCCTCCTCGCTTTCGACCCAGATCTCGCCGCCCATCAGTTCAATCAGCCGCTTTGAGATCGCAAGGCCAAGGCCGGTGCCCTCAAACTGGCGATTGCGCTCATCCTCGACCTGATTGAATTCGCCAAAGATGTCCTGCACCTTCTCTGCGGGGATGCCGATGCCGGTGTCTTCGATGGTGACATGGATCGAACAGATCTTGTCGTCAGCATTGGAGATGCCGGTGATTTGCAGGGCAACATGACCTTCTGAGGTGAATTTCACCGCGTTGCCGACAAGATTGGTGAGCACCTGGCGAATGCGTCCGGGATCCCCGACGAAGCTGGTTGGAAGGAACAGATCGTAGTCCAGCAGCAGTGTCAGCCCCTTGTCCCGTGCGGTGGGCTGAAGCAGCATCAGCACCTCATGCACACTGCGCTCCAGATCAAAGGGTTCAGGGTGCAGCTGCAGTTTCTGCGCCTCGATCTTGGAATAGTCGAGCACGTCATTGATGATGACCAAAAGCGCCTCGCCGGAGTTTTTGATCGTGTTGGCGTAGAGCTGTTGTTCCTCGTTCAGATTGGTGTCGCTGAGCAGCTCGGCCATGCCGACAACACCGTTCATCGGGGTGCGAATCTCATGGGACATATTGGCCAGGAAGGCGGATTTGGCACGGTTGGCGGCCTCGGCCCGCTCGCGGGCGGCCTCAAGCTCCTCCTCGTATTGGACGGTGGAGGTGATATCGAGCGCCAGGCTGACCATATCGCCGCCATGGCCGCGCTGATCCAGCAGCCGCAGGTAGCGGTCGTCCCACATCCGTACGACCACAGGTTCGGGGGAGGGCGACAGCCAGCGCTCCGACATCTGGGCGCGCCAGTGATCGGGATCCTGTTCTCCGGTGTTCACCAGCCCCTCATCGGTGAGAATCTGCAGGATCCGTACGTAGGAGACGCCCGGCGCCACTTCCTCCAGCCCGTCGAACAGGTCGAGATAGGCGCCATTGGCGCCGATCAGTTTGCTGTCGGCATCAAAGAAGGCAAAGCCGTCCTGAAAGGCCTGGATCGAATGCCAAAGCCGTCGCTCGGCGCGCTCAACCTTTTCGTTGGCGGTGGACAGGTCCGATTTCACCTTGGCGTTTTCGTCGCGCACCGTCGCGACTTCGGCCTGGGTGACGCCGATCTGGCGGGTCAGTGCCAGCGCATGGCGCCCGAGTTTGCGGTTGGCTGCCGAAAGTTCCGCCTGCTTCAATTCAAGCAGGCGCTCCGCCGCGAGACGCGCGCGTCGTTCTTCCGTCAATCTGTCAGCAAGGTTCATCCCTGCGAACTCCACATAAAACCAACACGACCTGTCTGCCCTACTTTGGCGGGCAGAGATTAAATTGAGATTAGTTCATCTGTTACGTTGCGATATCTTGCTATGGCGTTAACCCCGTGCCAGCCTCTTGGCAGGTCTGGAGGGTTCTATTGTGCGTGTGCCTGTTTCATTTGTTGTACTTTTGTGCGGTTGGCTTGTTCAACCATTAGTTGTTTTCGCTGACTCAATTTTTCCGGAAACGCGCTATGTCATTCAGCGCGACACCGATCATTTCGGGGCCGATCTTGGGCCGCTTTTTGACACCGATATGCGCAGTTGCGCGCGGGCTTGTTCGGCACAGACCGATTGTGTCGGGTTTGCCTTCAACAGCCGATCAAACGCCTGTTTCCCAAAATCGGCGATGGATCAGCCGTCGCCCTATGACGGGGCGTTTTCAGCGCATAAGCTTCTCGCCGGTGCGGCAGAGAAGCAGGCGGCCAAACAGCGCGCCGCGGCCTTGCAGGGGCTGGAGGTTGCGGATCTGGCTGCGGTGTCCAAACAGGCAGAAAACCTTGGCCTGCGCTTTCCAACGGGTGGATCCAGCGTTGAGGATCTGATTGCTGCGGCGCAGGGGGCGCCGTCGGCAGCGGCGCTGCGGTGGGTTGCCGAGGCTGTGGTGCTGAGTGATCGCGGCGATCTGTGGCTGGACTATGCCCGCAGGCTGCTGCGTCAGGAACTCAACGGATCCGCTCAACGCCGCGCCCATGAAGAGGCCTTTGCCGCGGCGCTCAATGCCTATCTGCGCAGTTCGCAGCCGGCGGCGCAGGCGGCCGGATTGATCACCGCCGCAGAGGCGTTGGAACAGCTGGGGCGGGGACGTGCCGCGCTGGCGGTTCTGCGGCTGGCGGCAGATCGTGACACCAGCGCGAAACTGTCACTGCGTCTGGATGAGGCAATTGCCAAATATGGATTTCGTGTCACCGGGAGCCGGGTTGAGAGCGACAGCGCATCGCCCCGCATTTGTGTCGAATTTTCTGAAGATTTGGTACGCAGCGGGATCGACTACAGCGACTTTGTGAAACTGGCCGATCCGCGTCTGGTTGCCGAGTCGACCGCGCGCGAGCTGTGTATTGACGGTGTGGAGCATGGCACCCGCTACCGGGTGATGCTGCGGCGCGGGCTGCCGGCGGCAACCGGCGAGACATTGGCCAAGGATGTAACGCTGACCCACTACGTGCGGGATCGCGCCCCCAACGTGCGTTTCTCCGGGCGGTCCTATGTGCTGCCCAAGGGAGATCAGGTGGCGGTGCCGGTTGAGACGGTAAACGTGACCACGCTTGATCTGCGCCTGCGCCGTGTGAGCGATCGCAACCTGCTGCGAACCCTACAGGAGGATTATTTTGCCCGGCCGCTGTCGCAGTGGCAGGATGAACATTTCGCCAGCGATATTGCCGAGGAAATCTGGACCGGCACCGCGGAGGTCCAGCAGGATCTGAACCAATCGGTGACCACACGGCTGCCGCTTGATGAGGCGCTGGCGGATCAGCCGGTAGGTCTTTATGCGCTGAGCGCGCAGGTTCCGGGGGCCGATCCCTATGAGGCGCCTGCGGCAACCCAATGGTTCGTGCTGACGGATCTGGGTTTGAGCACCATGCTGGGCAGTGATGGGCTGCATGTGCAGGTACAGGGACTGGCAGATGCCGCGCCGCGCGCGGGCGTTCGTTTGCAGCTGGTGTCCAATGCCAACGCGGTGCTGGGGACGGCAGTCAGCGACGCTGACGGCTATGCCCGTTTCGACGCGGGGTTGACCCGTGGAGAGGGGGCATCGGCTCCGGCTGTCATCATGGCGCTGAGCGGCGAGGAGGACGCGGCGGAGGTCGATTTTGCCTTTCTCTCATTGCGGGACGCCGCCTTTGATCTGTCGGACCGAGGGGTGGAGGGGCGTCTGGCGCCGGGTCCGATTGACGTGTTCCTGACCACTGATCGGGGGGCTTATCGTGCGGGTGAGGTGATTCATGCGACCGCCCTTGCCCGTGATCCGAGGGCCGAGGCGCTTCCGGGCGTGCCCTTGATCGCGGTTCTGAACCGCCCGGACGGGGTCGAATACGCCCGGGTGGTTTCCGATCAGGGGGCGCTGGGCGGCCATGTGTTCCGCCTGCCGATTGGCGATACGGCACCGCGCGGAACCTGGCGGTTGTCGATCCTGTCGGACCCCGAAGCCCCGGCGCTGGCCAGCAGGCAAATTCTGGTCGAGGATTTTCTGCCTGAACGCATTGATTTCACGCAAGAGCTGGCGGCAGGAACCGACCAAGGTCTGCGTCCGGGCACAAGCGCCCCCTTGCGGATCGAAGCGCGGTATCTGTTTGGTGCCCCGGGCCGCGACCTGACTATCGAGGGCGAGGTGACCCTGCGCCCGGCGGAACAGGTGAGCGGTTGGACGGGCTATCGCTTTGGTCGCCATGACGAGGTCGTCGCGCCGCAGAGCCGCTATTTCGGCGGGATGAGCACCGATGCCTCGGGTCTGGGCGTGGTTACCGTGACACTGCCGGAGATTGACGCGCCGGGTCAGCCTCTGATTGCGGAGGTGACCACCCGGCTGGCCGATGGAGGCGCGCGACCCGTCGAACGGCAGATGACTGTGCCCATGCAGCCTGACGGGCCGGTGATTGGTATCAAGCCGCTTTTTGAAGAGGTCGTCGCAGAGGGCGATGCGGCGCGGTTCTCGGTGATTGCGCTGGCCCCGGACGGTAGCACGCGGGATATGCCGGTCACATGGAGTTTGAACCGGGTGGAAACCCGCTACCAGTGGTATCAGCTCTACGGCAACTGGAACTGGGAGCCGACCACCCGGCGCAGCCGGATCGCGACGGGTGAGGCAACCCTGAGCGCGGCGACGCCTCTGGTGCTGGAGCAGCCGGTGGACTGGGGCCGGTATGAGCTGGTGATCGAACATCGGGGCACGCCCTATGTGGCGGCTTCGACCGATTTCTATGCAGGGTGGTATGTGCCTGACGAGGGGGCTGATACGCCCGACCAGCTGGATGTCTTTCTTGATCGCGACAGTTATCAGCCCGGCGATACAGCGCGGTTACGGCTGGTCACCCGCGCGGCTGGCACGGCTCTGGTTTCGGTGATGTCGAACCGGTTGATCAGCCGTCAGATGGTCGAGGTTCCCGCCGGGGAGACGGTGATTCCACTGGCAGTTGGTGCCGACTGGGGCAGCGGGGCATATGTCTCGGCGATGGTGGTGCAGCCGCTTGCTGGCAAAGCGGATCAGACCCCGACCCGCGCATTGGGGCTTGCCCATGCTCGCGTCAATCGCCCGGGCCAGGCGCTGAAGGTAACCTTGGACCTGCCGGAGGTGGCCCGCCCCCGCCGGACACAGCTGGCCCGCGTCGAGGTCGCGGGGGCCGCTCCCGGTGAAGAGGTCTGGCTGACGCTGGCGGCGGTTGATCTTGGGATTTTGAACCTCACCGGGTTTCAGAGCCCGGACCCCCTGGCGCATTACTATGGCCAGCGGCGGCTCGGGATGGAGCTGCGGGATCTTTACGGTCGCCTGATCGAGAGTGGCAACGGTACCTTGGGCCGGGTGCGCTCCGGCGGCGATGCTGGGGCGGGGATGCGACTGCAGTCGCCGCCTCCGACGCAGGATCTGATGGCGGTGTTTTCCGGTCCGGTGAAGGTCAAGGCCGATGGAACGGCCGAGGTGCCGATCGCGCTGCCAGCGTTTAACGGCACGGTTCGGGTGATGGCTGTCGCCTGGTCGCAAGATGCGGTTGGACAGGCGGAGCGGGACATGGTGGTGCGCGATCCGATCGTGGTGAGCGCCAATGCCCCGCGTTTTCTGGCGCCCGGAGACAGCAGCCGGGTTCTTGTGGAGCTCACTCATGCAGATGGGCCCGCAGGCCAACTGAGCCTTGCGGCGCGGGTCCTTGGCGGCGGGCTTGAGATCGGGACATTGCCGCAAGTCCTGGAGCTGGCCGATGGCGCAGATACCACCCTGATGCTGCCGGTCGAAGCGCTGGCTGTCGGAGATCCGGAGATTGAGCTCGCCGTGACGACACCAGAGGGCGAAACGCTGATCCAGACGCTGCGCCTGCCGGTGCGGGCCAATGATCCGATGATTGCCACGACCAGACGGTTCAGGCTGGCGGCGGGGGATAGTTTTCTGTTCTCATCTGACGTCTTTACCGGGCTGCGACCGGGCGGCGCGCGGGCAGTGATGTCCGCGGGGCCGCTGGCGCGGTTCGACGTGCCGGGTCTGCTGACGGGCCTCGACCTCTACCCCTATGGCTGTACCGAGCAGATCACATCCCGGGCGCTGCCCTTGCTGTATCTGTCGTCGGTGGCACAGGCTGCCGGGTTGGGTGACGGGCCGCAGGTCGCCGCCCGGATTGACAGCGCCATTCAGCAGGTGCTGTCGCGGCAGGCCAGCAATGGCGGTTTTGGTCTGTGGCGCGCCGAAAGCGGTGATTTCTGGCTGGACGCTTATGCCAGCGATTTTCTGAGCCGCGCGCGTGTGCAGGGCTATCAGGTCGCTGACACCCGGTTCCGGCAGGCCTTGGACAACCTGCGCAACCGGGTGAATTATGCCCCCGATTTCGAGAATGGAGGTGAGGACATCGCCTATGCGCTGCTGGTGCTGGCGCGCGAGGGGGAGGCGGCGATGGGCGATCTGCGCTATTACGCCGACGTTAAGGCTGCGGATTTCGCCACACCCCTGGCCGTTGCCCAGATCGGGGCGGCGCTGGCGGCCTATGGCGATCAGCGCCGGGCCGATCAGATGTTTGCCCGGGCGGCCTCTATGTTGCAGGGGGATGATCCCGATCCGACCCTGTGGCGCGCCGACTATGGCAGCCAGCGCCGCGATCAGGCCGGTGTTCTGGCCCTGGCCAGCGAGGCCGGTTCGCAGGCGGTGGACAGCCGTCGTCTGAGCGCGGGCCTGAAAGCCGATGGCCGGCTGCTGTCCACGCAGGAAAGCGCCTGGACGCTGATGGCGGCTCATGCGCTGATCGAGGGCGGTGGTGGCTCCGGTCTGTTGGTCAATGGACAGGCGACGGACGGGCCATTTGTTGAGGTCTTGGATGGAGATCAGGATCGCGATCCGATGGCGCTGACGGCGGCCACGGGCAAGGAGGTCGATATCACCCTCACCACCCTTGGCGTTCCGCTGGTGGCGGCGCCGGCAGGGGGAACTGGCTACAGCATCGAGCGGAGCTATTACACACTGGAGGGCGAGGCTCTGGCTCCGGATCAGTTCACGGTTGGCGACCGCTTTGTCACCGTGCTGCGGGTGGTCCCGTTTGAGCCGGGTGGCGCGCGGTTGATGATCAATGATCCGCTGCCTGCGGGGCTGGAGATTGATAATCCCAGCCTGCTGCGATCCGGTGATCTGAGCGGGCTAGACTGGCTGACGCTGAGCGACGCGCGACATGCAGAATTCCGTGCGGACCGGTTTCTGGCGGCTGTCGATCTGCGGAGGGGCGGCGACGACGAGGCCGGGTCGCCGGTGACGCTGGCCTATGTGGCGCGGGCGGTGACGCCCGGTCTGTTCCACCACCCGGCGGCGTCGGTTGAGGATATGTACCGGCCCGCCAGCCGGGCCCGCACCGGCACCGGGCGCGTGCAGGTCCGGTGATCCGCGCGCCAAAGATGCGGCTACGGGCGCGCTCCTCCTGGCGGCTGCTGGGAGGGGCGGCTGCCCTATGCGTGACCATTGCTGCGCTGGGATTGGGGGTCGAGACCTGGATCGCCCGAACGCCGATGCCCGCAACACTGGCGGAGACAGCCACCGAGGTGCGCGACCGAAACGGCCAGTTGCTGCGGGCCTATCCGGTTGCCGATGGGATCTGGCGGATGGCGGTGCGGCCGGATCAGGTCGACGCCGGCTATCGCGCGATGCTGCTGCGCTATGAGGACAAGCGGTTCTACGACCATGGCGGCGTTGATGCGCTTGCTCTGCTGCGGGCGGCGGCGCAGGCGGTGTGGCAGCGGCGTGTGGTCTCGGGTGGCTCGACACTGACGATGCAGGTGGCGCGGCTGCTGGAGGATGGCAGCACCGGGCGCTGGGCAGGAAAACTGCGCCAGATTCGGCTGGCGCTGGCGCTGGAACGGCGCCTGACCAAGGCGCAGATCCTTGAGTTGTATCTGGTTCACGCGCCCTTTGGTGGCAATCTGGAAGGCGTGCGGGCGGCGAGCTATGCCTGGTTCGGCAAGGAGCCGTCGCGGTTGTCTCCGGCGGAGGCGGCGCTGCTGGTCGCCTTGCCGCAGGCACCGGAGGCGCGCCGCCCGGATCGCGCTCCGAAACCTGCAGAGATGGCCCGCAACCGGGTATTGGCGCGGATGGCAGCCGCAGGCGTCTTGCCGGTGGAGGCGGCCGAGGCTGCGCAGCGGGCGCGGATCCCCCGGCAAATGCGCCGCTTCCCGCAGATGGCCGCGCATCTGGCGGATCGCGTGATAGCCGAGACGCCGGAGCTTGCGCGGATTGATCTGACGGTGGAGGCCGGATTACAGCACCGGCTGGCGCGGCTGGTGGCGCAGACCGTCGCGCGGCAGGACGCCCGGCTGTCGGCGGCGGTGCTGGTGGCCGATCACCAGAGCGGCGAGATCCTCGCCTCGGTCGGCTCAGCCGGATATCAGGATGATCTGCGACAGGGGTTTGTGGATATGACCCGCGCGGCGCGTTCGCCGGGGTCCACGCTGAAACCGCTGGTCTATGGTCTTGCCTTTGATCAGGGGCTGGCGCACCCGGAAACCATGATCCACGACGGGCCTATTGATATCGACGGGTATGCGCCACAGAATTTTGACGGAGGTTATCGCGGCGACCTGCGGATGCGGCGTGCGCTGCAATTATCGCTGAATACGCCGGTAATACGGGTGATGCAGGCGCTGGGTCCGGCGCGGTTGATGTCAGCCCTGCGGCGCGGAGGCGCGCGACCGCAGCTGCCCGGCGGCAAGCCGGGACTGGCGGTTGCGCTGGGCGGGGTGGGCCTGTCGCTGCATGATCTGATGCAGGTCTATGCCGGGCTGGCGGCGGGCGGGCAGGGGCCCCGGTTGCGGGTGCGTATGGAGGCGCCGTTTGAACGGATGCCACGCCTGTTGAGCGAGGTCTCAGCCTGGCATCTCACCGATGTTCTGCGCGATGTGCCGCCGCCAGCAGGTGCGCCTGCTGGCGTGCTGGCCTATAAGACAGGGACGTCCTACGGGCACCGCGATACCTGGGCGATTGGCTGGGATGGTCGCCATGTGGTTGGCGTCTGGCTTGGCCGGGCCGATGGCACGCCGGTGCCGGGCGCCTTTGGCGCGGAGCTGGCGGCCCCACTGTTGTTTGAGGCCTTCGGGCGGCTCGGGACCGGTTTCGCACCGCTCGCTCCGGCGCCTCGCTCGGCGTTGCGGGTGGCCACTTCGGAGCTGCCGCTGCCCTTGCAGCGCTTTGACGGCGGTCGGGCGGGTGGCCAGCCCGCTGACGCGGTGCAGCTGGCGTTTCCACCGGACGGTGCGGCGCTGATGCTGGCAGAGGATGGACAGGTCACCCTGCGGATCAAAGGCGGCGAGGCGCCGTTTCTGGTGCTGGCCAATCAAAAGCCGGTGGTGACCGGCGCCCGCCGCCGCAGCATTGGTCTGCCGGGGATGGAGCGCGGATTTTCAACACTGGTGGTGGTTGATCGCAATGGTCGCTCCGATCAGGCCCGCGTGCGGATCACCCGCCCAGGTGAGTAGCGCAGATCCGGCACCCCGCAAAGGCTGATGGTCACCGCCGCCCTTCGCGCAGCCAGCCTGCGAGAATCGCCGCGCTGGCCAGCAGCAGCACCAGCCAAGCGGGAAGCAGCGGCGTCTGGTTGACCGAGACGGTGCGATAGGCGTCGCGCGGGGTCAGTCCGATCCAGCCACGTCCAGCGGCAACGCGTCCCTCGCGCACATCGCGCAGGCTCGGGATACCGTCGTGCAGCGCGCGCACGCCGCCACGGGTCTGGGCCACGGCGGCGGCCATGATATCGCCGGTGGCAATGGTCTGTTCAAATTCACGCGGCGCCGCAGGGCCGAGGCCGATGACGGTGGACTGGCTGCCTTCTTCCAGTCGGTAAAGACCGGGTTCCGGCCCCTCGTAGCGGCCTTCCCAGCGGCCGGGCGCCGTTTGCGTCATCGTGACGGTGACTGTGCTGCCATCGGGGTTTGTGACAGTGACATCGCCGACATCTTCGCCCAGGCTGCGGCGCTGGATGCGCATACGCTGCCCGGTTGCCTCGGCTGACAGGACGTCCTCTTCCAGCTCGGGCTCTTTCATCATCCAATGGGCAAGGCGCCGCAGCAGCTCAAGCTGCGGGCCGCCGCCTTCGTATCCCCGGCTCCAGAGCCAGGCATGATCGGAGGCCAGCAGCGCCACGCGCCCCTCGCCGACCCGGTTCAGAACCAGCAGCGGGCGGTCATCCAGGCCGCTCATCAGGACATTGCCCTGGGGGACGTCGACTTCGATCTGCCGCAGCCAGCGGCCCCAGTCGGAGGCGCCGGTGAGATCGGCGGTAACCGGGTGGCGCTGGCCCAGATCGGTGATTTCCGGGCGATAGGCGCGCTCCAGCACCCGCGCCGAGGGGCTGGCAGGCAGGATGCTGGCCAGCGGAGAACGATAGATGCTGTCGGCGCTGGCAAAATCCGGCCCCGCCGCCACCAGAACCGCGCCGCCGCGTTCAACATAATCGGCCACATTGTCGAGGTAGATCGCCGGCAGGATGCCGCGCCGTTTGTAGCGATCAAAGATGATCAGATCGAAATCATTGATCTTTTCCAGAAACAGCTCCCGCGTTGGAAAGGCAATCAGCGACAGCTCATCGACCGGTACCCCGTCCTGTTTTTCCGGTGGGCGCAGAATGGTGAAATGCACCAGATCCACCGCGCTGTCGGATTTCAGCAGATTGCGCCAGGTGCGCCCGCCCGGATGCGGCTCGCCCGAGACCAGCAGCACGCGCAACCGATCGCGCACCCCGTTGATCTGGACCAGCGCGGCGTTGTTGCGATCGGTCAGCTCGCCCTCGGCGGTGGGGACGGTGAACTGGATCACGTTGCGCCCCCCATGTGGCAGGGTCAGTGGCAGGTCGAAATCGACACCGACAGGCAGGTTGAAGCGCTGCGGTTCGGCGCCGCCGATGGAAATCGCCAGCTCTGCCAGATTGCCGGTTGCGGGGGCCTCGCCCTGATCCTCGATCCTGAGGGTCAGGGTCACGGGTTCACCGATAATGGCAAAGCTGGGGGCGTTCTTGACGATCAGCCGCCGGTCCCAATCGCTGGGGCGACCGGTCAGCAGCAGATGCAGCGGGGCAGGCAGGGCCGGGGTCTGCGCAATGTCATGGACCTGGCCATCGCTGAGCGCGATCATCCCGGCAACCCGACCGCGCGGCACATTGGCAAGCGCCTCGGCCAGTGCGCCCATCAGCAGGGTGCCACTGTTGTCGCTGCTGCCATCACGCGGCGGGACGCTGTCGACGGCAATCCAGCGAACCTCGGTGTTCGGGCGCTGACTGAGGGCGGTCTCCAATGCGGCACGGGCGGCCCCTGTCTGGTCGGGGCGGTCGGACAGGGCCTGGCTGGCGGTCTTATCCTCAAGCACCAGAACGATGTCACTGAGCGCGGCGCGGTCTTCGATCTGGTACACCGGGCCGCTGAGGGCCGCGATCAGCACCAGAGCGGCGAGCGCACGCATCGGCCATCCCGCAAGGCGTTTCCAGACCGCCAGAGCCAGCACCGCAACCGACAGCGCCGCAAGCAGGCCGATCAGCGGCCAGGGGACCAGTGGGTCAAAGAGGATGGTCTGTGTCATCTGTCCAGCCTCATGTCATTGCCCCAGCCGATCGAGCAGGGCGGGGACATGCACCTGATCGGATTTGTAGTTGCCAGTGAGTACATGCATGACCAGATTGACCCCAAAGCGGTAGGCCAATTCGCGCTGACGCTCGCCGGTATAGCCGCGCCCCACTGGCAGCAGAGGGCGGCCGTTGTCATCCACGGCCCAGGCGGAGGCCCAGTCGTTGCCGCCGATGACAACCGGTGTGACACCATCATTGAGGTTGCGGAAGGGGATGCCTTCCACCTGCTGGGCATCGGCGGGCGCGGCTTCGACCCAGAGCGTGCCGCGGCTGTGGCGTCCGGGGAAATCCTGTAGCAGATAGAAGGCGCGGGTCAGCACATGGTCTGCGGGCAGCGGTTCGAGTGGCGGCACGTCCAGCCGCAGGGCCAGTTGTTGCAGGCGCCGCCCTGCCGGGCTGCTGGCTCCGGCGCGGGTCAGGTCGGCGTCGCGGGTGTCAAAGAGGATCATCCCGCCGGTGCGCAGATAGGTGTTGAGCCGGTCGTAGGCCGCACCCGAGGGCAGCGGCTGATTGGCGGTCACCGGCCAGTAGAGCAGCGGGTAGAACGCCAGCTCGTCGCGCTCCAGATCAACGCCGGCGGGGGGAGAGGGTTCAACCGATGTGCGGAACCGCAATGTGTTGGACAGCCCTTGCAAGCCGTCGCGCGCCAGCTGGTCAATCTGCGGGTTGCCGGTCAGCACATGGGCCAGCGTCAGCTCGGCCGCGCGGTCTGCGGCGAGGGCGTCTGCTGCGGGATCGGATGCGTCGGACCGGGCCGCGCTGTCGGTTTGCTCGATCACCAAGGCGTTGCCCTGGGCGTGGCTGCGCAGGTCGCTGCCGGAGCCGGTGGCCCAGATACAGGTGGCGAGGACCAGGGCCGATGCGAGGTTTTGCGCCTTGGGTGCGGTCGGTCGTGTCCGACGCATCAGTAATCCCGACAGCAGCAGCGCGGCGATTACGTCGAGCGCCAGCAACAGCAGGGAGAGGCTGATCAGGATGCCGCCAAGCGGGCGCTCCGGCGTGCCACCATAGCCAAGGATTGGCAGCCCGACGGGCCAGCCAATTGGCGTCAGCTGATCCTCGGCCCGCATGACATTGCGGGCAATCCGCCGATCCCCGTTCTGGTACAGGCCGGGTTGCAGGCCGGGGCCGGTCAGGGCGGCAATCAGATCAGGCCCTGCGACACCGGGCAGGGCATCGGCATCCGAAAGGTCACCAAAGCCATCGAGCACCTGAAGCGGCGCCCATGTGGTGCCCTCCAGATCCGTAGCCTCGGCCGGTTTGGCACCGGAGGAAACCGCCAGCCGCTCCATCATCTGCACAAATAGGCCCGAGAGCGGCAAGGTGCTCCATTCCGCATTGGCGGTGACATGGAAGAGCACGATCTGACCATTGCCGAGCGGTTTGCGTGTCACCAGCGGCGTCCCATCGGAGAGTTCCGCAATCACCCGCTCCGCAAGGCTGGGATCGGGTTGTGCGACCACCTGTGAACTGACGGTGACGTCCTCGGGGATGGTCAGCCCGAAGAAAGGAGAGCCTTCGGCAAAGGTGGCCAGCGTCTTGGGCTCGCCCCAGCTCATGGCGCCGCCAATGCTGCGGCCTCCGATCCGCAGGCGCACCGGCAGCAGCGGCTCTTCGTCGGTGCGGGCGGTATCGCTGGCGGCCAGCCGGGGACCGGCAAACCGCAGGAGCAATCCGCCTTCGTTGACCCAGTCCACCACCGCTGCCTCCTGATCGGGGGGCAGACGTGCGGTATCGGCCAGGACGATCACATCCGGGTTGGCAGGCAAGAGATCGTTCAGCCCGCCTTCCAGCAGGTCTGCGTTTGGCGCCAGCGCCTTGCGCAGATAGTGCAGGGGCGACAGCAGGGCGAGGCCTTCGTTGCCGCTCTGGCTGGAGATCAGCGCCACCTCGCGGCGGCGCAGACCGTCATCGGTAAGCGATATAGCCCCTGCGCTGCGGTGACCCTGCAGTTCGAAGAGCCGGATACGTGCGCGCAGCTCAGCGGGCAGGGACAGGCGGGCGGTGGCCTCAAGCCCGTTGGCGGCAGCGGTATCTGTATCGGCAAAATCCACCGTCGCCGCGCCCAGAGTCCGCATGGTGCCGCCCGGATCCGGCCCACGGGCAAGCACGGTGACGGTCTGGTCACTGCCGGGGGTGATCTGGGTGTGGTTGCGAGTGACCGTGATTTCCATCGCGCCGTCGACATAGACCACCGGACGCAGGGCCAGCCTTGGGGTGGGATGTTGATAGACGGTCAACTCGCCGCGCTGGCGCAGCGTCGCCATCAACGCATCGCGACCCGGATAGTCCAGGCCGTCACTGAACCACAGGCTGTCAAAGCCCCCGTCAACTGCTGCGATCTGCGCCTGTGCCGTCGTGAGCTGGTCTTGCGAGGGTTGCCAGGCCTGTGGCGTTTCGCCAATCAGCTGTCGGCGCCAGCTGACTGCGCTTTGGAACTGCGGGGGCTGCGGTGCGGTGAGCCGCAGCACGGCTACGGGCCGATTGGCGCGTCCAGCCTCGGCCAGGAGGCGGTCGATCTCCTCGCGGGTGCGCTCCCATTCCGGGGCGCCGGCCCAGCTGCCATCAAGCACCACCAGCAGCGGGCCGCGGCCCGAGGGTGCGGTGCTTGGGTTGAGCACAGGCCCGGCCAGACCAACGATGGCCGCTGCCACCGCCATCAGCCGCAGTAAGAGCAGCCACCAGGGGGTCCGATCCGAAAGACTGTCATCGTCGCGCAACCCCAGCAGCAGTGTGACCGCCGGAAACAGGCGCTTGCGCGGGGCAGGCGGGACTGCCCGCAGAAGCAGCCAGAGCAACGGCAGTGCCAGGAGTGCCAGAAGCAACCAGGGGGCCGTGAAGCCGATGCCCGCAATCGTTGTCATGTGCCGGATCTTTCCATGGCATGGTACAGCCACATCAGGGCCGCCTGTGCGCTGTCGCCGGTGTGATGGGTGCCGAGGCGCCAGCCTGCCACGCGGCAGAGGTGTTCCAACGCGTCGCGCCGTTCGGCCAAGCGATCAAGGTAGCGTTGCCTAAGCGCGCCTGCCTTCAGGGTTTCGTGCCGCAGACCGCCGCCGATGCTTTCGAATATCGTGCGCCCGTCAAAGGGGAACTCCTCCTCTGCCGGATCAAGCACCTGCATCAGCACGCCGTGCACGCCGCGATCCGCGGCCTTGGCCAGCGCCTGTTCCAGTGGCGCGAAGGGTCCCAGAAAATCCGACAGAAACAGAACCCGCGCGTTGGGTTGCATGGCGCGATCTTCCGGCGGGGCATAATCCGTGGCGTCGTCCCTGCTCAGATACTCGGCCAGTCGCAGGATCTGGGCATTGCCGCGCCGGGGTGGCAGATGCCCACCGGTCAGGCCGACCCGTTCGCCGCCACGTAGCATCATCACCGACGTCGCCAGCCCCAATAGCCGCGCCCGGTCAATTTTCTGCGGTAGGGCATTGCCGGAGGCAAAGCGCATCGACGCCCCCTGATCGACCCAGAGATGCACCGTCTGCGCAATCTGCCATTCCCGCTCGCGTACGAATTGCTGATCGCCCTTGGCCGAGCGCCGGTGGTCGATCATGCGGCGGCTGTCACCGGCCTGAACCGGGCGATATTGCCAGAAATCATCGCCCAGCCCGGCACGGCGGCGACCGTGTTCGCCAATCAGCACAGATCCGGCCAGTTGTTGCGCCTGCACCAGGAGCGGCGGAAACCGGCTGGCGGCGCTTTCGGCGCGGTGGCGCAGATCCGCCGCTGCCGGCTGGAGCGCGCTGCCGGTCGGCCGGGCCGGCTGAAGGGCGCGCGGCTGTGTCACGCGGCGACACCGGGCCGGGCCATCGCCTCGGCTGTGCTTGTGATAAGAGCGCTCAGGTTCTCGCCACGGGCACGCGCGGCGAAGTTCAGCGCCATCCGGTGGCTGAGTACGGGCTGGGCCATATCCAGCACGTCGTCGGCATTGGGAGCGAGGCGCCCCTCGAGCAGGGCGCGGGCGCGCACCGCCAGCATCAGCGCCTGAGCGGCCCGTGGTCCGGGCCCCCAGGCAACGGTTTGCTGCACCTGTTCGGAGGCCGCCGGATCATCCGGGCGGAAGGCGCGCACGAGATCGAGAATCAGTTCGACCACGCCGTCACCGACGGGCATCCGGCGCAGCAGGGTCTGCGCGGCCATCAGTTCATCGGCGGTGAAGACCTGATAGGCGCTGCCTTCCTCAACCCCGGTTGTGGCCAGCAGGATATCGCGTTCGGTCTGCCGCGTCGGATAGGGGACATCAATCTGGAACAGGAAACGGTCCAGCTGGGCTTCGGGCAGCGGATAGGTGCCCTCCTGTTCGATGGGGTTCTGGGTGGCCAGCACGTGGAAGGGCATCCCCAGCGGTCGGTCGGCGCCCGCCACGGTCACCATACGCTCCTGCATCGCCTGCAGCAGTGCCGATTGTGTTCGTGGGCTGGCGCGGTTGATCTCATCGGCCATCAGCAGCTGGCAGAACACCGGCCCCGGCACAAAGCGAAAGGCGCGGCTGCCGTCGCTGGCGGTGTCCAGGACCTCGGAGCCCAGAATATCGGCAGGCATCAGGTCCGGGGTGAACTGCACCCGGTTGCCGGCCAGCCCCATAACGGTGGACAGGGTTTCGACCAGCCGGGTCTTGCCCAGCCCGGGCAGGCCGATTAACAGCCCATGACCACCGCACAGCAGCGTGCTCAGAGTGAGATCAACCACTCTTTCCTGACCGATAAAGCGCCGGGTGATAGAGGATCTGGCCTGTGTCAGCTTGTCTTCAAGCGCTTCAATCTCGGCCAGCAGATCGTCGGGTTCGGACATGACTTTCCCTTCACGGCGAATATATAGTGTTACTGTATCGCGTTGAGAGAAAATGGCAAAAGCAATGAGCGGACAAAATCCCGTGACTTCCGGCAGCAAATCCCCTGAAACAGGATCAGAACCGCCCAGTGCCGAGGGGCTGGCGGCCGCTGCCAAGACGGCGAGCAAAGGCGGGTTGCCGCCGGTACATCTGTGGAATCCGCCGTTTTGCGGCGATCTGGACATGCGGATCGCCCGTGATGGCACCTGGTTCTACCTTGGCACGCCGATTGGCCGGTTTGAACTGGTGAAGCTGTTTTCCTCCATTCTGAAGCTGGAAGACGGCAAATACTTTCTGGTGACCCCGGTCGAGAAAGTGGGCATCACGGTCGAGGATGCGCCTTTCGTTGCGGTGGATTTCGAGGTCGAGGGCGACGGCGCCGCGCAGATTCTGCGGTTCGAGACACATGTCGGCGACAGGGTCGAAGCCGGGCCTGCGCATAAGATCCGTGTGGTAAGAGACGATGCAACCGGCGAACCCTCGCCCTATGTGATGGTGCGCGCCGGGCTGGAGGCCTTGATTGATCGCAAGAGCTTTTATCGGCTGGTCGAGCTGGGATGCCACCGGGACGGCTGGTTCGGGCTGTGGTCGGGCGGCGAGTTTTTTGGGATGATCCCGTCGGCTGATTTGCCGGAGGGCTGACCACGCCGCATCCGACCCGGCGCTCGTCGGCAGGGGTTTGCCGGTGGCAAAGGGCAGCGGCAGGAAGTCGCTGACCCGCTTGAGTATATTGTTAAATTACCGAAAATTCTTGTGAAAACCCGCTCAAAATCGGCGGAGATATGGGGCAGATTGGGGGCGTGCAAAAACGGGCCGATCAATGGCGCAACCGGCGGGGGCCGGGACGAGCCTTTGATGACTTTTGCCCGGAGCATGTCTGTTTGGCCGCCAATCGGGGGTGGCTCCAAAGGAGGTTTTCGATGCCGAAGTTTGCGGCCAATATTTCATTGCTGTTTGCCGAATTGCCCTATCTGGATCGTTTTCCGGCGGCGGCGCGGGCCGGATTTGAGGCGGTGGAAATCCTGTTTCCCTATGAGCTGGCTGCGAAGGAAACCCAGCGCGCCCTGCTGGCCAATGGTCTGGAACTGCTGCTGATCAATGCGCCGCCGCCAAATTATACCGGCGGGATGCCGGGCTATGCCGCGCTGCCGATGGGGTCGGATCGCTTTCAGCGCGATATTCGACGGGTGCTGCGCTATGCGGAGGTGTTGCGGCCCGGAATGATCCACATCATGGCCGGCTACGCAAAAGGGGATGTCGCCAAGGAAACGCTGATCCGCAATCTGCAATGGGCGGCCGACTATGCGCCGGGCCAGCAGTTCACCATCGAGCCGCTGAACAGCGGTGATCAGCCGGGGTATTTTCTGGATGACTACAATCTCGCCGTAGAGGTGCTGGAGGCGGTGGATCGCAAGAACGTGGGACTGCAATACGACGCCTACCATGCGCAGTTGATCCACGGCGATGCGGTGAAGGTCTGGGAGGCCTTTGGTAACCGGGCTGTCCATGTACAGATCGGTGCGGCGCCGGGGCGTTGCGAACCGGGAACCGGGCCGGTCGATTTCGAGCAGCTGTTCGCGGCCATCGACGAGAGCGGCTATGGTGGTTGGGTCAGCGCGGAATACACCCCCAGTACCAAGCGGACAGAGGACAGTCTGGCCTGGATGGGGTGAGAGCGGGCCGAACCCTGTGAGGGGGGCTGGCGGACCCTGAGGCTTGGCAGGTGTGGAGGGAGGCTGCGGCCTCTGCGGCCAAACGTCCAGCGGGACAGGAATACATATTCGTGAATTGAAATGTGACTGAGCGCGGGGCATAAGGCAGTAAGTCGTGATCTGGAGACCTCCATGCTGCCTGCGCGTTTTGCCCCCATCCTATTTGGTCTGATCCTGTCGGGTATCATGTCCTGTATCGTCACCGGGGTGGCCACGCTGAAGGCGGTGGGCCTGAGTTCCGAAGCGCCGGGACTGTGGATGGCTGCCTGGAGTTTTGGCTGGCCGGTGGCCTTTGGCGTGGTGCTGGTTGTTGCACCCGCCGTACGCCGCCTGGTGGCATGGATGGTGAAGCCGCCGCAGGAAGCCAGCAAGGGTACCAAGTGTACGGTTTCCTCTCCCCGGCAGGATCGCTGAGCGAAGCCCCTCCGACGATGTCCTGACCGAGCAAGCGCTCCCGCCCGTCATCACAGCATCATGGATGCTATTCTTCCCGTTGGGCCGGGCGCCATGCCTAAGGCATGGCGTGCCGCTGAAATGCGAGGCGGGCGTCCGATCCGATCCGCTTCGGTCAGGTTTTGAAAGCGGCCCGGATCTTTGGCATCAAGCCTCGGCCAAAGCTAGTGAGCTTCGGCCCAGTTCCGCCCTTTGCCTGCGTCCACTACCAGCTTCACGTCGAGATGCACGGCCGGATCTGCGGCGGTTTCCATCACCCTGCGCGCGGTTTCGATGGTGTCGTCGACAGCGGCCTCGGGCACTTCGAACAGCAATTCGTCATGCACCTGTAGCAGCATCCGCGCGGGCAGATGGGCGATTGCGGCGGGCATACGGATCATGGCGCGGCGGATCACATCCGCAGCCGTGCCCTGTATCGGTGCATTGATCGCCGCGCGTTTGGCAAAACCTGCACGTGGTCCCTTGGCGGAGATTTCCGGAGTATGGATCTTGCGCCCGAACAGGGTCTGGACATGGCCGTGTTCCTTGGCAAAGGCGACGGTGTCATCCATGTAGCGGCGAATGCCGGGGAACCGCTCGAAATAGCGATCGATGAAGCCCTGCGCCTCGGCGCGCGGGATGCGCAGGTTGCGGGCCAGACCAAAGCCGGAGATCCCGTAAATCACGCCAAAGTTGATCGCTTTGGCCTGACGGCGGATTTCGGGGGTCATTTCATCCAGCGGTACGTTGAACATCTCGGACGCGGTGAGCGCATGGATGTCCTGACCTTCAGCAAAGGCCTGCTTCAGCGTATCGATCCCGGCGACATGGGCCAGGATGCGCAATTCGATCTGGCTGTAGTCAAGCGACAGCAGGACATTGCCATGCTCGGGCACGAAGGCTTCGCGGATGCGGCGCCCTTCCTCGGACCGGACCGGGATATTCTGGAGGTTGGGATCGGTTGAGGCCAGGCGGCCAGTGTTGGCACCGGTCTGCACATAGGAGGTGTGCACGCGCCCGGTTTCCGCATTTATGTGATCCTGAAGCGCGTCGGTATAGGTCGATTTGAGCTTGCTCAGCTGGCGCCAATCCAGCACCAGACCAGGCAGGGCGTGTTCCGTCGCGAGATCCTCCAGGATATCGGCACCGGTGGCATAGGCGCCGGTCTTGCCCTTTTTGCCGCCTTCCAGACCGAGTTTGTCAAACAGGATTTCCCCCAGCTGCTTGGGGGATCCGACGTTGAATTCCTGGCCTGCCAACTGGTGAATTTCCGCCTCCAGCCCGGCCATTTTCTGCGCAAAGGCGTTCGACATGCGGGACAGCGTATCACGATCGACCTTGATGCCTTCGCGCTCCATCCGGGCGAGCACCGGCACCAGCGGGCGTTCCAGCGTTTCATAGACCGTGGTGACCGCTGACCGGTGCAATTGCGGTTTGAACAGCTGCCAGAGGCGCAGGGTGATATCGGCGTCTTCCGCGGCATAGGCGACCGCATCGCCAATGGGCACACGGTCGAAGGTGATCGCGGATTTTCCACTGCCCAGCAGCGGTTTGATCGGGATCGGCGTGTGGTTCAGGTAACGCTCTGACAGCGTGTCCATACCGTGCCCGTGCTGACCTGCGTGCATGGCATAAGACATCAGCATGGTATCGTCGATCGGCGCCACATCAATGCCACGGCGGGCAAAGATCTTGGCGTCATATTTCATGTTCTGGCCGATCTTGAGGATGCTGTCGTCCTCAAGCACCAGTTTCAGCAGATCGAGCGCCTCCTGCAAAGGCATCTGCCCCTCCGCCAGCTCGTCCGAGCCAAACAGATCGTCGCTATTGCCGGATTTATGGGTGAGCGGGATATAGCAGGCGGTCCCCGGCTCCACGCAGAGTGAAATGCCAACCAGATCCACCACCATTTCATCAAAGCCGGTGGTTTCCGTATCAACAGCGACCCAGCCGCGTTCGCGGATCCGGGCAATCCACCTCTTTAACGCCTCGGCATCGCGGATGCATTCATATGACGCGCTGTCAAACGGCAGGTCGGTTACGGTCGGAGCGTCCGTTGCCGCGGTATCTTTGGCCGGGGCGTCCGTGATTGTGGGTGGCTCCTTACCAAGCTGGTCCGCGATGCGTTTGGACAGGGTGCGGAATTCCATTTCGGCGAGGAAGGCCAGCAGGTGATCGGCGTCCGGATCGCGCACCTCTAGGTCATCCAGAGTGAAATCCAGCGTCATGTTGCTGTCCAGCTGAACCAGTCTTTTGGACAGTTCGATCTGCTCGCGATTTTCGATCAGGGTCTGTCGGCGCTTGGGTTGTTTGATTTCTTCGGCGCGGTCCAGCAGCTCTTCCAGGGAGCCGTATTCGTTGATCAGCAGTGCGGCGGTCTTGATCCCGATACCGGGTGCGCCGGGCACATTGTCGACCGAGTCGCCCGCCAGCGCCTGCACGTCCACTACACGGTCCGGGCCAACCCCGAATTTCTCGACAACGCCATCGCTGTCGATCCGCCTGTTTTTCATGGCATCCAGCATTTCAACACCGCCACCGACGAGCTGCATCAGATCCTTGTCGGAGGAGATGATGGTCACGCGGCCACCGGCGTCGCGGGCCTGGCAGGCGAGGGTGGCGATGATGTCATCGGCCTCGAACCCCTCCTGTTCCTTGCAGGCGATGTTGAAGGCTTCGGTCGCGGTGCGGGTCAATGGAATCTGCGGCCGCAGATCCTCGGGCATGGCCTCGCGGTTGGCTTTGTATTGATCATAGAGATCGTTGCGGAAGGTATGCGACCCCTTGTCAAAGATCACCGCAACATGGGTTGGTGCATCGGGACCACCATTGCCCTCAACATAGCGCTGAAGCATGTTGCAGAAACCGGCAACCGCCCCGATTGGCAGGCCGTCGGACTTGCGGGTGAGGGGCGGCAGCGCGTGGTATGCGCGGAAAATGAATGCCGATCCGTCGATCAGGTGCAGATGGCAGCCCTTGCCAAAAGATGCGGTGGTCATGGCCGATGCTCCGGGTGTTGCGCGTTGGCCCCCGTTATCGGTGATCAGCGGAGGGAGAGCAATTGCCCATTCTCGGCCTTTGTGATGTCGGCTGGCGTCAGGCTGTTTTTGCCTGTTTGTTCGCCTCGACGATCAGGCGCATTTCGTCCCGTGCCATTGGTCGGCCAAAGTAAAACCCCTGTACGGAGGCGCATTTCTCGGTGCGCAGGAACTGCAATTCATCCTCTACCTCGACACCCTCGGCCAGGACCGGGATATTGAGCGCAGCGCCCAGGAGCAGGGTGGATCGGACAATTGCCGCCCGTTGATCGTTTTTGTGTACGTCCTGTACGAAGCTGCGGTCGATCTTGATCTTGTCAAAGGGGAAGGTTTGCAGCATCGCGAGCGACGAGTAGCCGGTGCCAAAATCATCCATGGCGATCCGCAGGCCCATGTTTTTCAGCTGTTGCATGACCTTCAGGGTATGGACCTGATCGTCGATAATGCTGGCCTCGGTGATTTCCAGTTCCAGACGTTCAGCAGCAAGGCCGGTTTCCAGCAGGATGTCGGAGACATGTTCGACGAAAGAGGGCTGCATCAGCTGCTGTGGCGCCACGTTGACCGCGATGTTGAAATGCTCGGGCCAACCACTTGCCTCTCGGCAGGCCGTGCGCAGAACCCAAAGGCCGATTTCGCGGATCAGCCCGGTTTCCTCGGCGATGGGAATGAAGGTGTCGGGGGGAATGCGGCCTTTTTCCGGGTGGTTCCAGCGCAGGAGAACCTCGAACCCGATGGGAGCGAGAGAGCGCAGATCGTTCTGCAGCTGATAGGCCAGTTCGAACTGATTGCCCGCGATGCAGGCCTGCCGCAGATCGTTGACCAGTTCCAGACGGTCGCGGTTGTGTTTTTCCATCTGCGCATTGAAAAGGCATATGTGCCGGTCTGCGTCCGATTTGGCACGATACATGGCCACATCCGACTTGTGCAGCAGATCGCGCAAGTCGCGGCCGTCTTCCAGGCTGGTGGCAACACCGATGGCGACACCGACGATCGCCGATGTGTTGTCAAAATCCACCGGCTCGACGGTCAAGGCGTGCAGCCGCTCGGCAAAGGCCATGACCTGATCGACCCGGCGAAACCCTTGCTTTAGAGCGACAAATTCGTCGCCGCCGACGCGCGCGATATATTCATCTTTCTCCAGAACGCTATTCAGCCGGTCGGCCACGGTCATCAGAACAGCATCCCCGGCTGCGTGACCATAAAGATCGTTGATTTCCTTAAACAGATTGAGATCAAGGGTCAGCACGGCAACGCGTTCGGTCTCGTCGCGCGCCAGCAAGTCGGTCAGACTGGCCATCTTGCGCGTCAGGGACATCCGGTTGGGCAGTCCGGTCAGGGGATCGTGCAGGGCGGCGTGCTGCAGCTGGTCGCGGGCCTCGCTTTCGACGTTTGTTTCGATGCTGAGCGCCGCAAAGCCGATCACCAGGATGATCGTCATCGTACCCAGAACAAACAGGCCAAGTGTCGCATCCGAGATCACCTCGGGCGGGACGGAATACAGTGGGCTGAGCTGTACGGTGATGGCCGACATGCCGGTGAAGTGCATCGTACAGATCGTCAGCGTCATCAGGGCGACGGCAACAAGCCAATGCCGTCCGGTGTTGAACCGGGTGAGATACTGATAGGTCGCCATTCCGAACACCGTGCCCAGCAGAATGGAGGATATGAGCGGTGTGGTCTGCCAGACGATCTCTCCTGGCAGTAGATAGCCGCTCATCCCGAGATAATGCATGGTCGAGACGCTGAGGCCAAACATCGCGCCGCTGGCCGCAACGCGGTGATTGGTCGAATGTGCAATGGCGTAGACACCGTTTGACATCAGCATACCGACAACGGCTGCACCCAGGGACAGTGCCGTGATCAGCGGATCATATCCGTGGACATATCCGGGATCAAAAGCAAGCATGGCGATGAAATGGGTGGTCCAGACGGTGCCGCCGCTGATCAGGCTGGTCAGCACCAGCTGGACGATTTTGCGATTACCGACGGTCTGACCGAGCCGCTGTGTCATCAGGACGGAAAGACAGGAACCGATGACGCAGACAAGCGCAGCCACGGTCACAAGGCCGAGGCTGTGTTCTTGCGTAATGCATTGAACGACGCTGTACATCACAGTCTCCGGTAGCAGCAGATATACCTTCTATCCTGTGCATCATCATCGTAAAGAATCCGCTACCGCGACCGGATCGACGCCGTCTTGATCACTAAAATTCGCCTCAACCTCGTCGCACTTTTCACGAGCTGGCGCAGGTGTTGGCTTAAACGCAAAACGCCGCCCGTTCCGGCGGCGTTTCCAATCTTGTGATTTTTTTCAGGCGGTTACGCCTGGTTCTGTGCTGCATCCTTATGGACAAACTTGCAGTCGCAATAGGGGCATTCGACATAGCCTTCGGCTTCGGGGATTTGCAGGTAGACCCGCGGATGTCCCAGCGCACCTTCGCTGCCGTCGCAGGCGACGCGGTAGCTGTCCACGATCTTGGTTTCCGGCGCTTCGATGGTCATCTCTGGCGGTCCTCTTGGTTATCGTTTAGGGGCTTTTATGAGCCAAGGGAAAACCGGGGGCAAGAGCCGCGATGACAGAGGACGCAATCCGTATTGAAGGTTTGCAAAAAACCTACAAGGGCCGCAGGGGGCAACCCGCGAAAGCCGCGCTGAAAGGTGTGGATTTGAGCATTCCGCGTGGCTCTGTGTTTGGTCTTCTTGGTCCCAACGGTGCCGGCAAATCCACGATGATCAACATCCTGGCCGGGTTGGTTCTGAAAACCGCAGGCAAGGTCACGATCTGGGGCTTTGACCAGGATGAAAATCCGCGTCAGTCCCGGGCGGCTATCGGGGTGATGCCGCAGGAACTGAATCTTGATCCGTTTTTCAGTCCACGTGGCGCCTTGGAAGTGCAGGCCGGGCTGTATGGTGTGCCAAAATCCGAGCGGCGCAGCGATGAGATCCTGCGTATGGTCGGGCTTGAGGACAAGGCACATGCCTATGCGCGAACCCTGTCCGGTGGAATGCAGCGGCGGCTGTTGCTGGGCAAGGCGCTGGTGCATCATCCGAATATTCTGGTGCTGGATGAGCCGACAGCAGGCGTGGATATCGAATTGCGCCAGATGCTGTGGGAGAACATCCGCAAGCTGAACGCGCAGGGCATGACAATCATCCTGACGACCCATTACCTCGAAGAGGCCGAGGAAATGTGTGATGAGATCGCAATCATCAACCAGGGCGAGCTGGTTGCCCGCGACACCACCGCAAATCTGCTGGGGCGTCTGGACGCCAAGGCGATGGTGGTGCATCCGGCGGCGGCGGTGACGGAACTGCCAGCCGGTAAGGGGATCACATCGGAGTTGCGCGGCGATGGGGCAGTGATCCTGCGCTATCATGGCAACGCAACCAGCGCCGAGGAGGTGCTCTCAGCGGTGCGCGCCGCAGGGATCTCCATCCGCGATGTGAAGACCGAGGAGGCGGATCTGGAAGACGTGTTCCTGGCGCTGACGACGTCGCGCAGCTGAGACGCGTATTAAAGCAGTCGCGCTGTTGGCTGCAGGCAACGGGGCTCGTGTTAGAGACGATAAGTTAGCCCAGCCCGGCGTGACGCGGTTATTGCGTTTCGACGCAGTGGCGGCGAAAGGCGCGTTTCAGCATGTCCAGTTCGGCGCGCAAAAGCTCGACCTCGACTCGCAGGTCATCGCCCGTGAGTTCACCGCAGATCAGGGTGAAATCGCCGAGTTTGACATCGCTCTTGAGGTCGTAGATCACAAAACTCTGCACGCCGTCGGCGATCGCTTCGGTTGGGATCGGGATTGTCAGCGACCATTCGCCTGCGGTGTCGCTTTCGGTCAGGGCAACATCGCGAACCGGGCGATCCAGGTGCCGGACCTCAATCAGCGGGGCGGAGGCGCTGTGACCGGACCCCGTGATCCGGCCTTCCCAGAGCCCCTCGCGAAAACGAATTTTGGTCAATGTCAGTTGGCTCATGTCCGGCCTTTCGAATGTGGGTTACAGGCTGGCGCGGCGACTACGCGACAGAGTGACATCGCGCAGGGTCACCTGGTTCATTTCCGGGGCTTCAAAGATCAGCTCCAGCCAAAGCCGCTCGACCCGTTTTTCGTTCAACTCAGCATAGGCTAGGTCGTATTCCACATGGGTGCGCTTGTCGCCCATCGGCAGTTCCCGCACCATCTGTTCAGTATTCGGGCCGTGTTTGATATTGAGCCGGGCAAAGATCTCGATCGGTTTTTCCGTCTCAAGCGTGCAGTCCACCCGCAGCAGATGGTCACGGTTCAGCCCTGCGGTGACGTCCTGCGGCAACTCGATGACCAGTGACAGGAACGAGCCGTCAAACCCGAACACATCCAGACGCACACCATAAGGGGCGAGGTCTTCCTCGCGGTTGTTGCGCAGCTGGCGCAGGGTGAGTTCGGAAACGGTGCAGTCGTGAAACAGCTCCACCTCTCCGCCGAGCCGTGTTTTGCTGGCGACGGCCGAGGCACCGGGAACCGGCAGCGGGCCACGCCACAGTTCGGGCCGCCAGCCCCAGTCGGTGCCGTGAGGGCGGGGAAAAGCGTTCGAGCCCACCTGCGGCAGCGCCAGCCGACCTTCGGCGATGTGAATGAGCCGGTCCAGATGCAGGCGCAGGGTTCGGGCGCGATTGCGTTGTTCCCTCAGACGGCTGAGGGGCATTTTCGACGCCTGCTGTGCCAGCCGACGCCAACGCCTGAGAACGCGCGCGAACAGCAGTTTTTCTATTGTCCTGCCCATTGGCTCAATATCCTGTCCTGCGAGTCATGCTTTTCGGCGATGCGGCAAAGCAGCAGCGTTTCATTGTTTTCTTCGACCCTAGCCAAAGCGGTGACCGCTGACAAACTCGGAAGCGGAAATCCGTTTGGATGGTTGGTGCTTGGCAGCTCCCGCCGCCGTGTCATCGCGCCCGCCGGTCTGGCGTGGATATCACCGGGAGATACCATCGGTAGCGGGATCAAGATCGGCAGTCACCGATGCTTCGAGCGTTTTTGCGGTCAGTTCGTTCAGCAATTGTGCGCCGCGTCGACCAAGGTTGCGGCTGCCGCTGGGCGCGTAGAGCGCAACGGCCACCAGTTGGTCGTTCAGCACGAAGGCGCCGCGCCAGTGCACGGGGCTGGCGCCACGAGCGCGGTGGTCCGGCATGTTCAGCTTGACCAGCGGCAGCATCATGTCGTTGCGCTCAGCGACCAGCCGGGCGCCGGGTGCTGTCTTTAACAGATCAGCGCTGGTCAATGCCGCATCCGCTGGGCCAGCGGGTCCGACAGCGACGGTGATCAAGGCGCGGTTGCGACTGGCGGGGCCTGGACGCAGACTGGAACAGGGAACGACGATGGCAAACCCACCTTCGGCGCGATGGCCCGTCATGCGGGGATCGATGCAGAAGCCGGCTGGTGGCACCAGATGAATGGTGTCACTGGCAAAGCTCATCCGGGTGATATCACCGGGCTGCGGCTCAGTCTTGGCCCCCACCAGCGAGAGACCTGAATCGGCGGTGCAGGCGGCCAGAGCGGTGGCGGCAAGCAGGGTCAGAGCACGCCGATACAGTCGGTGGCAGCCGGTCACCTGCAACGTCGTGCGTGCGCCATCGCAAAGCCACTGTGCAATCGCGGTAGAAAAGCAACAACCGGATAGCCGGGGTTGAGCGGACCGATACCCGTTTTCCGTTTGTGCCTCTGACTGCGCTCCATCAGAAATAGATACTATTTTTCCGTCGCTTATGATGGTCACGGTGGTCTCTGCCTGTCGTTGTCTTGCTCGATTCCGGAATAGTCCGGGGGCGCCTCTGTCGCAAGCAGCCCACGCAAAAGTCGGCCGGGTGTTGCCTTGTAATGTCAGGGGGCAGTGATTAGGGTCTGACCGCTGCAGAGCCAGCAGGCGATTTCGCGCTGACACCTTCCGACACGTAAGAGGAGCAGGGGATGCAATCCACCCTGTTTTCATTCATCTGGACCTATTCACGGCGCCAGCAGATAGGTCTGTTGGCGCTGACCATGGTCACATTCCCCTTTCTCTACGCTGCGTTGGAACTGCCCAAGCGGATCATCAATGACGCCATCGGCGCACCGATGGATCAGGTTGAGGTACTGGGCCAGGAGATTGGCCAGGTCGATTACCTGCTGCTGCTCTGTTTTGGGTTCCTTGCTGCGGTTCTGATCAGCGGGCTGCTGAAGATGCGTCTCAATACCATGAAGGGGGTTGTGGCGGAGCGACTGCTGCGACGTCTGCGCTATACGCTGATCAACCGGATGATGCGCTTTCCCACGCCCTATTTCCGCACCACGAGCCAGGGTGAACTTGTGTCGATGATCACCTCGGAGTCGGAGCCGATGGGCGGGCTGATGGGGGATGCCGTCGCCCAGCCGGTGTTCCAGGCCGGGCAGATGCTGACGATCGTCGTGTTCCTGTTCATGCAGAGTCTGTGGTTCGGTCTCGCGTCCATCGCATTGATCCCGCTACAGGCCTGGCTCATCCCGATGCTGCAACGGCAGATCAACCTGCTGAACAAGGATCGTATCCAGGAGGTGCGGGCTTTCTCGGCCGAGATCGGTGAAACGGCGGCCGGGATCAGCGATCTGCGGATCAATGGCGGACGACGCTACCGGCTGGCGCAGATTTCGACGCGTTTGGGGCGACTGTTCGATATTCGGCGACGCATCTACAGCAAGAAATACTTCATGAAGTTCCTCAACAACATGATCGGCCATCTGACGCCTTTTGTGTTCTATTCCGCCGGAGGGGTGCTGGCGATCCGCGGCGATATCACAGTGGGCGCTCTGGTGGCGGCGCTGGCAGCTTACAAGGACCTTTCCGCGCCGTGGCGGGAGTTGCTGACCTATTATAATCAGGTGCAGGACATGAGCCTGCGCTGGTCGATCATGACCGATCGTTTCTCGCCCAAGGGGATGATCCCGGAGACACTGATCGACGGTGTGCCCGCCGATATTCCCCATCTGCGCGGGGAGATTGAGCTGCGCAATGTTTCGGTGAAGGACGCCGATGGCAATATGGTGCTTGAAGATCTGTCGCTGACCATTCCCGCCGGGGGACGTGTCGCGATCCAGAGCGGCAGCGAGGCCGAACGCGCAGCTTTTGCCGCATTGCTGACGCGTGAGGTGATGCCGTTTCGAGGTACGGTGACCATTGCAGGCCATCGGCTGGATCAGCTGCACCAAGGCGTGATCGCGACGCGCGTCGGCTATGCCTATTCGCGGCCCTACCTATTTGACGGATCGCTCGGGGACAATGTGCTGATGCCGCTGCGTGATCAACCTCACATGCCAGCCCACACCGAGGCGCGCGGCAAAAACCGGGCGCTGACCGAAGCCTGCCGTGCGGGTAACAGCCCCGACCCGCTGACGGCGGATTGGATCAATCCGGCGCTGGCCGGGCTCGGATCGGAAAGCGAGCTGCGCGATTGGTGGTTCCAGCTGGTTGAGGCGATGGGCATTGATGAGCAGCTGTTTCGACGCACCCTGCACACGCGTTTTCAGATCGGACCGCATCTGGGGCTGGTCCAGCAGATCATCGGGCTGCGAGCTCTGGTTGCTGAACGGCTGGAGCGTGCCGGGCTGTCTGACGTCGTGCACCGTTTCGACCCCGACAGTTTCAACCCGGCGGTGCCGTTGGGCGGCAATATCCTGTTTGCCGCGCCCACGCGCGCCATCGCCCCGGAAGAGTTGATTGCCGAAGATGGGCCGATTATCAGTGCGCTGCGTGACAATGGCTTGCAGCAGGATGTGATCGCTTTTGGCCTCGGGGTTATGGAAACACTGCGGCAGACCTTTGGTCTGGCTGATACCGACCATCCGCTGTTCAAGCGGCTGGGGCTGGACGAGGCGCTCTATCAGCGTATCGCTGAGGTTACCGACCGGCAGAAGACACTGGGTGTGCCGGGATTGCGGGAGGATGAGCGGGGTCTGCTTGCATCGGTTCCGTTTCTGATTTCCGAAGAGCAGATCGGCACCGCGTTCCCGGAACGCTTCAAGCAGCAGATCCTGACGATGCGGCGTGATATGGCGCAGACCCTGCAGGCGCAATTGGGCGATCTCTTTATTTCGATCTCGCCCGACGCCTATCTTCCGCGTCTCACCGTGTTGGAGAATCTTCTATACGGGCGGCTGTCGCTGGGCGCGGGAGCAAAGGCGAAACAGGTTGAGGATCTGGTCGCCGACGTGCTGGAGGAACACGGTCTGCGCAAGCGGCTGGCGCTTATTCTCTATGATCTGCCGGCAGGTCTGGGCGGCGCGGCGCTGGAGCCGGTGTTTCTGGAGCGCGCGGCCTTTACCCGTGCAGCGATCAAACGGCCGGATGTCCTGATCCTGGATCGCGCGCTGGCGAGTCATGACAGCGCCAGTCGGCTGAAATCACGCGAGCGCCTTGCTGAGCTGATGCCAAATACCACGATGCTGTTTCTGGAAGATCAATTCAATCACCCCGAACGCTATGATATTTTTGTGAAAATTCAGAACGGGCGCATCGACGGGGTGGAAGGCGGATTGACCGACCCGATGGAGAATGCCGCGCGAAACGACCTTGGCAAACGGCTGGAGCTTATTCAAAGTACAGATCTGTTCTCGAAACTGGATGCGCGGAACCAGCGTCTGTTGGCCTTCTCGGCGCGCTGGCATGATGTGGCCAAGGGCGATTACGTGTTCCGATTTGGAGAGAGCGGCGATGCTGTGTTTCTCTGTCTGACCGGTACAGCGGAACTGTACTGGCCCGATCGAACGCCGGAGACCACGCCGATTTCCCGGGTTGAGCCGGGGCGGTTGATCGGTGATCTGGCTGTTATCCTGCGCGACACACGGCAATTGGACCTGATTGCGGTGGAAGATTGCCGTTTTCTCAGGATTGGCGCCGAAGAGTACCGTGCCGTGATCGAGGCGGATGCGGGCGTGGCCGTGCAGCTGCTCGAAACGGTCTCACGGCATCTGGTGCAGGTTGCGGGTGTTGTCCGCGCGGCGGATCAGAATGTTGCAGGCAGCCAAGCACCGGCGGTGGCTGCGACCAGTACACTTGCGGAGGAGCATAGCGGCAATGTCCATTGATCCCACAATGGCGGCCTATGCTGCCCATGCGCAACTGGTCGATCCGGCCCGGCGCAGCCCGCAGATCTGGCGGCTGCTGCTTGGTATGCTGCTCGTGGCAGTACTCAGCTACGCGATGACCAATGTCGCTGTCCAGCTGCTGATTGCTGCCGCGCCGGGTGATTGGGTGAGTGATTTGCCGACCGGGGGCTCGCCCGTGGCCATGCTGGTGCTGCTGGGCAGCTTCTTACCCGTGACCGTGGCTGTTGCCTGCGTGCTGCGCCTGTTGCACCGACGCGGCCTGACCAGCCTGATCGGCCCGATACCGCAGACCTTGCGACAGTTCTGCCGGACCGGCGTTCGACTGATGGTCCTGATGATGGGGCTTGCCGTTCTGTGGTTGGTCCTGCCGGGCGGGCTGGACGGCGGTGTAATGTCGGATCTGGTGCCGAACCTGCCACCAGCGCAATGGCTGCTGTTGCTACCATTCGCGCTGATGGCGATATTCGTGCAGGTCAGCGCCGAGGAAATCCTGTTCCGGGGGTATCTCCAGCAGGCGCTTGCGGCGCGGTTTTCTCATCCGCTGGTCTGGCTTCTGGTGCCGTCGATCCTCTTTGCTGCTGGTCACTATGTGCCGGCCGATGCCGGGGTGAATGCGCCCTTCATTGCGCTCTGGGCGGGGGCGTTTGGACTGCTGATGGCGGATCTGACCGCCCGGGCGGGCACGCTGGGCCCCGCAATCGCAGTACATTTTGCCAATAATATCATTGCTATCCTCTTGTTCGGATCGCCCACCAGCCTGTCGGGATTGGCGCTATATCTGGTCCCGTTTGAGCTGTCGGATCCCGTTGTCATGCGGCAAATGCTCTGGCTGGATCTCGCGGTTGTGGGCTTCTGCTGGTTGGTTGCGCGGCTTGCCATCCGGCGCTGATTGCATTTAGACGCGCGGGGCCTTATTTGAAGGTCCAAACCGCCCCTACAAAGGCATGGCTTATGAACTGGATCACCAACTACGTCCGGCCGCGGATCAATTCGATCTTCTCGCGCCGCGAAGTTCCCGAGAACCTTTGGCGCAAATGCGACGAATGCGGCACCATGCTGTTTCACCGCGAGCTGAGCGACAATCTGAATGTCTGCAACAATTGCGGACACCACATGCACATCACGCCACGCGACCGGTTTCTGGCGCTGTTTGATGGCGGTGTCTTCACCGAAGTCAAAGTGCCTGAACCTCTGGCCGACCCGCTCAAGTTCCGTGATCAGAAACGTTATCCCGACCGGATGAAAGCGGCGCAGAAGAAGACCGCGGAGAAAGAGGCGATGCTGGTGGCTGCCGGTGAAATCGGCCGGACGCCGATCATCGCTGCGGCACAGGATTTCTCCTTCATGGGCGGCTCCATGGGCATGTTCGTAGGCAATGCGATCATCGCGGCTGCTCAGGAGGCCGTGAAGCTGAAACGCCCGCTGGTGCTATTCTCCGCCGCCGGAGGCGCACGCATGCAGGAGGGCATCCTGTCGCTGATGCAGATGCCGCGGACCACCGTTGCGGTGCAGATGCTGAAAGAGGCGGGCCTGCCCTATATCGTCGTGCTGACCCATCCGACGACCGGTGGTGTGACAGCCTCTTACGCGATGCTGGGGGATGTCCATATCTCCGAGCCCAATGCGCTGATCTGTTTTGCTGGCCCCCGGGTGATCGAACAGACCATTCGCGAGAAGCTGCCTGAGGGCTTTCAGCGCGCCGAATACCTTCTGGATCACGGCATGTTGGACCGGGTGACCCCGCGCACAGAGATGCGTGACGAGCTGATCACCATCACCCGCATGCTGCTGGGCCTGCCGCCGCAGATTGTCGGCGACCTGCCCGCCCCGGATGCAAGCGAGCAGGCCGGGAACGACACCAAGGGTGCCGCAGATGCACCGGCCTCAGGCGGCTGATCCTGATAATCTCTGATGTTGCGGCCCGCTCGTTCTTCGGGTGGGCCGTTTGCACATCTTTCCGCCTGTACCAACGCCAGTGAGCTGTAGAATGACCCAGACCTCCGACGCGATCCTTGCCCGCATGATGGCGCTGCATCCCAAGATCATCGACCTGACGCTGGACCGGGTCTGGCGGCTGCTGGAAGCGCTGGACAATCCGCAGGACAAGCTGCCGCCGGTGATCCATCTGGCCGGCACCAATGGCAAGGGCTCGACCCAGGCGATGATCCGGGCCGGGCTGGAGGGGATGGGAAAGAGCGTTCATGCCTATACCTCGCCGCATCTGGCGCGCTTTCATGAGCGGATCCGGCTGGCCGGAGAGCTGATCTCCGAGCCGCATCTGAGTGAGGTTCTGGATGAGTGCTACGCCAGGAACGGCGGCGAGAACATTACCTATTTCGAGATAACAACGGTGGCGGGGATTCTCGCCTTTTCCCGCAGGCCTGCCGACTACACGCTGCTGGAAGTGGGTCTTGGCGGGCGTCTGGATGCGACCAATGTGATCACGCCCAAGGTGTC
This sequence comes from Phaeobacter sp. JH20_02, assembly GCF_048056915.1. Lineage (NCBI taxonomy): Bacteria > Pseudomonadati > Pseudomonadota > Alphaproteobacteria > Rhodobacterales > Roseobacteraceae > Phaeobacter > Phaeobacter sp. JH20_02. The sequence goes on along the minus strand of NZ_JAYMVP010000017.1, from coordinate 150,204 downwards.
GGTGATCACCCCGGTTTCGATCGACCATGAACAGTTCCTGGGCAACACGCTGGCGAAGATCGCAGGCGAAAAGGCGGGCATCATCAAGCGCGGGGTACCGGTTGTGGTTGGCCCGCAGCCCGAGGAGGCCATGGAGGTGATCGTGTCCACCGCCGCCCGTCTTGGCGCGCCGCTGATCGCCTATGGCCAACACTGGCATGTCTGGGAAGAGCGCGGGCGGCTGGTGTTTCAGGACGAGAACGGCCTGCTGGATTTGCCGCTGCCGGTCCTGCTTGGCGCGCATCAGGTCCAGAACGCCGGCGCCGCACTGGCGGCGCTGCGCCATCTGGGCGCCGATGAGGCGGCTTGCGAGGCGGCGATGGCGAACGCCGAATGGCCCGCCCGTATGCAACGGCTCAAAACCGGCCCGCTGATGGAGGCCGCGCCGGAGGCGGAGCTGTGGCTGGACGGCGGTCATAACGCCGCGGCGGGCGGGGCGCTTGCGGATGTGCTGGCCAAGCTGCCGGAGCGCCCAACGCATCTGATCTGCGGCATGCTGAACACTAAGGACGTGCGCGGCTACATGACACCACTGGCCCCGCATGTGGCGAGTCTCACCGCGATTTCGATCCCCGATGAGGTGAACACGCTGAGCGCCGAAGAAACCGAGGCCGCGGCCAAATCCGTGGGTATCGAGGCCGGCACGGCAGACAGCACTATGGCAGCGCTGCAGGCGATTGTCGTCAAGGACCCGCAGGCACGAGTGCTGATCTGCGGCTCGCTCTATCTGGCCGGTCACATTCTGCGCGAAAACGGCTGACGACTGACGACTGACGGCGCCGGTGATCGGTGCCAGTGCTGCCCGTCATCTTTCCAATAATACTCCGGGGGTGAGAAAGCCGTGCTTTCGAGGGGGCAGCGCCCCCTTGTTGCTCTCAGCCCTCGCGTCCCCAGTCCCGGTCCTGCATCTCACGCAGCCGGGAGGCTGTGCGCTCGAATTCAAATGTGCCTTCCCCCTCGACATAGAGCATCTCCGGCTCCGCAGCGGCTGAGCAGATGAGGCGCACCCCTGCCTCGTAAAGCGCATCAATCAGTGTCACAAAACGCTTGGCTTCATTGAAGTTGTTGCGGCTGAGACGGGGAATATCCTCAAGCACCAGAACCTTGACCACCTCGGCGATGGCCAGGTAGTCGCCGGGACCCAGCATTTTGCCGCAGAGATCATAAAATCCGGCCCGAGCGACACCGTTGCGGAAGGCGGGCAGCGTTACGTCTCGCCCTTTGACCTCCAGCGTCAGGGGAAGGGCCGTGCCGCCGGAGAGATCCTCCCAGATTTCGCGAATCTTGGCGTTTGCCTCGGCATTCACTGGTGAGAAATAGACCTGTGCCCCAGTCAGACGATCCTGACGATAATCGACCGGGCTGATCATTTCATGGACCTGCATCTGCTGCTTGATCAGGTCGATGAAGGGCAGGAACAGTTGCCGGTTCAACCCGTTCTTATAGAGATCATCCGGTACCCGGTTTGACGTTGTGATCACCGTAACACCGGCGGCGAACAGCGCCTCGAACAGGCGGCCGACAATCATTGCATCGGTGATATCGCTGATCTGCATCTCGTCGAAGGCCAGCAGCCGGACCGACCCCGCCACCTCTGCCGCAACGGGTGCCAGCGCGTCTTCGACCCCCTGCTGGCGCGCTTCGTGCATTTTGCCGTGGATTTCCTGCATGAAGGCGTGAAAGTGCACGCGCCGCGATGGAACGTCATCAAGGCTGTCGACAAACAGATCCATGAGCATCGACTTGCCCCGTCCGACCCCACCCCAGAGATAAAGGCCCTTCACCGCCTGATAGCTGGCCTTGCGAAAGAGGCCGCGTTTCACCGGCGGGGCTTTCAGGCCCGCGGCGATGTGGTCGAAATGGGGAAGCACGGCCTCCTGCGCAGGGTCGGGCTTCAACATGCCTGCGTCGATTTTCTGCTGATAAAGCGCGGTCAGATGGGTCATGTCGGAAGGGATAGCCTGAGGGCCTTCGGATGGAAAGATATCTCAGCCTATCGCGGTTTTGCAGCTGCAAGGACAGATGCGGGCGGTCGCGAAGTCTCTGTGGAAAAGGGCAGGCTGTAATACATCAAATATTCTTGCCTATAGGCGCAAAAATCCTGATTTGACCGACCCTGTTTTTTCCGTACCGTCGCCTGACCGGAGCCCCTCCGGCAAGGAGAGTGATCATGACCCGCCCCGCACCGCTGTTTACCCCCGTCCTGATTGTCGGCTGCATCATTATTATGGCAAGCTTTGCGGTGCGTGCGTCTTTTGGCGTCTTTCAGATCCCGATTGCCGAGGAGTTTGGCTGGTTGCGGTCCGAATTTTCGCTGGCGATTGCCATCCAGAATCTGGCCTGGGGCATCGGGCAGCCGATTTTCGGCGCCATCGCAGAGAAGATCGGCGACCGCAAGGCGATCATCATCGGCGCGCTGGTCTATGCAGCCGGTCTGGTGCTCAGCGCCTTCGCAACCACGCCGTTTGAGATGCAGGCTTATGAATGGCTGGTGGGTTTCGGCATAGCCGGAACCGGGTTTGGTGTCGTGCTGGCCGTGGTTGGCCGGGCCAGTTCGGATGAGAACCGGTCAATGTCTCTCGCAATTGTCACTGCCGCTGGCTCTGCCGGGCAGATTTTCGGCGCGCCGACTGCCGAATGGATGCTGACGTTTTTGAGCTGGCAGAGCGTTTTTCTGGTGTTTGCGGGCGTTGTTCTGGCGCTGATCGCGACCCTGCCCCTGATGCGCGCACCGGAAGCGGCCTCCAAGGCGGAGCTGGAAGAGAGCATGGGGGCAATCCTGGTAAAGGCGTTCAAGGATCCGTCCTATACGCTGATTTTCCTCGGCTTTTTCAGCTGCGGCTATCAGCTGGCCTTTGTCACGGCGCATTTCCCTGCGTTTGTGACAGAGATGTGCGGCCCGATCCTGCCGGGAGGTGCGCTTTATTCGATGGGGATCACCTCAACCTCGACATTGGGGGCGGTTGCGATATCGCTGATCGGCGCGGCCAATGTCGGGGGAACCCTGCTCGCCGGTTGGCTAGGCAACCGGTATTCCAAGAAATACCTGCTGGCGGCGATCTATACCGGCCGCACGATTGCGGCGGCGGCCTTTATCCTGGTGCCGATCACGCCGGTTTCGGTCATTATTTTTTCCATCGTGATGGGGTCGCTGTGGCTTGCGACGGTGCCGCTGACTTCCGGTCTTGTCGCGCATCTCTACGGGCTGCGTTACATGGGCACGCTTTATGGGATCGTGTTCTTCAGTCACCAACTGGGTAGTTTTCTGGGCGTGTGGCTGGGGGGGCGGATGTATGACATCTACGGAGATTACACGCTGGTCTGGTGGATCGGTGTCGGGATCGGCGCGTTCAGCGCCATTGTGCACCTGCCCATTCGCGAACACCCGCGGGCCCGGATGGCCGCTGCCTGAGGGCTGCGACCTGGGGGTTAGCTCCCTCCTTGCCAGCGGTCCAGAATGTGGCGGCTGGTGATCAGATCCATATGTGCGCCGCCCCCGTTTTTGAACAGGGTGATCTTGGTAGGGTCGAATTCGGGAAAGCGCTCCAGATCGTAGAAGTCCGCCAGGATTTCGTTGCGGCGGATCACGCCGTCGGCCAGCGGAATCTTGAACTCCCCAATGTGATCGATGGTGGTGTCAAAGCTGTCACAATAGATCGCGGCGCGTTGCAGAGCGGTATCATCCGCCTCGCGCATATCTGGGCGGTAGGCGCCGATCAGATTGAGATGCTGGCCGGGGTGCAACCAGTCCCCATGGATGATAGGCGTCGACGACATGGTGCAGGTCACGATGATATCCGCCGCCCGCACAGCAGTTTCAAGATCGGGTGCTGTTTTCGTATGGGGGTAGCGGTGTGCCAGCGCCTCTGCCTTTGCCAGCGTACGATTCCAGATGCGGATCTGAGCTTTGGGGTAGGCGGTGCCAAAGGCCTCTATCAGCGAGGCCCCGACTGTACCGGCCCCAACAATCAGGATCTCCCGGCTGTCTGGATTGGCCAAGCGGAGCGCCCCCAGCAGGCTGTCACCCGCCGTTTTCCATTTGGTCACCAGATGGAAGTCGATCAGCGCCTCCAGCATCCCGTGTTGATCGTCGTAGAGGCACACCGCACCATTGACCATCGGCTGGCCGCGATCCGGGTTGCCGGGAACAATCGTCGCGCTTTTCACCGCAAGACCAAGCCCATCAATCCACGCAGCGCGGTTCAGCAGCGTGTCCTTGCCCCGGTAGAGGAAACTATCGGTGACCTCAGCCTTTGGCAGCCGGTGTCCTGCGGCGAGGGCATCACAGAACGATCGCCAGTCCAGATTGGCTTCGCCCTGGTCGAATGGGATTTGCAGGATCGCGCTCATCGGGCCTCCTCCGGCGACAGCAGTCCCTCTGTTACCAGGCGATCAGCCCAGGTCTGGGGATGGGTAAAGAGATGCGTCTGCCAGCCGCGTTCGGCGGCAGCCTCGATGTTTTCGGTGCGGTCGTCGGTGAACAGGAGACGCTCAGACGGTACGCCGGTATCCTGTTCAAGCTGGGCGTAGATCTCTGCCTCAGGTTTGATCGTGCGTAGATGGCCGGAGACAAATGCTTTGTCGAACTCGTCGAAGAACGGGTAGGTGGTTCTGGCCAGTTCAAAGGTGCCAATCCCAAAATTCGTGAGCGCAAAGACCGGCACAGCGCGTCGGCGCAGAGCGCGCATCAGGCGAACGGAGTGAGGAATCGCAGGGCTGGCCATCTGGAGCCAGCTGTCGTGCCAATGGCGAATCTCGTCGGCCCATTCGGGATGCTGATCGGCCAGCGCATAGACGGCGCCCTTGAAATCGTCGCCCCGGTCTATGCCCAGGTTCATTTCATGCAGGTCGACCTCGCGAAACAGCGCTTCGCGTCGCTCCTTGCCGATCTTGGCATCGTAGAAGCGTTCAGGCTCCCATTCGATCAGCACGCGGCCGATGTCAAAAACGACGGCTTGGATGGTCATCTTCAGGCTCTCCTATCCGGTCGAACGCGGTCGTGGGCGAGGGGCCGGGCGACTGCGGCGGGTTTCGCGCCAGACTGAAACAAGCCCGGCGCCAATGATCAAGGTCGATCCGATCCAGACCGGGCCGTCTGGCCATTCGTCAAAGACCAATACGCCCCAGACCACGGCCATCGGCATGGCGATATATTCAAACGGAGCAACCAGACCAGCCTCGCACTGGCGATAGGCCTGGCTGACCAGATAACCGCCGACGGAGCCGGCTAGCCCCACGGTCAGAAACAGGAGCCAATCCTGAGAGGCAGGCCAGATCCAGGCGCGCAGGATGAACTGCAGACCAGCGCTGTCGGAGGTGGCGAAGCGCCCGTCACCGGCCAGCAGCCCGACAAGGGAGCTGACCAGCAGAAACCCGAGCGTCGGGTAGAAGGACAGTGTCGCCGCCTTGTCCGAACCGCCAGCCCGGCGGGTCAGGACATGCAGCGTGGCATAGCCGCAGGCACCGAGAAACGGCAGGATTGCAGCAGGCTGAAAGGTGCCGGGACCCGGGCGCATGATCATCAGAATACCGACAAAACCGATGGCAACCGCCATCCAGCGCCAAGGGCCAACCCGCTCTTTCAGAAACAGGACTGACAGGCTGGTGACAACCAGCGGCGTGGCAAAGGCAATCGCTACCGCTTCGGCGATTGGCATGATCGCGAGACCGGTAAAGAAACAGAGATTGGCAAATAGCACCGCGAGGCTGCGCAGCAGATGCAGACGGGGTTGCCGCGTGCGCAGAATGCCATAGCCGCCTTCCAGAGGGATGATCAGCGCCAGCAAGACGAACATGGCCACGACGGAGCGGAACATCACCACCTGATATAGCGGGTAATCGCCGGACAGGAATTTGAAGATGACGTCGATGATGGAGAAACAGATGGCGGCCCCGACTGCCGCAAGGACGCCAAGAATGGGGAGGCCTGCCTGTTGCTGCGTCACATCTGCTCTCCCCCTCGGTGATTGGTGCAATCAGTGACGCAACGATGGGCAAAGGGCAAGAGCAGGGGGCGACCGGACCGGTTCAGGTGGCGCCGGCGGCGCGGATCTCACGCTCGAGCGCGTCGAGAAAGCGGGATCGGTCGGCTTTGGTAAAGCCTTTGCCGCTGCCCCCGGCACCAAGCGGATTGGCGGCGCGCAGATCTGCCATCAGATCGCGCATCGCCAGTTGCTGGCCGATATTGGCCTCTGTGAAGCGTTCCCCATTGTGCCGCAACACCCGGGCGCCGGCCTCGATACATTTTGCGGCCAGCGGAATATCTCCGGTGACCACGACATCGCCGTTTCCGCAACGCTCGGCGATCCACATGTCGGCTACATCGGCGCCTTCAGATACGATCACGGTCTCTACCAGCGGGTTCTGCGAGGGGCGCAGCCCACCGTTTGAGACAACATACATCGTGACCTTGTGGCGGGTTGCCACGCGCTCTGCCTCGGCTTTGACGGGGCAGGCATCGGCGTCGATATAGAGCGCCATCACTCAGCGGCCTTGGTGGGTTTTACCTTGGCGGCCGGTTTCGCCTTGGCGGCGGTCTTGGAGGTCTCGGGGCCGGTCTTCTTCACCTTGAACTCCTCCGGGATCGGCATCCGGTTGAACGCGTCAAGGCCGGCAATCTTATAGGCCTCGGCCAGGGTCGGATAGTTGAAGGTGTTCTGGACGAAGTAATCCACCGTGCCTTTGAGGTTGAGCACCGCCTGGGCGATATGGATCAGTTCGGTTGCGCCTTCGCCGACAATCTGAACCCCGAGCACTCGGCGCGTCTTGAGAGAGAACAGCATCTTCAGCATGCCGTGTTCCAGCCCCATGATATGACCGCGAGAGGTTTCGCGGAAGCGCGCGATGCCGATTTCGTAGTGGATGCCACGTTCCTGGAGTTCTTCCTCCGACATGCCGCAGGTTGACATCTCAGGCACCGAATAGATGCCATAGGGGAACCACGGGCTTTCGGGCAGGGTCGGTGTTTCCAGCGCGTGACAGGCTGCAACCCGCCCCTGCTGCAATGAGGTCGACGCCAGGGAGGGGTGGCCGATCACATCGCCGGTGGCATAGATATGCGGCACGGCGGTCTGATAGGATTTGCGATCAACACTGAGACGGCCGCGGTGATCCGTTTCCAGACCAACAGCCTCAAGGTTCAGCGCCTCGGTATTGCCCATGCGACCAGCGGCGAACAGCAGCATGTCGCCGCGTACATGACGTCCGTTCTCCAGGCTCACCTCGATATGGCTGCCTTCGTCCTCGATCTTGGTGATGGCAGAGCCGAGACGCAAATCGACGCCGTTCTCGCGGATCTGGTGAGTGAAATCCTGAATCAATGTGCTGTCGATGAAGTCGAGGAAGGTGTCGCGCGGCTCGATCAGGGTCACACGGACATCAAGGGCAGAGAACATGGTGGCATATTCGACGCCGATCACCCCGGCTCCGACCACGACCAGCGAACGCGGGATTTCCTCCATTTCGAGGAACTCATCGCCGTCGACGACGGTTTTGCCGTTGAATGGTACATACTCCGGGCGATAGGTGCGCGTGCCGGTGGCAATCAGGAATTTCTCGCCGGTGACACGGGTGGTATCGCCTGCCTCGGTAGCGACTTCGACCTCGTTCGGGCCGACAAAACGCGCAAGGCCGGCCAGGACCTCGACGTGGTTTCGGTTGAACTGATGTTCCAGCACGTCGACCTCATGGTCGAGGGTCATGTGCAGGCGGGCCTTGAGATCCTCGGCCTGGATCTGATCCTTCACCCGATAGGCGCGGCCATAGAAACTGCGCTCGCGCCAGCCAGAGAGGTTCAGCACGGTCTCTCGCAGGGTTTTGGAGGGGACAGTGCCGGTATGCACCGAGACACCGCCCAGACGATCCTTGCGGTCGATGACCAATACGCGGCGGTGCAGTTTGCCTGCCTGAATCGCTGCGGTGCGCCCGGAGGGGCCGGATCCGATAATGATGAGGTCGTAGTTGAAATCTGCCATGTATCAGCCCCGGTAGAGCGCTTCGGCATGGAAGGACACATGGTCCTCCATGAAGGTAGAGACAAAGAAATAGCTGTGGTCATATCCCGGCTGCATCCGCAGGACGGCCTGCTGGCGGCGGGCCGCCGCAGCCTCGGCCAGAGCCTCCGGTTTCAACAGGTCGAGGAATTGATCGGATGTGCCGGTGTCGATCAGGATTGGCCCGTCAAAGCCGCTCTCCTGCATCATCAGGGTGGCGTCGTGGCGCGCCCATGCGGCTTCGTCAGTGCCCAGATAGGCCGTCAGCTGCTTGCGGCCCCAGTCACTGGCCGAGGGGTTGCAGATCGGCGCGAAGGCCGACACCGACCGGAACCGGCCCGGCAGGTTCATCGCCATCGTCAGCGCGCCATGTCCGCCCATGGAGTGGCCGGTGATCGACTGGCGATCCATATCCAGTGCAAACTGCTCAGCCAGCAGGGCAGGCAGCTCCTCGGTGACGTAATCCCACATCCGGAAATGCGGCGCCCAGGGATCCTGGGTGGCGTTCACGTAGAAACCAGCCCCCTGTCCCAGGTCATAGGCTTCGTCATCCGCAACCCCGTCGCCGCGCGGGGAGGTGTCCGGAAACACGATGGCGATCCCCTGTTCCGCGCACCAGGCCTGCGCGCCTGCCTTGGTCATGGCGTTTTCGTGGGTGCAGGTCAGCCCGGACAGATACCACAGCAGCGGAACCGGCCCATCGGCGACTTCCTCCGGCAGGAACAGCCCAAAGGTCATGTCGCAATTGGTGCTGCTGCTGGCATGGCGATAGACGCCTTGCACGCCTCCGAAGGCGGCATTTTCCGAGACGGTTTCCATGGGGCGACTCCTTTGTTCTATGTTGCTCTATCGCTACCTGTGGTCAGCCATAGGGTCCAGTGACTGCGCGTCTGTGGTCCCTGTTTTTGCGACATATCATTGCAAAAACCTGAAGACTGCGGACGCCGATGGCCGCGATTGATGCCAATATCGCCAGGTCAGCGGCCGGATCGGCTCAGGGCTGCGTCAATACCGAGACCCCGGCGATCACCAAGGGCAGTGTCAGGATCGAGAGTGTCGTCGACAGCAGGATGGCGGCTGAGGCCCGGTGCGGGGCGACCCCATAGTGTTGCGCCAGCATGTAGACGTTTCCGGCCACCGGCAGCGCTGCGGCGGCGATTGCGACACCGGCGGCAGAGGGATCCACAGGCACCAGCACCAGCACGCAGAGCGCCACTGCGGCCGGGTGCAATACCAGCTTGGCGAAGCTGAGCCAGCTGGCAATCTGCACCCGTTCGGCAGATTTGGAGGCCAGAGACGCGCCGATCGCAAAGAGCGCGCCGGGCGTTGCGGCATCGCCCAGCAAGGCAAGAAACGCATTCGCAGGGGCCGGTATCGGCAGCGCCAGCGCCGACCAGAACAGACCTGCGCAGATCGACAGTATCATCGGGTTTCGCAGCAACCCACGACCAACCAGCCCCAGCGTGGCGCCGCTAAGGCCGCTGCCGCGCCCCAGGTTAATCAGGACGACGATCAGAGAGGAAAACACCACCAGATCGACGCTGAGAACCAGCATCATCGGCCCTACCGAGGCCGGGCCGAACAAGATGATCATCATTGGCAGGCCGAGAAAGCCAACGTTGCCGATGGCCGCGCATTGCGCCTCTACTGCGGCGGTTTGCATGTCGAGGCGACGCAGCGCAGCCACCAGCGTGGTGACCCCATAAACTACCGATGTGCCCAACAGATACCCGAGCACCAGCCGGGGATCGAAGATCTCCGAAAAAGACAGATTGGCGGCAAATCGGAAGATCATTGCCGAAAGTGGGAAATAGAAGACGAACTTTGTGAGGCTGGCGGTGGCCTCTTCCGAGAAAAAGCGGCTGCGACCGGCCCAATATCCAAGACCGATGATCGCAAAAAACGGGAGTGTTCTCAGAAATATGTCGAGCATCGTGGGAATTGGTAACCTAATTTGACCAACTCGGGAAGAGCGTTTCTCACCCCGCGCGGGGCTCCCGCCTGTCATCGGGCCTCGGATGAGGTCCTCTTCCCGTTGGGCCGGGCAGCGCTGACGCGCTGGCACCTATCCGTTGGCCCCCATGGCGCACCCGCAGAGCCGCCGCCATAAGCGGTTCCGGTGTGTTTCCATCCGCGCGTTTGCCTATGCCGACAAACGCGTTAAGCTGATGTCATGAGTTGGACAGATCGTCGGCGCTAGCGTTTTTTTGTTCGCCGCGCAGGGCTCTGGCTCATAGACTATCACGACGCCGCAACCGTTTGTGAGGTCACGCTTGACCTTGCCGCAGAATGCCTAGATTGGGCCTGCAACCCGCGATATCCGATCACTGTGTCGCCCCTTGACCGAGAGTATTGATGAACCAGCCAACCGCTATTCCCCGCAAGGGGCGCAAATATGATCAGGTGCTCCTCGGTGCGCGAGATGTGTTTATGGCCCATGGGTTTGAGGGCGCCAGCGTGGATGATATTGCCCGAGAAGCCGGGGTCTCGAAGGCAACGCTCTACAGCTACTTTCCGGACAAGCGGCTGTTGTTCATGGAAGTTGCCCGGCACGGTTGCGCGCGTCAGGCTGACACAGCGGTCAGCATTGGCGCGGGTTGCTATGACCCTGAGACCGCGCTGCGTGAGGCGGGGCACCACGTTCTGTCGGTGATCCTGTCGGAGTTTGGCGTGAAGATGTTTCGCATCTGCGTTGCCGAGGCGGACAGGTTTCCGGATCTGGGACGCCGCTTCTACGAAAGCGGACCGGCAACCATCCGGGCGCAGCTGCGCGAGTATCTGGCAGAAGCGACCGCACGGGGCGAGCTGCGGATCGAGGATCTGGATCTGGCGGCTGATCAGTTTGCGGAACTGTGTCGCGCGGATATGTTCCTTAGGCTGCTTTTCAACATCGACGCCGATATCGGCGATGACGAGCGTGAGCGTGTGGTTGAGGCCGCGATCAAGACGTTTCTTGCCCGCTACGGGATCGCTGGTACGGCAGGCAACAGTGCTCGCTGATCTGCCATCGGGTCGAACCGGCTAGGGCAGCTCAGTGAGTGGTGAATTCGCGCGGTGTCTCACGGTAGATCTGGTGACAGTTGTGACAGGCGGATAGCAGGCGCGGCAGGCTGCGTTTCAACCCGGCCGCCGAGCGGGTATTCAGTGCGCGTGCCGCGCGTTCGGCAGACTCCGCATGGCGTTTGAAATCAGCCCAGTTTGCCCAGATCCCGCCGCGTGCATGGGATGACAGATCGGTGACATCCTGGCGGAATTCGCGCGGGATGCGGCGCGTCGACCGGATCAGATCGCGTCGGGCTGCACGCGCGGCGCCGCGATCGAATGCGATGTAGTCGCGGGTCATCGCTGCAAGATCCTGAACGGCCGTTTTTTGACCACCCATCAGAGCGATACGTTGGGCAACGTGTTTGTTGGTCGGTTGAGGATCGGCATCGACCTTGCCGGCCAGCAGCAGAAGTGAGGCGATCAGCAGCGCGCTGCCCATGAGAAGGCAGAGGCCCCCCAGACCACGCCAGTGCTCGTCGGCTCGGGTCTGAACCGGGTCAGGTCGATGGCGTTGTTGTTTGGGGTCATGCTGCATGGTCTCTGGGCTCCAGATCCTGATCAGGCGCGATGCGAAAAAACTATGCGGTTGAGGTTAGATCCCGGTTAATGATGGGACAGACGGGCTGGCTAGAACCCTTCGGCGATGGTCGAAGCGTTTGTACTAGGCGCAATCGCGGGCGGCGGGTTATCGTCTGACCATGAGCACTCCTCGATTTGATATTCTGGGCCAGGCGCTTTCCGATGCCAGCCGCACCCGTATGTTATGCGAGCTGCTGGACGGTCGGTCCTACACCAATAAGGAGCTGGCGGCGGCGGCAGGTGTCACCGCGCCGACAGCAACAGCGCATCTGCAGCTGCTGCAATCCGCAGGCCTGGTCGTTGCTGAAAAGCGAGGGCGCTGCGTTTTTCACAGGTTGGCCAGCGCCGTGGTGGCACAGACCCTTGAGCAACTGGCTGCGATTGCGCCGTCGGATCATCTGCATCGTGCGCAGCAGCGAAAGGCGGGTGTCCTGGCACCATTGCGCAGTTGCTACGACCACTTTGCCGGTCCATTGGCGGTGGCGATGACCCGACGGTTTCTCGATCTTGGAATTCTGGTTGAGCGCAACGGCGGGTTCGAAGTGATTCCGGCAGCAGAATGGGACCGGCTGGGAGTGACCCTGCCGACACGGCCTTCACGGCAAGCCTTTGCGAAGCCCTGCATGGACTGGACGGAGCGGCGCCTGCATATCTCGGGCGAATTGGGGCGTCAGCTGTTGTCTCACGCGCTGACTTCGGGCTGGGTCAAGCGTCAGCCGGTCAAACGGGGGCTGCTGCTGACCGCCCCTGGACGTGCGGCTTTTGAGCAGACCATCGGTCTGGACACACGCTCTGTTCTGCCCGAGCTTTCGCCTTCCTGAGGACGCCAGCTGCGCCGCAAGGTGGCAATAATGCTTGATTTGCTGTCTGTTTGGCGCAACGCTGTCATTATGAGCTTTGACCAAGTGCAGCCCTTCTCATCGTTTTCCGGCCCGCAGCAGGTTGCCTTTCACCGGACCGAACTCTCGGTGATCCTGTCGTTGTATGGCCGTATGGTTGCAGCCGGGGAATGGCGGGACTACGGCATTTCGACCCTTCGGGATCTGGCCGTTTTCTCGGTGTTCCGGCGCACCGCTGAGCACCCTCTTTATCGTATCGAGAAACGTCCCAAGCTGCGTAATAGGCAGGGGCAATATGCGGTTGTCGGTATGGATGGGCAGATTCTGAAGCGCGGCCATGATCTCAGATCCGTGTTGCGTGTGCTCGAACGCAAGCTCATCCGATCCGTGACCTGACCGCCGGTTGCGGCGCTGCCTGATGATCCGGGCCGCGAAGAAGCGGCTTCAGAGGTCTGGGCGCCGGTGACGAGTGATCGGTCCATCGCCTTGCACCATGATCCGCTCCACCGCATCCGCCACCGGCTCCAGTGCAACCGCCATATGATGGGCGTTTGCATGGATCATGGTTTCGTGGTCCTGCATCAGGGCGACATGGCCCTTCCAGAACAGGAGATCGCCGCGTCTGAGATCACTGGGAACCGCTGTGTTGCCGAGCAATATGTCCTGGCCCAGTTCATTTTCCTGCTGGTCGCTGTCACCGGGGCAGGTGACGCCGCAGGCCAGCATCGCCGCCTGGACCAGACCCGAGCAGTCGATCCCCCAGCGGCTGTTTCCGCCCCATAGATAAGGCGTGCCGAGAAAGAGCTGTGCAACCGCGACCGGATCGGTTTCGGGCACTGAAACCGGCCGCAGATGAGACGCGGGGATGAACCCCAGATTGGTTTCCGCAAATCGATCTGTGAAAGCTAGGACGCTCACCCTGCTGCCGTGGCTGAGACTGCAGAGGTCGGAGGATTTCATATCTGCGGCGCTATAGGCATGTGTTGCCGGTTTGCAGACCCGATGGGTTGCGGGGGCGGCATCGGTTGCGAGGGCTGTGGCCGGAACATAGCCGACATAGTCATCAGCCATAGCCTGCACGAACGCCCATCCATCGCGCTCTTCGTAGATCGTGATCTCGGCGCCAAGCAACAGTTGACGGTCGCGCGGCCCGTCCGGGCGCCGTAACAGGTTTACCACGGGCAAACGAATACAGGCGGGCTGTCCTGTCACTGCCGTGCGGTCGGGCGAGTGCTGCGCCAGATGTGCAGCGATCACGCGGTCATTGGCCGGGGTGCGGCGGGGATCGGTCATCCGGTGCCTCAGAGGTTCAGCATGGTTGGCAACGCATCGAGCAGGGCCCGAGCGCCCTGCAATGCGCCGCCCTTTGGCCGGGCCGGGGCGGCGGTCGGCGTCCAGCCATAGATGTCGAAATGCATATACCGGCTGCCGTTGGCAAAGCGGCGCAGGAACAGAGCTGCGGTGATGGATCCGGCAAAGCCGCCGCTTGGCGCGTTGTCCAGATCAGCGATCAGCGGTTCAATCATGGTCTCATAGGGCGCGTGAAAAGGCATCCTCCAGACCGGATCGGCTGAGGCAGCGGCAGCCGCGCTGAGCGCATCGGCATCGCTATCGCTATCGGTGTAAAACGGCGCCAGATCCGGACCGACCGCCACACGCGCCGCACCCGTCAGCGTGGCCATGGAGATTAGCAGATCCGGGGCGTCTTCCGCCGCGTAGGACAGGGCATCGGCCAGGACCAGCCGACCTTCGGCATCGGTGTTGTTGATTTCGATGGTCAGACCGTTGCGCGCGGTGAGTACATCACCGGGGCGAAAGGCATTCGCCGAAACGCTGTTCTCAACCGCTGGGATCAGGACGCGGAGCTGCAAAGACAATTGCAGCGCCATGATCATCTCTGCCAGCCCCAGGACATTGGCGGCACCTCCCATATCCTTTTTCATCAGGGCCATGCTGCTGCCGGGTTTGAGATTGAGGCCGCCGGTGTCAAAACAGACGCCCTTGCCAACAAGGGTGAGCTTCGGGCCAGTATTGCCCCAGCGCATATCCAGCAGGCGGGGACGACGATCCGAAGCGCGGCCAACGGTGTGGATCATGGGAAAGTTCTGCGTCAGAAGATCTTCATCGGCGACAGCGTCAAGGGCGGCGCCATATCGATCCGCCAGCGCCTGTGTTGCCTCCTGCAAATCCTGCGGCCCCATGTCAGAGGCGGGCGTATTGATCAAGTCGCGAGTCAGATATTCCCCGGCCGCGCAGGCCTCGATCCGGGCTGTATCGACTCCCTCGGGTGCGATCAGATGGGTTTCGGAGACGCGCCCGGATTTATACCGATCAAACCTATATTGGGCGAGCAGCCAACCTAGGCACTCAGCCGGGCGATCCTCCTCGGCGATCCCTTCAACCAGGCGATAGGTTGCTCCGGGCAGCGCAGAGAGGGCGCCGGCCAGAATGAACCTGCCCCTCGCGCGGTCCTTGGCGGTGCCGTATCCCACCAACACCTGTCTGGGCGCACCGTCGCGATCCGGAATGACGAGCACCTGCCCGATGGCGCCGCGAAACCCATTGGTGCGGGCCCAGTTACTGGTCTCGCTCTGCGCATTGGCAAGCCAGTCTTCGCACTTGTCCTGATCCAGCACATGCAGATCGAGGCTGGCCGTCGCCGGGTCGGCGAAGGCCGGACGCGAGAGGCGGCTGATGGCGGATGGCTTGGCAGTGGGCATGACAGGATACTCCGGGACCGGGGGGCGATTTCATCGTCAGAGTATCTGTCACAGCGCCGTCTGCAAGCCCTGCTGATTGTCGGTCAACATGTGGTTTCAACAGGTTGCATCCGCCACGGCCGCAGGCGCAACGCCAATAAGGGCCCCGCTAAGAGCCCGGACGCATAACCTGCGTCGCTACGAAATTGCCATTTGGTTGGCATCAAGCCTTGGTCTGACAGTTGGAGACCGGCTCCATCGGCGGCAGATCCGCTGTCAGATATATCCGAGCAAGTGTCCCCCCAGGATCACTTGTCAGACCGAAAGGTCCTGTTGCTCCCATACAGCGGTCAGGGATCGCTCGCCGATCCGCATCAGCCGGAACAGGGTCGCCGAAACTGCTGCAAAATCGTTTATGTCGATCGCGCCGGTCACGTCACGGGCAACCCGTGCCATTGCTGTCATGCCAATCTGATCGGCGATAGCGATCAGGGAACGCGCACTTTTGCGTAGGTTTGGCAAATCGTTCTGGCGCCAGAGACGTTCGCAATGAGACAGCCGCACGGCGAGTTCCTCGATCGCGCGACAAACCACATCTTCTGCCCCGGCTTCGCCGAGTTGCGTATAGAGATCCGACAGTTTGTCGGAGTCTAGGCGCACATTTTCTTTGTGTACTACAGTGAGTATTTGAGCCACCACATTAAACCCCAATTTATTCATGCCCCCACGGCACGGGCCAAACTTGCGCCTTAGAAGTTGTCAAAAGGTTTCCAGCCGGATGACCAAATCTCTCGAATTTGCTAACAATCCTTGGTAACAGACCTGCCAGAGGTCAATCGAGGAACGACACATGCAATTTGCCAAACCCCTGCCGAGCTATCTGGTGACGCGCTATCATGGGTGGAAAGCCACGACCTATAGCGAAAATCAAGGCTGGTACCGGCGGCTCGCCAGCGAAGGGCAGCGCCCGCGCGCGATGGTTATTTCCTGCTGCGACAGTCGGGTTCATGTCACCTCGATTTTCGGTGCCGATCAGGGCGAGTTCTTCATTCACCGCAATATTGCGAATCTGGTGCCGCCTTATCAGCCTGACGGCGATCACCATGGCACCAGCGCGACCGTTGAATACGCAGTCACCGTTCTGAAGGTGGCACATCTGATTGTGTTGGGGCATTCACAATGCGGTGGTGTGCAGGGATGTATCGACATGTGCAAAGGCCATGCACCAGCGCTGGATGCCAAGGAGAGCTTTGTCGGGCGTTGGATGGATATCCTGAAGCCGAAGTTTCCGCTGGTCGAAGATATCGAGGATACCGACGCACAGGCGCGTCAGTTTGAACGGCAGGCGGTGGTTGCATCGCTCGAAAACCTGATGACCTTCCCCTTCATTGATAGCGCCGTGCGGGATGGAACATTGAGCCTGCATGGCCTTTGGACCGATATCGGCGAGGGTGGTCTGGAGTGTTATGAGCCGCGCAGCGGCAAGTTCCAGCCGGTCTGATCGGGGGCTCTCGCCAACGCAAAACGGTCCCGATCAGACCTCAGGCCGCCGCCGGATTTGAAGCGGCGGCCATTCTCAGCGCTGCCTGCGTATAGCCGCCCGCTGCCCCGTCGATGAAATGGACGTGATCGTCGCGCATCGCCGACGGTACGATGCAGGTTACCAGCGCTTCGTCCTGTTCGTGAAGGCCATAGCGCACCTGCCCTGCTGCCGCGGCTTTCTCCAGGATATGTGTGATCTCGTCGCGCACCTCTGCCGGACAGTCGAGTGTCAGTTTCAGGCCATCGTCGAATTTTCGAAAATCCGCGTTGGCGACGAGCATTCTGCGGTAATGCTGGGCATCAAAGCCACCAATCGGGCGCTTGCGGGTGAGCGCATAGGCCGCAAAGACAGTCTGAACAAACAACTGCAGCTTTCGCAAAATCAACGCGGTTTTCCCGCGTGACATCTTTGCCTCCAGCGCCAGACCCGGCGGGGGGAAGCTGAAGCTTGGCCCGCCCTCCGGCACCGGATGACCATGGCGCTGCAACTTGTCTGCAACTGCGAGAACATCGCTGGCGATTTTGGCAAAATCCCTGGCTGAGGCCCGACTATGGGGCTGCACCACGACCGAGAGGATCATCCCGTTGCGAGCCGGTATCGTATTCCAGCGGCAGGACAGGCCTGTCAGATCCGGCGGATCGGGCAGCGGTGCGGGGGGCACTTCGAAACCTCCCAGCTTCATCTGCCGTTCCGCCCAGTTGAGGCCACCACCGGCAAACATTGCGTAGTCGGCCGCGTCTGAGACGGCATAGCGGGCAACGGCGACATCCAGGCCTTCGGCTCTGATCCAGGACACCGGCAGCAATGCGGCGCGCAGCTCGATGTCGAATTCCGCGCTGGTCCAGCTGCGCAGCCGCGCCAGCGTGTCGCGCGCGATATCGGCGTGTTCAGGGGCCACTGCAAAGGAGGCGCCGTCACCGCCAAAGACATAGGGAAACGGTGTGCCTCCTAGGGCGTTGATCATCGCGGCAATCGCCGAGGCGCCGATGGTGTTTACCGTCTTGTAGCGCCCGGTCGCGATCAGATCGGTGGAATTGACGATATCGCAGCAGCCGACCATCCAGTCCCTCGGCAGCGGCGTAAAGGCACCAGAACGGGTCAGACCGGCAAAGTCGCGGCTGGGCGCTAGGCTTTGGTAGAAACCATCCTGTGTCATCTGCGATCCGTTCATCCTGTTGACACCATAGCCTAGCGCGACAGCAGCACACGACCAATCACGGCTAAGTGGTTTCGCACTCTTGTGAATTGGTGCGAAATCGCCACTGTGGACGGATTACGATTGCTGGTCTTGGCTGTTTGCCGGGGCAGACATCTCATTCCGGGGGGGACCAACATGCAGGCCGGGCTGGTCATATTATGTCTGGGCTACGTGCTCAGTCAGTTTTTTCGCGCATTCCTGGCGGTGCTCAGCTCCGCCTTGCAAAACGATCTGGGAGCCACGCCCGAGGATCTCGCCTTTGCCTCAGGGCTCTGGTTCCTGACCTTTGCGGCGATGCAACTGCCGGTCGGCTGGGCGCTGGATCGTGTCGGACCAAGCCGGACCGCGGCGGCACTGCTGCTGCTTGGCGGTGGCGGCGGAACGCTGGTCTTTGCGCTGGCGGCTCAGCCCTCACATATCAGCCTTGCGATGGTCCTGATCGGGATCGGCTGTTCTCCCGTGCTCATGGCGTCCTATTACATATTCGCACGCGAATATCCGCCACGCCGTTTTGCGACACTGGCGGCCGTGATGCTCGGGGTGGGCTCGCTGGGCAATCTGGTCGCGTCCTATCCAACGGCGCTGGCGGTTGAGGTCTTGGGATGGCGGGGCACGCTGTTCGGGCTTGCAGGGATCTCTACCGCAGTCGCACTGGGCATCGCGCTGACGGTAAAGGATCCGGCGCGGGTCGAGGCGGGCGAGGGGGCCAAAGGGTCTGTTCTCGATATTCTGCGCCTGCCGGTCCTCTGGCCGATATTCATCATGATGTTCGTGGCCTACGCCCCCTCTGCGGCCTTGCGGGGGCTGTGGATCGGACCCTATCTGAGCGATGTTTTTGGACTGGGGCGGGAGGCGGTCGGGTTGGCCAGCCTGGTGATGGGGGTCGCGATGATCCTTGGCACCTTTGCCTATGGTCCGATGGACCGGCTGCTGGGAACCCGCAAGGGGGTCGTGCTTGGCGGCAATCTGCTTGCCTGTGTCGCGCTGGGGGCCTTGATGCTGTGGGTGGATGGTCCCGTGCCGCTAGTGGTGGCGCTGATGGCGGCCGTTGGCTTCTTTGGCGCTGCGTTTCCGGTGATCCTGGCGCAGGGGCGTGCCTTTGTGCCGCCGCATCTGGTGGGTCGCGGTGTGACCATGCTCAACTTCTTTGGCATCGGCGGGGTGGGAATCATGCAGTTTGCCAGTGGGCGCTTGCATGCGGAAACGTCCGGTGCGGACCTTTCCTTGCCCTATTTGGCCATTTTCGGTTTCCTGCTGGCGTTTTTGCTGGCCGGATGCGCAATATATCTGCTCAGCCGAGACAGCTTGGATTGATCTAGCCTTTCCTCGCGCGGGCTTTCCCGATAAGACACCGCAGCCGGTCACGAGGCCGGACACAATTGGAGACACAAAATGGGTTATCGCGTCGTTATCGCGGGCGCCACGGGCAACGTGGGCCGTGAAATGCTGAACATTCTGGCTGAACGCCAGTTTCCTGTGGATGAGATTGCAGTTCTGGCGAGCCGCAAATCCCTCGGCACCGAAGTCACATTCGGCGACAAAACACTGAAGACCCAAGATCTCGACACCTTTGATTTCAGCGGCTGGGATATGGCGCTGTTTGCCATCGGGTCCGACGCGACCAAGAAATACGCGCCCAAGGCCGCTGGCGCCGGTTGCGTGGTTATCGATAACTCGTCGCTTTATCGTTATGATCACGATGTGCCG
The DNA here is from genome assembly GCF_048056915.1 of Phaeobacter sp. JH20_02. Classification (NCBI taxonomy): domain Bacteria; kingdom Pseudomonadati; phylum Pseudomonadota; class Alphaproteobacteria; order Rhodobacterales; family Roseobacteraceae; genus Phaeobacter; species Phaeobacter sp. JH20_02. Next base: position 130,564 of record NZ_JAYMVP010000017.1, on the reverse strand, counting down.
CTGATTGTTCCTGAGGTGAACCCGCAGGCGGTTCATGGTTATGCCAAAAAGAACATCATCGCGAACCCCAACTGCTCGACCGCACAGATGGTTGTCGCGCTGAAGCCGCTGCATGATCGCGCCAAGATCAAGCGCGTTGTGGTCTCCACCTATCAGTCGGTTTCCGGCTCCGGCAAGGAAGCGATTGATGAGCTGTGGGATCAGACCAAAGCAGTCTACAATCCGACACAGGATGTTCCGCCCTCTGTCTATACCAAGCAGATCGCTTTCAACGTGATCCCGCATATCGACGTCTTTCTTGATGATGGTTCCACCAAGGAAGAGTGGAAGATGGTTGCGGAGACCAAGAAGATCGTCGATCCGTCGATCAAGGTCACGGCGACATGCGTCCGCGTGCCGGTCTTTGTCGGCCACTCCGAATCCATCAACATCGAGTTCGAAGACTTCCTGGACGAAGATGAAGCCCGCGATATTCTGCGCGAAGCGCCGGGCATTATGGTGATCGATAAGCGCGAAGACGGCGGCTATGTGACGCCGGTCGAATGCGTCGGCGACTTCGCAACCTTTATCAGCCGGATCCGCCAGGACTCGACCATTGATAACGGCATCAACCTGTGGTGTGTCAGCGACAACCTGCGCAAGGGCGCTGCCCTGAACGCCGTCCAGATCGCAGAGCTTCTGGGGCGTGAAGTTCTGAAAAAAGGTTAAAAACCTATCCATTCAGAGAGGGGGCTGTCTCGAAAGAGACGGCCCCTTTACCGTTTGTACAACTGTTCTTGCCAGCCTTTATCCCACTAGTCTGATGGGAGTTGGATGAAGGTAACTTGGGGGTAAGACCATGATGGGAAAAACGCCGACGCAGGCGCAGACACATGAGACTGTAATCAGCTCGGGGGAAACGGCTTGGGCCACAGCACGCAACGGTTCGCGCCTAGATGCCGAAATGGCGGCGCAGCTGCGGATGGTTTTGAGCGAGAGCTTTCGCACAGCAAAGAACTGGCTGGATCTGATCCGGGCTCTGCGCAGCAAGGGATTTTATCTGGAGCGCAGTGACGGGCGGACCCGTCTTCGCGATGCGCATAGCCACGTCGAAATCTGTACCTGCCGGTTTCTTGGGTTTCCTGGGAAAGAGCTGGAGGCGCGATTTGGGGCTCCATTGCCGGACAACATAAGCCAAGCCTGAGCAAGCACTGGCAGTTTGCGTCATGATGGGATGCAACGGCTGGTAACATCTCGCAACGATACGTAGATTTGATCACAGGCGGGCCGCTTGTCCGCGATTTGATCAATCGAGAGATATCATGCGACCTGTTCATTCAGTTTTTGCCATTCTTGCGGCTGCCACCGGCACAATCAGCATTGCCACATCCGCAGTTGCGGATGTGTTCCCTGTTTCTAGCCAGGTTTCCGCGGTAACGCTTTATCCGGGGCTTGCCCAAATCACCCGCACTGCGGCGGTGGACCTGCCTGTCGGGCGGCACCAGCTGATCCTGCAAAACGTGCCACAAAGTGCGCAGACCGCCAGCCTGCAGGTGCAGATCGCGGGCGGGCGCCGTATCAGCACCCTAATGCGAGAGGAGTCCGTGCCCCCTCAGGACGTGGCGACACCTGAGATTGACGCTGCTGAGACACGTATCCGTCAGATCGAAGAACAGATCGCAGCCGTGACGGATGAAGCGGAACGTGCCCGAGCCATGGCCCGAGCCGCGCAGAGCTCAATCCAATTCCTTGAACAACTTGGCGGTAATGATGGTCTGGCGGGGGCGGATGCCTCAGCGCTGGCGGATATTGCGGTGATGATCTCAAACCGGGCTACTGCAAGCCATCGTGAGATTATTGATGCAGAGGCCGAGGCCCGCGCCAAGGAACAAGCTCTGACAGCACTCCAGGACGAATTGAAGGAGGCCCACGCAGCACTCGCAGCCATCGCGCTGGAGGATGAGGACCGGCTCTTCATTGAGGTGGAAGTCGACGTTGCGGAGGCTGGGGGCGCCGAGGTTACACTCACCTATCTGACAGCTGGAGCGGGACATATAGGGTGGTCTCCCCATTATGAGCTGCATCTTGCGACAGGTGATGTGGCGGAGCTGACTCTGGCGCGCAGCGTGATGCTGGCGCAGGATACGGGCGAGAGCTGGCAGGACATTGCGCTGACGCTGTCGACGGCGGAACCGCTGGGGCAATCAGCGCCATCGCGCCTGTTCCCACAGCTGCGTCGGATCGAGAAACCGATGCCTGTCCCAACGCCTAAGCAGCGGCTGTCATCTGATATGGAATTGCAGCTTGCCAACGAACCGATAATCGAAGCGGCTGTGTTGGTTGATGAGCTACTTCCGCAATGGAGCGTCGACACGGGCGGCGTTGCGGCTGTCTATGGGTTTGGTGAGCCGGTCTCCATTGCCTCGGGCGTGGATGCGTTGCGGCTAGAAATGGACAGTGTCACCGCAAGCGCCGAGTTGAGGGCACAGGCGGTGCCACTGCGCAATGAGGTCGCTTATCGCGTGGTGCGTTTCGCAAACGAATTTGGCGAGCAGTTGCTGCCTGCGACGGAGGCTGCGCATTTTGTGGACGGGAAGCTGGTCGCCGTTGCAGATTTTCCGGGCCTGGCACCTGGGGCAGAGGCAGACATCGGGTTTGGGCCGATCAAGGGGCTAACCCTGCGCCGCGATGTTCTGGATCAGAGCGAAGGTGAACAGGGGCTGATTTCGCGCAATGCGGAACAGTTTAGCCGGGTTGAGATCGAGATCGAGAACCTGACTGACCAGCCCTGGCCTTTGCGGGTCCTTGACCGTGTTCCATACTCCCAGCAGGACGACCTTAAGATACGCTGGTCTGCGCGCCCTGCGCCGACGGAAGAAAACGTCGAGAAACAGCGCGGGATATTGGCCTGGGACATGGAGATCGCTCAGGGCGCGCGTGAAGTGATCCAGATCGAGACAGAGCTGAGCTGGCCTGAAGATCAAATTCTGCGCTAGCCCTGCCGCCTGCCGGTCTCGGCGCTAGCGTTGCCCGCGCAGGCGGCCCACCACGCCGCTAGGGAAGAAGTAGACGCTAAGAATGAAAAGGACACCCAGCCACAATAGCCACCTGTCCGGGCTCAGGAGTTCGGGCAGCAACGGCAACCCTTCGGTCATGCCGGAAAGCACGCCCATCAGGTTTTGCAGGTAATTCTGCGCAAGTACAAAAACGGTCGCACCAACCACCGCACCGTAGATCGTTCCCATACCACCGATGACGACCATCAGCAGGATATCAATCATGATGGTCATCGACAGGGTGGTGTCTGGTCCCACGTAACGTAGCCAGATCGCATAGAGAGAGCCGGACAGCGCGGCAATCGCCGCCGAGAGACAGGTGGCCGTAACGCGGTAGTAAACAACGCGGTAGCCGATCGCCTCCGCCCGGAAATCGTTCTCGCGGACGGCCTGCAAAACGCGACCGAACGGTGAGTTCACGATGCGCAGCAGGGCCAGAAACAGCAGCGCGCTGCCTGCGAAAATCAGGTAGTAGGTGAGCAGTCGTCCGTTGAGTTTGACGCCGAACAGTTCACCGCCAAACAGCTCCGTGCCAAATTTGAACGCAGGTCCCAACTCGCGCGGGGTCTTGAACGTCAGACCGTCTTCGCCGCCGGTCAGACCAGAGAGCTGGCTGACAAGGACGGCAACGGCGGAGGCAACCGCAAGCGTGATCATCGCAAAAAAGATGGCCCGCACCCGCAATGAAAACAGGCCAATCAACAGCGCCAGCCCAGCGGCGAGACCAGCACCGGTGAGAGAGCCGACCAGAAGCGCATCGAATCCGCGCCCCATGTGGGTGGAGGCCAGTGCCACACCATAGGCGCCCATGCCAAAGAACATCGTGTGGGCAAAGCTGACGATGCCGCCGTAGCCCAGCAGCAGATCATAGCTCGCCACCAGCACCACGAATATGCAAATGCGTGCAGTCGTATCCACTGTCCGCACGCCCGGAAACAGGAAGGGTGCGAAGGCAAGACAAATCAGAATGACAGCCAGCAACAGGGCCAGAATGCGAGAGCGGGGCAGGTCGCCAGACAGAAGGATGTGCATCATTTTGCCTTTACCACCGGGATCATGCCCATCGGGCGCCACATCAGGATTGCGACCATCAGGGCGATATTGGAAACAAGGGCCAGTTTCGGCTCTACGAAGGCGACATAGTTCTGCAACAGCCCGACCAGCAGCGCACCGATGAAGCAGCCTTCAACCGATCCGAGACCGCCGATGATCACCACAATGAAGATCAGGATCATCGCCTGATTGCCCATATGGGCGGTGATAACTTCCTGATAGAGGCCCCACATCACACCTCCCAGGCCCGCAAGGGCTGAACCTGCGATGAACACGCCGACGAAGACGAGGCGCAGGCGATATCCGAGCGCGGCGACCATCTCGCCATTCTGTACGCCTGCGCGCACGATCAACCCGATCTTGGTCCGGCGCAGCACGAAGCGCATGGCAGCAAAGACCGCAAGGCCGACGGCGACGGTAACAAGACGGTACTTCTCGATAGCGGCGTCGCCGAAGGTCAGCGCCCCCTTCAGCGCCTCGGGACGTGTGAAGTAGATTTCTTCCGGCCCCCAAAGGACGATGATCAGCTGTTCGGCAATGATCAGGCCACCCATGGTGACCAGGATCTGGCTCAGATGATTGCCATAGACGGGTTTGACGATCACCCGTTCGAATGCCCAGCCCATGAGGGCGGTCGCCGCCATTGCGGCGAGAACGGCGGCGAGAATGGCCAGCAGGTTCAATGCCAGCGACGGCGCATTGGTCAGCTGGCCCAGTGTCAGCAAAACCGAAATTCCGATGAAGGCTCCAACAGAAACGAAGGCGCCATGGCCGAAGTTGATGACATCCATCAGCCCGAAAACAAGCGTCAGCCCGGAGGCCATGAGGAAGATCATCATTCCCATGGCCAGCCCGGAAACCGTCAGGGTCATCCAGCTTGCAGGGTTCTGCACGGCGATAAAACCGGCGATAGCCAACAGTGGAACCAGCAGCAGCGGTGCGTAGGGGGCCAGTCGGTCGCGGAGCGACGATTGAGCCATCGTTGGCGCGTGTTCGGGGGCGGCGGTCATCTGTTGATCTCCTGCCGGATAAGGCAATGGCGGGGTCTGTCTTGAACATCGGGCATGTTCAATGCGCCTCCATGCTGAGGCCCATCAGCCGCTCCTGCAAAGCGGTGTCGCCTGCCAATTCAGCCATTGCGCCTGACCAGATGACACGGCCGTCGTCCATAACGCTGGCGGTGTCGCCAAGCGCCTTGGCGACTGCAAAATTCTGTTCGACCATCAGGATCGATGCACCCTGATCTTTCAGGTCCTTGATCGCGCGTGCCATGGTGGAGATGATCGCCGGGGCCAGGCCTTTTGTCGGTTCGTCGATCAGGTATAGCTTGCGTTCTTCGATCATGGCGCGGGCAATTGACAGCATCTGTTTTTGCCCGCCGGAGAGATTTCCGGCTTCGGATTTCCAAAAGGTCTTCAGCGGCGGAAAGGCCTGAAAGATCCAGTCGAGCCGCGCCGTATCAATCGGGCCGGAAACCGCGGCGAGGACCATGTTTTCTTCAACAGTCAGATCGGCAAAGATCCCCATATCCTCGGGGACGAAGCCGATGCCCGCGCGGGCAATGCTGGCGGTGGGCGTCTGGGTGATGTCGGCTCCATCGAACAGGATGCGGCCACGATGGGTTCGCCAATGGCCGATAATGCTGCGTAGGGTCGTTGTTTTGCCGACACCGTTGCGCCCCAGCAGCATGGTGACACCGCCGCGCGGAACATCGAGGTCGACCCCCTGAAGAATATGGTACTGGGCGATCTTGGTATGGATCTCCTCAATCCGCAGAAGAGGAGGGGGGGCGGTCCGGTCGAGGTCAGACATGATCAAGGATCCCCTCCAGCCCACGGCCCATATAGGCCTCCTGCACCACGTCGGAGGCCATCACCTCCGTCGGAAGGCCATCGGCAGCCAGCGCGCCATTGTGAAGAACGATAATGCGGTCGGCTAGGGTTCGGATCACATCCATCTTATGCTCGACCAACAAGATGGTGCGGTCGGTCTGGCTTTTCAGATCCGCGATGAGATCCAGCACGACCGGCGCTTCGTCCACGCTCATCCCGGCTGTCGGCTCGTCAAACATATAGACAAGAGGATCGAGCGCGATCAGCAGAGCGACTTCCAGCTTGCGCTGATTACCATGGGACAGCTCCGAAACCATCTGCTGACGCTCGTCCAGCAGGCGGACCTGGGCGAGAATGCTTTCGGCCTGATCAATCAGATCGGTGTGGCCTGTGACCATCGACCAAAGATTGAAGCCGCGCGCAGCCTTGGCCTGCACCACCAGCCGGACGTTTTCCAGCACAGTAAGGTCGGGAAACAGATTGGTCATCTGGAATGCGCGACCGATGCCTGCTTTGGTGCGGGCTGATACGGACTGCGTGCTGATATCCCGCCCCATCAGCGTGACGCGACCGGCGCTGGCGGGGATCTGTCCTGAAATCAGGTTGAAATAAGTGGTCTTCCCGGCGCCATTGGGGCCGACAATGGCCGTGAGTTCGCCCGGATGAAAGTCACAAGTCACAGCATCGACGGCCACATGCCCGCCAAAGCGTACGGTGAGATCGCTGGTGGACAGTAGAGGGGCGGGCATGGGTGCATCCATCTGAAACGGGGGCGGTGGCCGGGTGATCGCGGCGGGCCGCGAAATCCTATGCGACGTGCCGGGCCCGGTGGCGGTCGCCCCGGACCCGGTCGCGTTGTGTGATCAGTTGCGGATCGGAATCGGCAGATCGTCGATGCTCAGCTCGCGAACCAGTTCTGGGATGGCCCATTCGACATCGTCGTCGACACGTAGTTTGAAGTGATACATGGATTGCAGCGCCTGATGATCCTCGGCCCGGAATTTCATGGTGCCCTTCGGGGTTTGCCATTCCATGCCTTCCATCGCCGCAATCAACGCCTCGGTGTCGGTGGATCCGGCCTTCTTGATCGCTTCCACGGCGGCGATGCCAGCGGCCATTCCGCCTGCGGTGAAGAAATCGGGCGGGCTGTCGAACCGTTCAAAATGGGTCTTCACCAGCCAGTCGTTCACCGGATTGTCAGGCAGTTCGTAGTAGTAATACGTACCACCTTCCATACCTGCGAAATCCTTGAACCCTTTCAGGGCGGCGAGGATGTTTCCAACGCCGGCAAATTCGATCCCGAAACGACCGGGATCCATTGCGTTGATCTTGGCCCATGGATTGCCACCACCGGCCCAGATGATGAAAAGCTTCTTCTCGCCCTCGAGATCTTTCATCGCGTTGAAAATGCGCTCGCCCGCAGCGGTAAAGTCGGTGGTGTCGGTTGGGGCGAATTCCTCATGGACAATTTGGTGGCCCTGAGCGGCCAGGGCTTCGCGGAAGGCTGCGATACCGTCGCGGCCAAAGGCATAGTCCTGTGCCAGCGTCGCGATATGCACATTTTCACCGGCCAGGGCGATGGCGCTGGCCACCGCATCCTGCGAGGAATTGCGCGAGGTGCGGAAAATGTAACGGTTCCAATTCGCGCCCGTGATGGAATCGGCAACCGCCGGCTCCACGATCAGCAGTTTTTCGTATTCTTCGGCAACCGGCAGCATCGCCAGCGCAACGCCGGAGCTGACCGGCCCGATGGCCAAATCCACCTCGTCGTCGCCGTAGGCTTCTTCCAGAAGTGCCTTGCCATTCTCAGGCTTGAGCTGGGTGTCCTTTTCGATCACGACGATCTTTTCGCCGTTGATTTCCATAGTGCCGCCGGTGGCATATTCCAGACCCAGCATCAGACCGTCATGGGATTGTTTGGCATAGGCCTCGAACGGGCCGGTCTTGCCGTAGACATGGGCGATTTTGATATCTGCAAAGGCGGCGGTGGCCAGCGCAGAGGTCAGCGTCAGTGCGGAGACCATCCCCGCAGCAAATGTGCGTTTCATCCTGTAGCTCCCTCGTGGCGCGCCAAGATGTTTGGCGCGGTCTCGCTCCTGTGGTGGCAGGCTAGCGGCGGGGTGTCAAACCGGTCAATTGCGCGGAAATACGTATTTTTTGATCTCATTTTGTGAACGTGGCGTTCGGCGTCTATTTCGCAGACCATTCAGTGGCGAGGGCGCGGGCGTTATTGGCCAAGACCATCACGTCAATCCCAACTGCAAGGAACTGCGCGCCCATATCCAGATAGGCCTGTGTCGCCTCGGGGGCAGTGCCCAGAATGCCAGGCGCCCTTCCGGCAGCCTTGATCCGGGTCATGGCATCGGCGATCACTGTTCTGACCTCCGGGTGGGCGGAGTTGCCCTGATGTCCCATGTCAGTGGACAGGTCGGCAGGTCCTATAAAAATCCCGTCGACACCTTCGACCTCCAGAATGTCGTCGAGATTTTCGATGCCTTTACGGTTTTCGACCTGCAACAGGAGGCAGATTTCCTGATCGGCGGTTCGAGTATAGTCGCTGACAGAGCCGAACATCGACGCCCGCGCCGCAGTTGCGCCCACGCCACGGGTGCCGGTGGGCGGATAGTGGCAGGCTCGGACCAGCTCTCTGGCCTGTTCGGCAGTTTCGACGATAGGTATCAGGACCGTTTGCGCACCGGCGTCTAGAACCTGTTTGATAATCCATGTCTCTCCAACCGGAACGCGCACGACGGGATGACTCTTGGAGGCAGCCAGAGCCATCAGCTGATCACGAATGGACCGGATGTCGTTTGGCGCATGTTCACCGTCGATCACCAGCCAATCGAAGCCACAGGTTCCCATTACTTCGGCTACGGCACCCTCACCAAAGCTCATCCAGCACCCAATCTGGCGATCGCCCCGCGATAGAGCCTGTTTGAAGGTGTTTTTGGTGGCGGGCATTGGCAAATCTCCTGTTTGGGTCGGGTGGCGCGGGTTTGTTCTGGTCACCGGGCTTTCAGGGCGCGCGCAATCTTGGTGATAACCTCATGGGCGAGCATAACATCAGCTTCGGTTGTCTCAAACTGGCCGGCCTGGAACCGGATAACCAGCGTACCGTCGACGCGGGTCTGGGTCAGATAGATACGGCCATCGTCATTGATCGCGTTCACCAGTTGTAGATTGAGTTCATCCAGATCGTTAGCGCCCTGCGGGGCATAGCGGAACGACCAAAGCGACCACATTGGTGGTGTCACAATCTCGAAATCAGGCTCTAACTTGAGCTTATCGTGCAGTTGATTGGACCAGATGATGTGGTTGCGCAGGCGCTGGCGCAGACCCTCCAGCCCGTAGGTGCGGATCAGGAACCAGATTTTCAGGGCCCGGAACCGGCGGCCCAGCGGCACCGACCATTCGGAATAGTTGATGATGCCATCATGGCCGTGGGTTTTGAGGTATTCCGGGCTGATCGCGAGGGTTTGCACCAGATCATCCGGGTTCTTCAGGAAATGGGCGGAGCAGTCGAACTGCACGCCCAGCCATTTGTGCGGGTTGAAGACGATGCTGTCGGCGCGCTCCACCCCCGGCCAGTAATGGCGGTATTCCGGGCAGATCATCGCAGAGCCGGCCCAGGCGGCGTCGACATGAGTGTAGAGTCCATGCTTCTCGGCCACATCCAGTACCTGGTTGACGGGGTCAGTGGCGCCAACGCCGGTGCCGCCCACGCAGAGAATGACGCCCGCTGGCTGGTGACCCGCGGCGAGGTCGGATTGGATCGCCGCCTCCAGCGCGTCCGGGTCCATGCCGCGCCAGTCGCCCTTGATGGGGATGCGGATCAGGTTCTGCTGGCCGATGCCCGCGACCCAGATGGCGCGGTCGATGGAGGTGTGGACTTCAGATGAACAGTAAATCCGGAGTGGCTTTTGGGCGAACAGGCCCTGCTGGTTGCCCTGCCAGTTCAGCGCCTTTTCCCGCATGGTCAGCACGGCAGCGAGGGTGGCGGAGGAGGCCGAGTCCTGAATGACGCCCTGGAACTGGTCCGGCAGGTCCAGCGCCTGGCGCAGCCAGTCCATCATCCGCGTTTCCATCTCAGTTGCCGCCGGCGAGGTCTGCCACAGCATGCATTGCGGAGCGATGGCGGAGGCGAGGAATTCCGCCAGCACCGAGGGCGCGGCGGCGTTGGAGGTGAAATAGGCAAAGAAGCGCGGGTGCTGCCAATGGGTGATGCCGGGCATCACGATGTCTTCAAAATCGCGGAAGATCACCTCCATCCCCTCGCCATCCTCGGGCGGGGTTTGGGGCAGGGCGCTCAGCACCTCGCCGGGAGCCGTCTGCGCTCGCACCGGGCGGTCGCCGACGGTCAGGTGATAGTCCTGTGCCCAGTCCGCAACCTTGCGGCCCCAGTGAGAAAAATCATTCCAGTTCATCGTGTCGTCCTTGGGCTTAGCATCCGGCTACCTTAGATGAGCATATAATTAACATGTTCATTAATACCTGTCCACATGCTCAATCGTATCCGATGTCAGAGATCCGCTCAGCGTCATTCCGCCAATACAGGTATAGACCCGGTCGATTTGGATTGCCCAGCAACGTAAGTGCTAGTCACTCCGGGTACTGAGGATTTGCCTTTGCGCCCCTAGACAGCGATAATCTGGCATGACCAAGCAGTTACCAAGCACAGACCGATCCTTGCCCATTGCCCTGCTGCGCGCGCGTGAGCGCGTGATGGGCCCTATTCGCGCGTTGCTGAGCGACGCGGGGCTGACCGAACAGCAATGGCGCGTGTTGCGGGTCGTTCAGGAAACAGGTGACATTGATCCGACGCAGATTTCCGAGCGCGCGTGCCTGCTGCTTCCAAGCTTGACCCGCATCCTGCAGAAGCTGGAGGATAAGGGGCTGATCCAACGGGCAAAGGATCAGATGGATCGCCGCCGCCAGATTGTCAGTATTACCGAAGCGGGCGAACAGGTGATCGACGACAACTTGCAGGCCAGTCTCGCCGTGATCGAACGGACCCGCGCGCAGATGGGGAATGAGCGTTACGAGGCGCTTCTGGATCTGCTGAACGAACTGCACCAGCTGGAAGAGTAGCCGCAACAGGTGTCCCTAACGGGCGGGCAAAAGCATGATCTGAATATCCGCCACATTGGTGCCGGTTCCGCCGGTTACAAACAGATCATCCGCAAATCTGAGCGCCCGGTTGCTGTCGTTGTTCCTGAGCAAGGCCATCGGGTCGCCCCCCTTGTCCAGAATGCGCTGCCACGTGCCCCCATCGACAATGCCTCCTGCCGCATCCGTCGGACCGTCCCGCCCATCGGTGCCCGCTGACAGGAAAACCCAGCTTCCGCTCAGCGTTTGGCGGCCTAAGCGCGCCACATGGAGCGCCAGTTCCTGATTGCGTCCACCGCGGCCTGTTCCGGTCAGGTTTACCGTTGTTTCCCCGCCGAAGATCAGCGCGACCGGGCGGTTTGAAACCCGTGCCTGGGCTGCGGAGATAATCCGTGCCGCGGCGGCCTCCACATCTCCGGTCAGGGCATCATCAACGATATCGGCAGACCAGCCCTTGCGTGCGGCCAGTTCCTTCATGGCGATCAGGCTGTGACGGTTAGACCCGATCAGATGTGCAATGACGGACCCTTTATCAAAGAGGGTTTGTGCAGGGTCATCCTGTGCGGACAAATGGGTCTGAACAGCGCCCGGAAGCGAGGCCCAAAGGTCATGCGCCACAAGACAGTCGCGCGCCATGGTGCGCGATCCCAGCGGTGCCACCGTCGGACCCGAGGCTATCGCGCGCAGATCATCACCGATCACATCCGACAGAATATAGCTGAAGACCGGTGCGGGGTAGGCGGAGCGCAGGAGGCCACCTCCCTTCAGCTCAGAGAGTTGCTGGCGGATCAGATTCATCTGCATGATGTCCAGTCCGGCTCCCAAAAGGAGATCGGTGACTGCGGTTTTGTGGGCAAGTGTAAGCCCTGCAGCCGGCGCCACGGCGAGGGCAGAACCACCACCGGAAATCAGCGCCACCACACTGTCATTGGCAGTCAGGTCGCCGACGGCCTGACGCAGGACGGCGCCAGCCGCGAGGCTCATGTCATTAGGCACCGGATGGTCACCGGCCAGGACACTGGCTCCGGGGATCTCGGCAAGGTTCTCCGGGTTGGTGACGGCGACCGCCCTGTCGGATGGCGGGAGCATCCGCATGGCCTGTCGCATCATGGGAACGGCGGCCTTCCCCAGTGCGATAAGGATCAGGCGTCCGCCGGGGCGCGGCAGGGGTGGGGGATGCTGTCGCAAGCTTTCCGCCAAGGCCATTGCAGGGTCGGCTCGGGCGATGGCGGCGGCAAACAGATCGCCGAGGGTGCTTCGCAGGTCAGCCAAGCTAGACACCGGGCGTATTCGTTGGCCTGTGGCGGGCCTGCCTGCGCGGCCCGTGCGGCGTAATGGTGTCGAGAGACAGTGTGTGGTCCATGTTGCGCATCCGGTGCCGCAGCATTTGGCGGGTGAGACGGGCCAGATCGCCCTGGTGCTCGGGGTGTTCCGCGACATTGACCCTTTCGCCCTCGGCGGTGTGGTCAAACAGCAGTGGCGGCAGGTCAGCGGCAAATTCAACCAATGTAAACCGCGCGTCCCGTAGAATAGCGAGGCAGGAATTGCTAGCATCGGTTCCCAGATGGTGTTGCCAGATACTGGGGCGTTCTGGCTCGCCAAAGTCCAGTTCCGAATAGCTGTAGCTGCGCCAGTCGTCTGGTGTTTCCCCGGAAACCAGTGGGAGCAAAGACCGCCCATCCATTGAGTTGGGGACCGCCTGACCGACCCAGTCGAGAATAGTCGGGGCCAGGTCGATCGACTCCGTGATGTCTTGCACGACCGCTCCGGCGCGTATGGCGTTGCCCGGTTGGCGAATGATCAACGGGGTATGATAGGCGGCATCATAGACAGAGAATTTGCCCCAGCTGTGCCGGTCACCCAGCATTTCCCCATGATCGGCGCTGAGCACGACAAGTGTATTCTCCAATTGGTCGCTGTCCTGCAGATATTGCATGACCCGGCCAATATGAGCGTCGACCTCGCTGGCGAGGCCTAGGTAGATCGCCCGCAGCGTCTGGATTACCGGGTCGCTGGGGTCCAGATCCGGAAAACCCTCGACAAAGGAGGCGGGAGACGCAGCGCGGGTGGTCGGGTCGAAAAACGGATGGACCGCGCGTTCGTCCTCCACAGTGGCGAGGCGCTGCGGCAGCGGCAGGCTGGCGGGATCGTACATCCGGTTGTAAGGCGCAGGCGCGACCAGCGGCGGATGCGGGCGGATATAGGTGAGATGTGCGAACCAGCTCTGGTCGCGGTAGCCAGGCATTGTCGCCAGAAACCGATCGGTGAGAAAGGCGGTATCGCTATCTTCGGCCCGGTACACAGCGGGGTCGTTCAGTCTAGGAGCGCCCCCGGTTGGCGAAACCGGTTTGTAGATGTCCCAGTAGCGATCGAAGGTATAGCCCTTGTTCAGCAGATGCGCGCGCCATGGATGCGACATCTCCATCCGCATTTCCAGCATCTCGTGGAAACCGGCCATCGGGTATTCGTAGGTCTGCATCGCCGGGTCGCCGGGGTGGTAGATGCGCGGGTCATGCGAGGTGTCGGTATAGCCAAACAGCATCGGCAGATAACCCGCCTTGCGCATCTCAGACGCGAGGTTTGGTGTGTCATGCCGGAGCGGTGTCCCGTTGCGAACGGATCGGTGGTTCATCGCATACTGGCCAGTCAGGATCGAGGCCCGCGACGGTCCGCAGGGATTCACGACCGTATAGTTCCTCTGGAAGGTAACGGCATCCGCCATCAAGGCGCGCAGGTTTGGCAGCGCTACGTGCTCGGCCAGGGCTCCAAACAGGCAATCCGCCCGCATCTGATCGATCAGGATAAACAGGACATTCCTGCGCTGGTCTGAAGCTTGGCTCATGTGGAATTTCCTTGCCGCAATTGCGGCCAGATAAGCCTGAAATCACGAGTATGGCAAAGGGTTTCCCTGCCATCACATTGTTGAATTTGACCGTTTGTGTGGAATTTTGTGTTTTTATGTTTGATTTTTTCGGCATCCCTGTGGTTCACTCTCCAGCGAAATCTCACTCCTTACCAAGGCTGCCTATTGCCCGAAGACCAGAAAATCTCGCACCGCGAATTGGAGCTGCTGGAGGCCTTGCGCCGTCTGGGCGGATCGGCACGCAGCGGCGAGATGGCCAAGGTTCTGAAGGTGTCGGAGGAAACCGTGCGTCGGACCATCAAGGCGCTCGCGAAACAGGGACTGGTGCAGCGAGTGCACGGAGGCGCCTACCTGGCGGGACCAGATGCGGCGGATAGTTTCTTCCGACGGATCTCGAAATATACGGCGGAAAAGCAAAGCATCGCTGCCAGGGCACTGGACCACGTTACCGACGGGATGGCGGTTTTTCTCGATGTCGGCTCCACCACCGCTTTTGTCGCCAAGGCGCTGCGTAGCCGCGCCGGTCTGACGGTGGTCACGAATTCCATTGGTGTGGCGCAGACGCTGGCCAATCATAACGGCAACAGGGTGCATTTCCTCGGCGGCGAAATACAGAGCAACGAACGCGGTACATTTGGACATGTCGCTGAACAGCAGGTCCAGGAGTTCGCGCTGGATGTGGCGGTGTTGTCGGCAGATGCGTTTTCTGCCAAACACGGCGCGCTTTACCAAAGTGCTACAGAAGCACAGCTGGCAGCTGTGGTGGCGCAGGTTGCCGAATTGACCATGCTGGTGGTCGCGCACCCGAAATTCGAAGGCACTGCGCCGCATCGCGGTCCGCAACCGGAACTGCTGGATCTGTTGTTGACCGATATCATGCCTGCCCGCAAATACCGCCGTGCATTGGAACTCTGGGAGATTGACCTTGAACTGGCGCCTGGTTCGAACACCCCCGAAACAGAAGGGGGCGAGAGCAAGATCAGGAAGGGATAACCTGATTGGCGGAAGCGCCCGGAGGGCTGCGCAGCTGGGGTTTCCCATCGCGCCTAGAAAAGAGCGGTAACGTCACGACGCTGCCCAACAAAAGGACAAGACATAACTCTATGGCCATATTGAGCTTTCTGACCAGCCTTGCCGGTGCCGTCATGTTGCTGCTGTTTGCGGTACGGATGGTGCGGACCGGTATTGAACGCAGCTACGGCGCGACGTTCCAGCGGCTATTGACCGGGCAGCGCAGCCTTGTGCAGGCCAGCTTCGTGGGAATTGGCATGGCCATCGTCCTGCAAAGCTCTGCCGCGGTTGCCCTGCTGACCTCGGGATTTGCGGCAAGCGGTTTGCTGTCCTTTGCCTCTGGTCTGGCGATTGTTCTGGGTGGCGACCTTGGATCGGCGCTTATCATTCAGCTCTTGTCGTTCCAGCTCGACTGGCTGGTGCCCGTGCTGCTGGCTGTCGGTGGCTATCTTTTCGTCAAGGTCGAGGCGAAGAAGGCCCGGCAAATGGGGCGCATTCTGATGGGGATCGCCTTTATTCTGATTTCGCTGCGGTTCCTGCGCGAGGCTATGGACCCCATCCGGGAGAGCGCGTTCCTACCGGCAATCGCGGAATATCTCGCCCGGGATTACATCACGGCGTTTCTCGTGGGCGCTGCGCTGGCCTTTGTCATGCACTCTTCGGTGGCGGCTATCCTCATGTGCGTCACCCTCGTTCAGATCGATGCGATCCCTTTCGCGGCCGGGTTGTCCCTGGTCCTGGGGGCCAATTTCGGCTCGGCCTTCATTCCGGTCTGGCTGAGCCGAGGGATGCCTGCGCCAGGGCGGCGTGTGCCGCTTGCGAATTTGGGACTGCGTGGAACCTGGGCGGTGATCTGCGTCTTTGGCGCCAATATCGCTTTGCGGGCGGGTGTTCTGGGCGCACCTGAGGGCGGCCAGATGCTGGTCTATGCGCATCTTCTGTTCAACACATCGCTGTTGATCCTGGCGCTGCCGTTCTGCGGAATGCTGCATGGTGTCATGACCAGCCTGATACCAAACCCGACCCCTCTGCAGGGCAACACGCACGGGCTGCCGGTGAGCGTATTGAACACAGATGATTACCGGCAACCCAATCAGGCGATCAGCAGCCTGAAACGCGAACTGCTGCGGATGTCGGATCTGGTCGGTGCGATGTTCCGACCAATTCCCGATCTTTATCAGCACGGCGACCGTGCCCAGATAAAGGCGGTGCAGGCTCTGGATCGGGAAGTGAACAGCTGCCTGTCGGGTATCCGAAGCTACGTGGCTGGCATGCCAAGCGAAGGGTTCGGCAAAGAAAATGCCAAGGTTGCCCGAGATCTGGTTGAATATGCCATCCGGCTGGAGACGGCCGGCGACGTGGTGGATGAACGGCTCGCCGTCCTAGCTGCGTCCATGCACAAGAAGGGGGTGCGGTTCTCAAAAGAAGGCTGGGCAGAAATCACCCGCATGCACGAGGTGATCGTCGCCAATATGCAGCTTGCATCGAATGTGCTGATCTCGGACGATCTGGAAAGCGCGCGCCTGCTGAGCCTTGAGAAAACCGAGGTCAAGCGGATGGAACGTGACAGCCGTAAGCGCCATCTGCGCCGATTGCAGCGCGGCGCCGCGGAAAGTTTCGAGAGCTCGGATATCCATCTCGAGACATTGCGCGCGCTGCGGGAATTCAACAGCCATATCGCCGCCATCGCCTATCCGATCCTATACCGCAACGGGCAGCTGCTGGAGACCCGTTTGATCCAGGATATGCCTGCGGACGAAATGGACTGATGTGTGTTCTGGAGCCCCGCTAGCTGTGAAAGCCTGATATGACGCCATTTGTGATTGCCATCATTCTGTCGGCCGCGTTGCTGCACGCGATCTGGAATGCCATTGTAAAGACGGCGATCGACAGGACCACGACGCTGGGTTTGGTGGCTTTGGGGCACGTCATCCCAGGGGCGGTCATGGTGGCCACGCTACCTTTGCCGGATGTGGCAAGCCTGCCCTACATCGGCGTGTCGACGGTGGTGCATTTTGGGTATTTCTACATGCTCGGTCGCGCGTATCATCACGGCGACCTGAGCGTGGTCTATCCCATTGCGCGCGGCATTGTCCCAGCGTTGGTTTCGCTCTGGGCGATGATCTTTGTCGGGGAAATCCTGCCGGTGCAGGCCTGGGTGGGAATCGCGCTCATTGCTGGGGGGATTCAGCTTAGCAGTTGGAAGGCGCTGCGATCAGGGGTCGGGCAGAGCGCTTTGTGGTACGCGCTGGGCACCGGTTTTTTCATCTCACTATATTCGCTGGTTGACGGCATTGGCGTGCGTCTGTCTGGCAACACGGTCAGCTACTGGGCTTGGGGCGCGTTTCTCCATGTCTTTGTCGCGGCGTTTGTTCTTCTGCGGAAACGTGCAACACTGCCCGATGTGCCTGTCGGGGTCTGGGCTTTGGGGATCGCCGGCGGTCTGGTATCTATGTGCGCCTACGGGTTGGTTCTCTTTGCCAAGAACTTTGCGCCGCTGGGGGCTGTATCTGCCCTGCGGGAAACGTCGGTTATCTTTGCCGCGCTGATCGGGTTTCTTATCCTGAAAGAGGGCAACTGGAAACGGCGTCTTGGGGCGGCTGTGCTCATGGCGGCGGGGGTAGCGCTCATCGGCATGGCGGTTTGAGGGTTTCGGCGATTTTGTGAACACTTCCACAGTGTTGCATCGTTGACGTGAGAGGCGCCAAAGGCGCAGACTGACTGCAGTGGAACCATGTGGGAGTCGGCGTCTTCGCTGACAAACGCGCATAAGTTTCGTTCCGAATGTCTAGGGACGGAACTGAAACTGGCACCATAAATACGCCTGTAGGGCCTCTTCTGGCCTTATCGAATTCTGAATCTGTCACTGTAGCAATCGGAGTGTGTTTCGCAGAGTTCCACTACCAAAAAAGAAAAACAAAAGACCAACAGATCCATAGGGAGAAAAAGAATATGACTGCAAAGTCCAATGTAACCCGCCGCTCGATTCTGAAGAGCGCTGGTGCGGCAGCCCTGGCAGCGCCGCTCTATTCCAAGAGCGCACTGGCCTCCTCCGGCGAGATCAACATTCTGATGTGGTCCGACTATCTGCCACCTGAGTTCATCGCCGGGTTCGAGGGTAAGACCGGGATCAAGGTGAACTACACAGGTATCGGGTCGAACGAAGAAATCATCAACAAGATGAAAGCCACGAAGGGGCAAGGCTTCGACATCGTTTCGCCAACCAACAACCGCTCCTTGCAATGGGGGCCACTGGAGCTGCTGAAGCCGTTTGATCTCAATAAGGTAAATGTTGACGCGGTGAACCCGGCGATGGCGAAGATTGGTACAGATGCCTGGAACTTTGGCGACAATGGCGCCCATTGGCTGCCGCATATCTGGGGCACTGAGGGAATTGCCTACCGGACTGACAAGTGGCTGCCATCCGGCGATGCGCCGTCATACGGCGATGTCTGGAGTGAAGAGAACGCAGGCAAGACCATGGGCCGTGCCCATTCCATGATGCTGGGTGCGGGGCTCTACATGGAGGCCGCCGGCGAAATGGAAGCTGGCTCGATCTGGGCGGCATATGAAGATGAAGACACCATGCGCAAGGTCTGGGGGCAGGTCACCGACTGGTGTGTGGCGCGCAAAAACCGGATCAAGCTGATCTGGAACGATGCGGATACCCAGAAAAACGGCCTGCTGAACGAAGGTGTCGTTGTCGGGCAGACCTGGGATGGACCGCCGCTTGCTCTGAAATCCGCAGGTGAGCCTGTTCATTATCAGGCACCGGTCGAGGGGGCGATGGCCTGGGTTGACGGCATGTCGATGCCAGTCGGGGCCCAGAACGAAGAGCAGGTCTATGCCTTTATCGACTATGCTTACCAGCAGGAACCTGCGGGCAAGGCAATCGACAGCCATGGGTACAACTCGCCCGTGCTGAAAGCGGATGATTACTCCGGCGATGTCTATAAGAAGAACTTTGCCGAAGCCTATCCCGGCAACAGCCTGGCCAATCTCAACCCATGGCCGGCTGAAGCCCCCTGGTACGCAGACGTACGGACCGAATTCGTCAACAAGTTCAAGAGCGCCTGATCACCTGATCGGGCAAGTACATCTGGCTCCCGTTTCGGCGGGGGCCAGCCACACGCCTGAGGGCGTAAATTCAACATATCATCAACCGGATGCTATCTGCATCGGCCGGGGGTTCGCCTCCGAACGAACGGTTGCACCGAGGGAGAGGCCACATGAGTGCTGGGGTAGGCGTAGATCTTGAAAACCTCTGGATCCGCTTTGGAGATTTCGTCGCCGTGCGCGACGCAAATGTCAAAATCAACGGAGGCGATTTCTTTTCGTTCCTGGGCCCGTCTGGCTGTGGCAAGACGACAATCTTGCGCGCGGTTTCCGGTTTCCTGGAGCCAAGCGAAGGGAACGTCTTGATTGGCGGCAACAACATGCGCGGGATTGGCCCGAACAAGCGCCCGACCGCGCTGATCTTTCAGAACCTTGCGCTGTTCCCGCTGATGAAGGTCTGGGAAAACATCACCTTCTCCATGGAGATCAACGGCGCGTCGGCAAAGGATCGGCGCAAGCGCGCGGATGAGCTTCTGGACATGATTGCACTGCCGGGGCAGGGGGACAAACTGCCGTCGGAACTGTCTGGCGGTCAGCGTCAGCGGGTTGCCATCGCGCGCGCGCTCTGCGCTGAGCCGGATGTGCTCTTGCTGGATGAACCGCTGTCGGCACTTGATCTGAAGCTGCGTCAGCACATGCGGACCGAACTGCGCGAAATTCAGCAGCGGGTCGGCATTACGTTTATCTATATCACCCACGATCAGGGCGAGGCGCTGACCATGTCCGACAATATCGCCGTCATGCGCGCCGGCGTGATCGACCAGATCGGCAACGGCAAGGCGGTCTATAACGATCCTGCAACGGCCTTTGCCGCATCCTTTGTCGGGGAGAACAACGTGTTCCGCGGCAAGGTGAAGCGGGTAATGGGGAATGAAGCGCTCATAGCGACGAACCGGTCCGGTAATCTTGTCGCGCGGATATCTTCTGCCAATCAGGGGAAGATGAAAGAGGGCGATGATGCGATGATGTTTATTCGCCCCGAAGCTTTTGCCCTGGCGCCGCAAGGGGCCACCGGTGATCATTTTGTGACCGCCAAGGTCAACCACGAGGAATTTGAAGGCAATGCCTTCAACATCTTCATGGAGGGAGACGGCGGTAAGGAGCTGAAGGTTTCCATCCCGAACCTTGGTCAGTCGTTCGACGATCACACAGGTCAAAACATCACCCTGGAATACGAGACGAAGAATGCCGTCGTCGTGCCCGCGGGTGAGCTGGCCGCAGAATAAGGAGGGCCAGATCATGCCAAGATTCCTAAGGGAATTCTTTAATCGCAACGGCTACGGACTGGGTTCGTTGATGCTTGGTCTCGTCCTGTTTTGGACTATCGGCCTCATCATTCTGCCGCAGCTGTCGATGCTCGACTTTTCATTCCGACCGAACCTGCCTCCACCAGAGATCGGCGGGCCCAAGGACGTCTATACGCTGGAGAACTACAAATATCTGGTCTTTGGCCCCGAGGGCGGTAGCCAAGACTACAATGCAGTTGATCTGCGGGTATTCTTCCGCACGCTCGTCGCTGCGGTCTGTGTCACGGTGTTCAACCTGATCCTTTGCTATCCGATCGCCTATTATCTCGCGCAGACCAAGGGCAATCACATCCGTATTTTTGCCCTGATGCTGATCATCCCCTATTGGATCAATGAAATCCTACGGGCCTTTGCCCTGCGCATCATTTTCGGGGAAAGCGGTGTTCTGAACACGGCCCTCGTCGGGATGGGGGTTTTCGATACGCCGTTTGATTTCATTCGCAATGATATCGCGCTCTATGCAGGGCTTGGCTATGCCTACATCCTGTTGATGATCTTTCCGATCTATAACGTGATCGAAAGCTTGGATCGCAACCAGATCGAGGCCGCTCGAGACATGGGGGCCAGCTGGGCCAAGATCCACCAACGTGTTGTAATCCCCTATGCCAAACCAGGTATCAGCTCGGGGTGCACCATGGTGTTCATGCTCTCGGCGGGCGCTCTGGCGGCGCCGCAGATCCTGGGTGGCCCCTCGTCCTTGTGGTTCACGCAGTTGATCTACCAGCAGTTCAATGACAACTCCGACTGGCCGCAGGGTGCTGCCTATGCGGTGGTACTGCTTGTGACCTGTATCCTGTTGGTTCTGGCCGTCATGCGCCTGTTCAAGGTGAATATGGGAGATATCGGCAAATGAAGAATTTCTCCTTTCTGCGCCTGAGCGTCTGGTTCTATCTGGCGATATTCTTCGCCTATCTTCTGGGGCCGCTGGTGATCATGTCGGTCACCGCCTTCAACTCGCCGGGCTTTCCGCAAGCCACGCCATGGGAGTGCCTGACATTCGAATGGTTCTCTGCCCTGTTCCAGGACGAGCGCATTCTGAATGGCATCTGGAATTCTATTCTGGTGGGCGCGGGCACGGTGGTGCTGTCGGTGGCAATGGGTCTGGCGGGCGCTTTGATGCTAACGCAGATCTGGCCGAAGCTCCGGGCGACCTATTACACCGTCATCATCGCACCGATCCTGATACCGGGCGTGGTGATCGGTATTTCGACGCTGGTGTTCTGGGATCGTATCAACCGTATGGTTGGTCTGGGGGCGGATAGTTTCCTGTCCAATGGGCTGTTCTTGACCATCATCGGCCAATCCACCTTCATCGCCAGCTATTGTATGCTGGTGCTGGTGGCGCGTCTGCAGCGTTACGACATCGCGCTGACTGAGGCGGCGCTTGACCTCGGGGCGACCCATGCGCAGGCGTTCCGCAAGGTTCTGTTGCCATTCATGAAACCGGCAATTGCGTCGGCGGCGGTTCTTGCCTTCCTTGCTAGTTTTGAGAACTACAACACCACTACTTTCACCTTCGGCGAATACCCGACCCTGACAATCGAACTGGCGCAAAAGGTGCGCTACGGTATCACTCCGGCGATCTCTGCTCTGGCATTTATCATCGTTGTGCTGACGGTTTTTGCGGCGCTGTTCAACGAGGCAACAATCCGTCGGCGTGAGTTGGTCGCGGCGGCCCGCAAGGACGCGACGGTAGAAGAGCTGGAAAGTGGCCGGCTGCGGCTGCCGGGGTTCCTCAGTTCGAACTGGGCGGCTCTTGGGCTGGTTGGGGTTGCCTGCTTCACCATTGTGATTGTCGGCACGGCGACTGTTTACAGCCCAGCCCAATGTATCGCCGAAGTGAAGGAGCAGAAACGTCTGGAAACCGAGCTGCGTATTCAGGAATTACGTCAGCGCCGTGCCGAAGACGCTGCTCGCCGAGCAGCTGAAGAAGCAGAAAACGGGAGCTCTGATGCTGGAGGCGCAACATCTGAGCCATCTGGCAGCGGTGGTAATAGCTCTGGGTTTGGCGGGGTATTTGACCCCAATGCTCTGGGTGGCGGAGACAGCGCTGCCCCTGAAGGCGAAGACGAAAGCTCGGCACCGGCAAGCGGCGGAAACTCCGCCTTCGGTGGCGCGTTCGATCCCAATGCGCTCTCGGGTGAAAGCACGTCTGACGGCAACTGAGCAACTCTGCGTGTAAAACGACAAAGCCCTGCCCAAGGTTCTCTCTTGGGCAGGGCTTATTTCATGCCAGACCAGTCCAGGCTGGTGACAGATCAATCTGGTTCCTCGAGCCCGTGAGAGGGGTAGGCCGCGATTTGCCCGATCCCGCAGGCCGGTTGTCATGCGGTCCGCAGGTCAGCTGAGATGCGCCCGGGCTGCAACTGTTGGCCGGACCGGCGCCTGAACGGATCCAAATCGACGTAGTTTGTGCCACCCCGTCAACCGCCCTGTCAGGATCCGCCACAGCGAGCGATAGACATTGATGATCAGCAATTGGCGATAAATGAAGCGGTTCAACAACAACAGCAGCACCATGGCACGCGGGGTCGATGGCTCGGACCGTACGGCATAATCAGCCATGATCATTTCCAGCAGCGGTAGCGCAAGGAAAATGGCGAGCACGGCATAATCACGAACGGTGAAGGCGTCAAAGGTGGTGCCGTCAAAGCTGGACACGAACCGTACCAACATGAGCACCAGCAACAGGTCGATGATCGGGCCAAGAAGCGGCATGATCACTCCGAAGACAACCAGATCCGTAAGCCCGACCAAGCCGACAGCATGGCCCTGACGGATGGTGCCGCGATGTTTCCATGCGGATTGCAGGATCCCGATCGACCAGCGCATCCGCTGTTTCATCAGCGTTCCGACGGATGCGGGCGCCTCGGTGTAGGCATATGCACGCTCCGCGGCACGGACCTCATACCCCTTTTCCAGGAGTGAGATGGTCAGATCGGTGTCTTCTGCCAGCGTCTGGCTGCTGTAGTAGCCACATTTGCGCACAGCGTCGGTTCGCCAGGCGCCAAATGCACCGGGTACAACCATGATCGCATTGATCGTTTCATAGGCGCGGCGGTCGATGTTCTGGGCGACCGTATACTCAAGCTTTTCCAGCTTTGTCAGAAGGTTGTTAGAGTTGCCGACCATGATTTTGCCAGCCACTGCACCAACGTTGGGGTTGCGCAAGGGCTGCATCAGACGGCGGATAGCATCCGGCGCGACGATGGTATCGGCATCAATCGCAACGACAAAGTCGGTGGTGACATGCGAGAAGGCGAGATTGGATGCTTTCCACTTGCCGCCATTGGGCTGACGCAGGATCTGTACCTTCGGGTTGCCTTTGTAAGTCTTTGTCACCAGCTCATAGGTGGAGTCCGTCGACCCGTCATCCACCACCAGCACTGATAGGTTGGGGTAGTCTGACTCCAGCACGCTGTAGATCGTCTTCAGGATGCTATTCTCTTCGTTATAGGCTGGGATCACCACCGTCACCGGGGCGGAAAAATCACCTGTCCGGTGGCGTAGATCCATGCGGTCGGCACGGCGGGAACGGATCGCCATTATGAACAGGACAAGAGCGCGGATGACCCCGAGAAGCACTGCAAATGGAACCACAAATGCCACCCACGTGGCGCTGTTTCCCACACCTGTAAAGGCCAGCGCTTCGAAGGGTTCAAGGCTGGCGACCTGCCGCGTCTCGTAGGGGCTTCCAAACCCGGCCATTGCCTGTTCTAGCGTCAGAAACTGATAGCCGCGCGCTTTCAGCTCGGGCAGCAACAGGCGTAGGGCGCTGATGGTACTGCTGCGCGGACCTCCGCCATCGTGCATGAGCAGCACCTGACCGCTGCCGTCCAAGGCTCCCAGAGTGTAGTCTACCAGTTGCTTCGGGCTCAGGCTGCGCCAATCCGGTGGCACGATATCCGCACCCAGGAGGTGATAACGTTGATCGATAATGGTCTTCAGCCGCCGCGCCAGATCGCCCTCCAGCGGTCCGGGACCACGCATATAGGGCGCGCGGAAAACAACTGGTGTGCGGCCGGTCAGCCAGGAAAAGATCCTTGACTGCAAAGCCAGTTCAACCTGCACCCGCGCAGGGGACGCGCGATTGAGCTGCGGGTGAGAGAAGGTGTGCAGCCCGAAGTCGAATTCGGCTTCGGCGAGTGCGTTGACGACGTTCTTTTGCTCAAACATCTGATTGCCGACCATGAAGAACGTCGCAGGGACGTTGGCGGCATTCAGGATATCGAGGATCTCCTGCGTGTGGTCCTGCGACGGCCCGTCATCAAAGGTCAGGAGAATGGATTTGTCTGGCAAGACCCCGTAACGGTCCGCGATGACCGGCAAGGGCAGCGGATCGGTGATCGCATCGATGACCATGAGAGTTTCGGAATCGCGGGTCACGTGGCGACGGCCGACGACTTCGGTTTCGCTGAACCGCAGAAATGGGCCGGTGCCACGATACGAGACAAAGCTGTTCAGATCGATATCACGCAACGTGGCAAAGGCTTCGTCCGACAGGATATCTTCCTCGGCGAGCAGAGGCCAAATGGAGGGATCCTCTTGCCCCAGCCCCCAGATCGCAACACCGTCGATGCCAGCTTCTGCGACACTCAGCAACTGGCTGTAGTGGCTTACGGCATCCAGATACCAGATCATGTTTCGCTCGCCACCAGCGTCCATATAGGAGATCAGCCCGTGACCTTTTTCGGGTGCATAGCCCGCGAAGGCGCCATATTGGTCGGCCTGGGACATTGCATCTGCATAACTGATAAACTCCGGTGCACTCGTGCCAGTGGTCCAGTGCACACCACCAGCCGCGAGACCAATCACCAGTTTATCCTGAGGGATAGTGGTGCGCGCACGTTCGAGAACGGACTGGAACCAATCAAGCGGAGCTGGCGATTCTTCGTAGATCCCGAGACGGTAGCTGTTCTGAATGGCGGGCAGGATCACCCGCTCGGGCAATGCGCTGCCATAGGCAAGGGTTTCGATCTGGTCTGGCGCGATAACTGCACAGGTTTCCAGGTTTGCTGCCGCGAAGTCCCCTTTCACACCATCGAGATGGAGTAGAGCCTTTTGCAGGTTTTGCACCTCAAGCCGACGCATATCAAAACACAGACCGGACCACCCCTGCCGCGCCGCAAGCGCTGCGGTATTAGACCAGTGACCAGACGCCTCGCTGCTGAGCGCGCTGGCCTGCACATGGATCAGCGGCTGGATCGGACTATCGCCAAAAGGATTGGTCCGCACGACATAGGGCGTACTAAAATCCTGATTGCCGGACTGCAACCAGTCGACACCTTTGTCGCTGATGATCAGCCATTCGGGGACAAACACATTGATCGTGTTGCAGGTCCGTTGAACGGAGTTGGAAACGTCTTCGAGGTCCGCCGTTACAAAAGCGTATACTTTCGAGGGGTTATTGCTCGCACTGCGTGCCGTGCCTGTTTGGGTTTCGCAGGAACTGCCGCCCGCAATATCCGCGCTGGCGTAATCGCGGTCGAGCTGATCATTGCCCCCATCGCCTTCCAGATTGTCACTCTGCGGCAGGAAACGGCGCCAATCTTGGCTGATGTTATCCGCAGGCGCGCTGTTCTGAAACAATGGTCGCGCCAATTTGAACTCGGTGATCACATTCTGTGTCACGGCAATGATCATCGCCGCCGCCAGGGCGAGCGCAATCACAAACAACAGGACCGCCAGAAACGGCCGGGTTGCGTTGCCAGCTTTGAAGATCTGCTTCTCCGCGTCGGTCGAAAGAGCCATCTCGGCCGGCAGAATCTCAGTCGGAAATGTCTTGTGACGACGCGTTGAAGCAGCAGGAGCCTTTGCTCTGCTTTTCTTTGGACCTGGCGTCGGCCGATTATCAGTCGTCGTGTACATCACTTGCCAACCCGTTCAAATAACGTGTTACTTTTTCAATTACTCGTTTGGGGGGCAGGCGATTTTCGCCAGTCGTGCTTTCGCGCGAACCATTTCGATTCCGCGTCCGCTAATTAAGTTTTTAACAAAGTCCTAACGATAATTCAAGATGGGCATCGCGGCTCGTTCAAGTTATGGTAAACAGCGCCGAAACCAGAAAGTTGGACAGGGTAATGCGGTGGAAACGTCGTGAGTTTCTGGGGTTGGCCTCAGGTGGCCTGATAGGTGCAGCATGGCCGGCTGAAGCGCAGACAGATCACGCAGAGGGAATTCGGGCGTTTTCCATACTGCTGACAGGTGTGCATCCATCCCTGCCCGAGAACGCACTTGGCTCGCTGATCTTTGCGTTCCTGTCGCAAGGCGTTGCTTTGGCGGTTGAAGTTGAGTTCGATGACTTCGCCAGACACAGCCCGGATGCCGTTCATCCGGTCTTGTCGATGCTGAGTGACACGGCATCCAAAAACCGGACATTCGTCGAGATTGTCCCTGCCACGCGCGATCTCATGCAGAAGACGGGATATTTCAAGGCACGAGCACTCTGGAGCCTGCGATCACAGATTGATCGGCTTTTGCCGGGATCGATGGCGGCGGCGGCCCAGCCTGCGCATTTTTCGACCGTGTCCACAAATGGGGTGGAGGGCGACCTGAGGCAGGATGGCTTGCGGACCGGAGGGTGCACGACCGTGATATACGATGCGGTTGCTAATGCCGAACGCGAGGCGCTGCTTGGGCCGGCCGCAGTTCTGATGTTACCGCTTAAGGCGCGTCTTGATCTGAGATCAGCCCAGAAGAAGATGACATCCGGGCTTTTCTCCCAATTGGGGGACGGGACGGTGCTGGCCATTGATGTGGCGGAACTGCCGATTGATCCGGCACGCGCTTATGAGGTCGGTCAACGTATCGCCGCGAGTGTCAATCGCGCGCGTCTTTCAGGGTATCTTCTGTCGGTCCTGCCGCGAGAACTTTACAAACGGTGTTGTGCTTTCCTGCCAAACCACTCCCGGCACTATGTCATTCTGCCCGAGTTCCCTGAGAGTGGGGAAGGCTATGACGCGTTACTGGGCCAGGCGCGGGCACGTCTCGGCGTTGACTGTGTGACTCTGGTGCGCGGCGGGGAGCGTCGCGCGGATGGCGCTTTGTTGTTGGAGACCCGTGACGGGGAGCAGCGCCGTCTGGGAGCGCCGGGCCTGGGGCCTGACGGCGAACCGGTTGAAGGCCCGCTGTTCCTTGCCGATGAGGTTGCGCCGCAGCGGGGAGACGTGCGGCATCCGGATGCTGTCTTCGTTCATAAGGTTGACGCTGTTGGCAAGCTCGCCGCCAAGATTCCGGCCGCGAATGGGATCTGCCTTAATTATCCTACAGGAATTGTTGACCCGGCGCATGAGTTGCTGCTGGAGGCGCGCGAGGCACTGCGCAGTACTGATTTGGCGCCGGAGCCGCCTGTGTTTAATGAGGCCATGATGGCCGACGCACAACTGGCCTACAGCTATCTGGAACAGGCAGAGATGAGCGCCACCGGGTTGGCGCTGACCGTCAGGAAGCAGATTAACGGTAAGTCTTTCAACAACTATGAAATTACGATGTGGGATGTCGGCAGCCTGATACTGGGGCTGCTCGCCGCAATTGATCTGGATCTGGCGCCCGCTGACAAGATCTATCGCCGCATCAAGAAGATCATGGCATCCCTGCCGGTGATCACTGACGGGGACATGGCCTATCCGCCTACGCTGATCAATGTGCGGGATGCGTCTATCGAACGCCGCGGCTTTGATGCCTGTGATTTTGCACGCCTGAGCAGTGCCGTGACCCGGGCCGCGAAACATGCGGCGCTTGCGGAGGCGTCGTCTCAGCTAATGAAGAAATGGGAAATTGCGGGCCTTATGCAGGGTGGTGTGCTGAAGAATATTCTGAAGACACGAATCCAGTCGTCGTATCTGTCGCATTGCGCCCACTATCAGACGCGTATTCTGCCGTTGCTGGGTCAGACTGATACGCGATCTCCTTATCGCGAGGCCTTCGTCGGGGATACCGTCGCCGACAGAACGGTCAGTCTACTCTATACGGTGGATCAGATTGGTATTCTGCCCTCCGAACCGCTGCTGCTGGAATATGTCGAGTTGGGGCCCTCGGCGGAATGCGCGGTCCTCACCGATATCTTCCTTGGGGCGATGAAGCATCACTATGATCAGACCGGGCAATTGCTGGCGCCATCAGAGACCCCAATCGATACAGCGCCCTGGTTTGTCTATCAGGGGTTCGATCTTGGCCATGAAACGCGATGGAATGTCAGTTATCGAAAGGGGCGCGATGTGCTCTTTGAGCCTGTGGCGACCAGCCCCTACGGGATCTTTTCAACCAAAGCGGCTTATCTGTGGTATGCGGTGCGGCCATGCGCGTTCAGCCTGAAGATGCTGGAAACCGCACAGAGCCGCGCCCGAATTGATGGTTTTGGCATGAGCAGTGGCCTGTTCCTTGACGGCTATGGGCAAATGGCAAACCATGCTGACCTTAACACCAATGGGATCGTCCTGCAGGCGCTTGCGCATCTGAAGCGCCGCGCCCGCTAGGGTTAGCGAATTGGATCGCGACCAAGTTAACTCACCGGGCGGAAGACCTGACAGCCGCTGGCCGAGATTTCGCCCTGTGCAACAGGATAGCCGCGCCGTGGGTTGAGGCGGATGGGCTGCATCCCCGTCAATCGGTTCATGCAGCGTTCGGTGTCGCGGACAGAGTTTCGCTTGCCCCCGATGTAGATGTCGAGCCAGGGGCGGCCATTCTTGCCGGTATGGCAGGGACCATTTTGTGGCTGGTGCCCGTCGCCACATACATCTTCTACGATTGCGTATTTGCGCAGGCGCTCGATGTAAAACCGTGTGCCTGCCGGGAAGTCCAACGTCTGGCGCCCGCGCCGAATGGCATGTCCCACCGCGATGGTAATTGGGTCATTATAAGTGCCGGTTCCGCCGGCCTGGCGCCGCAGGACCGGGCGCGCAATGGCGGCACTGCCGGGGGGAGTGTTATCCCAATAGCTGTAGCCGGTAAGATACCCTTCGAATCTCACCTCGGTGCCACGTTTGACGAATTCGTCCAGCTGACTCTTGATATTGTTGTTGATGCTTTGCGCCGGGAGCATTCCGGCAGAAGCGCTCATCATGGTCAGTGCAGCGGCAGCCACTGCAGTTTTTCGAATAATAGAGTTCCAGATCGTCGACATGACGTGTTCCTTGTCGAGGGCAGCCTCGTGCTATCGCGGCTGATAGGGAGATCAGCACGCTGGTTTTGGTACAACTCACCCGGCGCACCGACTGCATGTCGATGCGTTCCAGGCGGCCGGGTTCGGTATTGCCCTGTCGGCAGTTATTGGTGTCGTGTGGTGGCCCGCGAACTGGCGTTCCCGGCAGGGGTGCAAAACGATGACGCGTCCATTTCGTTGGTCCCGTTCCGCAGCGCCTCACGACTGAAGCAAAGCGGATACACCAGATACGGTGTCGTACTCAAAGTGAGCCCACCGGTTTTGGCGGGAACCTTCCAATGGATAAGCGGATTTCAGGCAGCATCGATTTTGGCGGCCACTTGATTTTTTTAAGAGTTTGGAGTCGCGGCGCGGCACCATCGTCGTTTCCAGCGCGGCCTGAGGCAGAGCGCCAACGTCGGCTCGGCTAGATGCGATAGATCGCTCAAGCTGTGTCTCAACGAAAACACGCTGTCTCTGCACGCGCTGAATGTGGGGAGGACCCGGGAAAGTTGGACGCTTGCCTGTATGATCTGCCCTGCGAGCTGTCGGTTGAAAAACCGTAGCCTTGGCCCGCATTTTTCACTTTGGTCCAAACAGACTGGATCGACCCCATACCGCTTGGCACCAGCCGGCACGATGCCCGGCCTTGTCCTGGTCGGCGGGCCGTCGTGTTGCACTTGATTTGTCATTCAACCCTCCTGTTCCGGGTGCTGCTGCGGCGCCGCGCCCCGCTTAGCTCGCGGGATTGCGGTCCTTGGCAATGAGAATGACGGCTGAAAATTAAAATCAGCCTTAACCAGAGTGATTCGCGCATCGCAATCTGTAGACAATTTGATTCAACGGCGGTTAACCGCTGACAGTCTCGAGCAGCGGTCGGCGTTGTTGCTGCAATGGCAACGAATCGGAGTTCGAATGCTCAGGATCGATTCGGTCTCGAGGGGCGTTGTGCTCGATCGGTGGGCTGTCGGCGGACAATCTGTGGGAGAAGCTCTGCAATCGCGAAGGATCCCTGCATACGGAGGGGGTAGCGGCCGAGAATGGCGGCTTCAGATATGCTGTTAAGCATATAAACTTGCGATGTTCTGGAAACTGGTGCTGCTGGAGAGAATCGAACTCTCGACCTCTCCCTTACCAAGGGAGTGCTCTACCTCTGAGCTACAGCAGCGCCGGTGAGGGGGCTTTTAGGCATAAACGAAGTGGGGTGCAAGAGCATTCTGGACGGTTTTTTCACACTCCGGTACAGAAGATCTATGGCAGAGAAGAAAACAGTAAAAAGCGGCGGGTCAGCGCCCACACGCGAAGACCGGTTGAAGGCCGCATTGAAGGCGAATATGGGCCGTCGGAAGGCTCAGGCCAAGGCGCGTGCGGTAAAAGACGACAGTATCGAACGCAGGGCCGACGACCTCTCAACAGGCAGTTCCAAGGAGTAAGGGCAGATGGATTCGATTTTGGTGACCGGGAATGGCCCGCTCAAGGGGCAGATTCCCATCGCGGGTGCAAAAAACGCCTGTCTCACGCTGATGCCGGCAACCATGCTGAGCGAGGAGCCGCTGACGCTGACAAATGCGCCGCGACTTTCGGATATTCGCACCATGACGACCTTGTTGCAGTCGCTGGGAGCCGAGGTGTCGACGCTGCAGGATGGCCAAGTGCTGGCGATGTCCAGCCATGACATCAACAATCATACCGCAGACTACGATATCGTGCGTAAAATGCGGGCGTCGATTCTGGTTCTGGGGCCAATGTTGGCACGCGATGGTCATGCGGTTGTCTCGCTGCCTGGTGGCTGTGCCATTGGGGCGCGTCCGGTAGATCTGCACCTGAAAGCGCTGGAAGCGCTAGGGGCAGAGCTGGAACTGAAAGACGGTTACGTCCATGCCAAGGCGCCGATGGGCGGCTTGAAAGGTGGCACTATCGATTTCCCCTTGGTTTCAGTCGGCGCGACCGAAAATGCCCTGATGGCCGCGACTTTGGCCAAAGGCACCACCGTGATCAACAACGCGGCGCGGGAGCCTGAAATCGTCGACCTGGCGCAGTGCTTGCGCAAGATGGGTGCTCAGATCGAAGGTGAAGGCACCTCGACGATCACAATTCAGGGCGTGGATCGTCTGCACGGCGCCACCCATCCGGTTGTTACCGACCGGATCGAGCTGGGCACCTATATGCTGGCGCCAGCGATCTGCGGTGGTGAGGTTGAGCTGCTCGGCGGAAAACGGTCCTTGATCGAGGCGTTCTGTGATAAGTTGGAGGCCGCCGGCGTCGAGATCACCGAGAATGAGAACAGCCTGACCGTGCGCCGCGGCAGTAACCGCGTTCAGGCCGTGGATGTCGTGACCGAACCGTTCCCCGGTTTTCCGACCGATCTTCAGGCGCAGATGATGGCCCTGATGTGCACGGCCGAGGGAACCAGCGTTCTGGAAGAGAAGATCTTTGAGAACAGGTTTATGCATGCGCCGGAGCTGATGCGCATGGGCGCGAAGATCGACGTGCATGGTGGCCATGCTACCGTGACCGGCGTCGAAAAACTGAAAGGAGCACCGGTGATGGCCACCGATCTGCGTGCCTCGGTTTCCCTGATCCTTGCCGGCCTCGCGGCAGAGGGTGAAACCAAGGTTAGTCGGGTCTATCATCTGGACCGCGGCTACGAGCATGTGGTGCGGAAGTTGTCGTCGGTCGGTGCCAAGATCGAACGGATCCAGGAGCAGTGATGTCAGATGCCAGTTTCGACGATGGGCGCGAAGCGCCGCTGAATCTTGGTGCCCTGGGTCCCGACGATCTGCAGGTCATCGCCTCGCTCGCACAGGATGCGGTGTTTCCGGTGACGGAAATCAGCTGGCGCCCGACCGAACGGCGTTTTGCCCTGCTGCTGAACCGGTTCCGCTGGGAGGACAAGGACGCCGCTGAAAGGCGCGGGCGCCCTTATGAACGGGTGCAGAGTGTACTGGTGGTCGATCAGGTGCTGTCTGTGGCGTCGCAAGGGGTGGATCGCAAAGAGCGCGATCTTATCCTGTCTCTCCTATCGCTGAGTTTTGAGCCTGGCACCGACGGTGACGGGCATATTGTCCTGACGCTTGCCGGTGATGGGGCCATCCGTCTGGCTGTCGAGGCGATCGAGGTGACCTTGCGCGATGTGACGCGTCCCTATCAGGCGCCGTCGGGTCGGGCACCGCAGCACGAGACATGATGTTGCGCCGACTGGTCAAGGCTGATCTTGCGGATCTTCGTGCCCTGTGGCGCGAGGGGCTGACAGAGTTTCCTGCGTCATTTCTGATGACCGTGGAAGAAGCCGACAGCATTCCGGATGCGGCTCTGATCAGCGGCTTCGAGAGCGGCGCCTATTGGGGCGCGTTTGCCGAGGAACGGTTGGTGGGTTTTGCCGTGCTACGGCAGGGGGGATTGTCACGCATTTCCCATACCGCCGATCTGGGGCCTTTCTATATCTCACGTGCCTATCAAGGTCAGGGGATGGCCCGAGCCCTATTGACGCAAATTCTGGGTCACACGCGCGAGATTGGATTGACCCAGGTCGAGCTTTGCGTGGATCAGGAAAACAAGAAAGCGCAAAGGCTCTATCAGCAGGCCGGTTTTCGCCCATTCGGTCTTCGCCCCCGTTCGGTGATGTTGGGAAGTGAGCCCCGACATGATGTGCTGATGCTATGTCCGCTGGATGATACTCTGCCGCCGGACATGATATCGCAACTGGCGCGGCGGGTGCTGCGCTGACATCAACGCAAGCAATCATCTTGAGACTGAGGGCTGGGGGCTATATTGCAGGCGCAAAGGAGAGCCATGATGCCCGTTTTTCTAAACGCGTCCGACGCTGATTTCGAAAAGGCCTTTACCGCGCTTCTGGGCGCGAAACGTGAAGACAGTCCCGATGTGGATGCTGTGGTTGCCGATATTATCGCAGATGTCCGCGCCCGTGGCGATGCCGCGCTGATTGAGCTGACCGCAAAATTCGACCGGTTGCAGCTGACAGCCGATCAGCTGCGAATCTCTGATGCCGAAATTGACGCGGCTGTGCAGGCGGTCTCTGGCGAGGAACGTGCAGCGCTTGAGCTGGCGGTCGATCGAATTCGCGCCTATCACGCACGGCAGATGCCTGCGGATGATGCGTGGCAGGATGATACTGGCGCGTCATTGGGGTGGCGCTGGTCGGCGGTATCGGCCGCAGGTCTTTATGTGCCGGGGGGGCTGGCGAGTTATCCGTCCTCTGTGCTGATGAATGCGGTTCCGGCGAAGGTTGCCGGTGTTGAACGGCTCGCGGTTGTGGTTCCGACGCCGGATGGGCAGATCAACCCTTTGGTTCTGCTGGCGGCGCGGTTGGCGGGCGTCGATGAAATCTACCGTATCGGTGGTGCGCAGGCGATTGCGGCCCTTGCCTATGGAACCGAGAGCATCGCCCCTGTCGACAAAATCACCGGCCCCGGAAACGCATTTGTTGCTGCGGCAAAACGGCGCGTTTTCGGGAAGGTAGGCATCGACATGATTGCAGGGCCGTCCGAGATCCTGGTGATTGCGGACAAGGACAACGACCCAGACTGGATCGCGCTGGATCTGCTGAGTCAGGCTGAGCATGACGAAAGTGCGCAGTCGATCCTGATCACCGATGACGAAGGATTTGGGCGGGCCGTGGCGGAAGCGGTCGAGCAACGATTGAAGACGTTGGAGCGTGCCGCCATCGCTGGCCCCAGCTGGCGCGACTATGGTGCCGTGATTACCGTGCCGGATCTTGCGGAGGCAGCGCGGCTTTCGAACCGCATCGCGCCCGAGCATCTTGAACTCTGTGTTGCTGATCCGCGCGCGCTCAGCGAAAAGACCATTCATGCCGGGGCGATCTTCCTTGGCCAATATACGCCCGAAGCCATCGGTGATTATATCGGTGGACCGAACCACGTGTTGCCAACGGCGCGATCTGCACGGTTCTCATCTGGCCTGTCAGTCATGGATTTTCTGAAGCGCACGACGCTGAGTGAGATCACGCCTGAGGCGCTGCGGGCTATCGGACCTGCGGCCGAGACACTTGCGAAAAGCGAAAGCCTGCAGGCCCATGGTCTGTCTATCCGCGCCCGGCTGGATCGGTTGAATCGGTAATGCAACGGCGAAGGCCGTGACGAATTGCGGGGCGGCCTTCAGATGCGAGACTGTCCCAAGAGACACATCCTTGCTGCACATCGTGCCCCCCGGATTGCTGTTGCTGCGGCCATCGGCTAGTCAGTTATCTGTATGACCCGCGCACAGAGATCTGACCCATGAGCCGCATCAGCCAAATTGACCTTGATGACAGTAACTTGCCGCCGCCGACGCCCGAGATTGAGCAGGAGCGACGAGTCGCCATTTTCGACCTGATCGAGGACAACAGCTTTGCCCTGCCTGCGCGCGGCGAGCGCGAGGTGCCAGAAGGTCCCTATCATCTAGGTCTTGCGATCCGGGATAAGCGGTTGGTGTTTGATGTGGCGTCCGAAGCCGGGGAGAAAGCGGCGGAATTCCATCTGTCACTGTCGCCGTTCCGTCAGGTCGTCAAAGATTACTATCAGATCTGCGAGAGCTATTTCACAGCTGTTAAGACCCTGCCGCCCAGTCAGATCGAGACGATCGACATGGCCCGCCGAGGTATCCATAACGAAGGCAGCCGCGTTCTTCAGGAACGTCTGGAAGGGAAGGCCGAGATTGATACGGATACGGCGCGCCGCCTCTTCACGCTGATTTGCGTTCTGCATTTTGGGGGCTGAAGCGTGAGCGAGTTGCCACAGTCGATTTTGTTCTGCTGTGACCACAACGCGGTCCGTTCCCCTATGGCCGAGGGGATCATGAAGCAATTTTATGGCTCTGGCACCTATGTGCAGTCGGTCGGTGTCAAGAATGATATGGAAATCGACGGTTTCTGCATCGCGGTCTGCCAGGAGATCGGCGTTGAATTGTCGCGTCATCGCTCGCGGTCGTTTGACGAAATGGAGCAATGGGGCGACGACCTGTCGTCTTTTGATCTAGTCGTGGCTTTGTCGCCTGCCAGCCAGAGACGGGCCCTGGAACTCACCCGGTTTTTTCACCTCGATGTCGAATATTGGCCAATTATGGACCCAACTGGACTGGGGGAAACCCGGGATGCCAAGCTAGACAGCTACAGGCAAACCCGATCCCAGATCATCCAGCGCCTGACTGAGCGCTGGGGCAACCCGTTGGAGACAAAATGAACCGCACCGTCACCCGATATTTTGAAGCATTCAACGCCAAAGATACCGAAGCCATGCTGTCGTGTCTTTCCGATGACGTGGCCCACCACGTGAACGAAGGCAAAATCCGCACCGGTAAGGCGTTGTTTGCCGAGTTTTGCGCCCATATGAGCCGCTGCTACGACGAAAACCTCACCGATATGGTGATTTTCGATAATGAAGACGGTACCCGGGCGGCTGCCGAATACATCGTGAACGGCGTCTACCTCGAAACCGATGCAGGTCTGCCCGAAGCGCATCGGCAAAGCTACCGCCTTCCCGCCGGGTCGTTCTTCGATCTGAAGGACGGCAAGATCATCCGCGTGACGACATATTACAACCTGGCGGATTGGACGGCGCAGGTCTCTGGCTGATGGACCTTCAATTGGAGGTTTTGCGTGGCGCGGCCTTGGCTGAAGCGATTGATGACATCGCCCGCCTTCGCATAGCTGTCTTTCGCGATTGGCCTTATCTCTATGATGGCGATTTGGCCTACGAACGCAGTTATCTGCAAAGCTATCTGGACAGCGACCGGTCTATCGTAATTGGGGCATGGGATGGCGAGGCGCTTGTTGGTGCTTCGACCGGCGCACCTCTCGCGGATCACGCCGAGGATTTTGCCGCTGCGTTCGACGGAACCGGCTTGGCGCTGACGGATGTTTTCTACTGCGCCGAATCCGTGCTGTTGCCACAGTATCGCGGGCGCGGGCTTGGGCGCAGTTTCTTTGATATGCGGGAGGCCCATGCCCGAAATCTCGGCTTTTGCGTATCCGCGTTTTGCAGCGTTCAACGTCCGGGCGACCATCCCGCCAGGCCCGAGGTGTACAATGATCTACACAGTTTCTGGCACAAACGTGGATACTCCCCCATGCCGGGTGTGGTGGCTCGTTTTTCGTGGCGTGACGTGGGAGATGTGGAGGAAACCCGAAAACCGCTTCAATTCTGGTCACGCAGCTTGACCTGAGCGGTCTCGTGCAGCTCAGCTCTTCTCAGCCGTTCGATGTCAAACGACAGGAAAATCTTATGAAAATCGCCACTGCTGCCTATCCGCTCGATTGGTTTGATGACTGGTCCGAATATGATGCCAAAATCACCCATTGGGTAAAAGAAGCGGCTGAACAGGGAGCAGAGCTGCTGGTGTTTCCCGAATATGGCGCGATGGAGCTGTCCACGCTCGATGGTGCCGAGGTTGCCGGAAATCTGGAACAATCCCTACATGCGGTTTCCAGCCGGATGCCTGAAGTCGATGCCTTGCACCTGCGTCTCGCCGCGCAATTCGGAGTGCATATTCTTGGGGCATCGGCGCCCGTATTTGATGGCCGGGATCGTCCGGTTAATCGTGCGACCCTATATGCCCCGAACGGCAGGAAGGGCGTTCAAGACAAGCAGATCATGACCATGTTTGAGCGTGATCCATGGGAGGTGGTCGGTGGCGGCCCACTCAAAGTGTTTGACACCGAACTGGGCAAGATCGGCATCCTCATCTGCTACGATAGTGAATTTCCGCTTTTGGGACGGGCGCTTGCAGATGTGGATCTATTGTTGGTGCCGTCCTGCACGGAGGCACTGGCGGGCTATTGGCGGGTCCGCATCGGCGCCATGGCCCGCGCGCTCGAAAATCAGTGCGTCTCGGTGATGTCGTCTATCGTAGGCCCTGCGGAATGGTCAGAGGCCGTGGATCAGAATACCGGAACGGGTGGCATATTTGGACCGCCTGATACCGGCTTCCCCGCGACTGGTGTCTTGGCCGAGGGCATATTGAACAAGCCGGGCTGGACCTATGCCGACATTGATCTTGAGGCGATTGCCCATGTGCGCCGCAATGGCGTTGTACGCAACCGCACGCATTGGGACGAAAGGGCAGAACCTGAGAAATCGGTCACAATATGTCAGCTGCGGTGATTGCGCCCTTGAAAATCTGGGAAAAAGCGCTCATTTAAGCGCACGTCCCGCAGACTCGCGGGAAACCGCAATTATGGAGATAACATGGCCAAGGAAGATACGCTCGAATTTCCCGGTGTCGTGAAGGAACTCCTGCCCAATGCGACGTTTCGGGTCGAGCTGGAAAACGGCCATGAGATCATCGCACATACGGCAGGCAAGATGCGCAAGAACCGCATCCGTGTTCTGGCTGGCGACAAGGTACAGGTTGAAATGACCCCATACGACCTGACTAAGGGACGGATCAACTACCGCTTCAAGTAAGCGTGGCGATCCCTCATATGAACAAAGCCCGGCCTTCGAGCCGGGCTTTTGTTTTGGGTGCAGCTCGCAGCGTGCTGGGTTGGGCTTTCCCCGGTCCGGCAGAGCCAGTAAGACAAGTCTGAAGTGCCTGGCGGCTTTCGCCCGCGGGTTAGAAACACGAACAAGAGGTCCGGACATGGCATTCATTCTGGGATCAGGCAGCCCGCGTCGATTGGAACTGCTGGCTCAGCTGGGAATCACCCCGGATGCGGTCTGCCCACCCGATATAGATGAGACACCCAAGAGGGGAGAATTGCCGCGTCTTTATTGCGCGCGTATTGCCCGGCAGAAAGCCGAGGCGCTCGTTGCCAACCCAGAGGATGTGGTTCTCTGTGCGGACACCACAGTAGCGTTGGGGCGCAGGATCTTGGGCAAACCGTCCGATGCCGGGGAAGCTGCGGAATTTCTTCTGGCGCTTTCTGGACGTCGTCATCAGGTGATTACCTCGGTTGCGGTGCGCCGCGGCGATCGCATTTGGGCGCGTGATGTTGTCAGTGCCGTGAAGATGAAACGCCTCTCGGATGAGGATCTGAATGCCTATCTTGCGACCGGTGATTGGCAGGGCAAGGCGGGCGCCTATGCAATTCAAGGCCCAGCAGGAGCGTTGATCCCTTGGATCAACGGATCCTTCACTGGAATCGTCGGTCTGCCATTGGCCGAAACCGCCGCCCTGTTGCGCGGCGCAGGCTGGACACAGAGTAAGGAGACAGCAGCATGAAGGGACGGACAATTGTGCTCGACCATATCGATGGTCGCGAGGCCGCGGCGCTCATGGTGGATGGCCAGCTTGAGGATCTGCTGATTGACAGCGACGCACCGACACCGGGTACGATTTACCGGGCCCGAGCAGATCGCCCCGTCAAGGGGCAGGGCGGAATGTTCCTGACCACACCGGACGGGCCTGCTTTTTTGCGTCAGGTCAAGGGGTTGGCGCCCGGTCAGGAGTTGCTGGTGCAGCTGACAGGATACGCCGAAGCTGGCAAGGCCTTGCCAGTCTCCCAAAAACTCCTGTTCAAGAGCCGCTACGCGATCGTCACGCCTGAGGCTCCTGGCCTTAATATTTCCCGCTCGATCCGCGACGAGGATGAGCGGGACCGCCTTTTGGAAATCGCCCACGATGCGATGGGGGATCACGGCTATGGCCTGATCCTGCGCTCCGCCTGTCATGGCGCTGACGGGGAGGAGATTGAAGAAGATATCCTCGCCATGGTGGCGCTGGCCTCCCAGGTCATGGAGGATTCCGGTAGCGGACCAGAAGTATTGGCGGAGGGGGACACCCCGCATCTTCTTGCATGGCGTGACTGGACCGATCCGGCAGGTATCGAGCGCGATCCCGGTGGATTTGAACGTCTGGGCGTATTGGATGCACTGGAAACGGTTCGGGGCATTCGCGAACCTCTCAGCGGGGGTGCCTTTCTTTTTATCGAACAGACCCGCGCGCTGATCGCTGTCGACGTAAACACCGGCAGCGACACATCGCTTGCAGCTGGCGTGAAAGCCAATATGGCCTGCGCAAAATCCCTGGCCCGGGCGCTGCGGTTGCGCGGTCTCGGCGGGCAGATCGTTATTGATCCGGCTCCTATGCCCAAGAAAGATCGTCGCGCTTTTGAAACCGCGTTGCGGGCCAGTTTTCGCAATGACAGCGAAGACACCGTTCTGGTGGGCTGGACCACGCTTGGCCACTTTGAACTGCAACGTAAGCGAGGCCGTATTCCGCTGGCGGAGGTGCTTGCATGAGTTGCCCGATCTGTGACGGAGAAACCTCCAGCGATTATCGGCCCTTCTGTTCACGCCGCTGCGCGGATATTGACCTTGCGAAGTGGTTCAACGGCGCCTATGCGACCCCGAGCGCGGACCCGGAAGATATTGAAAACGCTTTGGAAGAAGTCGAAAAACACCGAGAAACCAAACATTAGCGATTTTCTTTGAAAAAGCCTCTGGACACGGTCACGCCCACGTCATAGAAGGCCCACACCCAAGGCGATAAGCCTTCCCGTGCCCGGGTAGCTCAGGGGTAGAGCAGTGGATTGAAAATCCTCGTGTCGGTGGTTCGATTCCGCCCCCGGGCACCATTGTATAAGTATAAATCAATGATTTAAGTTGAGATGCGCTACGCTCCTACCAATCTGCTGGCTAGCTGGGTGCCAACTGCCGCTCCTGCATCTTCTTGATCGTCGTTAGTCGTGCGCACGCCTCGCGAGCAAACTCAATCCGAGTCACTCTCCTTCTTGAATAGCTCCTCTCGCGCTTGGATGTCATCGTTACTGAACTCCGTGAAAAGCGACAAAGACATCGCGCTTGTTACTTTCGCTTGCACGGCGTCCCAATCGTCAGATGGGTCATGCTCGATGTACTTCGAGATACCTTTTGTACTTCGATGCGCACTGACGTCGATCGCTCTCGGCTGGTCGCAAAGTGATAGGGTGTTGGAAAGCCGAAACGCATGAGTTGTGGTAGAAAAGGCGATACTGCGGTTCAATGAAAGTCCCGGCTTGGAAAGAGCCTCTTGGCTTGATCCCTTGGATGCATTGCGCGGGCTGGATAGCGGGTGCGTTTCGGGGTGTCGTCCGCACGTGGCCCCTCGGATTGAATTGCACTGTCTAGCGGGTGGCCTAGCTCCGATAGCCTCGCAGATTCGTCCTCGATATTCTGGGCGATGACATGCACCACAGCACCTTCTCGTTGAAGGTAGCCTGTTACGCGCAACAATCTCCCCCCCATGACAGTGCGGCGAAAACGTTCGTATATCCTGTTCCAAACCACCACATTGCAAACGCCGGTCTCATCCTCAAGGGTCAGAAATGTCACGCCTGAAGCGGTGCCCGGTCGTTGCCTCGTAATGACCAGGCCGCATACGCAGACTGGCTGTAATGGCGCGGTTATCAGCTGGTCGTGGCAGATCAGGCCGGGTAGAGCCGGACGCAGAAGTTCCATCGGATGCGCGCGTAAGCTCAGGCGCATTGAGACATAGTCTTCGACGACTTCTTCCCCCAGATGCATCCGCGGCAGCATGACGTCCGGCTCGGTGATGGCTTCTCCGTCGAACTGATCGTTGAACAGCGGAAGCTGTGCAGGAGTTCGGATTGATTTTACTTGCCAGAGCGCCTCTCGGCGCGGGACCCCCATAGACGAGAAGGCATCCGCCTCAGCCAGACGCTCCAGGGCTGCAGGGGCAAGCCCCGCGCGCAGCCAGAGGTGCTCAGGATCTATATACCCGTTTCCGCGCGCAGCAATGATCCAGCCTGCGTCGTCTTCCTTGAAACCTTTGATCTGACGAAACCCTAGACGCAGGGCCAATGTTCCATCCGGGCGGCGTTCAAGCGTGTTGTCCCATTCGGAGCAGTTTACACAGATCGGCCGGACTTCGATACCATGATCACGTAGATCCCGGATGATCTGTGCTGGAGCATAAAAGCCCATCGGCTGAGAATTGAGCAAGGCACAGGCAAAAATTGCCGGGTGGTGACATTTCAGCCAAGCTGAGACATAGGCCAGCATGGCAAAGGCTGCAGCGTGGCTTTCGGGAAATCCATAGTCCGCAAAGCCTTCTATCTGTCCGAAGCACCGTTCGGCAATGTCTTGGCTATAGCCGTTCCTCAGCATTCCAGCGATGAATTTGTCGCGATACTTTCCAATTGTTCCCATGCGCCTAAAGGAGGCAAGAGAACGGCGCAGGTGGTCAGCTTCTTCTGCAGAAAAACCCGCACCGACAACAGCGATCTGCAAAGCCTGCTCCTGAAACAGAGGCACGCCCATTGTGCGCTTGGTTACCTGTTCCAGAGCAGGTCCGAAGGGATCCGGGTTTTCCAAACCGTTTCGCCTGCGAATATAAGGTTTCACCATATCTCCCTGTATCGGACCCGGGCGGACGATCGCGACTTCGATAACCAGATCGTAGAATTTGCGGGGCCGCATCCGGGGCAGAAAATTCATCTGTGCCCGGCTTTCTACCTGAAAGACCCCCACCGCATCTGCGGCACAGAGCATATCGTAGGTTGCCTCATCTTTTTGGGGGACGGTTGCGATGCTGTGCGTTATGTTCTCGTGTTGCTGCATCAAGGCAAAGGCTTTTTTAATGCAGGTGAGCATACCCAATCCCAGCACATCTACTTTCAGAATGCGCAGGGCATCAATATCATCCTTGTCCCAGCAGATGACGGTACGATCTTCCATTGCGGCATTCTCAATCGGGGCAAGTTCGTCCAGCCGTCCACTGGTGATGACAAACCCGCCCACATGTTGAGAAAGATGACGTGGAAAGCCGATGATCT
Source organism: Phaeobacter sp. JH20_02 (assembly GCF_048056915.1). Taxonomy (NCBI): domain Bacteria; kingdom Pseudomonadati; phylum Pseudomonadota; class Alphaproteobacteria; order Rhodobacterales; family Roseobacteraceae; genus Phaeobacter; species Phaeobacter sp. JH20_02. The sequence continues at coordinate 88,372 of NZ_JAYMVP010000017.1, read as the reverse complement.
CGCCGATCCGTTGTATCGTCTGCATCAGGCGGCGGTCTTCTAGATTGAGCCCAAGTTCACGAATGCGATCCAGATCCACATTGCCATTGCTCATGCCCCATATCTGTCCGGACAGGCCTGCAGTTACATCCTGGCTGAGGCCCATAACCTTGCCGACCTCGCGAATGGCAGCGCGCGTGCGAAAGTGGATGACGGTTGCGCAAAGCCCAGCACGATGGCGACCGTATTTCTGGTAAATCCACTGGATGATTTCTTCACGCCGTTCGTGTTCGAAATCAACGTCGATATCCGGTGGCTCTCCCCGATGCTTCGACACGAAACGCTCAAAAACCATCGCAATCATATCGGGGCTGACATCCGTAATGCCCAAGAGATAGCAAAGGATTGAATTGGCAGCAGACCCGCGTCCCTGGCAGAGGATCCCCTTGGATTTGGCAAATTGCACGATGTCATGAACGGTCAGAAAATAGGCTGAAAACTCCAGTTCTTTGACAACAGAAAGCTCTTTCTCCATCAGCTGAATTGCCCTGTCCGGAGGACCATCTGGGTAGCGACGTTTCAAGCCTTCCTGAACCAGGCGTTCCAAACGGGCCTGTGCTGTTTCACCGTCCGCCTCTTCATGTGGGTATTCATAGGAGAGTTCACCCAGATCAAAATTACATCTATTGGCAATCTCCAACGTGCGGCGGAGCGCTGCAGGGTGATCACGAAATATACGTGCCATATCGGCGCCCGCTTTGAGCCGGCGTTCTCCATTTGGCAAGGCGCGGGTGCCGATCTCATCGATGGTGATATTCTCGCGCATGCAGGTCAAAACATCAGCAAGCTGCCTGCGATTGGCACGGTGCATCAGGACATCTCCGATCGCCACCATTGGAGCGCATGTTTTTTGCGCTGTCTGGGCGCAGGCCGCGAGATAAGCCTGATCGCTTCCATCATAGCGCGGCGCGGCCCCCAAGAAGACATGGTGCGGAAACTGCCGCCCCATTCGTTGAATATCCAGGACAGCATCGTTCAATGATCCCTTTGGCAAGGCGATCAGGATCATGGCCTGGCAGGCATTGATGACGTCTTCAGTGTAGAGAATACATTTACCTTTTTCCGCACGCCGTTTCCCGAGGGTGAGCAATCTTGCCAACTTACTATAGGCGGTTCGGTTGCATGGTAGGGCCAGCCAATCCACTGCGCTGTCCTGCAAGATGAGACGGCATCCGACAATCAACTTGGGAAGGACCGGTGCTATCGGCTTGGGAATGGCAGATGCGTGGCCTATCTCTTGCCGAGAGGAGGAATCGATCCGCTGGTGGGACCGGATTTTCAAGGCATCCTGTGTTTCCCGTGTCAGCTCCTTTAGCGCACTCCAGGCCCGGACAACCCCCGCAAGCGAGTTGTGATCTGTTATTGCCAGCGCTGACAGTCCCAATTCGGCAGCTCGCGCAACCAGTTCTTCGGGATGGGAGGCCCCGGTCAGAAAGGTGAAATTTGTGGTGACACACAGTTCGGCATAATCTTGCTTTTGCAGTCGTCGATCCGGCAGATCTTTCTGAAACACCTCAACCTGCCGATGCCTGTGGTTGACCTCAATCATGCGAATTCCCCCTGAACGTACCAGCCGGGGTTCTGAGGCGTATAAAACAGCCAGAGCCGTCGCCCCTGCGTGGTTTCCACCCGCCAATAATCACGCAAGCCAGACCGCCAGTTGTCGTCATCAAACCACCATTCGGGGGTGATGCGCTCCGGTCCGGTGGCCCTGCCTGTGGTCAATGACATGCGTCGCCAGCGGAAATGGGTCGGCGGATAAGATCCGCCCCCTGCAATCGGTTCTGGGTGAAACAGGCAGAGTGGGCGTGGGTTCCTGCAAACCCAACCGCTGGCGGCGGTTGAATAGGCCGCAGGTGATGTAATGAAGCTACGTTCCGGAATATGGCTGTCGGCGGGAAGAAAACGCTGAATGTTTTCAAGACCGATCCGTGTCCCGAGCCGCGTAATCAGATCGTCCAGCCGGTCGTCGCTGTCAGTGGCAACGTGAGTCATCTGCTGCGCGGGCAGAGCCTCGGTCTGTGTCGCTTCGAGACGCAGCTGATCTATGCCAAAGCCAGCGTCAATTTCAGACAGTCCCTTTTCGAACAGGGGGAGAATCCGGAGTGGATCGCGCAAGGGGCGGGCCAGACGCAATTCCACTTCTTGGTGTCCCTGATCCACTCGCCGCAGTGTTACGACAAACACACGGGCGCCCATCTCATGGGTTTTCAAGGTTGCACAGAGTCGTGTCAGCAGTCTTTTCGTGCCAGCCATGACATCATCTATCAGGCCGATAGGCTCTGGCAATGTCATGCGGACACCGTAATGGGGCGGTGCGGCCAAAGGTGTGATTTCTTCAACTTGCTGCCCTAAGGCCTGATCCAGCCTCATCACTACGTTTGGTCCAAAACGGCGTGTCAGCGGGGCACGGGGCGTTGTCGCAAGATCCCCGATTTTGCGCAGCCCCAATCTGATCAGAGCGGTTGTTGTCTTCTCATCCAGCCGCAGAGCGGCAACGGGAAGGTCCTTAAGGGCTGGCAACATAGCCCCTGGTGCAGCCTGTCCCTCGCCGAAATGTGCCAGCGCCCAGGCTGCTCCGCGTGTGTCGGCCAGTCCGATCTGTGCCGATAGGCCCGCCCGTGTCAGACCTGTGCGGATATCACTCAACATATTGTCCTCTCCTCCAAAAAGGTGAGAAGAGCCACTGATATCAAGAACGAGGCCGTCCCGGCCTTCTAACCCTACCCAAGGGCAATACCGGGTGGCCCATCGGCGCAGGGTCAGCAAGAATTGCTGATCCCGGTAGAGATCCGCAGGGGCTGTTTGTAGTTTTGGACAAAATGCGCGGGCGTCTGAGTGGGACATACCCTGGTGCAAGCCTTGCTGCGCGGCTTCCGTATTGAGGCAATACAGCCGATTTGCATTGCTGTGTTTGATGGTCAGCGCAAAAGGGCCGGACAGCGGGTACTGCCGAAGAAACCGGTCACTCGCTAACCGGTGAAACCATATCGACACGACGCGACGTGCGATTCCATCGAACATGCCAAGATCCAACTGTTCCCGATTTGTTCTTAATAAGACTCCAGTGAAAATGAGTCGAGTCCTGTGCATGAAATAGAGGTCGACAGCGCCAGCGGCTTTCGGCGGCATTGCTGCCCATCCCTTCAGGGATAAGGCAAAGCCCGGTGCTGTTTCCTGTCTTCGCCGCGAGTTGCAGACGCCGCCCGGCAGTAAGGCTGAGAGGTTTGCTGATGTCGATCGCGACCAATGCGACAGCGCGCTCCCGCAACGCCTCCTCGGCACTGGCAAGCCCATCGGTCTGATGCGTCACATTTGCAACCAGCATCTGAGAGGGATCTGCAAATTCACCTAGCCCCATAGGGTTGATATATTCTGGACGGTGGCTTTCACGTATCCAAAGCGTGGGTCCGCAGGTCTGGGCCATCAAAGCTGCAAGAAACCCAAAACTGCCAGGACCGCAGACTTCATGTACGCGTCCGCGCTTGAGTGGAAAATATGGGAGCGTTGAAGTGGTCATGATCGATTTATACCGTGTCACATCGCCCTGCAAAAGTGGCTGCCCTGACAACAGCACAGACCGCACGACAAACCAGTCGAGGGCAAAGGGCCAATTCTGACGGACATGTTTGGTGAAAGGAGCGTGATCCTGAATCGGGTTAATATTCGACCAAATCCCCGAAAATGCCTATTTAGAGACTGTTCAGAACCTTTCTTGCACTGCTGAGATAGGCCTCCTGTTTGTCTGACGACATTCTGTCCCAGGTCCGATAGGGCTGCATCAAACGCGGGTTTCTTGACAGTTTTTCACGGTTTCGGATCAGAAAATCCCAGTACAGCGGTGTAAACGGGCAAGCCTTGGGCCCTGTTTTTTGTTTCACGTCATAGGCGCAATTCGCGCAGTAATCCGACATTTTGTTGATGTAATTTCCACTGGCGGCATAGGGCTTGGACCCTAGGAAACCGCCATCTGCAAACTGGCTCATGCCGATGACATTTGGCGCTTCAACCCATTCATAGGCATCTGCGTAGACCGCCAGATACCATTCGTGGACCTGGTGCGGGTCCACTCCAGCCAGCATGGCGAAATTGCCGGTGACCATCAGCCGCTGAATATGATGTGCATAGGCCTCGTCACGGGTCTGACTGATGGCTGCGGCCATACAGGCCATGTCGGTTCGGCCACTCCAGTAGAACTCTGGCAGGTCCCGTGTTGCCCCCAAGAAATTCATTGAGGTGTAGCCCGGCATGTTCAGCCAGTAGATACCGCGCATATACTCGCGCCAGCCGATAATCTGACGAATAAACCCTTCGACCGCATTGAGAGGAGCGCGCCCCTCATAATAGGCACGTTCGGCGCGGAGGCAGACTTCCAAAGGGCCAAGCAGGCCAATATTGATGTATTGCGCCAGAACGGAGTGGTAGAGAAACGGCTCTCCTGTCAGCATGGCATCCTGATAATCGCCAAATAGTGGCAGCGCCTCATCTACAAAATGATCTAGCGCCGCCAGGGCTTCCTTGCGGGTGACTGCGAACCAGAAGGGGGTTAGCTGTCCGAAATTGCTGGAAAACCGCTGCTCCACCAGCGCGAGTACGCCTTGCGTGATTTTGTCCGGATCGGTGTGAACAGGCTTGGGCATGAACATGTCGTTCTGGGCCGGTTTGCGGTTCTCAGAATCATAGTTCCATTTGCCACCCTCAGGGTCGTCACCCTGCATCAATAAGCCGGTTTTGCGACGCATTTCGCGATAGAAATACTCCATGCGGAGTTGTTTGCGCCCCTCCGCCCAGTTGCGGAACATCTCATGACTGGCGAGAAAGCGGCTGTCCTCAAGCATGGTCAGCTTTGCCGGTCCAGACCAGTTGGTCAGCGCCTCTTTGAGGCGATATTCTCCCGGCTCGGTGATGAGAACCTCTGTTGCCGGGGTCTGCTCCAATGCACGCTCCAGCTCGCCAATCAAGCTGCCTGAATTGTCGAGATCCTCAAGTCGTATGTACCGCAGGGCCCAACCGTCGGCGGACAGCTCATCCGCGAAGTGCCGCATGGCGGAAAAGACAAAGGCGAGTTTCTTTTTGTGGTGCGGGACATAACTGGCTTCCTCCGTAACTTCAGCCATCAGGAGGCGGTCTTTCTGTCGGTCACCCTGCTGCAGAGACGAAAGATCATGCGACAGCTGATCACCCAGGATCAGAATAATCCTGCCGCGGTCATTGCTGTCCTGAGGTGTCACATTATTGGTCATGTCCCGGTACTCCGCTGGTCTGGCAGCAGATAGCGTGACCGTGAAAGCTGGCAACGGGGAAAGCTGGCAACGGCAGGGTGGTCCCGCGCAGAAAGGCGCGACAGATAAGCCAATATTAGAGACTGATCTATGTCATTTTCAAAGCGTCAGGAGGCCTGGCTGTAGCGGACACCCTCCGGTTTATGCGCGTCGAATGCGCTGGCGATGATCCGGGTCAGCGCGCGCCCTTCGGGTTTGACACGGAGGGCGTCGTCCGCCCAGGTCACCAGTTCACCGTAGGTCGCGGTGACCTCCTCCAGATCCGCAGTCAGCTGCTGGCATATGGGCCCGTACCGCTGGCGCAGTTCCGTGAGATCCAGCAGGAAATCACACATCAGCATTTCAATCGCCCGAGCCCGCACCTTGTCGATCTGGGTAAGTTGATGGCCGCGTGCGCCGGCAAGCTCGCCGGCTTCAATCCTCTGAACATAGGCGGCCGTAGCAGCTGCATTCTGCACATAGCCGCCTTCAAAGCGCGAGATCGAAGAAGCGCCAACACCGATCAGCGTCGGGCAGCGGTCATCCGTGTAACCCTGGAAGTTTCGCCGCAAGCCGCCATTTTCGCTGGCCAGGTTCAAGCGGTCCTGAGGGCGCGCAAAATGATCTATGCCGATGTTGGCAAATCCGGCAGATCGAAATGCCTCTGCGGCCAGCTCAGCCAGATGGTAGCGGGCTTCATCGCCTGGCAGCGCGGTATCATCAATCAGCTTCTGCCGTTTTGCCACCCATGGGACATGGGCATAACCAAACAGGGCGACACGATCTGGCGCCAGTGTCAGCACCTTGTCAACCGTATCCGCGATGCGTGTCGCGTCCTGATGGGGCAATCCATAGACGAGATCGGTATTCAGAGATCGAATGCCAGCCGCACGCAGCTCAGCGACACAGGCGGCAGTGACGTCATAGGGCTGGATACGACCGATTGCTGCCTGCACCTCGGGATCAAAATCCTGAATGCCGATGCTGGCGCGGTTCATGCCTTCCTCTGCCAGAGCCGCAATCTTGTCGCCGTCTACCATTGTCGGGTCGATCTCGACTGAAAACTCGCAATCATCTGTCGGCGGTATGGCAGATTTCACCGCTTGCGCCAGCCGGTGTATCAGCGCTGGCGGCAGAATGGTCGGAGTGCCGCCTCCCCAATGCAGGCGGCCCATCTGCAACCCTTTGGGAAGTCGCTCGGCGAGAAGGGACAGTTCTTTTTCGACGGTGGCGATATAGCTTTCGACCGGGCTGAGTGTCTGAGTGCCCTGGGTTCGGCACGCACAAAACCAGCACAAGCGTTCGCAGAAGGGCACGTGTATATAGACTGACACAGGTTCCGCCGGGTCCAGCGCCGACAGTGCATGGCTCTGGAAAGCGCTATCGACGGCTGCGCTGAATACCGGCGCTGTGGGGTAGGAGGTATAGCGGGGAACGCGGCTGTCAAAAAGTCCCAGCTCGCGAAGGCGATCAATCTGTTTCATATTGCCAGATATGACCGATTTCTGAATGCAGGACTTTGCGCGAAATCAAATTTTAGACTGGCAAGGGTGAAACGCCGATCACGCGCTCATGCAAATGTAACGCGGCCGCCCAGAGCAACAGGCCAAGCGCGGCCCGTATGGCCAGATCCCGCAGGTGCTGTTGCCGCCAGCCTGAGTTGAGGATCGGGCGTAGCGAGAACAAGGCGGTAGTTGCGAAATAAGCCGCTGCGTCCGCACCAAGCGTTGCGCGTGCCTTAAGGTCAAAGAGCAGGATTGCAGCACCGGCCAGGAGAAAGGATCCGCCAAACACAATGGCATGAGCCAAATCGCCGTTGGCCAGCAGATGTGACAGCGACCAGAGTGCCAGCGCCAAGAGGATCGGATGGCGGCTGAACGCGGCGCGCCCGGGATCATCCCGCGTCGGATCGGAACTGCGCCGTCCTCCAAGCGTAAAGGGGGTTTCCACGCCCAAACCGCAGCTTGTCAGCACAAAGACCAAGGGCATTGTCAGCATCGGGGCCCATCGCAACCAATCAGATGGCGGCCAGAGTTCGACATAAGGCGCATCAGCCGCGGCTACGATGACCCAGCCGAACACTCCGAGTGACAAAAGCCCGTAGGCCGAGAAATAGGCGCGGCGACCAAGGGTTGCGATCAGTCGCCCGCGCAGATCTGCGAGGCGTGGCAGGAAATGGCTGACGATAAACACTGTCATGGCAAGGGTGAAACCCGTCCAATCGGTTGACATCAATGATCCCCTCGTCTGGCAGGAGCGGTACCGCTGGATGCGGACTATCCTATCTGTTTGTCCGTTGTAGTGGCGGAATGAACTGCATCCGGATGCGCCATCGCGAAGGCCTGATTGCTTGCACATGTGGCTTCAATCTCACCAAGACGGGACAGGTCGTTGAAATCCACCCTCCAGCGTCGTGCGTTGTAGAGTTGTGGCATCAGGCAGAGATCTGCGAGCCCCGGACGGTCTCCGGTGCAATATGGCGCAGGGGGATATCTTTCCAGAAGCGCATTAAAAGCAATGAGACCCGGACGAATGAAGTGGCGCATCCAGCCTGCGGGCATGTCGAGAGAGTGTTCAGCATCTTGCGGCTGTGCCTCTGCACAAAGGCTGGTGGCGTAGCGGGCGACCTTCAGATTGCAGACAGGGTGCAGATCAACCGCGATGGAGTGGGCAAGGGCCTGAACCCCCGCACGCTCTGAGGGGGTGCCAGGCAGCAGGCCAAGGTTTCGGGTCTGGTCCAGGTAGTCGAGGATTGCCAGCGATTGCGTCAGGCGCAGCCCGTCGATTTCCAGCACCGGCACGAACCCTTGCGGGTTGCGGGCCAGATGCTCGGGGCCGGTTTGCTCGCCGTTGACCAGATCCACGGTTTGGCTCCGGTAGGCGATACCCGCGAGATTGAGGGCAATGCGAACACGATAGCTGGCCGATGATCGCCAGTAGTCGTAGAGTATGACATCAGACATTCCGGTCTCCCTGCATGGCCTGAGTGATCGGTGGAAACACCGCCCCGCGGCCCGATCACTAAAGCTCGCTCAATTCCTTGGCGTGCAGCCATTCGGCATGTTTCGGCGCCTTCTTGGTCTTGGACCATTCTTCCAGCATTTCCCATTTCACCGAGTCCAGCTTTTGCAGCAGTGCCTGTTCCTCCGGGTCGGGGCAGGCCAGCTCCACCCGGTGGCCGTTCGGATCGAAGAAATAGATCGAGTGGAAGATCGAATGATCGGTGACGCCCAGCACCTCAACGCCGTTGGCCTCCAGATGCTCCTTGAACTGGATCAGGGTCGCGCGGTCCTTCACCTTGAAGGCGATGTGCTGCACCCAGACCGGCGTGTTGCGGTCGCGGTCCATCTCCGGCTTGGTCGGCAGCTCAAAAAAGGCCAGGACGTTGCCGTTGCCTGCATCCATGAAGATATGCATGTACGGGTCGGGTTCATGCGTCGACGGCACATGGTCCTCGGCAATGGCCAAAACAAAATCCATGTTTAGCATTTTGTTGTACCACAGGACTGTCTCCTTTGCGTCCTTGCAGCGGTAGGCGACGTGGTGGATTTGTTCGATTTTCAAGCGGAGTCCTCCCCGGTTTTCAGCGCGGCAGCAGCCAGCGCCTGTTTCAGGATCGCGCGTTTCCCGATGTGATTTGCCAGCACCAGCACCAGCCGTGCATTCAGCGCATCGCTTTCGGCCTTGCTCAGATCCTCATGTGCGGCAAGCAGATCGGCATAGAAATCGTCGGCGCGTTCGAGGTTGGCGGCCAGGATCAGTTGGTCTTCGGTCATGGTGATCACTCCTTGCCGATGGCCCGGCGGATCGCATGCCGGAACAGGTTGTCGTCATAGCTGGGGCGGCGGGCGGCGACATGCTGGTCCGGGCGGATCAGGTAGACACCGCTTTCATGCCTGCCCAGGTAGCGGTCCTTCAGCGCCAGTGTCTTGTCGTCCTTGCTGGAGAGCGCCAATCGGGTGACCGTGATGCCGGATTCCTCAATCTCATCAGGCGCGTCGGCGTCGATGGTCAGCAGGGTGAATTTGTCGCCCAGCTTGCCAAGCAGAAACCCGTCGACCAGCGGCACATCGGGGCAGGGTGAGCCGGGCCGGGTGCGTTCCGGCCCGTTGAGCGCGTCTGCCGAATTCAGCGGTGAGCCCTCATAGGTGCAGGGCACCGACAGCCGGCCGGAGTTCACCAAAGGACGCGCGAATTCATACTGTTCGGACAGGTCCAGAACCGCATCACGCAGGACCCGGCTCATCTCCGACTTGGGGGTGATGAAATCGGTGGAGCGCGAGGAGTTCCGGATATTCTCGTCAGCGCCGTGGACGCGTTCAATGTCATAGCTGTCCAGCAGGCTTTCCGGCGCTTTGCCGTCCATCACCAGCTTGAGTTTCCAGCACAGATTGTCGGTATCTTGCAGGCCGGAGTTGGCACCGCGGGCTCCGAACGGCGACACCTGATGTGCGGCATCGCCGGCGAAGATCACCCGGCCATGGCGGAACTTCTCCATGCGGCGGCACTGGAAGGTGTAGATCGAGACCCACTCAAGTTCGAATTTTACATCTTCGCCCAGCATCGCCTTGAGACGCGGGATCACGTTTTCGGGGCGCTTCTCACGCTCCTTGTCGATGTCCCAGCCCAGCTGAAGGTCAATGCGCCAGACCCCATCGGGCTGCTTGTGCAGCAGTGCCGACTGCCCCTTGTTGAAGGGAGGGTCGAACCAGAACCAGCGTTCCGTCGGGAAATCCGCGTCCATGATCACATCAGCAATCAGGAAGTTGTCTTCGAACACCCGGCCGACGAAATCCAGCCCCAGCATCTGCCGGGTAGGAGAGCCAGCACCGTCGCAGGCAATCAGCCAGTCGGCTTCCAGGTTGTAGGAACCTTCTGGCGAGTCAATTTCCAGCACGGCATGGCTGGGGTGAGTGCCGATGGCAGAGACCTTGTTGCGGCCGCGGATTTCGATCGGTGCGCCTTGCTCCTGCAGCTCTCGGACCCGGTTCACCAGGTATTCCTCGAAATAATACTGCTGCAGATTGATAAATGCGGGCCGCTTGTGGCCCTCCTCAGGCAGGAGATTGAAATCGTACACCTTGCGGTCGTCGAAAAAGACTTTGCCGAGGTTCCATTGAACGCCTTTGGCGACCATCGGATCCCCGAGGCCAAGCCGATCGGCGATTTCCAGTGTCCGTTTCGAGAAGCAGATGGCGCGAGAGCCAAAACTGACCTTGTCGTTGTCGTCCAGCACAACCACGCCAATGCCCTGCTGGGCCAGGTCAATTGCGGCAGCAAGACCAACCGGCCCCGCACCGATCACGACGACGGGATGACGCACCGGCGAGGGCGCATCCTGATCGTCACTGCGTTGATAAGAATACAAGGGAACTTCAAAGATCTTGTTCATCTGGCCTCCTCCCAAATCCGGGTGCCGTCAGGCACGGCTCGACTAGCCCCCGGTCGCGGCTACGCCGAGGTTCTGGTCAAACATTTCATAGGTACTGCTGGGGCGATACGATCTGGATCAAACCGCCCCGAGTATAAATTTGCCTGGGCCTCACCCCTGCAGGGCTTCCCACATCTCCAGATCGCGCTGAGCGGTCCAGATCCGGGGGGTGTCGATGCCGCGTGCCTCGTCATAGGCACGGGCCACGTTGAAGGGCAGGCAATGCTCATAGATGGCATAATCTGCAAACTTCGGATCGCATTCTGCGCGCACCGCGTCCCAGGCTTCTTTCAGCGTGCCGTTGCGGGCTGCAACTTTCGCTGCCGGGCGGTAGGTGCTTTCAACGAAATCGCGGGTGCTTTCGACGGCGCGTTCCACCGCGTCCTTGCCCACCAGCGCGTCTCCACGACCGGGGGCAATGGCGTCGACATCATAAGCTTTGATATTGTCCAGCGTCCTACCCCAGTCACCGAAATGCCCGTCGCCGCAGTAGCAGGCTGAGTGGTCTTCGACGATATCGCCGGTGAACATCACGTTCTGATCCGGCACGTGGATCACCGCGTCACCCGCGGTATGGGCGCGACCCAGATGCTTGATGTCGATCCGGCGATTGCCGAGGTAAACGGTCATCGAATCGCTGAAGGTGGTGGAGGGCCAGGTCAGTCCGGGGATGCTCTCATGGCCTTCGAAAAGGCGCGGGAAGCGCTGGAATTCGCTGTCCCAGTCCTCCTGCCCGCGTTCGACCACCATCGAACGGGCCTTGTCCGACATGATGATGTTCTGCGCGCCAAATGCGGAAGCACCCAGTACGCGAACAGCGTGGTAATGTGTCAGCACCACATGGGTGATCGGCTTGTCGGTGACAGAGCGAACGCAGTCGATCACCTTGTTCGCAAGCCGTGGGGTTGCCTGCGCTTCGACGATCATCACAGAGTCATCGCCGATGATCACGCCGGAGTTCGGGTCGCCCTCGGCGGTAAAAGCATAAAGCCCCTCGCCGATCTCATCAAAGGTGATCTTCTTTTCGGTCATGTCCCCTTGGGACGCAAAAGCTTTTGCCATTGTGGTTTTCCTTATCTTGCGTAGGGCTTATCAAGCGCGGGCAGCACGGTACCGGTGCAGTCGCCGAAACCGATGGTGTAGCCGTCGCCTTTGGCCGCGCCTTTCAGGGTCAGCGTGTCACCGTCGGCGATGAAGGAGCGCTCCTCGCCAGTGTCCAGCGTCAGCGGCTCCTTACCGCCCCAGCTGAGTTCCAGGAGCGAGCCGCGGCTATCCTTGGTGGGGCCGGAGATGGTGCCGGAGCCCAGAAGATCGCCCGCGTTCATCGGGCAGCCCGAGGTGGTGTGATGCGCCAGCTGCTGTGCGGCGGAGTAATACATTTCTTTGTAGTTGGTCCGCGCGATGGTTGTGGCCTCTTTGCCTTCCGGCGCCATGGTGACCTCAAGGTCGATATCATAGAGCATCGGGCCGCAATCCTTCAGGTGGTCCAGCAGTTCCACCTCACGCCCGGGCGTGTCGCAGCGGAACGGCTCCAGCGCCGTTTTGGTCACGATCCAAGGAGAGATCGTGTTGGCAGTGGCCTTGGCCTGGAACGGTCCCAAGGGCTGGTATTCCCAGGCCTGGATATCGCGCGCGGACCAGTCGTTCAGCAGTACATAGCCAAAGATATGGTCATCCGCTTCCTGCACGGTGATCGGGCCATCGGACGGCGTGCCGACAATCGCACCCATCTCCAGCTCGATATCGAAGCGCGCGCAGGGCGCCCACCGCGGCGTCTCGTCATTTGGACCTTTCAGCTGACCCCAGGGTCGGCGCACGTCGGTACCGGACACCACAACGGAGGAGGCCCGCCCGTTATAGCCGATCGGGATATGCAGCCAGTTCGGCGGCAGTGCATTTTCCGGACCGCGGAACATGGTGCCGACGTTGAAGGCGTGGTTCTTGCCCGCATAGAAGTCGGTGTATTCGCTGACGGCAAAGGGCATGTGCAGCTCGGCGTCCGTAGCCGGAACCAGCAAAGGTTCGACCTTACCCTGCTCGGCAGAGCCTACGGACAGCAGCGCTGTCAAACGGTTGCGAAGCGCAGTCCAGACGGCCGGACCTTCTTCCATAAGGTCGTTCCAATACGGAACGTCGAACAGTGGCGCATCGCTCAACTGGACCAAGCCGGCTTCCTCGGCGGCCTGCATATCGAGGATCATGTCGCCGATGGCCACGCCGCAGCGCGGATCGTCGCCATCAACAGAAAACACGCCATAAGGCAGGTTATTCAGTGGGAACGGATGGGTCGCGCTGTTGGCGGAGGTGACCCAGGATTTTGTCAAAGGCATACGTGGTCCTTTTCGTTTGAGAGCAGCTGCTCTCGTCATCTTTCCCGAAATACTCCGAGGGTGAATGCGGCCTTCAGGCCGCAGAGGGGGCAGCGCCCCCGTTGGATTACTTCTTGCCTGGTGTGCCGTCGAATTTCTTCTCGATATCGGCCCAGCAGTCGATGTAGTCATCCTGCAGCGGTGCTTCCTTCGCGGCAAATCCTGTCAGATGCTGCGGGAAACGGGTCTCGAACATGAAGGACATTGTGTTCTCGAGCTTCTCGGGGCCGAGGTTGGAGTTCGACGCACCCTCGAACGCATTCTTGTCCGGCCCGTGCGGCAGCATCATGTTGTGTAAGGACATGCCACCCGGCACGAACCCTTGCGGTTTGGCATCATACTGGCCGTAGATATTGCCCATTAGCTCCGACATGATGTTCTTGTGATACCACGGCGGGCGGAAGGTGTTCTCGGCCACCATCCAGCGTTCGCGGAACAGCACAAAGTCGATGTTGGCGGTGCCCGGTACACCGGACGGCGCGGTCAGCACGGTAAAGATCGACGGGTCCGGGTGGTCGAACAGGATCGCGCCGACCGGGCAATAGGTGGTCAGGTCGTATTTATAGGGCGCGTAGTTGCCGTGCCAGGCGACCACATCCAGCGGCGAGTGGCCGATCCTGGTCTCATGGAATTGACCGCACCATTTGATGGTCACGGTGGAGGGCGTCTCGCGATCCTCGAACGCCGCCACCGGCGCCTTGAAGTCGCGCGGGTTGGCCATGCAGTTGGCGCCGATGGGCCCGCGGCCGGGCAACTCGAATTTCTGACCGTAGTTCTCGCAGACAAAGCCGCGGCAGGGGCCTTCCAGCACCTCCACCCGGTACACCAGACCGCGCGGGATGATGGCGATTTCCTGCGGTGCGAGGTCGATGATACCCAGCTCAGTGGCAAAGCGCAGGCGTCCTTCCTGTGGCACCACCAAGAGTTCAGAATCGGCGGAGAAGAAGTAGCTGTCCACCATCGACTCGGTGACCAAATAGATGTGGCTGGCCATGCCGACCTGGGTGTTCACATCGCCTGCGGTGGTCATCGTGCGCATGCCGGTGAGCCAAGTCAGGCCTTCATCCGAATGCGGCACCGGATCCCAGCGGTACTGGCCCAGCGAGATCACGTCCGGATCGACGCAGGGGGCAGACTTCCAATGCGGCAGGTCGATCTTCTGATAGCGGTGCGAATGCTTGACGGACGGGCGGATGCGATAGCACCAGGTCCGCTCCGGCACATCGGCGGTAAAAGCGGTGCCGCTCAGCTGTTCGCCGTAAAGACCATAGTTGCACTTTTGCGGGCTGTTCATGCCTTGCGGCAGCGCACCGGGCAGCGCCTCGGTTTCAAAATCATTGGCAAAGCCCGGCATATAGCCCTCGTGTGGCCCGGTAAGGGACGGGGCCTGGATCATTTCGTGGGCATCGACTTTGTGATTCATGGCGCGCTCCTTTTCTTAACTCTCTGTTTCGGTAATAGTTGATTTTGTAACTAACAAGGCATAGGTCACCCTCATGACCGAAAAAGATGACTTCGCGCTGCAGGATTTCTTACCCTATCTCCTCAATCGCGCCGCAGAAGAGAGCTCGCTTGAGTTTCAACAGCACTACAAGAATCGCTACGGGATGCTCCGTACCGAATGGCGGGTCCTGTTCCATCTGGGCAGCTACGGGCGCATGACCGCAAAGGAAATTGGCCAGCGCGCCAAAATCCATAAGACCAAGATCAGCCGTGCCGTTGCGAAGCTCGCCGAGCGTCGGTTTGTATTGCGTCACCGGGATGAACGAGACCGACGATCAGAGCATCTGGAACTGACCCCGCAGGGGCAGGCCGCCTATCGCGATCTTCGGGAGCAGGCCGCCATCTATGATGGGCAGCTTGCATCCCGACTCAGCGAAGGTGAAAGCGAGGCGCTACGCCACATGCTGCGCAAACTGGCCGGAATTGAACCATAGACATCCGTTGGTTGAGGCTTCAGATTGGGCCGGAACCACAATGTGAGGCCGTGCACAATGACGGATGCTGCTCTGCGCGCCACGCCGATAATCGACTGGCTGACTGCTGAAGGACTAAGAGGGGCAAGCCGTCAGGAGATGCTGCAAGGCTTTTGCCAGAGGCTTGCTGACGACGGCGTGCCGCTCCTGCGGTTTCATCTGGCGCAGCGTGCCTATCACCCAAAATACGGTGGTATCGGCTTTAGCTGGACCCGCGCGGACGGCTTGTCGCATGAATTCTATGAACACAGCGATACACCGCGGGATGAGTGGCTCTACAGCACCTTCTATTATATGTTGGAACGCCAAGTGCCTGAGTTTCGCACCAAACTGACCGGGCATGTGCTGGAGCGGTTTCCTGCACTAGCGCAGTTCAAACAGCGCGGGGCCACGGATTACTTTGCGCTGGCAATGCGCTTTGGTGATTTTGCCGATGCCCCTTTTGATCCTAAGCGGCCGGGAGAGGGCATCCTGTCATCCTGGTCAACCGATCATCCCGACGGTTTCTCAGAGGCAGATCTCACGTTGATCCGTTTTATCTACCCGCATCTGGCGCTGGCGCTGCGGGCGGCCTCTGCCCAGCAGATGGCCAAGGATCTGCTTCAGGTCTATCTCGGTCGCGATGCTGGTCAGCGGGTTCTGTCAGGAGAAATACAGCGGGGTTCGTCACGCCAGATTGATGCGGTGATCTGCTATTTCGATCTGAAAGGCTTTACCCAACTGGCTGAGCAAATTCCGGGCGCCGAATTGATCGACATGATTAACGACTACTTTGGTCTGGCGGTCGAGACCATTCAGACCCATGGAGGGAATATCCTCAAATTCATGGGTGATGGCATATTGGCGATGTTTGACCTTGGCAGTATCGGCGAAGATGCAACAGCAGCGCTCGCGGCGGCCAGTGGCTTGCAGAGCAAGATACGCAATCGCAATGTCGAGCGTGCGCAGCAGGGTAACCCGGTTGCTGATTTCACGCTGGCCCTGCATGCCGGCGAAATCCTCTATGGTAATATCGGATCTGAGAACCGGTTGGATTTCACGGTGATCGGACCAACCGTCAACCTGACGGCACGGCTGTCAGGTATGCACGCCTCTGTTGGTCGCAGCATCATTGTCTCGGAACAGGTTCAACGGGCAGCCCAGCCGACCAGTCACGATCTGGTGTCGCTGGGTCGCTATATGCTGCGCGGTGTTGCCGAGCCGGTTGAGCTCTTCACGATTTACGAAGGCAGCGCAGCGGGTCTTTCTGATCGGGCGTCAGAACAACGCTCAGCCTGAACAAAGGTAAAAATTGCCATAATTTACGCATTTTTCCCGCGTAGAGCAGAGCTGGGACAGATTATGGCCAACGAGATTCGTGCAAGAAATCTTGAACTGCCATGCCTGGCTTTATTGAGAGAGCAGCGAGGAAAGTGTGATGAAACTGGCAGTGCGCATACATGACCTGATAACCGTTGCGGCCGTTTGGTGTGCAACTGCCCCCATGGCATTTGCGGCTGGTGAATGGCCTGACGCGAGCGGACCGGGCAATGGGAACGGCAATGGCAATGGTTGGGGCAATGGTTGGGGCAACGGCGGGGGCAATGGGAACGGCAACGGCAATGGCCAGACCGTGCCTGAGATCGACGTCAGCGCAGGTATGCTCGCCGTGGCTGCGGTCGCCGCTGCTTTGCTTCTGAGCTGGGAGTTGCGCCGGCGCCGGTCTGTCTAGAACCAATGGCTGCCAGGGCGTCGGTTGAGCCAACCATTCTGGACCTAGATAAGTGTCCAGTTCCCGGTCGCAAAGGCAACATAGGCGATCAGGGCATTTGCCACCATATGGGCCAATATGGCGGCCGGTAACCCGCCCCCACGCAGATATAGAGCGCCAAAGATTGCACCAGCGGCCATACCAAGCGCGAAGCGGTCATGCATCAGACCGAACAGAATGCTGCTGACAATCAAGGCGATAACCGCCCGTAGAACCTGACCCTGCCCGGCCATGCGGCGCAGCAGATACCCGCGAAAGAACAGCTCTTCGATGATGGGCACCAGAATTATGGTCCCGAGCAGGCGTGTCGCAATCCATAGGATATCCCGGTGCTCTGTAATGTTGCCACGGCTGATGTCGGGTGTGGCCATCACGATCCAGACGGCTGCAATTGCGGCCCCGGCGGTGATATCCATAGGGCGTGGCCTGTAGGCCAGCGCCCTAAGGGCAGGCCAGAACAACAGCAATGCGGCTGCCATCATTGCGGTACGCAGCGGATATCCGTCTGCAGGTTCTGCCCAGATTGCAGAAACCAATACGCCGCTCAGCATCATCACGACAAAAGGCACTATGCTCGCGATCAGCATATCGGCGCGCAGCGGTGGCAGGTCGGCGGTTGCGGCGGCCACCCTAGCGGGGTTGCTCTGCAACCAGCGAGAGCGATGGGCAATCGCCAGGATCAGCAGCGCAAGACAGGTGAACATCAGCCAGCCGGCATAGCTGTGAAATCCGTTGACCGCATGCTCCGGTGCAATCCAGGCGCCGATCAGGATCAGTATAGCGATACGCGCGACATTGAAGCCCCAGCTGAGCAGCAGAGCGGCGGGAAACAGGAACAGCCAATATCGTGTCTGCCTGAGGTCGCGGCCCATCAACAGCGCATAAAGCCCCATAAAGGTCGTGACGAGGGCAAACCCTTCGACGCCTGAGCAGGGTTCGCCGATCTCCACCAGAAAACCGTCGACACGGATCAGATGCAATGCCGGATCGGACCAGACTGTGGCACCTGAGCTTTCCAGAACCCATGTCACGAGGAGGAACGTCACCGACGTCAGCGCTTCTATGTTCCAGATCGGTTCCGTCATGCGAGTGATATCGGGCATGACCAGTGCCACAAGGAGCGCCAGGATCAGAGGCAGGCCGCAGCCGTGCAGCCAGACAACCCAATCTCGAAGTGGCATCAGGGCCAGCAGACCGCCTAGCCCGGCGATGCCGCCGCCTAGGCAGACCAGAATAAGTGTCGGCGAAATCCATGCGTTGATGCCGCTGGGTCCAAACAGGGCCAGCGGGACCAGCGCGATCAGAAGACCGACGAGGTTCAGGATAACTGCCGATGGGCGTTGCGAGGCGCTCCCGACAAATGCGGCCAGCGCAGTATAGGCGCTGCGCACCAGCACAAGATAAAGGCTGAGCACGGTCAACAACGCCAGCAAACGCCCGGCGAGTGATCGCACGGTGGTACAGGCCAGATCCGCGCCGGTGAATTTGCAATGCACATCGGCCAGCAGCTGGTAGGCGACCATGACAAGCAACAGCTCGGCAATCGCCAACCCGAGGATCAGGAATAACCGTCGGCTGCCGTTGCCCAACACCTGGTCGATAGGGCGCGACGACTGTGGCTGATCAGATATCGACATCCACGCCTGGCAGATTCAGCGATTTCATCATGTCGCGCAGTTCCTGCCGTGCCGCGATGTTGGAGATATTCAGCTGTTTGACGCCAATATCCTTGAGGTCCAGCAGGGTCAGCCCGCGCGGAAACAACTCCCGGAACACCACCCGTTCTGAAAATCCGGGGGCAACGCGAAATCCGATCCGTTTCGACAGCATGGAAATCGCGCGTTCCATCTTTTCCTTGTTCACCATGCGCTGAGTGCCAACTCGATTTCGGATCACAATCCAGTCAATTGGTTTCAGGCCAGCCTGCGCGCGCAACTGTCGCGCGTTCCAGACCATTTCGGAATAAACGGACGGCCCGGTGATCTTTTCACCCTTTTGGTCAGTATGCGCCAGGAGGTCGAAATCGACAAAACTGTCGTTCAGTGGCGTGATCAGCGTGTCGGCCAGGGAATGGGCGACCTGACTGAGCCGGGTGTGCGAACCCGGGCAGTCGATCAGGATAAAGTCGTTGTTGGGTTCCAGCTCGGAGACCGCCGCAGACAGCCGGTGGTCATAGATGTTCTCGCCGGGTTGCAGGCTTTCGGGATCGATTTCGGGCAGCTCATGCAGCTCCACCAGCGGCAGGTCCAGCGCGGCCTTTTCCATGAACGCCTTGCGGTTTTCCAGATAGCGCCCCAGTGAACGTTGACGCAAGTCGAGGTCCAGGGCGGCAATCTTGTATCCCAATCGGGCCAGGGTGGTTGCCACATGCATGGAAACGGTGGATTTGCCCGCGCCCCCTTTTTCGTTGCCGACGACAATAATATGCGCCACGTTCGCTTCCCCCAATCACTGCGCAAAATACCGCGCATTTTGGGATGAGTATACTGCCCGCGCGAATCGATGGAAAGCGGGATATCCGCACGTTAGGCCCTGTTTTAGGGTCTAGGTTCATCCCGCGTTAACGGGAGAGGGCGCTGCGCGGGCGGGCGTGGCACCAATAAAAAACGCCGCCCAAAACGAGCGGCGTTTTCCGAAAGAACAAGACCGGATCGGCTTAGAAGCCCAGGCCTTCGTATTTTTTCTTGAACTTGGATACGCGACCACCGGCGTCCATCAGGCGGGTCGAACCACCGGTCCATGCGGGGTGCACGGTGGGGTCGATGTCCAGCGAGAGAGTGTCACCCTCTTTGCCCCAGGTGGAGCGCATCTTGAGGATGGTGCCATCGGTCATTTTGACGTCGATGAAGTGGTATTCGGGATGGGTGTCGGCTTTCATGATACCACTCCTTACGCTTTGGCTTTGTAGTTTGTATCTTCTGCAATCCGTGCGGATTTACCGCGACGGGCGCGCAGATAGTACAGTTTCGCACGGCGAACACGGCCGCGGCGCACAACAGTGATGCTGTCGATGTTGGTCGAGTGCAGCGGGAAAACACGCTCCACACCTTCGCCAAACGAAATCTTGCGAACGGTGAACGAACCGGCGATGCCGGAGCCATTCTTGCGGCTGATGCAGACACCTTCGTAGTTCTGCACGCGCGAGCGGCTGCCTTCGGTCACTTTGTAGCCGACGCGGATGGTGTCACCGGCTTTGAAATCGGGGATCTCTTTCCCCAGGGCGGCAACTTGTTCCGCCTCCAACTGTGCGATCAGATCCATCGCAGGTCTCCTATGGTTGCTCGTGGTTATGTCCACGAAGTTTTGCGCGGTTGCGAGAGCTCTTGGTCTTCATCGGGTCCCGCCATTTGCAGCCCGCCAGAGATCGTTCCGTTCTTTCCTGAGAGCGAGCTGACATCCCCCCGGATTGCCGAAGAAGGCGGGTCGGGGGTTTCATGATGCAACAGCACACCGGTCCATAGACGCAGAAGCGAATCCAGACAGGGGCCTTCTATGCCTGTTTTGCTGGCGGATCAAGAGCCCAGGTTCAGTCTGGGACCGGCCTGTCCACTTGCGGGCGCTCACTCGGCCTTCTTGCGGTCCAGAAAGGCCTGCCAAAGGTCAGGGCGCCGCGCCTGCGTGATCTCTTCGCTCATTTTCTGGCGCCATTCAGCGATCTTGCCGTGATGGCCGGACATCAGAACATCAGGTATGGGGTGACCCTTCCAGTCTGCCGGACGGGTGTATTGCGGGTGCTCGAGCAAGCCTGAGGAGAAGCTCTCTTCCTCGGCTGAGGCTTGGTTGCCCAAGACGCCTGGGATCAGCCGAACGGTGGCATCAATCATGGCTTGGGCGGCAATCTCGCCGCCGGTCATCACAAAATCTCCCAGGGAGACTTCCTGAATGCCATAGTGCTGCAATACGCGCTCGTCGACACCCTCGAATCTCCCGCAGAGCAAGGTAACCCCGTCGCAGCGTGCGAGGTTCTGCATCAACGCCTGATCCATCCGGCGACCGCGCGGAGACAGATAGATCAGGGGCCAGTTACCGGAGGTGCCTGCCATTGTATGTTCAATAGCGTTGCCAAGAACGTCGGCCCGCAGGACCATGCCGGCGCCGCCGCCTGCCGGAGTGTCATCGACATTGCGATGCTTACCGATGCCGAATTGGCGCAGGTCAATGGTTTCCAGCTGCCATAACCCTTCCTGCAACGCCTTTCCGGTCAGGCTTTCGCCAAGTATGCCGGGGAAGGCATTCGGGAACAGCGTCATGATCTTGGCCTTCCAGACGCCGACCAGATCCGGCGTCGGCGTCATCAGCTCGCGCGGTTTAAATGAGGGGCGAATGGCTTTGCGGCCATGAGATTTGTTTTGTGCACTCATGTGGTGCTGTTTAATCCAGTTAGAACGACACGCAATAAAAAGCTTTGGTGTTTGGATGAATTCGGAAATGGCCCTTATTGTTACCGACCGTGAGTATCAGGCCGCAATCGACGATGTGCAGGCGCGCGCAAAAGCGTTCTGGCCACGTATTGCGTCGGATCTAGGTCTGCCGCCCGATGGGGTCAGTTTTCGCAGACTACAGGTGCATAGTCGGCGCCAACACTGTCGTAGTGTGCTCGAGGTCAAAACGGCCAGTGGGCAAAGCTATGTCTTGAGGGCGGTTTTTGACGAAGCCAGCGCCGCGCGGCAGATCAGGTTTCTTGACCGGCATCAGCAAGCGGCGCTTGGCCTGCAATCGGTCTGCGGTGTGTCATCGCCTGACGTGCTGTGGCGAGATCAAGATAGTGCTGTAGTTTTGATGGACTTTGTCCAAGGGGATACCGCCTACCGCGAGCTGGCTATGACCGAATACGGGTTCGGTGACCGGGCAGAGGTTCTTCGACGGATTGGACATGCGGTCGCTGAATTGCACAGGGTTTCGGATGCCGGAGATATGCAATTCTGGCCAAAACCGTTTCTGAAACAGGTCTCAGCGCGGGCGGAGGCGGTACGTGCCGGGGAGTTCCAGGTCTTGAAGCCCAAGAGGTATCTGGGTCTCTGCGCGCTGCTTCACCGGGAGGCACGGCGCGCCCGTGCACAGACATTTCGTGGTGCATTGGAGCATGGAGATCTTCATCTACGCAATATCTTGATGTGCGATGGTGAGGTGTCATTCATTGACTATTCAAACCACGACGGAACATTCCCGCAGCGCGATATTGCCGATATCTGGTTGTCCAACTGCCCCGACCACCTGGCTGCAGAAGGGCGCGCGCCTGGTTTCGGAGGTGTTGCCAAAGCCGATTGGGCAGCATTTGAGGACGGCTATGGTGCAGAACTGACGACGGATCCGATCTTTAGGTTCTTCTTTACTTGGCGCCTGTTCAAGCTGTGGTCAGCGCTGGGCGACAAACTATCGGAGCCGCGACAGAGAACAAAGGATCTCGGGGTCGCTGTTGAACATGTGCTGGAGCAGCTGTTGGCAGCTGAAGGCTGACGGGCTCAGAACACGCCGTCCGGCGGGTCTGCGATGATGCGTCGGCTGGCAAGATCGACCGTCGGCACCGCAGCCAGTGTAAAGGGCAGCAATACTGTCTTGCTGTCTGCCGGGATGGCGATTTCCAGCAGATCACTGGCGCCGTGGTTCTGCACCGATTTCACGGTCCCCAGCAGGGTCCCGCCGGTGTCGTACACCTCCAGCCCCATCAGATCGGTGTGGTAGTATTCATCATCCGGCAGGCTCGGCAGACGGTTACGCGGCGCAAACAGGCGGACCCCCTTTAGAGCATCGGCCTGCTCCTTGGTCTCGATTCCGCCGATACGGGCGGTAAACCCGTTCTTGATGGCGCGGACCAAGGTGATCGTATAGGTCTGGCTGCCGTCTTCGGTGCTGAGCGGGGAATAGTCTTCGATATCCTCGGGCATCGCACAAAAGCTCTTCAGCCGCACTTCGCCCCGCACTCCGTACGAGCCGGAAATGGCACCAACGCAAATCTGCTCAGTCATTCAGTCCATCCTTTGCAGAACCGCGCAGCAGTCCAAGTGCCGCCCGCGAGTCCGCAGCGTTCTGTTTGGTAATTGCGTTCATATAGAACGCCTGCGGTAAAGGCGATCAGAACAAAAACCGCAAGCCGTATCAATCGCCACATGGGCGGATTACCGAGTTTCGATCGGCAATGCGTTGCGCCGGGTTTCCCAACCCAGTTGTTCCAGTTCGGGCGTCTTGGACATCCGCTCCGGGTGACCAACACAGAAATAGCCGATCAGCTGCCAGTCCGCTGGCACATCCAGATCCCTGTTCAACCGTTGTGGGTCAAGGATGGATACCCAGCCCAGCCCCAGCCCTTCGGCGCGCAAGGCCAGCCAGAACAGAGTCACGGCGGTGACCACCGAATAGCGACGCATCTCCGGCATGGTGCCGGCGCCCAGCTTGTGACCTTTTGTGGTGGAATCGTCGCAGTAGATCGCCAACTGAACCGGTGCTTCGCGCATGCCGGAAAGCTTCAGTTTGGCGTAGCGTTCGGCCCTGGCTTCGGAGAAACCCGCTAGCGCTTCGGCGTTTGCGCTTTCAAAATTGGCAAGTGCGGCGGCCCGGGCTGCGTCACTTTCGACGCGAATGACCCGCCATGGTTCGCTGAGACCCACGGAGGGAGCCAGCTGAATGGTGTCGAGACAGCGCGTGAGCACTGTCTCGTCCACCGGATCAGAGCGGAACCGGCGCACATCGCGCCGGACACGCATCAACAGATCAAGTTGCATGCGGAAGTCTTCAGAGAATGAATTGTCCCGCATGTTCATCAACTTACTCCGCTTCTGCAGTCGCTTCGGCAGCTTTGGCTGCTTTCTCTTCAGCACGTTCCTGGGCTTTCTTGCCCGGGGTGCCTTTCTTAGGGTTGTTACGTTCAACCTTAGCGCGTACGCCAGCGGATTCCAACATGCGAGCGATACGATCTGTGGGCTGGGCGCCCTGGTCCAGCCAGTGCTGCACACGCTCCATGTCCATTTTCACGCGCTCTTCGCTGTCTTTCGGCAGCAGCGGGTTGTAGGTGCCCAGCTTTTCGATGAAGCGACCATCGCGCGGCATGCGGCTGTCGGCAGCCACGATGCGGTAGAAGGGACGCTTTTTCGAGCCGCCGCGGGCCAGACGAATTTTCATTGCCATGGGTTCAGTCTCCTTTAATGGCGTTTGCAGGGAAGCCCCTGTTATTCCTGGTGTTTCTTGTGGTGTCGGATGACTTCCTGAATAATGAAGTTCAGGAAAGCCTTGGCGAAATCGGGGTCCAGGTCGGCCTGTTTCGCCAGGTCTTCGAGCCGTGCGATCTGCGCTGTCTCACGCGTCGGATCGGACGGGGGAAGGTCGTGTTCTGCCTTGAGCCGGCCCACCGCCTGGGTGTGCTTGAACCGCTCGCCCAACGTGTAGACGAGGATCGCATCGAGGCGATCAATACTCTCGCGGTGGCCTTTCAGCAACGCCGCTGCGCGGGCGACGGGATCTTGAGGCTCTGTCGTCATTTCTGGCTCCACAAGGCAATGAAGGCATATCGCATCAGGCAGCGTTGGGTGAATAGATCAGTCAAGCGCCCAACCCTCCGGTTTGAACATGGGATCTGCGTAGTGGCTTATCTCCATCTCGATCCCATGGGACAACTGGCTGTTCTTGAGTGCTTCTGGTGCGGGATGCCTGTAGACGGCGTCGTTGCCATCAATGGTTGCGGCGTCCTGGTCCTTCTTGGCACCCAGCCGTTCGGCAAGACGGATCGAATCCAGGTTCTTGGGGTCAATATAGCTGACCGCCCCATCCCAGCCGAGCGTATTGTAATAGTAGTTCCGTGCCGCGTGGGTTGCTTCCAGCGCATAGCCTTTACCTGCGGCATCGGGCCAGATGATCCAGGCGATCTCACGCTCGGGCCAGCCAGCAGGCATCCAGCCACCCGCCATGCCGTAAGTTTCCTCGGTGGTCTTATCGTGGATCATCCACATGCCAAAGCCACGCACCTGCCAGTGGCCGATTTCGGCGGCATAGAGCATCCAGGCCTCATAGGGGTTCAGTGGACCGCCCATGAAACGCGCACGATAGGAACTGAACGTGGCTTTGAAGTCGGGATAATCCACGGCTTCCGGGCCACGCAGAATCAGGCGCTTGGTTTCGATTACGGGGATGGACGATGGCATCAGATGCCCCCCGCGCTGAAGTCGCAGTGGCAATAGATCATTGAAGGCGCCCTGTGATTGCAGGCCGGTCCAGCAGGTGTTTGCGGGGCTGATGGCGCCAGGTGCGCATATTGTGTGCAGGTGCGAGGCGGAACGATACTAATTTTTCTGGGCGGGCGCCGATTCGCTGCGCCAGGGCAATGGAGGCTGCGTTGTCCTCGGGAATGAAGGAGGCGATACTGCTCCAGTTTTTCTCGCGGAACAGCCAGTCGAGAACGACCTCTGCGGCCTCGCTTGCGTAGCCTTTACCACGGGCATCCTCGGTCAGGTGCCACGAAAGCTCCGGCTCTGGCCAGCCCTTCGGGAACCAGGGGCCAATCATGCCGACCGGGCGCCCGGTATTGCGCTCGATGAGGGCGAACAATCCGTAACCACGCAGGTGCCAGTGGCCGATGATCGTCGCTATCGACCACCACAGCGCATCAGGATCGTCGACCGCGTCGATGAAGCGCGGCGCACCAATGCGCAGGAAGGCATCATGCGCGTCAAAACCGGCCTCCGCAGGGGAGACCAACAATAGCCTCTTCGTCATGAGGCTAGGGAAACGATTGTCTGTGTCTGGCATACCCACACTCGTTTCGGCCCCTGCCGCGCGCGCACCAGTGACCTGTTTCGGCATCAATGACGGCTCGATCATGCCAGATGCCGGGAAACAAGGGGTTAAGGCGCTGTTGCGCTGTGGCAAGGCGGCCACAGCGGAGCGGATGTGGGTAAAGACGCGTGTGGGAAGGTGGGTGGCCATCATGCGTAGGCCTCCGGTCCGCGCAGGACCAAGTGTTCGGTTTCAAGCTGAAGGATAGCCGGGATCTGCATCATGCCAGTCCCCGCAGATCATGCACGATCACCACGTCGCCGACGCATTCGCCCTCTGCGTCGGGGTCGATAACACCGCCGAGACGCTGGCCCAGGGCGATTGATCGGTGGTTGTTCGGGTCGATAATATTGATCAGACTGTCCCAGCCGAAATTCTGTCGCGCCCAGGTCATGACAGCTTGCGCGGCCTCGGCAGCGATTCCCTTTCCTTCAGCTTCGGGGACGACGAACCAGCCCAGTTCCGGGCCGGGATAGCCGTCCGGTTGGTAAATCCCGACCTCGCCCGCATAGGCGCCGGTTTCTCGGATTTCGACACCGAAGGGGCCGTACCCACGAAGTGTCCAAAGTGCCACATCCCCGGCCCAGACTCTCCACGCTTCGCCGCGCGGCAGGATGCCACGCTCGTAGCGGGCGCGTTCGGACGCAAAGAACGCGGCCCAATGCTCAAAATCCTCAAGCTTGGGGGCGCGCAGCGTCAGGCGCTCGGTCTGAAGGGTAGGGATGGAGGCGATCATGCGGCTTATTTCTTCTTGCCGAAACCGGAGAGGCCGCCGGGCAGCCCCATGCCACCCCCGAGACCACCAAGCCCGCCGGGACCGCCGGGCAACCCGCCCTTGCCGCCCATCGCCTTGGCCGCCGCTTCTAGCGCTTTTGGGTCCATCTGGCTCGGATCCATGCCGGCCATTTCGGGCATGCCACCTTTGCCGAACATGCCTTTCATAGCCTGCTTCAGCATCTTGCCTTTGCCCATCTTACCCATTTTCTTCATGACGTCGGCCATCTGGCGATGCATTTTCATGAGCTTGTTGAGGTCAGAGACCTGCATGCCGGATCCTGCTGCAATCCGTTTCTTGCGAGACGCCTGGAGCAGGGCAGGATTGGCGCGTTCTTTCTTGGTCATCGACTGGATCATGGCGATCTGCTGACGCAGAACCTTGTCGTCGAACCCCGAATCCTCAACCTGCTTGGCCATCTTCGCCATGCCAGGCATCATCTGCATCATGCCCTGCATGCCGCCCATCTGGATCATCTGCTCAAGCTGCATCTTCAGGTCATTCATATTGAATTGACCCTTCATCATGCGCTTCATCATGCGCTCAGCCTGTTCGGCCTCGATGGTTTCTTGGGCCTTTTCGACCAGTGCAACGATGTCGCCCATGCCGAGGATCCGGCCCGCGATTCGATCCGGCTCGAAGGTTTCGATGGCGTCCATTTTCTCGCCGAGACCAACAAAGCGGATCGGCTTGCCGGTGACAGCGCGCATCGAAAGCGCCGCACCGCCACGGCCGTCGCCATCCATCCGGGTCAGGACCACACCGGAGATGCCAATTTTGGCATCGAATTCTTCGGCCACCTCAACGGCGACCTGACCTGTCAACCCGTCAACAACAAGCAGGGTTTCGCGGGGGGAGACGACATCACGGACGTCTTCGACCTCCCGCATCAACACTTCGTCGATCTGCAACCGGCCCGCCGTGTCGAGCATATAGACGTCGTAACCACCAAGCGCCGCCTGTTGTTTGGCGCGTTTGGCGATATCGACGGGTTTCTGGCCCGGAACGATGGGCAGTGTGTCGACACCGATCTGTGTGCCCAGCACAGCCAGCTGGTCCATCGCGGCAGGGCGATAGACGTCAAGCGACGCCATCAGGACGCGCTTGCCTTCTTTATCTTTTAGACGCTTGGCAAGCTTGCCGGTGGTCGTGGTCTTACCTGACCCCTGCAAACCGACCATCAGGATCGGCGCGGGAGGATTGTCGACCTTCAGCTGTCCGGGATCTTCGTCGCCGCGCAGCACGTCAACCAGTGCGTCATGGACGATCTTTACAACCTGCTGGCCCGGGGTGACCGATTTGGTCACGGCTTGGCCCGTTGCCTGCTCCTGTACGCGCTTCACAAAATCGCGGGCGACCGGCAGGGAGACATCTGCCTCGAGCAGCGCGACACGGACTTCGCGCAGGGCGGTCTTTACATCTTCTTCAGAGAGCGCGCCCTGTTTGGTCAACCGGTCGAAGACACCGGATAGGCGTTCGGATAGATTTTCAAACATGCCTGCGGCCTCCTATGCCGGTTTCGAAGTGGACGCCCCACATGTAGGGAGCAAATGATCCATGCACAATCGCCCCCACGGGCGTAACACGCTGGTGGGGGGCGATCCCTGACACGGGCAGGGACCGGAAGACTCATCATGGCTCCCGGATTTGCAGCATGCGTTACGCCTTTGTCCCGAGTGAGTCAACCCGGCGCGCCCAGACAGAGCGAGGGGGAGGCTGCCATGCGCTGGGTGCAACGGTTGACGTGAGCCACCTCCCTGAGGGAATATCGCAGGGAGACGGCACCTCGGCGACCACCTTCACGGGCGCTTATTCGGGTGTTCCCCCATATGACGAAACTACGGTGTCGAATAAGCGGCACCACGCGAGAGGCAGTTATTCTCAAGGCATCTGTTGCGGCAATCTAATGCCGCATTCCTTCATCGGGCGGCTTTGCAGCCATCAGAAGGATCATGACAGATGCGTGTATTTTCGATCATCGGCCCCTCCCAATCCGGTAAAACGGAGTTGGCAACGGCACTGGCGACACTTCAGGAGCCTGGGCAAAAACCACAGCACGCCACGGGCGTTGCAGATCTGCGAGCCTTCCAGTTCATGGAGGAAAACTGGGGGGTGATTGATATCGCCGGCGGGGTTGAAAACCTGGCCATCGCCGGGCCCGCTTTGGCCGCCAGTGATGCAACGGTGGTCTGCGTGCCTGCTGATCCCGCCGCCGGGGTCTTGGCCGCGCCCTATCTGCGTATGGTCGAAGAGGCGGGTGTTCCCGCCTTTCTTTTTATCAACCGTATGGATCTGGCTGCAGGGCGGGTGGCGGATATTGTTGCTGCGCTACAAACCTATTGTCGGCACAATATCGTACTGCGTCAGATCCCTATGCGGGCGGGTGGTGAGGTGATCGGGGCAGTAGACCTGATCTCCGAGCGGGCGTGGAAGTATCAGGAGGGGCAGCCCTCGGCCCTTGTGGCCTTCCCTGACAGTATCCATGCACGCGAGCGTCAGGCGCGCGGAGAGATGCTGGAGGCGCTGGCGGACTATGACGACGATCTGCTGGAGCAATTGATCGAGGATCGCAAGCCGCTGACCGAAGCGGTCTATGATGTCGCCACGCGGGTATTGCAGCACAATGACCTGATCCCTGCGTTGCTGGGGTCGGCGCTGCATCGCAACGGGATTGTCAGGCTTATGAAGTCCCTTCGGCATGAGGCCCCAGCAGTTGATGTTGCTGCGCAGCGGTTGGCGGGGGACGGAACGCCCCTTGCAGTGGGCTGCATCGGTGACCTCGTCAAACATCTTGGCAAGACAGTTGTAGTTCGCGCGCTCAGCGAACCTGTCGGGATCGGCGCACAGGTCGGTGGCGGCAACCTGGGGGCGATGACCCAACTGAACGGTGATGGCGGGCTTGCAAAGAACGGGGCAGGCGTCCAGACGCCTTCACGATCTGCGGGGAATGGCAGCAATGGTGCCTCATCTGATGCCGGTGAGTTGGCGCCAGGCGATATCGCGCAGGTGGTCAAGTCTGATCATCTCAGTCTTGGATATACCTATCTTAAAGACCACGCTGCGGAATTGCCGGACTGGGCGCAGCCACGCCCGGCAAGTTATCAACGGATCCTCACCCCTTTACATGATCGCGATGATGTCCGCCTTACCTCTGCTCTGGAAAGAATTGCTGAGGTAGATCCGGGGCTGCGAGTTGATCAGGATGAAATGAGCGGTCATGCGCTGCTCCACCTCCAGGGGCCGTTGCACCTGCGCCGGATTCTGTCGCTGCTAAAAGGGTCGTTTGGCATTGAGGTCAGTGACGAACCGGTGCCACCCGCCCTTCGGGAGACGATCACCCGTCCTGCCACAATCCATCATCGCCACCGCAAGCAGTCCGGGGGGGGCGGGCCAGTTTGCGGATGTCGTGCTGAGCATCGCCCCCGCAGCGCGCGGATCAGGGTTTCAGTTTACAGATGAGGTCAAGGGTGGTGCCGTACCCAAAGGGTATATTCCTTCAGTCGAAGCCGGCGCGCGAGAGGCTCTGCAAGCGGGTGTCAACGGTCACCCTGTGGTCGACGTGAAGGTAACCCTGCTGGATGGCAAACACCACTCCGTCGACAGTTCCGATTTTGCTTTCCGCACCGCTGGCAAATCTGCGGTGCGTGAGGCATTGGCGCAGGCCGGGTCTGTGGTGCTGCAACCGATTATGCGCGTGGAAATTCACGTACCCTCCGTCTTTACCGGCGGGCTGGTCCCCGTGGTGAGCGGAATGCAGGGGCAGATCCTGGGCTTTGCCGCCCATCCAGATGCCGCCGGGTGGGATGTGTTTGAAACCCTACTGCCTGTCGCCGCGCAGGAGCAGCTGTGCAACAGCCTGGCCAGTGCGACCCGCGGTACGGCGTGGTTCTCAAGCGGTTTCGATCATTATGAGGAGGCACGGCGGGTGTAGCCGGTCTATGGCAGACTGACCAACCAACATTGAAACGCCGGCGAAACTATGATGTTACCCCTTGCGTCCTTGTGGGTTTCTTATTGATCTGCTGACATCACGTGATTTGCAGAACGATAACAGCATGAGGCCGCAATGGATGCATCAACCGAGCTACAGGACAGCCTACCGGTTTCCTGCGATAAACTGCTGGCGCAGCTGGATGTCTGGGGCATCGGCTACCGGTTGCACCGCCATCCACCGCTGCGCACGGTTGAGGAGGCAAAAGCGGTCGAAGCGGAGTTCGTAGAGCCGGGGAAGACCGCATTGCGGTTGAAGAACCTTTATTTGCGGGACAAGAAGAAACGCAACCACCTGATCAGCTTGGAACAGGACCGCGACGTCGATCTGAAGCGTCTCGCCGCTGAGCTGGGGCTGGGGACGCTGTCATTCGGCTCGGCAGAGCGGCTGTTTCAGACCCTCGGTGTGCGCCCAGGAGCGGTGACGCCGCTTGCGATGATCAATGGTGTCGAAAGAGATGTGCATTTCTACATGGACAAGGCTGCCCAGCAGGTCGACCTGATCTACATGCACCCGCTGGTTAATGATCGGACGGTCGCGCTGAGCCGTCCGGCCTTTCTCGATGTGATGCAGCGTTTGGGTGTGGCGATCACCTGGGTCTGAACTGCTCAAACTCTGGCTGACCTTTGCGCAACTGCGAACCTTTCTCTGGCCGTCCTTGGTGGAATGTGCATGTTTGCAGTAAGTGGGGCGCAAGTTGAGAGATAGCCATGGAGAACTGGGACGAGGTACGCACTGCCTATCAGGTCGCGCGCATGGGGACGGTCAGCGGCGCCGCCGAAGTATTGGGGGTTCACCATGCCACGGTCATCCGCCACGTCGATGCTATTGAGGCGCGGTTGGGCGTGAAGCTGTTCCAACGCCATGCCCGTGGCTACACACCGACAGAGGCCGGGCAGGATCTGCTGCGCGTGGCACAGGCCACAGATGATCAGTTTGGCCAGCTTGTCGGTCGGCTCAAGGGGCACGGCGATGCTGTCTCGGGCGAACTGGTCGTGACATCGCTGTTGTCGATGTCCGCGCTTCTGGTTCCTGCACTGACCGAGTTTCAGCGTCAGCATCCGGAGCTGGTGATCCGGTTCCTGACCGGCAGCCGCCTGTTTCGCCTGGAATACGGTGAGGCGCATGTGGCGATTCGTGCCGGATCTCCGCCTGAGCAGCCTGACAACGTGGTTCAGCCGTTTATGCGTCAGCAACATGGGCTTTACGCCAGCAGGTCCTATCTGGAGCGGTTCGGCCCCTTGAACGGGCTTGAGGATATGCCCAATCATCGCTTCATTTGTAACGATGATATCGACAGCCGCGCGCCTTACTCCCGCTGGCTGCGAGCGCATGCCCCCGAGAGCGCGCTGTCGTTCCGCTGCGTCAATGGGGCGTCGATACAGGACGCGCTCTTGGCCGGGGCGGGGATCGGTTTTCTGACCAAATGGGAAGCTGCGCGGCATCCCGAGCTGACACAGATCATGGAGCCGCTGCCCGAGTGGAGTGGCGATTTGTGGCTGGTCACCCATGTGGATCTGCACCGCACCACCAAGGTTCAGAGCTTCCTCAGCTTTCTGAAAGCAGAAGCCAAGGCATGGGCTGAATGACACCGGCTCATCGTGGCCATCTGGCTATGCTGCTCTTCTCGGCGTTGGTGGCCGGATCGTTTTCGCTTGGCTCCATGGTCGCCAACGACATCGCTCCGATGGCCCTGAACGCGGCGAGGTTCATAATTGCTGCGGTTGTGATTGGCATTGCCGCCCAGGTGACTCATGGCTTGCGGCGACGGAATTTTCAGGCGCCCTGGCGCTTCATCCTTCTGGGCGGCTTCTTTGCGGTCTATTTTGTTCTGATGTTCTATGGCCTGCAAACGGCAGCGCCGGTCAGTGCGGCCGCCGTCTTTACGCTGACACCGGTTCTGAGCGGCATTTTCGGCTGGCTGCTGTTGCGCCAGGTTACGAGCTGGCGGATGGCGTTGGCTTTGGCGATCGGCGCGGCGGGCGCGATCTGGGTCATATTTCGTGGTGATCTGGCGGCGATCTGGGCGTTTGAGGTCGGTCGCGGAGAGGTGATCTATTTCTGGGGCTGCGTGGCTCATGCCGTCTATACGCCGATGGTGCGGCTGCTGAATCGCGGGGAACCTGCGGTGGTGTTTACCTTTGGTATGCTGGTTGCCGGGGCCATCATCCTGGTGGTGGTGGGTTGGGCTGATATCCGCGCGACGGATTGGGTCGGGCTGTCACCGCTTGTCTGGCTGGTTCTGCTTTATGTGGCGCTGATTGCCAGTGCCGCGACCTTTGTCTTGCTGCAATACGCGACGCTTCATCTGCCGTCCGCCAAGGTGATGGCCTATACCTATCTGACGCCGAGCTGGGTCATCCTGTGGGAAATCGCATTGGGTCGACCGGCTCCGGGCGGTATCGTGACGCTGGGCGTGCTCTGCACGATCTGGGCGCTTTGGCTTCTGCTGCGGGAAGGTCGCCCACCGATGGCAGCGGCAGAGGCTGGCGGATCGGCGTCAATCCGATGACAGATCGTTCGCCGGGGTTCCGAGTTCGGTTTCCAGGAACCGCTCGAACGCATCCAGATTGACGGGCTCGTACTGACCAAACCCCTGCATCCAGACACTGGCGGACCGCATGGCATCCGGTTGTAGCTTGCACCATTTGACCCGGCCCCGTTTTTCCTGCGCGATCAAACCGGCGCGGCTCAGGATCGTCAGGTGTTTGGAAATTGCCGCCAGCGACATGTCAAAGGGATCCGCAACGTCTGTAACAGCCATATCATCCTCCAGCAGCATGGTCAGAATGCTGCGTCGTGTTGGATCCGCAAGCGCGGCAAAGACAATATCAAGGGGGTCGCTCATTCTGACACACCTAAACCGCAGAATGCGGGTCGACAATCCCAAGCTGTGAACCCCATAACTCCCGGGTCAGAGATTGCAGCACCGGAGAGACGTGACATGGCACTGAAATATTGGGCGGCGATCTTTGTGCTGGGCATCGGTTGGGGCATGTCCTTCATGTTCAACGCTGTGCTGCTGCGCGAATTGGGGCCGCTGTCGGTTTCCATGGGCCGTGTCGGCTTTGGGGCGCTTGGATGCTGGATCTATGTTTTGGCGGCCCGCAAACGGGTGCCGGAGCAACCGTCGCGCTGGTTGGCTTTGTTTGGCTTCGGCGTATTGAGCTACGCTGCGCCCTTTGCCTTTTACGCACTGGGTCAGCAGCATATTGCCAGCGGCGTGGCCGGGATTCTCAATGCCTTTACCCCGGCGCTAGCAGTTGTTGTGGCGCATTTCTGGCCGGGTGGAGAGCGGGCGACAGTGCTGAAATCAATGGGTGTGATGTTTGGGTTCCTCGGTATTCTGGTGCTGTCGTTGCCGCTTTTGCAAGGGGGGCGGCAGTCCGAGATATGGGCCGTGCTCGTGACGCTTTGTGCGCCGCTGTGCTACGCGTTCTCAGTCAATATTGCCCGGCAGTTTCGCGATATGGATCCGGTGGTCCTGGTTGCCATCGCCCTGACCGGAGCAACAGCCGCGATCGCGCCGCTTGCGATCTGGGCCGAAGGCGTGCCTGTCATCACACGGCTGGAGACCTGGGGAGCGCTGCTGGTGATTGGCTTCATTCTGACCTCCGCCGCCTTTATCCTGTTCTACTGGGTTCTGCCGCGGGTGGGGCCAACCAATATTACCCTGCCCACCTTGATTGCGCCGGTTTCGGCTTTGGTGATGGGGGCCTGGGTGCTTCAGGAACCTCTTAAAATGGAGCATCTGGCGGGCATGGCTGCGATCTTGCTCGGGCTGGTGATGATCGACGGCCGTTTGGTTGGTAAAATCCGGCGCAAACCCGCGCTCTGAGGAAAATCAACCTTTTGGTTGAATATGAGTTTTCAGGGTGAGTTTCATGGGGCCGCTACGAAAAGTCATCCGCGGCCAAGAGGGGGTGTCTTTAATATTTATTATTTTCAATACCTTGCGCGTCCTGCCGCAGTGCAATCTGCGTTGTTGACTCTGGACCTAGGACTCCTTAGCACCGCATCAGAATTCACATGAGGATGGCGCCCGTGTCACAAGAGCCGGAAAAGCAGCGTTTGGCGCAGCTCGAGGCCAGGCTGGCAGAGGCGCGTAAGGCCCATGAGCCCAAGCCGCGTGTGGACGAACATTATTCGACGGCAAGCGATGCCTGGAGAATGGTGATTGAATTGGTGGCCGGTCTGATGATCGGCTTTGGCATCGGGTACGGTTTGGATCTTCTTTTTGGGACCATACCGATCTTTCTGGTGCTGTTCACAATGCTGGGTTTGGCGGCCGGGGTAAAGACAATGCTCCGCAGCGCGCAAGAGATCCAGGAAAAGAAACTGGCCGAAATGGCCGAACAAGATGCGCAAGACCGGGATTGATCCCCCGGCGACAGGAGAAACGGGACAATGGGCAAACTAATCTTTGGTGCAGCTTTTCTGCTGGTACTTGCGTCTGGGCTGTTCTTTGCGCCCGCTATTCCGGGGCTCCAGATTCACCCGACTGACCAGTTCCTGGTAAAGCCGCTGGGTGGCGCAGCAGAGCTGAACTTCTACACCCCGACCAACGTGACCCTGTGGATGGGGCTGGCGATTGTCGCAATCTTCGCTCTGATGGTACTGGGATCGTCCAAGCGCGCGATTGTTCCGTCGCGCATTCAGTCGGTTGCTGAACTTGCCTACGGGTTCATCTACAAGATGGTCGAAGACGTCACCGGTAAAGACGGTCTGAAGTTCTTCCCCTACATCATGACCCTTTTCATGTTCATCCTGACCGCGAACATGCTGGGCCTGATCCCCGGCAGCTTCACCACCACCTCGCATTTTGCCGTAACTGCGGTTCTGGCGATGCTGGTTTTTGTGACCGTGACCGTGACCGGCTTTGTGCTGCACGGCACCAAGTTCCTGGGCCTGTTCTGGGTCAGCTCCGCACCGCTGGCGCTGCGCCCGGTGCTCGCGATCATCGAACTGATTTCCTATTTCGTGCGCCCCGTCAGCCATTGCATTCGTCTTGCAGGTAACGTGATGGCTGGCCACGCGGTTTTGAAGGTATTCGCAGGTTTTGCAGGCGCATTGGGCCTGTTCAGCTTCCTGCCGATCTTTGCCATCACCGCGGTCTACGCACTCGAAGTTCTCGTGGCCTTCATTCAGGCATACGTGTTCACCATTCTGACCTGCGTGTACCTGAAGGACGCGCTTCATCCGTCGCATTAAGTCGCGGTTAGGTCCGAACAACAAGATCCTCAACTTCCAATCGTAAGGAGATACACAATGGAAGGCGAACTCGCACACATCGGCGCTGGCCTGGCTGGCATGGGTACTGGTATTGCTGCACTGGGTGTTGGCAATGTTGCTGCTAACTTCCTGGCAGGC
Source organism: Phaeobacter sp. JH20_02 (assembly GCF_048056915.1). Lineage (NCBI taxonomy): Bacteria > Pseudomonadati > Pseudomonadota > Alphaproteobacteria > Rhodobacterales > Roseobacteraceae > Phaeobacter > Phaeobacter sp. JH20_02. The sequence goes on along the minus strand of NZ_JAYMVP010000017.1, from coordinate 52,647 downwards.
GCTCTGCGCAACCCCTCCGCGGCTGCTTCCCAGACCGCAACCCTCTTCATCGGCATCGCATTTGCAGAAGCTCTGGGCATCTTCTCGTTCCTGGTCGCTCTGCTGCTGATGTTCGCCGTCTAAGACCCTTCGGAACCATTTTCCTTACGGCCGGGCGGTGTGGACGACTGCGCCGCCCGGTGTAACGGCAAGTTCCCTAGGAGGACGACATGGCAACTCAGACGCAGGACGCAGGTCACGGTGCCGCAGAGGCTGCCCACGGTTCGGGCGGCATGCCGCAGCTGGACTTCTCGACCTATGCGAACCAGATCTTCTGGCTCGTGGTCACGCTCGTCGTGATCTATTTTATCCTGTCGCGCATCGCGCTGCCCCGCATTGCGGCAGTGTTGGCCGAGCGTCAGGGAACCATTACCAACGACCTCGCCGCGGCTGAAGACCTGAAGGCCAAAGCCGTTGAGGCCGAAACCGCTTACAATCAAGCTCTGGCGGATGCCCGTGCCGAGGCTCAGCGCATCGCTGCTGAGACCCGTGCGGAAATCCAGGCAGATCTGGATGAAGCCATTGCCAAGGCAGACGCACAGATATCAGCCAAAGCAACGGAATCAGAAGCTGTCATCGCCGAGATCAAGGCCGGTGCCATCGCCAGCGTCGAAGCCGTCGCTGTAGATACCGCCGCCGAAATCGTCGCCGCATTTGGCGGCAAGGCAGACGAAAAAGCCGTCGCAGCCGCGGTTGCCGACCGGATGAAAGGATAAGAACATGCGCTCAGTATTGGCTCTTGCTCTGACCTTTGGTGCCACCAGCCCCGCGTTTGCGGCTTCTGGCCCGTTCCTGTCGATGAGCAACACCGACTTTGTCGTGACGCTCGCGTTCCTGCTGTTCGTCGGTATCCTGCTCTATGCCAAGGTGCCCGGTCTGCTGGGGGGTCAGCTTGACGCCCGTGCCGAAGGCATCAAGAAGGACCTCGAAGAGGCCCGTGCCCTGCGTGAAGAAGCCCAGACCATTCTGGCGTCTTACGAACGTAAGCAGCAGGAAGTTCAGGCGCAGGCCGACCGGATCGTTGCTTCGGCACGTGAAGATGCTGCCAAGGCGGCTGAGCAGGCCAAGGCGGATCTGGAAGTCTCGATCGCCCGTCGTATGACGGCTGCCGAGGAGCAGATCAAGGCAGCGCAGGATTCTGCGGTGAAAGAAGTACGCGATCAGGCCATCCTCGTTGCTATCGCGGCGGCGGATGCTGTGATTTCGAAGCAGATGACAGCGACAGAAGCCAACAAGCTGATCGACGCTGCTATCGCTGACGTGGACGCCAAGCTGCACTAACCTGCACTTGTTATCGGCGCGTATTAAAAAAACCCGGCTCATGTGGCCGGGTTTTTTGTTCGCCCAGCTGTGGGCTTGGCCATTGGAGTGGGGCGGTTGCTGACCTAAATGGTGGATCGGACGCGGGCCGAACGATAGAAGTGAGCCAAGATCCCGAGCCGGAGCTCGGGCCTCCAAGTCCCGAAGGAGACTCACATGCGCGCCCACCCGACGGCCATTGTCAGCCCCAATGCCAAGATTCACCCAAGCGTGGAAATCGGTCCGTTCTCGATCATCCATGACAATGTCGAGATCGGTGAGGGCACAAGCATAGGAAGCAATTGCGAACTCGGCGTTGAAACCCGGCTTGGGGATGGGACGCCGCTGCGGATCTCGGCACGCTCCAACATACGTTCACACAGTGTTTTCTATGAAAGCTCGACTTTTGGAGAGGGGCTGGTGACCGGTCATCGTGTCACCGTCCGTGAACTGACCTCGGCCGGACGCGGTTTCCAGATAGGCACTCTGGGCGATATCCAGGGTCATTGCACCGTTGGTGATTACGTCCGGCTGCACAGCAATGTCCATATCGGCCAAAAGAGCGTCATCGACGATTATGTCTGGATCTTTCCCTATGTTGTGCTGACCAATGACCCCCATCCGCCCAGCGAGGTATTGCTTGGCGCTCGGATCAAGTCATTTGCTGTGATTGCCACGATGACCACTGTCCTCCCCGGGGTGACTGTCGGCGAGGGTGCCCTGGTTGGAGCCTGTAGCGCAGTCACGAGAGATGTTGCAGATCATCGGATCGCGGTTGGGAACCCGGCGGTCGACAGGGGGGATGCGAATAAGGTCCGGCTGAAAGACGGCACCGATCGGCCAGCCTACCCGTGGAAGTCGCATTTCCACCGAGGATACCCCGAAGAGGTCGTGGCCGAATGGCTCGCGTCCTTGCCCGAAGCCTGACCCCGGCCGTGCTGAATGGGGTCGGCGCCTGGCTCAGGATTTGCTGATTTCGTGCTCAAGCCTCTGCTTGGCGATTTCCGCGTTGCGCAGGGTGCGCTGATGGCCGCTGAGCGCCTGTTTCACGTAATCCAGATGGGTTTCGACCGCCGCCCGCGCTGCATCCGGGTCGCGCGCCTGCAAAGCGGCGTTGATGGCGCTGTGCTGCGCGAGCAGGGCCTCGCGCGTGGTGTGCTGTTGGAACATGATCTGCCGGTTGTAGAAGACCCCCTCCCGCAGCAGGTCGAACATCGACCGCATCATATGCAGCATGACGACATTGTGGCTCGCATCCATGATCGCGGAATGGAACTGCGCGTCCAGAGCTGCCGCTTCCTCTGAAGTGGCAGGATCACCGGCCTGTTCCATCTTTTCAAAGATGGTCTGAATGACCTGAAGATCATAGTCGGAGCCGTATTTGGCCGCGCGCTCCGCCGCGAGGCCTTCCATGTCCCGGCGAAAGCTGAGGTAGTCGAAGACGGCCTCATCATGGCTGGCAAAGAGCTGGACCAGGGCAGGCGAAAAGGCTGAGCCGAGCACATCGGCAACAAAAACACCGGCACCGGCCCGCGACGTGAGCAGGCCTCGGCTCTGCAATTCTGCCAGTGCGTCCCGTAGGGATGGCCGCGATACGCCCAGACGCTCCGCCAGTTCGCGTTCCGCAGGCAACCGCTCGCCCGGTGTCAGGATGCCTCGCAGAATGAACTGTTCGATCTGGCGCACCACTGAAGCAGAGAGTTTTTCGGGCTGAACTTTTTGAAAGGGCATGATGATTGCCTTCTGAGGTGCGTTATTGGTCAAAACATATGACCACGCGGCAGGTGCGGCTGCAAGAGGGCGGCATCCATTCGGCAGACAACCTGCGCGTTCCATGCTAGCTGTGAGAGCAAGACCGAAGAATTTGTCACAACCGTCACGGTGATACACATGTTCGACCCGGCCAGATCCACGGTTCTATTCCGCTCGATTTTTACATTCCTCCTTGTCGTATTACTTGCCGCCTGCGATACCGCAAGTCCGCATTTTCGGGGCCAGACCGTGCAGAGGATTGCCGTGGACGGCAGCGTTTTTGATGTCAGGATGCGCGGTCGGTTGGCAGAAGCCGTTCGCGTCAACCCACAGTATGCGCCGCGGCTTGGACCGATCAGAGGTCGGGCGGCCCGTGCCATGGAATTGGCCAGTGGGTGTAGCGTGGGCTATGTACTGGGCGATCAGGCCGTGCTGGTCGGGCGATTGGACTGTGTAGCCGGTTAAGCGGGAAATAGAAAGTTATCCACAATATATGGTGGCGATATCGCGCTGAGCTAGCGGATTTGGGGGGCGGCCACATTGACAGTGGTGTAACAAACCCATGACACTTGGACCCCAATGAATCACAGGATATCGGCTTGCGCTTCTCGAAACTCAGACTGAATGGCTTCAAGAGCTTTGTGGACCCAACGGATCTGCTGATCGCGGATGGCCTGACTGGGGTTGTCGGACCAAATGGCTGCGGCAAATCGAACCTGCTCGAGGCGCTGCGTTGGGTGATGGGCGAAAACCGCCCGAAGGCCATGCGCGGCGGTGGCATGGAGGACGTGATCTTTGCGGGGACAAGTTCCCGGCCTGCGCGTAACTTTGCTGAGGTCAGCCTGCAAATCGACAATAGCGAGCGGCTTGCGCCGTCCGGGTTCAACGAAAGTGACAATCTGGAAATTCTGCGCCGCATCACCCGTGATGTTGGCAGTGCCTACAAGACCAATGGCAAGGATGTGCGCGCCCGCGACGTGCAGATGCTGTTTGCTGATGCCTCGACCGGCGCACATTCGCCAGCGTTGGTTCGACAGGGACAGATTGCCGAACTGATCAATGCCAAACCGAAAGCCCGGCGGCGTATTCTGGAGGAGGCTGCAGGTATTTCGGGACTCTACCAGAGGCGGCATGAGGCTGAACTGAAGCTCAAGAACACCGAACAGAACCTGCTGCGCGTGGATGACGTGATCGAGCAACTGGCTGCTCAGCTTTCGCAACTGGCCCGTCAGGCCCGACAGGCGCAGCGCTATCGTGATATCGGTGAGCAGCTGCGCCGGGCGGAGGGGATGTTGCTGTATCGCCGCTGGCGCGAGGCCGATGACGCGCGGCTTGAGGCAGAAGATGTCCTACGCGCGCGTGAGACGCAGGCCGCCAAGGCCGAGGCGCTGGCCCGTGTCGCAGATGGGAAGCGACTAGAAGCAGAGGGCGCATTGCCGCCTCTGCGCGAGGAAGAAGCGATCGCAGCGGCGGTCCTGCAACGTCTGTTCGTGCAGCGCGATGCGCTGAGCGATCAGGAGGCACAGGCACGCCAGACAATCGAGACGCTGACCAACCGTGTGGCGCAGTTGGGCCTTGATATCGAACGTGAAAGCGGGCTGAACCGGGATGCCGGCGAGACAATCGAGCGGCTGGACTGGGAACAGCGCGAATTGGCGCGGGCGGCCATTGGCCATGATGACCGCATGGCCGAAGCCGTTGAGCGATCCCGCGAGGCCGGATCTGTTCTTCAGGCGCGCGAAGAGCATCTGACGAGTTTGACCGAAGATGTGGCACGGCTAGCCGCGCGCCACCAGTCCGCGCAGCGCCAGGTTGAGGATTGCCGTCGCGCACTGAGTCGTGCGGAAGAGGAAGGCGGCAGTTCCCGCGAGGCGATGGCGGTCGCCCGCGAAACACTGGCCGAAGCCGAGGCCGCATTTGAAGCGGCAGTCGACGCTGAAGAAGAGGCGCGCGCAGCTGCTGAACTGGCAGATGAAACCCTCGCGGCGGCGGATGAAGCCCGCAATGACACCCAGTCGCGAGAAGCAGAGGCCCGTGCTCGCCGCTCCGAAGCTGAAGGAGAGCTGGGTGCGCTGCGTGCTGAGGTGACGGCCCTTGCGAAGCTGGTGGAACGTGACACTGCCGAGGGCGGGCATGTTCTGGATGAAATGCGTGTCGCCGCCGGTTATGAAAAGGCACTCGGGGCGGCGCTGGCAGATGATCTGCGTGCGCCTCTTGCTGAGATCGACGGGCCAAGTGGATGGGTTACCCTGCCGCCTTATGACGGCGATGCGGCTCTGCCTGCGGGCGCTGTGCCGCTGTCTCTGCATGTCAGCTGCCCGGCAGCGCTGCAGCGCCGGATTTCGCAGGTTGGTCTGGTCGACAGTGATGCCGCAAGAGACCTGCATTCGCGCTTGTTGCCGGGGCAGCGTCTTGTGACATTGGAGGGGGATCTCTGGCGCTGGGACGGGTTCCGCGCCTGGGCGGAGGATGCACCCAGTGCTGCAGCGCTGCGTTTGGAGCAGATGAACCGTCTCGAGACGCTGAAACAGGACATGGAGCATGTAGGAGCGCGTGCCGATGGCGCCAGGGCGGCACATGAGGTCCTGATGCGAAAGCTTGAGGAGGTGACCGCCGCTGATCAGGCCGCCCGTCAGGCGCGCCGGGTCGCGGATCAGCGCGTCGCCGATGCTGCGCGTGCGCTGAGCAGGGCCGAAAGCCACCGCAACCTCTCCGAAGGCAAACTCGAAACTCTCAGCATTGCAGTGACCCGCCATGACGAGGATGCAGCGGCGGCAAAGGCGCAGCTGGCTGAGGCTGAGACTGCGGTGGAGGGCCTTGAAGACCTCTCCGAAGCGCGCGCCAAGGTCGAGGATGTGAAGCAAGCGGTCGAAGCCGCGCGGATCACCATGCTGACGCATCGGTCAACGCAGGATGAATTGCGTCGCGAAGGCGAGGCTCGGACCGCACGCGGACAGCAGGTGACCAAAGAGCTCTCCGGCTGGCGTCATCGTCTGGACAGCGCCGAGAGGCGCATTGCCGAGCTGACCGAGCGTCGCGCGGCAACAGAAGACGAGCTGGAAGAGGCCCATGCGGTTCCAGCTGAAATTGCGGAGAGACATGACGAACTGAATGCCGCGATTGAAGAGGCAGAGGCGCGCAAGGCTGCCGCGTCGGACGCGCTGATCGGCGCTGAAACCGTGTTGCGCGATGCCGTGCAGGCCGAGCGCGAGTGCGCGCGCCTTGCGTCAGAGGCACGTGAAGCACGAGCCCGCTCCGAAGCGCGTTGCGATGCCGCCCGTGAGGCGGTGGGACATGCGGAGGCGCGGATCCGTGAGGAACAGCAGACCGTGCCGGACGACCTGTTGGCCCGCCTTGATGCCACGCCTGAAGATATGCCCAATGCAGAGGAGCTGGAAGCGGAGGTCAACCGTCACAAGCGCCAGCGCGATGCGCTGGGAGCCGTCAATCTGCGCGCCGAAGAAGACGCCCGTGTGGTGCAGGAAGAGCATGACCAGCTGGTCACCGAGAAAGCCGATCTGGAAGAGGCGGTGAAGACGTTGCGCGCAGGGATCGCCAGCCTCAATCGTGAGGGACGTGAACGGCTTCTGACCGCCTTTGAGGAGGTGAACGCCAGCTTTACCATGCTGTTCACCCATCTGTTCGGCGGCGGCGAGGCCAATCTGGTTATGGTCGAAAGTGACGACCCGCTGGACGCCGGGCTTGAGATCATGTGCCAGCCACCGGGTAAGAAGCTGTCAACGCTCTCACTGTTGTCCGGCGGAGAACAGACTCTGACCGCTATGGCCTTGATTTTTGCGGTGTTTCTGTCGAACCCGGCACCGATCTGTGTGTTGGACGAAGTCGACGCACCTCTGGATGATGCCAATGTCACCCGTTTCTGTGATCTTCTGGATGAGATGTGCCGACAGACCGACACCCGTTTTCTGATCATCACGCACCACGCGGTGACCATGGCGCGGATGGATCGGTTGTTTGGCGTGACCATGCAGGAGAAAGGCGTGAGCCAGCTGGTGTCTGTCGATCTCAAGAAGGCCGAATCTCTGGTCGCCTGAACCCTTGTTCAACAAGGCCTCTGGTTCTATCGTCGCCGCGACAATGACAGGATTTGCAATGAAATTTCTTTCTCTACTGACAGCCGCAGCCCTGGTCGCCATTCCTGGTCTGGGGCACGCTGAAAATATCCTTGCAAAGGATGCAACCACGCTTGCAAATTTTTTTGAGACTGAAGGGGTCGATTTTGAGGTCACAACTGACGATGTGGGCGACCCCAAGCTAAAGGTCGACTATTACGGCAATGACTTCTCAATCTATTTCTATGGCTGCGAGAACAATAGGAACTGCGATGCGATACAGTTCTTTTCGGGCTACCAGACGGATGGCGGCGTGCGCGTGGCGAAGATCAACGAATGGAACACGGAGAACCGCTTTGGCCGTGCTTATATCTCGGACGAGGGATCCGCTCGGGTTGAGCTGGACGTCTATCTTGGCAAAAGCGGGATGAACCCGGACGATTTCGCCGAGCTCTTGAGCTACTGGTCCAGGATCATACAGGAATTCGAAGAATTCATTGATTGGTGACCCATAAGGTTTCGTCACCGAAACGTGACAGATCAGACTCTGAAATACCGCTAGGCTGGCTGCATGAGATACCCCATGTTGCTGGCCTTTTATGTTTTCCTTGCTGCAGTTGCCGGCTTCGGTACCGTGTCGGCCCAAGACGGTGCGATGCGCAGCGGAGACCGACCTTTTGATGCCGAGGCCTTGGCGGCACTGCCCGGACGTTCCTTTGTCTTTTACGATGATGGCGAGGCGCTGTTCGGCTCGGATGGGGCCTACGCCTACACATATTCTGCGAAGAATGGCGGAGGTACGGCCTGGGGCAGCTACAGCGTCAAGCCGGACGGCCTCATATGCGTAACCTTTGTCAACGGCGCCTCACGCTGCGATCAATATGTGACAAACCGTGACCGCACGGTGGTAATCACCTCCGACGGTCAGAGGTTCCCGGTGCGCTCGACCCGGTGAATATCAGGGGTGCTGCACCAGCTGATCAGAGACGCGACAGCAGCGTTTCGGTCGGCCAGGCGTCGGCTGGTAAGCCCAGGCGCTCCTGCTCTTTTTGCACCGCGATCCGTGTCTTGGCGCCAAGGATGCCATCCACATCGCCGACGTCATGGCCCCGCGCGATGAGTTTGCGCTGAAGCTGTTCCATCTGCTTGGCCACAAGACCTGTATCAGGTGCGCCCGCATCATAGGGGGCGGCTCCTGACAGGCGGGTGGCGAAATATGCCGCCGTCAGCACATAGGTAAAGCTCTGGTTCCACTCGAAATAGACGTCGAAGTTCGGATAGGCCAAAAAGGCAGGCCCTTTGTGACCCTGTGGCAGAATGAGTGCAGCCTTGGTGCCGGTGGCTGCCAGCCGACCGGACCGGGACCGCACGCCCAAAGCCCGCCAATCGCCGACTGTCTGCTTGTGATGAACACCACTCAGGCGGAGGTCCAGATCTTCGGGGATTGTCACCTGCTGCAACCAGGGTTCGCCGGGCCGCCAGCCCAAATGCGACAACATCTTCGCCCCGGACATCAGCGCATCGGGAGCGGAGGTCTTGAGGCTGACGAGGCCGTCACCATCCGCATCGACCCCGTTTTCGAGGATATCGCCGGGCAGCATCTGCACCATTCCGATTTCGCCCGCCCAGGCGCCGGTGGTGCGGCGTGGATCAAAGTTGCCCTGACGAAACAGTTCCAGCGCCGCAAACACCTGCGGGCGGAACAGCTCAGGTCGGCGGCAGTCATGGGATAGGGTGACAAGGGCGTTCAGCGTGTTGAAATCCCCTTGAACGGCGCCGTAGTCGGTTTCGAAGGCCCAGAACGCAAGCAGCACGCTGCGATCTATGCCATAGGTCGTCTCGATCCGGCGGAAGGTCGTATCATATTTGCGCGCCATCGCCAGACCCCGGTCCAGCCGGTTTTTGGAAATCAGGCGCCGCGAAAATTCGATGAACGGTTTTTGGAATACACCCTGCGCGCGGTCCGCTTTCAGGACCGACTGATCCTGCCGAACACCTTCGAAGAACCGGTTCACCGTAGCGCTATCATATCCGCCGGTCAGCGCTTCTTCTTTCATCAACTGGACGAAATTGCGAAATCCGCCGCCACATTGTGCTTGGGCCTGAAGAGGGAGCAGGAATGAGACGAGGGCGAGAAGGCTGGGGCGCAACACGGTTGGCGTGTCCTTTTTGAGAGTGCTGCCCCTTGTTAGCTACAATAGCGCGGCAATGGCAACCGTTAGCGCAAGCCCCAGCGCCCAAGACATCCAAAGCAGGCGAACGCAACGGGTGATACTATGGGCACTGGCGCTTTTCGAGCCGACAGCATTGACCCAAGGAAAATCCTGCATTTTTCCATCGTAGGAGCGGGGCCCGGCCAGCGCGACCTGAAGCGCGCGTGCCATCGCAGCCTCGGGCCAGCCTGCATTCGGGGAGCGATGGCGGCCTGCGTCCTGTGCAATTTCGGGCCAGCTTGGCAGCACGCGACTAACGGCTGCGATCATCAACGCTGACAGCCGCGCCGGGATCAGGTTCAGCGCGTCATCCAGCCGTGCAGCTGCCCAACCAAAATTTCTGTGGCGCGGTGTTTTATAGCCAACCATGCTATCGGCTGTATTGGTGATCTTGTAGATCATCAGCCCGGGCAGGCCACCGACAAGAAACCAGAATGCGGGGGCGATCACCCCGTCGGAGAAATTTTCGGCACCGCTTTCGATGGCTGACCGCGCGATCTGCGGGGTTGTCATGCCGGTGGTATCGCGGCTGACGATCATAGAAACCGCCGTACGACCCTCTGCGAGATCGTGGCGCAGGCCGTGGGCAACAGCTTCGACGTGTTCGCAAAGCGATCGTTGTGCCAGCAGAACCGCAGCTACCAGAAACTGCATGACCGGCCCAAACAGCGACAGAACCCAGCCAAGCCAGCCTGCCCCAAGAACCAGAAGGACGATGGCCAGAACACCTTTGGCCTTGCGTTGTTTGCCGGTGTTGAGCGACCGGTCGGTAAGCTCAACCGCACGCCCCATCAAAACCGCAGGGTGCGGCAGCCGCGTCCAGAGCCAGCGTGGTTCGCCAAAAACAGCATCCAGCAGCAAGGCCGGTATCAGCAGTTCCGCAGTTGTCACAGAGCCGCCTCAAGCCTCGCCCAGCCATCCCCTGTGGGCAGGCCGAGACGCAGATAGTTTTTTGAATAGGGGAAAATACGCGTCCAGATATGTGCGCGTGCAAGCTGGGTCTGCCAGGCCGCAGCGTCGTCCACATCATATAGGCGGAACAAATCGGTGCCACCGACAATCTGGGCGCCCTTGGCGATGAGCATCTGATCCAGGCGCTCGGCATCCTGCCGCAGCCTCAGCCGTGTGGTGGTGGCCCAGTCCTCGTCCCGCAAGGCCTGCGCGCCGATGCGCAAGGCCGGACCGGAGACCGCCCAGGGGCCTTGCCAAGCTGCCAGACCGTCGATCAGGCAGGGGTCGCCGATAGCAAAACCAAGCCGCAGGCCCGCGAGGCCCCAGAATTTGCCGAAACTCTTGAGGATGATAACGCCCGGGCGATCTGCAAGATGAATAAGGCTGTCCTCAGGGCAGACATCGCAAAAACTCTCATCAATCACGACCAGCGGGGCCTGTGCATCCTCAGCACTCCACCGGCGTCCGTCGGGATTGTTTGGATGGACCAGAACCCGCGCCTCTGCCGGGCCCCCGGCGACGGTCTGCCACCCGTGAGTGGTAAAGGCAGCGGCATGTTCGTTATAGGTCGGTGGCGTGATCTGGACCCACCGTGGGTCAGCCAAGGCCGGAATGGCGGCAATCAGCGCCGAGGCGCCCGGGGCAGCGAGGATTTTTGCATCTTTCGGCACCTTCCAGAAGGCGCGCGCTGCGGCAACCAGATCGGCCTGTGCCGCCTGGTCGGGCAGGGCACCCCAATCCGCGGATGTCAGGCCAGTGACCGGATATGGCACGGGGTTGATCCCGGTCGAAATATCGACCCAATCTCTGGCTACACCACCATATTCCGAAATAGCGGCACTAAGGTTGCCGCCGTGGTCCCGCTGAGGGACCTCTGTCAGATCCAGCATGCCTGTCATCTTGGGCCTTAACAAATGAACCAGAACCGAGGGCCAAGAAAACCGCTGACCCAATACCGCCGTATGGAGCAGCAATGACGAGAAAGCAACCATAGCCCCATGCAATCAACAATTCGCTAATCTCGGGGAGATTGCGGCGCGGAAAATCTGGCTATGGGTGTGCTTGGCGAATACCCGACAATAGGGACGTAATATCTCGTTTGCCGGAAACCGGCTGTCCGGGAGCAACTGCCGATTCCCGCATCGACGGTTGTGATCGCCGATCACAGCGGCAAGGAACATCCATGGGCGACAATCCGGGAACCACGTGAGGATTGTAGCCCGCGCATTCGGCGTACCACGAATGCGCGGTTGCAGGCAGGCACGGCAGCAACCATGCGACAGTGGCAGGCTGGCAGGTCAGCCGCGGCCGTGATGCGCCATCCAGTCGATCTGCGGGTTGATCGGGATGATCCGATGCGGGTTGATGGTCTCATGGCTGTAATGATAGTGGCGCACAATGTGATCCATTCCGACGGTGCCAGCCACGCCCGGCCATTGATACAGCGCGCGAGTATAGGCCCAGAGATTCGGATAATCGATCAGCCGTCGCCGATTGCATTTGAAATGCAGGTGATAGACCGGATCAAAACGGACAAGGGTGGTGAACAGCCGCCAGTCTGCCTCGGTCAACACGTCGCCAAGCAGGAAACGATGTTCGGACAGGATGTCTTCCAGCCAGTCGAGGGTCTCGAACAGCGGCTCAACAGCGGCGTCATAGGCCTCCTGCGTGGTGGCAAACCCGCATTTGTAAACCCCATTGTTCAGGGTGGAATAGACCCGATTGTTCACGGCTTCGATCGGTTCGCGCAGTTCTTCGGGCCAGTAGTCATCATCATTGTGGCTGATGCCGTCGAAGGCGCTGTTGAACATGCGGATGATGTCGGCGCTTTCATTGGAAACGATGGTATTTTGCGTTTTGTCCCAGAGGATTGGCACGGTGACCCGACCGGAATACTGTGGGTCGGCGCGGGTGTATATCTGGTGGAGATGATCATTCCCGAACAGCGTGTCACCCGTCGCGCCATGGTCGTCCTTGGCAAAACTCCACCCTGAGTTCAGCATATCCGGGTGTACGACCGAAACGCTGATATGATCTGCCAGCCCTTTGAGCTGGCGGAAGATGAGCGCACGATGCGCCCATGGACAGGCCAGCGAGACATAGAGATGATAACGCCCGCTCTCCGCGGCAAAGCCTCCTTTGCCGGTTGGCCCGGCCAGACCATCTTTGGTGATCCAGTTTCGAAATTGGGCCTGCGAGCGTTTGAACGCGCCACCGGTTGATGCTGTGTCGTACCATTGGTCGTGCCAGACGCCATCAATCAAGAGGCCCATCACCGTCTCCTGTATGCTGTGAATACATATGTCGAGAGGTAACCTAGGTTGAGCGGGGGCGCGCGCCCATCGCAGTTTACGCGCATCATCCCTGCGCCAGTGCACAGCTGCGACAAGGGGCGTATCCAGCCTGCAACGCGCAGATCAAAAGTGGTGCTGCGCGCAAGATGTGGAAATGACTCAAAAAGTTCACTTGATTTTATCCTTTCCAAGTTCACACTTGTGGTGAACCGGGCAAAACGCCCGCTCGCGCTGGAACAATTATCGCCATGCGATGACGCCAGCGTTTGCCAGATCGAAAGGTCACTGCGATGACGACATTTGTTCCGAAGTCTGTGCTGGACGCGCTGGATGCCGCGCGGCTGGATGGAATGAAACGCAAGAGCCGCCTGCGCGTGTCTGTAGACGATCACATGTTTCCGGTCTTGCGCATGTGGAAAGACGGCTTTTCGATCGAGGCAGCAGATGCACCGCAGCTGCGGGGCCTGGTTGATCTGTTTGACGGCAGTCGGCATCTGTCCCAATGCCTGATCGTTGCCTCTGATGAGGAGGGCGGCGAAATGCGGTATGAGTTCAAACGCGCAACACCGGCCTCGGACAAGGCACCATTGGATTTCTACCGTGCTCCGGACGCGCCGGTGGGGCTGATTGCACAGGATGACCTGCGGCTCTGAGCCGGGCGAATTTGCTTGGGTATATTGATATTTGATTGGAAAACGGGGGCCTTAAATAGAGCCCCAGTTTTTTTCTCCTCGGTCTCGCGTATCTGAGCGAGACCGATTTTCCACCCGGCATTATTGAAGGTCGGCGAATGCCCTGCGCAGACGCTCGCAGGCCTCTTCGACCCGTGCGCGCTGGGTGCCTAGGTTGAACCGCAGGAAGCTGCCGCCACCAGTTCCAAAACTTGGCCCGTGGTTGGCAGCAATCTTCGCGTCGTTTTCAACCCGTGCGGTGAACTCCTCGCGGCTCATGCCAGTGCCGGAGAAATCGACCCAGGCCAGATAGGTCGCTTCCAGCCGGGTTGAATGTAGACCGGGGATCTCGTTCACGGCGGCATCGAAGATCTGCCGGTTGCGGTCCAGATAGGGCACCAGTTCATCCACCCAGGCGGCGCCTTCCGGAGAGTAGGCGGCAGCCGTTGCCCATTGGCCGGGAGAGTTCGGCGACAACGCCAGCGCCAGCATCCGGCGGGAGAATTTTGCGCGCAGATCGGGATCGGGAATGATGACCTGGCCGGTGTGCATACCGGCAAAGTTGAACGTCTTGGACGGCGCGGTCAGCATCAACAGGCGATCGGTGATATCCGGTGCCGCGTTTTGCATCGGGATATGAGTTGCACCGTCGAATACCAGATCGTGATGAATCTCATCGGAGAGCAGGATCAGATCGTGCCGCTTGGCAAAATCGGCAACGCCGCGCAGTTCATCCTGGGTCCAGACACGGCCGACCGGGTTATGGGGAGAGCAGAGGATGACCATCTTTTCCGAACCGGTCATCTGCGCATCATAGGCCGCAAAATCCATTTCGTAGCGCCCATCGTTGACGGCAAGTTCGCATTCGACCACCTCACGTCCGGCGTTGCGAATAACCTTGGCGAAGGCGTGATAGACTGGCGTGAACAGCACAATGCCGTCACCCGTTTGCGTATAGGTATCCAGACACATACCGACGCCGTTCACTAGACCGGTTGTCGTGAAAATCGCGTCGGGGTCGACCGACCAACCGTGACGGTTCTGCATCCACCAGCAGATTGCGGACCGGTAGGGGCTGTCGCAATTCACATAGCCATAGACACCATGGTCGGCCATTTCCCGCATCTTGTCGGTCACGACCGATGGCACTGCGAAATCCATATCGGCCACCCACATCGACAGACCTTTGTCTCGTGGCACGCCATAGAGATCCTCCATCATGTCCCATTTGATGCAATGTGTATTCCGGCGGTCAATGATCTTGTCAAAATCCATGTCTGAACTCCCGTTGTTCAGGGGCGAAGCTAACGGCAATCCAGCGACACGCAAGGGGGCCGTTGCAGGGCGGGCGTCAATGGCCTAAATCAGCGGCATGAAACGACCGATCCTGATCCATCCTGATCCCCGCCTCAAGAAGGTATGTGCAGCTGTTCCCGACCTTTCGGACGCATTGCGCACGCTGGCCGACGACATGCTGGAAACCATGTATGCTGCGCCGGGTATCGGCCTTGCAGCGCCGCAGATCGGCGTGCTGGACCGCCTTATCGTGCTGGATTGTGTCAAGGAAGAGGATGGCCCGGCCCGCCCTCTGGTCATGTTCAACCCAGAAGTGGTTGCAGCATCGGATGACATCAATGTCTATGAGGAAGGCTGCCTGTCCATTCCCGATCAATACGCCGAGGTGACACGCCCCAAGGTGGTTGACGTCGAATGGATCGATCGCAACGGCAATCCCCAGCGGGAAACCTTTGATGGTCTTTGGGCGACCTGCGTCCAGCATGAGATCGACCATTTGAACGGTAAGCTGTTCATTGATTACCTGAAACCGCTGAAACGGCAGATGATCACACGGAAAATGCAGAAACTGAAGCGCGAGCGCGGACGCGGTAGCTGACGTTGGGCGGGTGGCTCCGTCTGTGGACGAGATGGCGTACGTCGGCTGCTTTGACCCGGAAAGGTGGACAAGATGACGGTTCTCCAGATCAGGGCTTGGCCCGACCCGGTGCTGAGCACCCCAGCTCCGCCGGTGACTGACCCATCAGAGGTTGCGGATCTGGTGCGCGATATGCTCGATACCATGTATGCCGCGCCGGGTCGTGGACTGGCCGCGCCCCAGGTCGGTGTTCTGGCACGGGTATTTGTTATGGATACGACCTGGAAGGAAGGCACGCGCGACCCGCTGGTCTGCCTGAACCCAGAGATCATCGCCCTTTCCGATGAGATGGCGACACGCACCGAGGGGTGCCTGTCGATCAGGGGCCTCAGTCTCGATGTGACGCGCCCAGCCTGGGTAGATCTCGGTTGGACCGACATGGAGGGCGTGCGCCATCAGCGCCGGTTTCACGGGTTTGCTGCGGCTTGCGTGCAGCATGAATACGATCATCTTGATGGTCGTGTCACTTTTGACCGGGTGGACCCAGAGGCGCGCGATGCGGCCCTTGCCACCTATGAAACTAATCTGGAGACACCCCGATGACCGTGCGCCCCTGCCTGCCCTGGCCCGACAAGCATTTGCGCAGCCGCGCCGAGGACGTGAGTGAAATCACCGAGGATACGCTGACCCTCTGGCAGGATATGATCGACACGATGGAGGCAATGCCCGGTGTTGGCTTGGCCGCAAACCAGATCGGCGTCCTGCAGCGACTGGCAGTTGTCGACGGCTCCAGCGAACGAGGGCGCGCTGTCCGGCTGGCGAATCCCGAAATCCTGCATGCTTCGGTCGCGCTGCGGGAACATGAGGAGGCCAGTCCCAACCTCCCCGGCGTCTCGGCCAAAATCAAACGACCGCGCGCGGTGACCGTGCGATATATGGATGAAACCGGCGCGGTGGTCGAACGGGATTTCGTCGGGATCGAGGCCACCAGCGTGCAACATCAGATCGATCACCTGAATGGCCGTATGTATTTTGACCGGCTGTCGAAGGTGAAACGCGATATGCTGATCCGCAAGGCGAAGAAGCTGAATGGCTGAGACACGTGCGGGGACAAACCCGCGGTTCGGGGCCTGTTTCAGGCGAATGGATTGAGAGTAAGGGGCAGCGGATGCGTATTGTTTTCATGGGGACGCCGGAGTTTTCGGTTCCGGTACTGGATGCGCTGGTTGACGCGGGTCATGAGATTGCTGCGGTCTACTGCCAACCGCCCCGTCCGGCCGGGCGCGGCAAGAAGGATCGACCAACGCCGGTTCATGCCCGCGCGATTGAACTGGGTCTTGATGTCCGTCACCCGGTCAGCCTCAAAGGGGCCGAGCAGCAGGCCGAATTCGCGGATCTACGGGCGGATGTCGCGGTGGTCGTGGCCTATGGTTTGATCCTGCCACAGGCGGTGCTGGATGCGCCCAGACACGGCTGCCTCAATATCCACGCGAGCCTGCTGCCGCGTTGGCGCGGAGCGGCACCCATTCACCGAGCCATCATGGCGGGCGACAGTCAAACTGGCGTCTGCATCATGCAGATGGAGGCGGGGCTTGACACCGGCCCGGTCCTGCTGCGCGAAGCGACCGAGATTGGCCCGGAGGAAACCACCGCCCAGCTCCATGATCGGCTGTCGGAAATGGGGGCAGACCTGATCGTCCGTGCCCTGGACGGGCTGTCTGACCTGACACCTGAGGTGCAGCCGGACGCGGGCGTGACCTATGCCCATAAGATCGACAAGGCCGAAGCCCGCATCGACTGGCAACGCTCCGCGGTGGAGGTTGATCGGACGATCCGCGGGTTGTCTCCGTTTCCCGGTGCCTGGTGCGAGATTGAGGGTCAGCGCGTAAAGCTGTTGGCATCCCGCGTTGTCGACGGGGCCGGCGCGGCGGGAATCGTTCTGGACGATGCGCTGCGGGTTGCCTGTGGTGAGGGCGCGGTTGAGCTGTTGCGATTGCAGCGGGCAGGCAAGGGAGCACAGGAACGCGAGATTTTCCTGCGTGGCTTTCCCGTAGCCCGCGGCACACAGCTTTAAAGGGAGGCGGATATGTTTCTGGCCCTGTTCGGCAGCGTCGTTATTGCCGGGATCGTCGGCTACCTGGCGGAGCGCACCGATTTTACCCACAATGGGTATCTCTCGTCGATCATCATCTGCGTTGGCGGCGCGTTCCTGTTCCATTTTGTGGTGATCATGTTTGGCGTCGGCTTTCGCGCACCGGGTTGGAACGCCATTGCCGCATCCGTCGGCGCGTTGATCATCGTGCCGTTTCACTGGCGCCGCTGAACCTGCCTGCCGACTGTTGCTCAGCTGCGCGGCGGGCGTGAACGATAAACTGGCAGATGCCAGCCAAACGCGATTGAGCCCGCCCGCAAAACCCAGCAGACCACCGCGCAGGCCACAAGCGCCCAGCGGGTCGGCAGGCCAAATGCCATGCTGACCACCGCCGTAATCGCGCCTGCCATGGCGCATGAGATATAGAGCTCGCCCTGTTTCAGCACCAGCGGCACTTCATTGCAGACCACATCACGCATCAACCCGCCCAGGGTGCCTGTTGCCATGCCCATCAGCACAACGATCACCGGCGTCTGGCCGGTTAGCAAGGCAGCGCCGGTGCCCGCCGAAACTGCGATTGCCAGTGCAAAACTGTCGAGCCAGACAATCCAGCGCAGCCGACTTTCCACCAAATGGGCGGTGAAGAAGACAATCACCGCAGTCACCGCCGCCAACAGGATTATCGTAGAATCGCCGATCCAGAACACTGGGTTGCGATCCAGCAAAAGATCCCGCACCGTCCCTCCGCCGACGGCGGTCAGGCAGGCCACGAAAGCAAAGCCGACAATGTCGAGCTGTGCCCGGCTGGCCACCAGGGCGCCGGAGGCCGCAAAGACCAGAACGGACGCATAGTCCAGAAGGGTAAGGATGGTCATGCCTTTGCTTTGCCAGTCTTGAACGGGGCCATGCCTGCACGCGCAAGTTCATCGGCGCGTTCGTTCTCGGGATGGCCTGCGTGGCCTTTGACCCATTCCCACGTGACCGTGTGACGGCGCTGCGCCTCGTCCAGACGTTGCCACAGCTCAACGTTTTTCACGGGTTTCTTTGACGCGGTCTTCCAGCCATTTCGTTTCCAGCCGTGGATCCAGCCGGTGACACCGTTTTTGACGTAGGCTGAATCGGTCACCACGGTGAGGGTAGAGGGGCGCGCCAGGCTTTCCAGGGCATTGATCGCTGCCAGCAGTTCCATCCGGTTGTTGGTGGTCTCGGCTTCGCCGCCCTGCAGTTCCTTTTCCTTGACAACAGTGTCGCCGTCCATTGCGCGCAGCAAAACCCCCCAGCCACCCGGGCCAGGATTGCCGGAGCAGGCGCCATCCGTGTAGGCGAAGAGATCAGCCATGACAGGCCACCGAAATCCAGCGCGCCATGGCGCCGTCCAGCCCTGCGTTTTCGCCGGTGGTGCGGTTGTCCGGGGTGAACCCAGCAGTGCGCAATAGATCGATCAATTCGTCTTCCTCGTAGTAGGTATAATATCGCCCAAGGGCATCGCGGGCCTCGCCCTTACCGAGCTTTAGCGCGATGTAAAAGGGCCGACCTGACCGCAGCGCCAGCCGGATGGCCCTCAGGTGACGCGGAAAATCGGCACGCGGCGCATGTAGCAGACTGAAATTGGCCCAGATGCCATCATAGATGTCGCACCCCGACAGCTCATCAAAACTAGCGAGACACGTCTCAACACCCGGCATATGTTCCGCCAGTGCGATCATTTCCACGGAAGCATCCATCGCCACAGGGCGCAACCCGGCTGCGGCCATAACCGCGCTGGAGGTGCCGGGACCGCAGCCCAGATCCAGCACCCGTGCGTTCGGCGGGCAGGCAGCGATGAACTCGTGCAGGCGTGGGTCTTCTCGCAGGTGTGTCTGGTTCCGGTCAGCATAATCCGCAGCCTTGTTGTTGTAGATCTCCAGTGTCTCGCGGTCAGGCCCGCTCACAGGTAGACACCGACGGCGAGGCTGGCGACCACGATGCCGGTCAGCAGAAGGCGCAGCTGCATCCACCATGATGGGGTCAGACGCCAGACGTAAAAGGCATAATCCAGCAGCAACAGGCCGGCAAAGCCGTAGATCAGGTTTATGCCCGCGCTGGTCGGTCCACCGCCGGTCATGAAAAATGCCCAAAGCGCTGGTAGCACCGACAGGGCATAACCAGTTGCCGCCTGCATACCCGATGTCTTGGTCGCAAATCCCCAGAGCACGCCGGACATGAAGCTGAGGATCACAGAGCCATAGAACAGCTGCACATATGGGCCGACAAACCGCGCCCCAAGATGGCTGGCACCCCAGACCTGCAACGCCGGGATCTGCGTGGTGAGTGCTCCCCAGACGAATGGGATCAGCCCGGCTAGCCCCAAGACCAGCGGTGCCGGTGGTATCCTGCTCATGCCCGTTCCATCGCCAATCGGGCCGCCAGCGCGGCAAACAGCGCAGCAAAGCTGCGGTTCAGCCATTTGACCACGGTGTCCGACCCCAGGATCAAGCTTCGCGCCTGCGCTGCAAAGAGCCCGTAGAGCAGAAAGACACCAAAAGTCATGGCCATGAAAATCAAGCCGAGCACGACCATCTCCTGTGTCGCTGTTGCGGCCGCGCCTGACAGGAACGGCGGGAGAAGCGCCAGAAAAAACACCGAAAGTTTTGGGTTCAGGATGTTGATCAGGGCGCCGCGCTTGGCGATCCTTAGACCATGATCCGGAGCAGCAGGCGCGCCGGACAATGACAGCGCGCCGTCAGTTTTAAGCATTTGCCAGGCCAGATACAGAAGATACAGAACGCCCGCAATCTTCACCGCCTGAAACAGCACCGCCGAGGTGTGCAGAACCGCAGCCAGCCCCAGTGTCGCAGCCACAAGATGGGGCACGATGCCAAAGGTGCAGCCGACCGCTGCCCAAATCGCTGCACGCCGCCCCTGACCAAGACCAAGCGCCAGCGTGTAGAGCACACCGGTCCCTGGCGCGAGGACGACGACAAATGCGGTGACCAGAAATTGCAGTGAAATCAATTGACCAGCTCCTTATGATAGACAAGGTGGTTCAGGCCAAGGGTAATCGGCTGCCGGTCAGTTGCAAGACAAAGAAATCCGCAGACCGGCAAAGCGGCTACGTCATTATCGTTTGCAGGGGACAAGCCACCTCAGGCTGTTTCCCGCAGAACCCGGGGAACTTTGAACTCAACCCGTTCAATCGCGGTTTCCACCAGCTCGACTTTTACCTCGAACCGCTCGCGGAAGGCATCAATGACTTCGTTCACCAAGAGCTCGGGCGCAGAGGCACCAGCGGTGATCGCGACCGAGGAAATTCCCTCAAGCGCGCGCCAATCAATGTTTTCGGCCCGTTGTACCAGCTGTGCATATTGGCATCCCGCCTTGGCGCCAACTTCGACCAACCGTCGTGAGTTCGATGAATTGGGAGCGCCGACAACCAATAGGGCATCTGCCTTCGGGGCGACTTCCTTGACGGCCTCCTGGCGGTTGGTGGTAGCATAGCAGATGTCTTCCTTGTGAGGGCCGACAATATTCGGAAACCGAGCCTGAAGTGCTGCAACAATATCCTTGGTGTCATCGACCGACAGGGTCGTCTGGGTGACATAAGCGAGATTGTCAGGATCGCGAACCGTCACTGTGGTGGCATCATCCGGGGTTTCCACCAGCAGCACTTCTCCCTCGGGCAGCTGTCCCATGGTGCCAATGGTTTCAGGATGTCCCTTGTGACCGATCATGATCATCTGGAGCCCGTTTTCCGCATGACGCTGCGCCTCGATATGAACCTTCGACACCAGCGGGCATGTGGCATCGACATAGATCATCTGGCGCCGGTCTGCCTCGGCCGGGATCGACTTCGGGACGCCATGTGCTGAAAAGATGACCGGCCGATCATCGGGGCATTCATCCAGCTCTTCAACGAAGACGGCCCCTTTGTCGCGCAGCCCGTCAACCACATATTTGTTGTGCACGATCTCATGGCGCACATAGACAGGCGCCCCCCATTTCTCGAGCGCCATTTCGACGATCTTGATCGCCCGGTCGACACCGGCACAAAAGCCGCGCGGCGCGGCGAGATATAGCGTGAGGGGGGGCTTGGTCATCGCGGTCTCCTTATCGCTCAGAGCTAGGGCTTTCTGTCGGCGAGGTCCAGCCCCGTGGCAATTGATTAAGCGGCGGTCCCTGGGACAAGGAAACCAAAAACAGCGCAAGCAAAAGCCCGCAAACAATGAATATCACTGCTGCGGGCCATGTCTGGGTCGTGGTGGCCTCCGGCAGGCCACAGATCTGTATCAGCCGGTGGCGGCTGATACGGAGCGCGGGTCACTTTGTTCGCGGGGAGGGCGGCCGATCACGTCCTTCAACTCTTCCAACTCGATGAAATTATCGGCCTGTCGGCGCAGCTCGTCCGAGATCATTGGCGGCTGGCTGCGGATGGTGGAGACAACGGAGACGCGCACACCCTGCCGCTGCAGGCTGGCGATCAACGGGCGGAAATCACCATCACCGGAGAACAGCACGATATGGTCCACGCGGGGAGCAAGTTCCATGGCATCGACCGTCAGCTCGATATCCATATTCCCCTTCACCTTACGCCGACCCATGCTGTCGGTATATTCCTTGGCTGGTTTGGTCACCATGGTGAAACCGTTGTAATGCAACCAGTCAACCAATGGCCGGATCGGAGAGTACTCATCATTTTCCAGCAGAGCTGTGTAGTAAAACGCGCGCAACAACTTGCCCCGGCGCATGAATTCCTGCCTGAGCAACTTGTAATCGATGTCAAACCCAAGCGCCTTTGCTGCCGCATATAGGTTCGATCCATCGATGAACAGCGCGAGCCGTTCGTCCTTGTAAAACATCAAATATGTCCTTCCGGTAGGTCCGTCCCAGCAGTGAGGTTCCGTGAGTGAATGCTGAAATACGCTAAAACGGGTGGACTTAATGTAGGTTATTTGACATTTGCCGCAAGTGTATCGGGATTAAGAAACGAGGGCAAAAATGACCGAATTCCGGTCAGAGGCGCTTATCGCCATGGGGGGGAACCTGCCTATCGGCGAACAGTCGGTTGAGCATACCCTCATAGGGGCTGTTGGGCAGTTGTCCGAATCAGACATCAGCCTGAGGGCAATCTCGCGCTTCTATCAAACGCCTTGCTTCCCGGCGGGCTCGGGTCCTGACTATGTGAACGCAGCGATTGCGATCGGCACAAACCTGCCCCCGCGTGAACTGTTGGATCTGTTGCATGAGGTGGAGGCGGATTTTGCCCGCCGACGTGTGCAGCGCTGGGGCATGCGGACACTGGATCTGGATCTGGTCGCTTATGACGATCTGGTCTGTCCGGATGTGGCGACCTTCCAACGGTGGAGGGATCTGCCACTGGATCTGCAGATGAAAGAGGCGCCGGGCCAGCTGCTGTTGCCGCATCCCAGGCTTCAGGATCGTGGCTTTGTGCTGGTGCCGCTGCGCGATGTTGCACCTGATTGGCGCCATCCGATTCTGGGTCAGACCGTGCGTCAGCTCTGTGCGGCGCTGCCAATGTCCGATTTGACCGAGATTTCGCCGGTCTGAGCCGCCAATGCGCCCCATTCGGCGCTTGTCAAGAGAAAGCTTTGGTTTTAGAAGTCACCCTTCTGGACTTATTTTTGATTTGGAGAGTCGCCCATGGCCCGCGTGACGGTTGAAGACTGCGTAGACAAGGTTCCCAACCGCTTTGAGCTGGTGATGCTCGCAGCGCATCGCGCTCGTGAGATTGCCGCTGGTGCGCCGCTCACGGTTGAGCGTGACAACGACAAGAACCCCGTCGTGTCCCTGCGTGAGATCGCTGATGAAACGCAGAGCGCCGACTCCCTGCGTGAGCGTCTGATCGAAAGCAACCAGACCCAGATCGAGGTTGATGAGCCGGAGGATGACTCGATGGCCCTGCTGATGGGCGCGGAAAGCGACAAGCCTGCCACGGATGATATGTCGGAAGAGAAACTGCTGCGTGCGCTGATGGAGGCGCAAGGGCAGGGTTAAGACGTCGCAAGACATAATGAGCTGAGGCTGCGGACCGGAAATGATTTCACCAGAAGACCTGATTGCTCTGGTCCGCAACTACAATCCCAGGACCAATGCGGACAGGATCGCTGATGCTTATGCGTTCGGCGAACAGATGCACGACGGGCAGTTCCGCCATTCGGGTGAGGCCTATTTCACCCATCCCGTGGCGGTTGCTGCCATCCTGACAGAGCAGCGGCTGGATGACGCCACGATCATCACGGCGCTGCTGCACGACACCATCGAAGATACCAAGGCGTCTTACGACGAAATCGCCAGCCGCTTTGGCAAAGAGGTGGCGATGCTTGTTGATGGTGTCACCAAGCTGACCAATCTCCAGCTGTCCAGCCGCGAAACCAAACAGGCAGAAAATTTCCGCAAGCTGTTCATGGCAATGTCCAAGGACCTGCGGGTTATCCTCGTGAAGCTTGCCGACCGTCTGCACAACATGCGCACCATCAAAGCGATGCGCCCGGAGAAACAGGCCCAGAAAGCCCGTGAAACCATGGATATCTACGCGCCACTGGCTGGTCGCATGGGGATGCAATGGATGCGCGAGGAGCTGGAGGATCTGGCCTTTCGCGTGCTCAATCCAGAAGGTCGCCAGTCAATTATCCGCCGCTTTGTCACGCTACAGCGGGAAACCGGCGATGTGATCCATCGGATCACCGGCGACATGCGGGCCGAACTGGAAAAGACCGGGATCGAAGCCGAAGTTTTTGGCCGCGCCAAGAAACCCTATTCCATCTGGCGCAAGATGCAGGAAAAGGATCAGGGCTTTTCGCGACTGTCCGATATCTACGGGTTCCGCATTATCACAACGAGCGAGGAAGACTGTTACCGGGCCCTGGGCGCCATACATCAGCGTTGGCGTGCTGTCCCTGGGCGGTTCAAGGATTACATCAGCCAGCCAAAGTCCAACGGCTATCGGTCGATCCATGCAACCGTCTCCGGGCGCGACGGCAAGCGGGTAGAGGTGCAGATCCGCACCCGGCAGATGCACGATGTGGCAGAAACCGGTGTGGCGGCCCATTGGTCCTACCGCGATGGCGTGCGCTCTGAGAACCCCTTTGCGGTTGATCCGGCCAAATGGATTGCGTCCCTGACGGAGCAGTTTGATGCGGAGGAGGATCACGATGAATTCCTCGAAGCCGTCAAACTGGAGATGTATTCCGACCAGGTGTTCTGCTTCACTCCCAAAGGCGATGTGATCAAGCTCCCAAAGGGCGCTACTCCGATCGACTACGCCTATGCCATTCACACCCGCATCGGCCACGCCTGTGTCGGGGCCAAGGTGGATTCGATCCGCGTGCCGCTTTGGACACGCCTGCGCAATGGCCAGTCGGTTGAGATCATCACTGCTGAGGGCCAGACCCCGCAGGTAAGCTGGCTGGATATTGCAACCACCGGCAAGGCGCGTACTGCGATCCGCCGTGCCCTGCGCGAGGCTGACCGCGCCCGGTTCGTGAAATTGGGCCACGAGTTGGCGCGATCCGCGTTTGAACATGTCGGGCGCAAGGCCACTGACAAGGCGTTGGAGACGGCGGCCCGTGCGCTTCGCGTCAGCACGGTCGATGAATTGCTGGCCCGTTTGGGGGCTGCGGTACTCACCGCGCATGATGTGGTTCAGGCGGTCTATCCGGAACTGGCCGCTGACAACAGCGATGAGGTTTCGCCGCGTCGTGCGGTGATTGGTCTTGAGCCGGGGCAGAGCTTCGAGCGGGCCCCCTGCTGCCAGCCACTGCCCGGCGAACGTATCATCGGCATCACCTATCGTGGCCGGGGCGTTGTGGTCCACGCTGCAGATTGCGACGCTTTGGGAGAGGTCGAGGATCAGCCCGAACGCTGGGTCGATCTGCACTGGCATAGTGGGACCCACCCCGCAGTCTACGGCGTGACGCTGGAGCTGACGATTGGCAATGACGCCGGTGTCCTGGGACGTATTTGCACATTGATCGGCGAAAAAAAGGCCAATATCTCCGACCTTGAATTTGTCGATCGGAAACCAGACTTTTACCGGCTGATGATTAATGTCGAACTGCGGGATGTAGAGCAGTTGCATTCGCTGATGTTGATGCTGGAAGCAGAGAGCGATGTCGCCGCCGTTGCACGGTACCGCGATGTGCCGGAAAGCCGCCCAAAGCTCGGGTAGCCGTTCAGTAGGATTTGGGAAGGACGCGAACCTTTGGTATTCAGGCGCCGTGATAGACGTCCGCCTCTGCGCGCGGTTGCCGATTTCCTGTGGCCGCGGGGCGGGTGGGGGCGCGCGTTTCACTATGTGAAGCATCGTGTGCGTCGTCTGCCCGATTCGCCGGAGCGGATCGCCCGCGGTGTCTGGGCGGGGGTATTCACCACCTTTACCCCATTCTACGGGATGCATTTCGTTGTGGCCGCGATTATCGCGCGGCTGATGAACGGCAATATCCTCGCCGCCCTCAGCGGCACGTTTTTTGGCAACCCGCTCACCTATGTGCCGATCGGCGTTGCCTCTCTGCAGACCGGCCACTGGATCCTTGGGACAGAGTTCGACGCCGATGTCGACAAGTCTCTGGTCGGGAAATTTCTGGCCGCCGGGAATGATCTTTTTGACAACCTGATCGCTTTGGTAACTGATCGACCGGCGGATTGGCAGGGGCTGACCCTGTTCTACCACGATGTGTTCTATCCTTATCTCGTCGGTGGCGTGATCCCCGGCCTCATCACCGCAACCGTCTGCTATGTGCTGAGTGTACCGGTCATCCGCGCCTATCAGCAGCGCCGCCGCACCAAGATCAAGGCTAAGTTCGACGTGATCAAGAAACGCGCCTCGCTGGACGCCGCAGACGACAGCAGCAGCTAAGCCGCTGCCAAACTGCGCGATTTGGCGGTTTCCGGGCTTGCCCTTGCCAGCGCAACCCCTAGTGTCAGGCAAAAGGCACTCAATTGGGAACTGCGATCCATGGCACAGACTTCCTCGCACAACACAGACCTGCGGCTTGGCGTGAACATTGACCACGTGGCCACCGTTCGCAATGCACGCGGCGGCCAGGTACCTGATCCGGTGCGCGCTGCCAAGCTGGCCGAGGAAGCCGGAGCCGACGGGATCACCGCCCATCTTCGCGAAGACCGCCGTCACATCACCGATCGCGATATCGACGGGCTGATGGAAGCGTTGAGCGTGCCTCTGAATTTTGAGATGGCCGCAACCGAAGAAATGCAGAAGATCGCCCTGCGCCACAAACCCCATGCGGTTTGTATCGTGCCGGAAAAGCGGGAAGAACGCACGACCGAGGGGGGGCTGGAAGTGGCCCGCGAGGAAAACAAACTGGCCCATTACATCGCGCCGTTGCGCGATGCCGGGTGCAGGGTGTCGATCTTCATTGCCGCTGACCAGCGGCAGATCGAGGCGGCACATCGCATCGGTGCTGAGGTGATCGAGCTGCATACGGGTGCCTATTGTGAGGCTCATGCCGAGGGCGATTTTGCCAAGCGCGATGCCGAGCTGGCAGCCCTGCGCGAAATGTCCAGCTTTGCCCATTCCCTGGGGCTGGAGGTTCACGCGGGCCATGGTCTGACCTATGATTGTGTGCAACCGATCGCAGCTTTTCCAGAGGTGCGCGAACTGAACATCGGCCATTTCCTGATCGGCGAGGCCATCTTCAGAGGGTTGACCCCGGCCATCGCCGAAATGCGCCGCCTGATGGATGAGGCGCGCGTCTAGGACAGCCACCGACGCCCACGGGTCTTGCCAGTTCCGGTCAGATCGCCTTTGATCGGGGCATGATATTGGGCGTTGGCACTGACTTGGCAAATA
The DNA here is from genome assembly GCF_048056915.1 of Phaeobacter sp. JH20_02. NCBI lineage: Bacteria > Pseudomonadati > Pseudomonadota > Alphaproteobacteria > Rhodobacterales > Roseobacteraceae > Phaeobacter > Phaeobacter sp. JH20_02. The sequence continues at coordinate 25,585 of NZ_JAYMVP010000017.1, read as the reverse complement.
TCGAGCGTATTCAGCGCACTTTGGACCGGTTTGGTGACCGGTTCAAAAACCGTGTTTTCACCGAAATCGAACAGCGCAAGGCCGAGCGGCGCATGGATGTCGCCGGAACCTATGCCAAACGCTGGGCTGCCAAGGAGGCCTGCTCCAAGGCACTCGGCACCGGGTTGCGGATGGGAATCGCCTGGAAAGACATGGCCGTTTCCAATCTGCGCAGCGGCCAGCCGGTCATGCATGTCACCGGCTGGGCCGCAGATCGGCTGGCAAAGATGACTCCCCCGGGTCACGAGGCCATCATCCATGTCACATTGACTGATGATCATCCCTGGGCGCAGGCTTTTGTCGTCATCGAAGCGCGCCTAATCACCAGTGAACCGCTTGCGACGCCGGGCGATGCTTGACTTACCCGGAGCGGCCCCGCATGTAGCGCCGGACCCTTGTTTACAGTTAGACCGGAGAGCCTGATGACGGCCAAAGCAACAGTCGGAAGTTCGATCCTTGAGACGGTCAAGACCATTGTCTACGCCCTGCTGATCGCAGGTGTATTCCGCACCCTGTTCTTTCAGCCGTTCTGGATCCCTTCGGGCTCGATGAAGGAAACCCTGCTGATCGGCGACTTTCTGTTCGTGAACAAAATGGCTTACGGCTACTCTTCGGCGTCCTGCCCCAGCCTGAAATTCCCCAGCGTCGGCATCGACATCGACAGCAGTGATATCTGTGGCTTCCTTGACGGTGATAACTCGCGCATCTGGGCCGATGAACCCGAACGCGGCGATGTCGTTGTCTTTCGCCACCCGGTAAACCAGAACGATTTCATCAAGCGGCTGGTTGGCTTGCCGGGGGACAAGATCCAGGTCAAAAACGGCGTCCTGCATATCAATGGCGCGGCTGTTGCCCTGCAGGATGCAGGCGAGTTCGAGGAGCTGATGGCGCCGCAGGGACCTGCCGGATCTTATCCTCTTTGTGAAAACGCCCCTGTGGGTGAAGGGGCAACCTGCACGAAATCCCGCCAGATCGAAACTCTGCCGGGCGGCAGTCAGCACGTTGTGCTCAACATCGGCAATCAGGGTATGGATCACACAGGCATTTATCAGGTGCCTGCTGGTCACTATTTCTTCATGGGTGACAATCGCGACAATTCCTCCGACAGCCGACTGCCGCAATCGGCCGGTGGTGTCGGCTATGTGCCTTTCGAAAATCTCATTGGTCGCGCAGATCGGATCATGTTCTCCTCGGCTGGCCGGTCGATGCTGTTTTTCTGGACCTGGCGCGCGGATCGCTTCTTCAAGGGGATCGAGTGAAACTCTCTAAAGAAATGCGCGCGTTTGAGACGCGGATCGGCTATCATTTCTCCCAGCCGGCACTCTTGGTGCGCGCCCTCACACATGCCTCGGTCTCGTCTCCGAACCGGCAGGACAACCAGCGGCTTGAATTTCTGGGCGACCGGGTTCTGGGGTTGGTGATGGCGACGGCGTTGTTGGATACGGACAAGACCGCAACCGAGGGCCAGCTGGCGCCACGTTTCAACGCCTTGGTGCGCAAGGAAACCTGTGCCGATGTGGCACGGGAGATTGATCTGGGGGCCGTGCTAAAACTGGGCCGCTCCGAGACCATGTCAGGCGGTCGACGCAAACTGGCCTTGCTGGGGGATGCAATGGAGGCGGTCATCGCCGCAGTCTACAAGGACGGTGGTTTTGAGGCCGCCCAGCAGTTGATCCTGCGGCTCTGGGGCCATCGAATTGGCCGGGTCGAGGCGGATGCGCGCGATCCCAAGACCACATTGCAGGAATTTGCTCAGGCGCGCGGAGAGCAGCCGCCCACCTATGTACTGGTTGAGCGCAAGGGTCCCGACCACCAGCCGGAATTTACCATCTCCGTGCAGCTGCAGGACGGCACCGAAGGCCGCGCAACCGCCGGATCAAAACGTCAGGCCGAACAGGCCGCAGCCAAATCTCTGTTGGCTCGATTGGAGCAGGAAAAATGACCACACGCGCCGGCTTTGTTGCCCTGATTGGTGAGCCCAACGCGGGCAAATCCACCCTTCTCAACCGTATGGTTGGGGCAAAGGTGTCGATTGTAACCCATAAGGTGCAGACCACTCGCGCCCGCATCCGCGGTGTCGCCATGGAGGGGGAGAGCCAGATCGTCTTTGTCGACACGCCTGGTCTGTTCCAGCCGCGGCGGCGTCTGGACCGCGCGATGGTTGCTGCCGCCTGGGGTGGAGCTGCGGACGCTGATGTGGTTGTTCTGATGGTTGAGGCGCATCGTGGTATCACCGAAGGGGTAGAGCGCATCCTGGAAGGTTTGGAGAACATCGGCGAGGGGCGCAAGATTGCCCTCGCAATCAACAAGATCGACCGTGTTCAATCCGAAGTGCTTCTTGGCCTGACCAAGGAACTCAACGACCGCTACCCCTTTGCCGACACATTTATGATCTCGGCCGAGAAGGGCCACGGTGTCGACCATCTGCGCAGCTGGCTGGCGGAGCAGCTGCCAGAAGGCCCGTGGCTCTACCCTGAGGACCAGATCGCCGATCTGCCAATGCGGATGATCGCCGCAGAGATGACCCGCGAGAAACTGACCCTGCGCCTGCACCAGGAACTGCCCTACCAACTGACGGTGGAAACTGAAAACTGGGAAGAGCGCAAAGATGGCTCCGCCAAGATCGACCAGATCATCTATGTCGTGCGCGATGGTCACAAGGGCATCATTCTGGGCAAGCGTGGCGAGACCATCAAGGCTGTGAGCCAGGCGGCGCGCGCTGAGCTGGAAGAGTTTCTGGACCGCAAGGTGCATCTCTTCCTGCAGGTGAAGGTCCGCCCGAACTGGCTGGAAGAATCCGAGCGCTATTCCGAGATGGGCCTCGATTTCAAGGACGGGAATTGATCCCATATGGCGCGGCTGACCGCCAGTTTCTGGGTGCAGGCCTATCTCACCCGATTGCGGCTCGCCGATATCCCTGCCTTTGTGACCTCTCATGGTGATGACACAGCGGGGGCCGTATTGGTGAAGCTGAACACGCTGGACCGTCGGGCGCAGGCTCTGCACCGCTCCTATGACCTGATGAGCGGCTTGCGCAGCTGGGTCACTCTGGCCGAGGGGGATGAGGCGGATGTCGATGCCGCCATCGCCAAACAGCGCAGTTTCGACCCTGACCTCTGGGTAATCGAGGTCGAAGATCGCGATGGGCGGCATTTGCTGGACGAGCCGGGGCTGGATTGATCATGGAGTGGCGCGACGAAGGCATATTGCTGACGATGCGCCGCCATGGGGAAAGTGCTGCCATCGTGGATGCGTTTACCGTCGAACACGGGCGTCACTCCGGGATCGTCCGCGGTGGCGCGGGGCGCCGGATGGCGCCGGTGTTGCAGCCGGGTGCCCAACTGGACCTGACCTGGCGCGCGCGGCTCGAAGACCATCTTGGCAGCTATCAGGCTGAGCTGATCCGCAGCCGCGCCGCCACGGCAATGTCCAGCCGATTGGCGCTTGCCGGGCTGAACGCGGTGACGGCGCTGCTCGCCTTCTGCCTGCCTGAACGCGAACCGCACCCTGACCTGTATCTGCGCAGCGCGCAGCTTCTGGACCTTCTGGGGCGTGACGATATCTGGCCTCTGGCCTATCTGCGCTGGGAAGTTGCGCTGCTGGAGGAGATGGGCTTCGGCTTGGATCTCGATCACTGCGCCGTCACTGGCAGTCGACATGAGCTAATCTATGTCTCCCCCAAAAGCGGGCGAGCGGTGTCGCGCGCTGGGGCGGGGGAATGGGCCGACCGCATGTTGCCCTTGCCGGACGTGTTACTGGGACGTGGAGGGGCCGAGACGCAGGACATCGTAGCGGCTTTGTCCACCACGGGTTTCTTTCTGGAACACAGGCTTGCACCATCGCTGGGCAACATCCCGCTGCCAGAGGCGCGGGGGCGCTTTTTGGATGTGCTCAGTCGGCAGCCTTGAAAACCATCTCGCGCCCGGTTTCATTTGACAGGATCATGACGTCGCCCTTGATCTCCACGATCTGCATCTGCTGCAAGGCGTCGAGAACCGCCACCTCTTCGCCGAGAGCCGGACAAACACGGCGCGTGGTCGCCATCTGCGCTAGGTCAAACCACGGGTAGGGGACGTCCAGCCGTGCGGTGAAACGATTGCAGGGCAGGGCGCCGGACACGTTCTCCCCGCGATCAAAGGACAGGGTTGTGGCGTCTTTCACAATATGGCCGTCGATCTCCTGCAGCTGCCATAGCACGCCACGGCCGCCGTAGCCGCGCAGGGTTTCATCGCCGAAACAGCCCGTTAGGGGCAAAGCGCAAGTCAGGGTGACGAGAGAGAAAAACTTGGTCCGCATCGGCGCACGCTACTCGATGAGGGGGCGAGGTCAACCAACCAGGGACGCGCAAAGATAAAAAAGACCCGGCGCGAAACGCACCGGGTCAGAGGAGTGTCCAGGGGAGTTAATGACTGAACTCAGGCCAAGAGGCGTCTCGCGATGACTTGCGCCTGAATTTCTGCAGCGCCTTCAAAGATGTTGAGAATGCGGGCATCGCAGAGCACGCGGCTGATCTTGTATTCCAAGGCAAACCCATTGCCTCCGTGGATCTGCAGGCCGTTGTCGGCAGCCGCCCAGGCAACACGTGCGCCAAGCAGTTTTGCCATGCCCGCCTCTAGGTCACAGCGATGGCCGTTGTCCTTTTCCCAGGCGGAGAAATAGGTTAGCTGACGCGCGATCATGATCTCTACCGCCATCATCGCCAGCTTCGATGCCACACGCGGGAAGGCGATCAGCGGCTTGCCGAACTGCTTGCGGTCCTGGGCATATTGCATAGCGATATCCAGAGCCGATTGCGCAACACCGATGGCGCGGGCGGCGGTCTGGATACGGGCGGATTCAAACGTTTCCATCAGCTGTTTGAAACCTTTGCCCTCTTCACCACCGAGGAGGTTCTCACGCTTCACGTGAAACCCGTCAAAGCCCAGCTCGTATTCCTTCATGCCGCGATAGCCCAGAACCTCGATCTCGCCACCGGTCATACCGTCGGTTGGGAACGGGTTTTCATCGGTGCCCGGTGTTTTTTCCGCAAGGAACATCGACAGGCCACGGTGATCTGTGCTGTCGGGGTCGGTCCGCGCGAGGAGGGTCATCACATGGGTCCGGGCGGCATGGGTGATCCATGTCTTGTTGCCGGTAATCTTGTAGTCGCCATTGTCATCCTTCACCGCGCGGGTGCGCAGGGAGCCGAGGTCGGAGCCTGTGTTGGGTTCTGTGAACACAGCCGTTGGCAGGATTTCTGCACTCGCAATCTTGGGCAACCAACTGGCCTTCTGCTCCTCAGTCCCACCTGCGATGATCAGCTCAGCTGCGATTTCGGAGCGGGTGCCAAGGCTGCCGACGCCGATATAGCCGCGCGACAGCTCTTCGGAGACAACACACATCGACGCCTTGGAGAGACCAAAGCCGCCGTATTCTTCGGGGATGGTCAGACCAAAGACGCCCATCTCGGCCAGTTCCTCGATGATCTCCATCGGAATCAGCTCATCCTTCAGATGCCAGTCATGGGCGTTTGGCTCGACCTTTTCGACCGCGTAGCGACGGAACTGGTCGCGGATCATCTCCAGTTCTTCGTCCAGACCCGAGGCGCCGAACATCACCGATCCGGCCTGTTCCTGCATCAGCTCAACCAGCCGGACGCGCGCTGCCTGCGTGTTGCCGCTGTCACAGAGCGTCATGACGGCAGGGGCCATCAGCATCCGCTGGCTCTCTTGCGACAGGCCCAGATCCTGCAAACGCAGGATTTCGCCCTGGTTCATCTGGATGCCGCCGTAGATCTGCCAGAGGTATTCGCCAAAACCGATTTGTAGCAGCAGGTGCTCCATCTCGCCAAACTTGCCATTTGAGTGCAGGTCGCTGGCCCAGCGGTGCATCTGGCGCAGGCTGTAGGCGTAGGTCGCGAGCCAGGCGAGGCCATGGGCGGCGGTCTGGTTGGCCTCGACCAGCGCGCCAGAGACCCGGCCGCCTTCGCTGACCTGATCGCGGACGGTGCTACGGGCCGCCTCCAGCAGCTGGTCAACCGGTTCCAGCGCAGCAGCGGTCAGCGCCAGCAAATCAGGAATAAGCGTTGGTTGCATTTGCGGGTCCTGTCCGTCGTGGGCCATGAATCACATCCTTTTCAGCTGGCTCAGTGGTAAATCATTTTGCAGTTGCAGCGCAACAAAAATACCCTGCAGCATTATGATTGGATCAAAAATTACGTAACGATTTTGCGCGCACGGCGATGGAAACCTGTGCTAAGGGTTTGATCATGTCCGATAATTCGATCCTTACCGTTTTCCTCTCTGCGGGTCTTACCCCGGAAAACTTGATCTTTGCGTTTGCGATTGCAGCACTTGCCGGCACGGTCAAGGGGATGGTTGGTTTTGCCATGCCGATGATCCTTGTTTCAGGACTTAGCCTGTTCTTACCGCCCGATATCGCGCTTGCCGGATTGATTCTGCCCACGCTGGTGACCAATGGGATGCAGGCCCTGCGGCAAGGGGTAATGGCGGCCTGGGAGTCGATTCGGCGGTTCAGGGTCTTTCTGCTTGTGGGTCTGATCTTTCTGCTGGGCAGTGCGCAGCTGGTCCGCGTATTGCCACAGGACGTCATGCTGATCCTGATAGGTGGGCCGGTCACCCTGTTTGCTTTGTTGCAGCTGTTTGGGATTCCAATCCCCATTTCCAGCGCCACACCGCGTATTGAGGTAACGGTCGCTGCTGTCGCCGGCTTCATCGGTGGCTTCTCCGGTATCTGGGGGCCGCCCACGGTGGCCTATCTGACAGCGCTTGGAACCGAAAAGCGCGAGCAGATGCGGGTACAGGGAGTCATCTACGGGCTGGGCGCCGTGGCGCTGCTGGTGGCGCATATCGGGTCCGGTGTCATGAGGGCCGAGACCGCGCCCTTTTCAATGTTGCTGATCCCTCCGGCGATTCTGGGAATGTGGATCGGCGGACGGTTGCAGGATCGGATCAATCAGGTCACCTTTCGGCGGGTAACTCTGGTTGTATTGCTGCTGGCGGGGGCAAATCTGCTGCGGCGGGGCCTCATCTCATAGGCTCTAACACCATCACTAGAGCCTGTATGATCCGAACGGGCAGACGAAGGACGGCATATGGTGAAGAGATTTGGCGCGGAACAGTTGGCCACTGCATCTATTGTCGTTGCGCTGCTGGTGCTGGCGCTGAAGGCGCTGGCCTGGTGGATGACCGGATCAATTGCCCTGTTTTCCGATGCGATGGAGTCTCTGGTCAATATCGGTGGTGCTATCATGGCGTGGTTCGCGGTTCGCTACGCCAATCGCCCGCCTGATGCTGGTCACCCCTTTGGCCATCACAAGGCCGAGTATTTCTCGGCGGTGCTGGAAGGGATCATGATTATCGTCGCGGCGCTGCTGATCCTGCACGAGGCGATAGAGGCGCTGCGCACCCCGGCGCCATTGGTGTGGAGCCCGTTGGGGCTGCTGGTGAATGCCGTGGCGATGCTGGTCAATCTCTGGTGGGCGCGGGTTCTGATCGGGCGTGGTACGGCCTTGGCCTCGCCTGCCTTATCTGCCGGTGGGCGCCACCTGATGAGCGACGTCTGGACCTCTGCCGGGGTTCTTTGCGGCCTTGGTCTTGCGCTTGCGACAGGCTGGCCATGGCTGGATCCGCTTCTGGCGCTGCTTGTGGCAGTCAATATCCTGCGCGAAGGGTACCGCGTCGTAGCCAGTTCTGTTGGCGGGTTGATGGATCAGGCTGCGCCATCCCACGAACGCGAGGAGATTGCCGAGATCATCCACCGGACCGCGCAGGGTGCCTTGCAGGTGCACGGTCTAAAAACCCGGCGCGCCGGGCAGGCAGTTTTTGTCGAGTTCCATATGGTTGTCGCAGGCGAGATGACCGTGCGGGCGTCGCACGCGATCTGTGATCGTATCGAAGAGGCGATCCGCGTCTCCCTGCCTACAGCGCAGGTTACGATCCACGTGGAACCGGAACACAAACTGGAAGATGGCGGGATCAAACCGGGGCAGTAGATCGGTCATTGCCAGACACGAAAAAGCCCCGGCCATGGACCGGGGCTTTTCTGATCTGACTGTGGTCGGCTTAGCTGATCGCGGCTGCCTTCACATCATCGTCGATGTAGGGCAGGTACTGCTCGAAGTTGTCGGAGAACATCTGAACCAGCTTCGCAGCCTGCGCGTCATATGCGGCCTGATCGTCCCAGGTCCGGCGCGGATCCAGCAGAACCTCGGCCACGCCCGGAACGGTCACAGGTACGTCAAAGCCAAAGTTGCCATCCTTGCGGAACTCAGCCTCGGCCAGCGAACCATCCAGGGCGGCGGTCAGCAGAGCGCGGGTTGCGCGGATCGGCATCCGTGAACCGATACCATAGGCGCCGCCGGTCCAGCCGGTGTTTACCAGCCAGCAGGTGGCGCCATGCTGGGCGATCTTCTCACGCAGCAGGTTGCCGTAAACCTCCGGGCGGCGCGGCATGAAGGGCGCGCCAAAGCAGGTGGAGAAGGTCGGCTCCGGCTCGGTCACGCCGCGCTCGGTGCCCGCCACCTTGGAGGTGAAGCCGGACAGGAAGTGGTACATCGCCTGCGCTGGGGTCAGCCGCGCGATCGGAGGCAGCACTCCGAAGGCATCGCAGGTCAGCATGATGATATTCTTCGGGTGGCCGCCGCGGGCGCTTTCCGAGGCGTTGGAGATATAGTGCAGCGGGTAGGCGCAGCGCATATTGGCCGTCAGGCTGTCGTCGTTGAAATCCAGCTTCTTGGTCTCCGGGTCGAACACCATGTTCTCGATCACGGTGCCGAACTTGGAAGTAGTGGCGTAGATTTCCGGCTCTGCCTCGGCATTCAGGTTGATGGTCTTGGCATAGCAGCCGCCTTCAAAGTTGAAGGTGCCGTTGTCGGCCCAGCCATGTTCATCGTCGCCTATCAGCACCCGGTCAGGATCCGCGGAGAGGGTGGTCTTGCCGGTGCCGGAGAGGCCAAAGAACACGGCGGTGTCCACAGGGTTGCCCTTGGCGTGGTTGGCGGAGCAGTGCATCGGCATGATGCCTTTTTCCGGCAGCAGGTAGTTCAGCAGCGAGAAGACGGATTTCTTGTTCTCACCGGCATATTCCGTACCGCCAATCAGGATCATCTTGCGATCGAAGTTCATCGCAATCACCGTCTCACTGCGACAGTTGTGGCGCTCAGGGTTCGCCTGGAAGCTCGGGCAGTTGATCACGGTGAAGTCGGCGATGAAATCATCCAGATCCTCACGATCCGGGCGGCGCAACATGGTGCGGATGAACAGCCCGTGCCAGGCCAGTTCGGTGACCATGCGCACATTGATCGCATGGACAGGGTCGGCCCCGCCGACCAGATCTTGCACGTAATAATCTTTGCCCTGCATATGGACGAGCATGTCCTCGTAGAGCGCATCAAAGCCCTCTGGGCTCATCTCGGCGTTGTTTTCCCACCAGATGGTATCAGCGACGCTGTCGGTTTTCACCACGTGCTTGTCCTTGGGGGAGCGGCCGGTGAACTTGCCGGTGGTCACCAGGAAGGCGCCGCCGTTGCCAAGAGTACCTTCGTCGCGCTTCAGAGCTGCCTCGATCAGAGCTGGCTCCATGAGGTTGTAATAGACGTTCCCCAGTCCTTCGATACCTTGATCTTCGAGGCGGAATTGCGGGTTAACCCGTCCAGATGCCATGTGTTCTTTCTCCTGTGTCGACCATTGAAGGCCGCAAACAATAAAAGCCGCGCCCTGGGGCAGAGATCGGCACAATCGGCCGATGTGGGTGGTCTTAACATGAGGTTTTACTGGCTGAACAGAACGGTTTGACGCAGTTAGCGCCATCAAGGCGATGTTTAGCGCAACCATTTTTTTTAAAGACAATTTGCGAGGGTAGATGCCGGAATGTTCAGCGCCTGCTAAGGTATTTTTGTCTCAATTGAGGCGAAACTGTGTCGAGATTCCTCAATTGGCATTGATTCGCCGAGGTAGAACGGCGATGAACGTCTAAAAAACGCAAAAAAGAGCAGATTAGGGGCCAATCAGATGTCTAAGATTGCTTTAGTCGATGATGATCGGAATATCCTGACTTCGGTCTCGATGACCCTTGAGGCTGAAGGCTTCGAGGTTGAGACCTATAATGACGGGCAGGCTGCGTTGGACGCGTTCAACAAGAAGCTGCCCGATATGGCCGTCCTTGATATCAAGATGCCACGGATGGACGGCATGGACCTGTTGCAGCGACTGCGCCAGAAGACCCAGATGCCGGTGATCTTCCTCACCTCCAAGGATGATGAGATTGACGAGGTTCTGGGCCTGCGCATGGGCGCTGATGACTACGTCAAGAAACCGTTTTCGCAGCGGCTGCTGGTCGAACGCATCCGCGCATTGCTCCGCCGTCAGGAGGCGATCAGCGGCGATGCAGTGGCCACCACCACCGAAAACAAGGTGATGGAGCGTGGCAACCTGCGGATGGATCCCCTACGCCATTCTGTCAGCTGGAAGGGGCAGGATGTATCGCTCACGGTGACCGAATTCCTGCTCCTGCAGGCACTGGCACAGCGACCGGGTTTCGTCAAAAGCCGCGACCAGCTGATGGATGTCGCCTATGACGATCAGGTCTATGTGGACGACCGGACCATCGACAGCCACATCAAACGCTTGCGCAAGAAAATGCGCAATGCGGACCCTGAATTCTCGGCGATTGAGACGCTTTATGGTATCGGGTACCGTTACAATGAAGAGTAAGCCCTGCTCAGGGTCAGGCGGAGTACAACGCCGATGCGCGATTCTGGCATAACCCGTCCACGGCGGGATAGTGATGTTGTTCTGGGCGATGATTGGGTCGCGCCGGAGCAGAACGTCGCGCGTGAACTTCAGGACCGGCGCGCCCGTCGCGGCGTCCTGACGCTGCGGGCGTCGCCGCTCACACGCAGGATCATCACGCTGAACCTGATTGCGCTGATCATTCTGGTGTCGGGTATCCTCTATCTCAATTCCTCGCGTCAGAGCCTTGTGCTTCAGCGCGCAGGTGCCCTGGCGGCCGAAGCGATGCTGATCTCGGATGTGTTTGAGGCACAGCTGCCTGAACTGGGCACCGTGAGCCTTGCGGTCGGCGACGGGATAGATCCGGTAACGACCCTTCAGAACATCAGCCTGCGGGCCGGTGCGGAAGTGTTTGTCTTTGACACCGCAGGGACGCTGATTGCCCAGACCAAGGGGGTCGAACAGGGCGGCGCGCTGGACCTTCTCAATGACGCCAGCCCATCAGCAACCCTGATCAGCGATGCTCTGGCGGCTGTTTGGTCCTTTGTGGGCGGACTGTTGAAGTCGGACACGCCGGAGAGCCCGGCCCAGCCTCTTGAGGACCAGCTGCGCGCTATGGTGCAACAGGCGCTGGTCGGCGGGACAGAGGTAAAGGCCGTTGTTGATACCAGCGGCGGCACGGTCTTCTCCGCTGCCACGCCGATCCTGTTTCAGGGAGAAGCGATCGGCGTTGTCACGCTGGCCTCACCAACCGGCGAAATCGACGCATTGGTTCGCGGCGAGCAGGAGCGCGTCCTGCAGATGTTTGTGGTTGCGCTGGTGGTATCCATCGGGTTGAGCTTGGTGCTGGCCTCCACGATCGCAAACCCGCTCGCAGACCTCGCAGAAGCCGCAGAGCTGGGTCGCGATGGCGACTCCCGAAAATCAAAGCCTGGGCGCATTCGCATTCCCGATCTGAGCGCCCGCCCGGATGAAATTGGCCGTCTCAGCCGCGCCCTGCGTGGTATGGTCAAGGCGCTCTATAATCGCATCGACAGCAATGAACAGTTTGCCGCAGATGTGGCTCATGAGATCAAGAACCCGCTGGCCAGCCTGCAATCGGCGGTCGGTACGCTACGGATGGTCAAACGCGAAGATCAGCGTGACAAGCTGCTGGATGTCATCGAACACGACGTGCGGCGTCTGGACCGGCTGGTCAGCGATATCTCCAATGCCTCGCGGCTGGACGCTGAGCTGGTGAAAGAGGAGGAGGAGAGCTTTGATCTCCTCCATATGCTTGGCAACCTCAATCAATTCCTTGGCGAGGATGCGCGCAGCAAGGGGATCGACTATATCACCGACCTGCCAAAGACACCGATAACAATTCAGGGGCTGGAGGCCCGGCTGGCGCAGGTCTTCGTCAACCTGATCACCAACGCGATTTCCTTCTGCGAGGACGGCGATGCCATCCGCGTCTGGGCGCGCCGTCGCGACAACCGCGTTCTGGTCGTGGTTGAAGATACCGGTCCCGGCATCCCCGATCAGGCCCTGAGCAAGGTGTTCAAACGCTTCTATTCACAACGGCCCGTTGAGCATTTTGGCAATAACTCGGGCCTTGGCCTGGCGATTTCCAAACAGATCGTCGAAGCACACGGTGGTGTGATCTGGGCCGAGAATATCCGCCCGACCGAAGCTGACATCACCTCGGAACCTCTGGGGGCTCGGTTTGTCGTCGGCCTCCCGGTCTGATCCATGGCTGCGACGCCGACCTGTCGGCTTCACGCCAGCTGTGTCGCGGTGGCGGGGCAGGGTCTGTTGATCACGGGCGGCTCCGGCAGTGGAAAATCGACACTGGCCTTGCAAATGATGGCGCTCGGGGCGGAGCTGATCGCGGATGATCAGGTGATCATAACTGCCAGCGATGACGCTCTGGTGGTCAGCGCGCCGGAACCATTGCGCAATATGATCGAGGCGCGCGGGTTGGGCCTGCTGTTCGCCCGGGCAGCAGACCAGGCGCATTTGGCCGGTGTCGTCGATCTGGATCATGTTGAAACCGAACGTCTGCCGCCCCAGATTGAAACCACGATCCTCAACCGGCCAATCCGCCAGCTGCGTCGTGTCGACGGCCCGCATTTCGCCCCTGCGCTGCTGCAGTTTCTCAAACACGGAGCCTTGAATCCCGATGCCTGACCCGGATGCTGTCCCTGATCCAACGGCGGTGCCGATCGTTCTGGTGACAGGCCCGTCCGGTGCCGGGCGCACCACGGCCATCAACGTGCTGGAGGACCTCGGTTTTGAGGCGATTGACAATCTGCCTTTGCGCCTGCTGCCCGGTCTGGTGGAGACCAACAGCCTGACCCGACCGATGGCGCTGGGTCTCGACAGTCGCAACCGGGATTTCTCCCCCGCCGCCTTGCTCGATGTTATCGACATGCTGGCTGCGCGCCGGGATCTACATCTGACCGTGCTCTACCTCGATGCCGACCCCGATGTCCTGCTGCGACGCTACTCGGAGACCCGGCGCCGCCATCCGCTTGCCCCGGCCGAGGATCCTGAGGTCGGGGTGCTTCGCGAGATTGATCTGATGCTGCCGATCCGCGACCGTTCCGACCTGTTGCTTGATACCTCGGAGATGAACATCCACCAGCTGAAGGCGGATATCGAACGCCGCTTTGCCCCCGAAGGGCGGGCGCTGGCGGTTTCCTTGCAGAGCTTTTCCTACAAACGCGGCGTGCCACGCAGCATTGATATGGTGTTCGACTGCCGGTTCCTGCGCAATCCCTATTGGGAGAAAGACTTGCGAAGCCTAGACGGGAGGGATCCGAAGGTGCAGAGCTATGTCCAGGAAGACAGCCGCTATCAGCCGTTCTTTGACCGGGTGCTTGATCTGATCCGCTTGCTGTTGCCTGCGTATCGAGAAGAGGGTAAATCGCATCTCTCTATAGCATTTGGATGCACCGGAGGGCAGCACCGCTCGGTCACGATGGCAGAAACCCTGGCCAAGGACCTTGCGGAAAACGGGCAGCAGGTGTCAATTAGACACCGCGAGCTGCACGGCCAGCGACAGAAGTGAGGGACCGGCTTGATCGGAATCGTGATCGTTGCACATGGGGGGCTGGCCAGAGAATATCTGGCCGCCGTGGAACATGTTGTGGGTCCTCAGGTCTGCCTGGAGGCGATCAGCATAGGCCCAGAAGACGACAGGGATGAGAAGCAGCGCGAGATCTGCCGTGCTGCCGATGCCGTCGACAGCGGCGGCGGTGTCGTTGTGGTCACGGACCTGTTTGGCGGTTCTCCGTCGAACCTCAGCCTCTTGGCCTGTACGCCACCAGATCGCCGGATCCTCTACGGGGCCAATCTGCCGATGCTCATCAAACTGGCAAAATCCCGCCATCTGCCTGTTGCGGATGCGGTCAGGCATGCCATGGAGGCGGGCCGCAAGTACATTAACGCCCAAAATATCAACCCCGAAGGGGAGCAAGCGCACTAAATGGTTCGTAAAACGCTGAAAATCGTCAATGAAAAAGGACTGCACGCGCGCGCCTCAGCGAAGCTGGTCGAGGTGGTCGAGGGTTTTGATGCCACGGCCGAAGTCTCACGGGACGGGCTGTCGGCCTCCGGGGACAGCATCATGGGGCTTTTGATGTTGGCAGCCTCAAAAGGAACGACTATTGACATCGAGACCTCGGGCCCGGATGCAGAGGCGCTTGCCTCGGCGTTGGACACGCTTGTTGCTGACAAGTTCGGCGAAGGCTACTGAGGCTCATTCAAAGCTACGGAACAGGACAAGGCACTTGGCGGATACTGCGCATGATCGCGACGCTGGCGCGACGCCAGGGACCGAAGAGACCGGCGAGATCTATGACCGCCGGACTCTCACCTATGCCAATTCCTTTGACGACCGCTGGACGTCTCTTGCGATCCGCGCCATCGAATGGTGCACGGGCAAGCTGACGATCCTCAGGATGGTGCGCCGGTTCGAGCGCAGCAACGCCGAATACCGGGGCCAGAAATTCTGGCGCGGTGCCCTCAATGTCATGGGAATCGATCTGGAAACACCGCAGGAGCAAATCCTGCGCATCCCGCGAGAGGGGCCGGTGGTGGTGGTTGCAAATCACCCGCATGGGATGGTCGATGGGATGATCTTTGCGGATCTCATTGGCAGGGTGCGTCAGGATTATCGCATCCTGACCCGCTCCGTGCTGACCGGCCTGGACGAGGCGGCAACCTCTTTTATGATCCCGGTCCCGTTTCCCCATGACCCCGAAGCACAAAGCAAGATGGTCGAAATGCGGGCCAAGACGATGGCACATCTGAAAGAGGGGGGCGTGGTCGCGCTGTTTCCCTCCGGTGTGGTGATGTCCTCGGACAGCTGGTTCGGCCCCGCAATCGAGCGGGAATGGAACGTGTTCACCGCCCAGCTCATTCGCCGCTCCGGCGCGCGTGTGGTGCCCATCTTTTTTCCGGGCAGCAATTCTCGCTGGTACCAGATCGCCAATCAGGTCTCGCCGATCCTGCGTCAGGGGCTGTTGCTGCATGAGATCGTGCGATCCTGCAACAAGCCGCAGAGCCCGGTTGTCGGTGAACCCCTTAGCG
Source organism: Phaeobacter sp. JH20_02 (assembly GCF_048056915.1). NCBI lineage: Bacteria > Pseudomonadati > Pseudomonadota > Alphaproteobacteria > Rhodobacterales > Roseobacteraceae > Phaeobacter > Phaeobacter sp. JH20_02. The sequence continues at coordinate 10,241 of NZ_JAYMVP010000017.1, read as the reverse complement.
ATGCGCAGATGGAAAAGCTGCAGAGCGATCCGCGCGGCTTTATGGCCTGGCTGCGCGAACATACGCTGTCGCTCGGCAAGCAGGGCTAGAGCCGCCGCGCCTCATCTTCTGGCTGAAAATATCCCGGGGGATGAGCAGGCTTCCCGGAAACCGTCTGGCAGACGGTTTCGCCTGCGAAGGGGGCAGCGCCCCCTTTCTGAGATATCCGCCTATCGCGTCGGCACTGGGATCTCGCCCCGGTAATCATAGAACCCGCGTTGCGTTTTCCGGCCCAACCAGCCTGCTTCGACATATTTCGTCAGCAGCGGGCAGGGGCGGTATTTGGTGTCCGCCAGACCATCATGCAGTACATTCATGATGGCAAGACAGGTATCCAGACCGATGAAATCAGCCAGCTCCAATGGTCCCATCGGATGATTGGCGCCCAGCTTCATCGACTCATCAATGGATTTCACGGATCCCACGCCTTCATACAGGGTGTAGACCGCCTCATTGATCATCGGCATCAGGATCCGATTGACGATAAAGGCGGGGAAATCCTCCGCGCTTGCTGCGGTCTTGCCCAGTTTTTCCACCACCGCGTGACAGGCCGAGAAAGTGGCCTCATCTGTGGCGATGCCGCGGATCAGTTCGACCAGCTGCATGACCGGCACCGGGTTCATGAAGTGAAACCCCATGAAGCGCTCCGGCCGGTCGGTCCGGCTGGCCAGTCGGGTGATCGAGATCGATGAGGTGTTGGAGGTGAGAATCGTGTGCGGCAGCAGATGCGGCAGCAGATCCTCGAAAATGGCCTGCTTCACCGTTTCGCGTTCTGTCGCCGCTTCGATGACCAGATCAGTCTTGCCGACATCCGCCAGCGTTAGCGTTGTCGAAATGCGCCCTAGTGCAGCGTCAACATCCGCCTGCTCAATCTTGCCCTTGCTGGCCTGCCGGGTCAGGTTCTTCTTCACCGCATTCACGGCACTGTCCAAGGCCTGTTGGCTTATGTCATTCAAAACAACATCATAGCCTGCCAGCGCCATCACATGTGCGATGCCATTGCCCATCTGGCCTGCACCAATCACGCCTATTTTCTGGATGTCCATCGCTCATGCCTCTTGGGAGTTTTCCGGCGGATCATACTGGCGGGTCCGTGGGCGGCACAAGGCCGATTGGCCGGGTTTTTAGGCAAAGTTGAGCATTAGCAATTCGTCAACGGATCTCGGATTAAGTGAGTCTCGGGTGAAATTTGGTGGGTATTATGAGCTATGAACTCAAGAGCGCGACAGCGCTTGCGGGCGAGCCTTGCAGCTATGCGGGCTCGAAATTATTGGTCCGCGGGCCGGCGCGTAATCTGACTGAACCATATTTGGCATTTATTGGCGGCACAGAGGTCTTTGGACGCTTTGTCGAACGTCCCTTCGTGGCCGAAGCAGAAACGATTCTACAGCGCCCCTGCGTAAACCTTGGCAGCGTGAATGCCGGGGTCGACAGCTTTTTGAGCGATCCGGATATTCTGGATATTGCCCGCAAGGCCGAAGCATCTCTTGTCCAGGTGCTGGGGGCACAGAATATCTCCAACGGCTATTACAAGGTTCATCCCCGGCGCAATGACAGGTTCTTATGCGCTCATGAGCCGCTGCGGGATCTGTATCCGGAAATGGATTTCACGGAGTATCACTTTAACAAGCACCTGCTGAGCGCGCTCCGATCTTGTTGCAGAACCCGTTACGAAACCGTTCGTGATCATCTGCAAGAGACCTGGGTTGACCGTATGGGAGAGCTGATCGCGGCGCTCAATGGGGAGGTGACTTTGCTCTGGATCCATTACGACGTCGATCATCAGGCCCTGTTTGGGCATGAGCCTGCGCTGGTTGACCGGCCGATGGTGGATGCACTGCGTGCGCGTGTGCTCGGGGTTGTTGAGATCCCTGTCCATACCGCGCGGGATGCCGCAGACATTGACGGCATGTTCTACGGACAGCTTGACCTGCCGTCGGCCCAGCGAATGGTCGGCCCGAAGGAGCATGTTAGAATTGCGGCGCAGGTGGCGCAGTATCTGCAACCCCGCCTCAGGAACTGATCGCGACCCGAAAGGTTGTTTGAAACAAAAAAAGCCCGCGACAGATGTCGCGGGCTTTTCACATGTTTACGCGATGCGCTTACAGTTTTTCGATCAGCTCGGGTACGGCCTGGAACAGGTCGGCCACCAGGCCGTAATCGGCAACCTGGAAGATCGGAGCCTCTTCGTCCTTGTTGATCGCAACGATGATCTTGGAGTCCTTCATGCCTGCCAGGTGCTGAATTGCGCCGGAGATCCCAACCGCAACATAAAGCTCAGGCGCCACGACCTTGCCGGTTTGACCCACCTGCCAGTCGTTCGGTGCATAGCCCGAATCCACGGCCGCGCGGGAGGCGCCAACCGCCGCACCCAGCTTGTCGGCCAGGTTTTCGATCAGTTTGAAGTCCTCTTCGGACCCAACACCACGACCACCGGACACAACAACACCGGCCGAGGTCAGCTCGGGGCGATCGCTGGCGGCGACTTTGTCCTCGACCCATTCGGACAGGCCGGGGTTTTCGGCAGCGGAAATGGTGTCAACGGAGGCGGAGCCGCCGTCACCAGCCGCGTCGAAGGTGGATGTCCGGAACGAGATCACCTTTTTGGCGTCGCGCGACTTTACGGTCTGAACCGCGTTGCCTGCGTAGATCGGACGCTCGAATGTGTCGCCATCGACAACACCGGATACATCCGAAATGACCATCACGTCCAGCAGGGCTGCAACGCGGGGCAAGACGTTCTTGGCGTCAGTGGTCGCAGGCGCCACGATGTGCTCATAGTCGGATGCCAGCGAGGCGATCAGCGCAGCAGTCGGTTCCGCCAGACGGTGGCCGAGCGAGGCGTCTTCAGCAACCAGAACCTTCGACACGCCTGCAATCTTGGCGGCTTCTGCACCGGCTGCTGCCGCAGAGGCGCCAGCGGCCAGAACGGTCACGTCGCCCAGCTTGCTTGCCGCGGTCACGGCTTTTGCGGTTGCGTCCAGCGCCAGGGCGCCATCGGTCACTTCGGCAAGGAGAAGAACAGCCATTACACAGCCCCCGCTTCTTTGAGTTTACCGACCAACTCATCCACGGAGCCCACGATGATGCCTGCGGCACGGGCTGCGGGTTCGGTGGTGGAGATGATTTCCAGACGCGGGGAGACATCGACGCCGTAGTCGGCGGCGGTTTTCTCGTCCAGCGGCTTCTTCTTGGCCTTCATGATGTTCGGCAGCGAAGCGTAACGCGGCTCGTTCAGGCGCAGGTCAACGGTGACGATGGCGGGCATCTTCACTTTGATGGTCTGCAGGCCGCCGTCCACTTCGCGGGTCACAACGGCGCTATCGCCATCGATGTCCAGCTCAGAGGCAAAGGTGCCCTGCGACCAGCCCAGAAGCGCCGACAGCATCTGACCGGTGGCATTCATGTCGTTGTCGATCGCCTGCTTGCCTGCCAGAACCAGGCCGGGCTGCTCTTCCTCGACCACTTTGGCGAGGATTTTGGCAACGGCCAGCGGCTCGATGTCGGTATGCACGTCATCTGCTGCAACAACCAGGATCGCGCGGTCGGCACCCATGGCGAGCGCGGTCCGCAGGGTTTCCTGCGCCTGCTTCACACCGATGGAGACAACGACGATCTCATCAGCTTTGCCGGCTTCCTTGAGGCGGATCGCCTCTTCGACGGCGATTTCGTCAAACGGGTTCATCGACATTTTGACGTTGGCGAGATCGACACCGCTGCCGTCCGCTTTGACGCGGACCTTCACGTTGTAGTCAATCACGCGCTTGACAGGCACAAGTACCTTCATTTTGCGTTCTCTCCTTAACAAACGGTAAGCCGCCGGGGCGACTCTCCTCCATGCTCTCGCGATGTTGATAGCGGCTTAGATTGCGCCGCAACAGGGCAAAATCGTCACGTTACCGCCCTCCGACGTCGCGTCTGACGGTTTGCATCAGCAGTTTTGCAGGAATGTTTCGCCGATAATGCTGCACTGCCGCAGCGGCAGCTATACCGGTGCTTGATCTCGATGGGACAGGTTGCCGCAGCGCTATGCGATCATCCACCAGCTCTGCCACGCGCCGCTCGGCCGGGCGCGTGGGGTATTGTCATTGCGGCATTTACCGATTGGCGCCGGGCACCCAGAGCACATCTCGCGCGCCGTTGTCATTGGCGGCACGCGACGCAACAAAGAACCAGTCGGACAGCCGGTTGAGATATTTCACCGCTGCCGGATTGATGTCCTCCTGCGTGGCAAGCTCGGTTGCCAGACGTTCGGCGCGGCGCGCCACGGTACGACATACATGGAGATGTGCGGAGAGAGCTGCGCCACCGGGCAGCACAAAGCTGCGCAGAGGCGCGAGATTGGCGTTCATGACATCAATTTCCGCCTCCAGACGCGCAACCTGTGCATCGGCAACACGCAGTGGCGGGTATTCGGCATTGGCATCTTTGTCCATTTCAGGTCGGCAGAGGTCCGCGCCCAGGTCAAACAGGTCATTCTGAATACGCGCCAGCGCCGCGTCCATCTCGCCGTCGGCCTCCTGTCGCGCCACCCCGACAAAGGCGTTCAGCTCGTCCGAGGTGCCATAGGCATTGACCCGCGCGGAATGTTTGGCAACGCGGTCTCCATTGCCAAGAGCGGTGTCGCCCTTGTCGCCGGTACGGGTGTAGATCTTGTTCAATACGACCATGATTTACTGACCTCCCTGAGCGCGAAGATAGACATATCCGAGGATGAAAACCACGGCGAGGAACTGAAACAGGATGCGCAGGCGCATCATCTTGTTGGCATTTCTGGCATTGAAGGCGCCGCCGGCGCCGAACCCACCAATGCCGATTACCAGCACGATGACGGTTGCGGCGATCGCAGCAATCGCCAGGATGTAGAGCGGATCGCCCATCTTCTCATATTCCTTGTTTCTTGCCGCGACAGCCGCTGCCTTCATGGCAGGGCCCGCCGCGCATCAGCTATCTAAGCCGCGCGAGGATACGGTCAATCGCGCGTGTGGTCAGGATGCGTTTTAGCACACCTCCGATATGGGTCGGCACGGTGACATAGTAACGCGGACGTGGCCGTCGGCTCTCGCAGGCATGGATCAGTTTGGCCGTGACTGAGGATGCCGGGAGTTCGAACCTGTCTGGTCCATTGCTTTCATAGAGCCGCTTCAGGAGGCTGGCCTCATAGCGGTCGCGCAGGGCGGAGTTCTCCCAATCGACGTATTTCTCGAAATGGGGAATGGCCTTTTCGCGGATCTTCGACGTCACAGGGCCGGGCTCGATCAGAACGACCTTGATGCCGCTGTCGCGCAGCTCAACCCGCATGGTATCGGTCAGCCCTTCGATGGCGTGTTTGGTCGCCACATAGGCGCCGCGCCAGGGGAAGCTCACAAAACCGAGGATCGAGGAATTCTGCACGATCCGCCCGTGCCCCTGTGCGCGCATCACCGTGATGACGTTGCGGGTCAGCTCGTGCCAGCCAAAGACATTGCTTTCAAAGATGCTGCGCAGCCCTTCAGTCGAGACGTCCTCAACAGCGCCGGGCAGCCCGTGCGCACCATTGTTGAACAATACGTCCAGCGTGCCGCCGGTGCGCTCCAGCACCTCTGCCAGACCGCTGCGCAGGCTTTCTGCATCTGTATAATCCATCAGCGGGCTGACAAATCCCTGCGCGCGCAGCCTGTCGCAGTCGACCGGTTTGCGGCAGGAGGCGAACACGGTCCAGCCACGTTCGCGCATACCATGCGCAGCATCCAGACCGATCCCGGAGGAACAGCCTGTGATCAGGATCGTTTTCTGCATAAAACCCCTCGCGCGGTCACCTGTACCGGCGCTTTATGGGCGTTTCTTGCTCACCAGGGAAGCCGCAATCCAGCCAACCTTGCCGTCTTTTACGGTGCGCAGGTGCAGCCAGCCGGTGCCAATGTCCTCAACAACCGTGACTTTCTCGCCGTTGCTGAGCCGATCCAGGATCGGGTAAACCGTGCCGGGGCCTGTCCGCATGTTGACGCGGGTTGCAGTGATGGTCCGGATGTCTTCTGCGGGTTCGGCCGGGTTCAATTCGGCGGCATCCGCTTCGAGCGCGGCCTGAATCAGGGGTTGCCCCGACAGCCCATCCGACAGCGAGGCCAGCTGCACCGTTGCCGTATCGCCCGAACCCGGTATCCGCGCAGAGGCGGGCGCCGCAGCCTGGGCCACGGAAAATGCAGCGTCACTGTTGCTCAGCCCCTCACCAACGGCGGCGATCTGCGCCATCGCGACACGCGAACGCAGATTGGGGTCTGCGGAGGGGCGCGGCGATTTTGCGTTCATTGAGGTTGTGGCTGCGGTCTGTGGCACGCGCAGGGCCACCTTGCTGACCAGCGATTCTGCGGTCACCGCGGTGCGGCGCGCTGCGGTGTCGCTGGTGTCGACATCACTGCCAAAAGCAGCCTTGGCGATGTCGATGGCAGCAGAGGGGCCTTTGGGCGGCTCAAAATCAGCGCCGCCACTGGCTTCGTAAAAACCCCAGCCCAAAAACAGAAATGATGCGATAACAAAGCGTGACATATACAAATCCCCCCCAGGATCAGCCTGAAAACCTGTGCAAATTCATGATTATCGAGCATTCGCTCGGCTGCAGGTAATACGCACCCGCTGCACAGATTGTTCCGGCTTAACTTAGATCTTACAGCAGTTTTTCGAGTCGTAGTAGGGGAGAGGTGGCGACTTTCTCCCCCAAGCCGGCTTTGTCGGTCGTACGGGCGGTGGTCGGGCGACGGGCAGACCCTGCCGGTTGTGGCGGGGTCGATATGTGGGGGTAACTCCGCATTTTCGCACGGCCCCGCTTTACCAAGACCGGAGGGGGCAGTATCACCAGAGCATGACCGACCTGGTAGATGATCAAGACACCCCCGATTCCCCCGCAACCGGAGAAATACTGGAGCCGCTGCGCCGTGCGATTGGCGAGCGGTACCTGACTTATGCTCTCAGCACCATCATGCACCGGGCGCTGCCCGATGCCCGCGATGGCCTGAAACCGGTGCACCGCCGCATTCTCTACGCGATGAGCCGCCTGCGTCTCACCTCGACGGGCGGCTTTTTGAAATCGGCCAAGATCTCCGGCGACACCATGGGTGATTTCCATCCCCACGGCGACGCGGCGATCTACGACGCGATGGCGCGTCTGGCGCAGGATTTCAACGTCCGCTATCCGCTGGTCGACGGGCAGGGCAACTTCGGCAATATCGACGGCGATAACCCGGCGGCCTCTCGTTACACCGAGGCACGGATGACCTTTGTAGCCGAGGCGATGCTGGACGGGCTGAGCGAGAACGCCGTTGATTTCCGTGACAATTACGACGGGCGTTTGACCGAACCGGTTGTTTTGCCCGCAACCTTCCCGAATATCCTGGCCAATGGTGCGGCCGGTATCGCGGTGGGCATGGCGACCAATATCCCGCCGCATAATATCGGCGAACTGATCGATGCCTGCCTGCATCTGATCAAGACCCCGGATGCCCGTGATGATACGCTGTTGAACTACGTGCCGGGACCGGACTTTCCCACCGGCGGCGTGATTGTCGAGCCACGCGAAAATATCGCCAAGGCCTATAACACCGGGCGCGGATCCTTCCGTCTGCGCTGTACCCATGAGGTTGAGGATCTGGGTCGTGGCCAGTGGCAGATCGTCATTACCGAAATCCCCTATCAGGTCCAGAAATCCAAGCTGATCGAAAAGATCGCCGAGCTGATCCAGACCAAGAAGATTCCGATCCTGGCCGATGTTCGGGACGAATCAGCCGAGGATATCCGCATCATTCTTGAGCCGAAGTCCAAGAATGTGGATCCCGAAGTGCTGATGAACATGATGTTCCGCAATTCGGATCTGGAAATCCGCTTCAGCCTGAACATGAACGTGCTGATCGACGGCGTGACCCCCAAGGTCTGTTCGATGAAGGAGGTGCTGCGCGCCTTCCTTGATCATCGTCGCGACGTGTTGCAGCGCCGGTCGCAGCACCGGATGGACAAGATCGATCACCGGCTCGAGGTTCTGGAAGGGTTCATTATCGCCTTCCTCAATCTGGATCGCGTGATTGATATCATCCGTTATGACGATGATCCCAAGGCCGCGTTGATGCGCGAGAACTGGGCGCTTGATCACCCGCGCGCCTATACCGAAGCCGATTATATCTCGCCCGCCGCCGGGCCTGGAGAGCTGAGCGAAGTCCAGGCCGAAGCGATCCTGAACATGCGGTTGCGCAGCCTGCGTCGCCTGGAAGAGATCGAACTGGTGCGCGAACGCGATGCCCTACAGGAAGAACGCGCCGGTCTGGTCGAATTGCTGGCCTCCGAAGAGCTCCAGTGGAGCCGCATCGCCGAACAGCTGAAGGACACCAAGAAGCAGTTTGGCAAATCCTATGAGGGCGGTCCGCGTCGCACCCGCTTTGCCGAGGCGGGCGAAGTCGAAGATGTGCCGCTCGAAGCGATGATCGACCGCGAACCGATCACCGTGGTCTGCTCGCAGATGGGCTGGATCCGTGCCATGACCGGCCATATCGACCTGGGCCGGGAATTGAAGTTCAAGGATGGCGATGGCCCCCGCTTTATCTTCCATGCCGAAACCACGGACCGGCTTCTGGTCTTTGCGTCCAACGGGCGGTTTTATACGATTTCCGCGTCCAACCTGCCCGGCGGGCGCGGCATGGGTGAACCCCTGCGCCTGATGGTGGATCTGCCCAATGAGGTCGAGATTGTCGATATCCTGATCCACAATCCAGACGGTCGCCTGCTGGTCGCCTCGGATGCGGGCAACGGCTTTATCTGCGCCGAGAAAGATATCGTTGCCCAGACACGCGGCGGCAAGCAGGTGCTGAACGTCAAGGATGACGACCGTGCCAAGATCTGCATCCCCGTGATTGGCGATCACGTTGCAGTGGTGTCTGAGAATGGCAAATTCCTGGTCTTCGCGGTTGAGGAGATGCCCGAGCTGTCCCGTGGCAAGGGCGTGCGGTTGCAGAAATACAATATGGCCCGTGGCAAGCAGGGGTCGCTGGAGCTGGATGGCGGTTTGAGCGATGTCACCACGTTCAACTGGGATGACGGTCTCAGCTGGGAAATGGGCGGTGGCAAGACCCGTCATGAAACCGATCTGGGCCAGTGGTTGGGCAAGCGCGCAGGTGTCGGCAAACGGCCGCCCTACGGGTTCCCGCGCAACTACAAGTTCAAATAGGATCAGATGTGGCTGCCCTGCACCTGTGACCTCAGCGCCACCCGGTGGAACCGTAGGGCCATGACGGCTTTACCGGTTCCGTACCGGGCGGCTATCTGGGGATGTCTTCTAACTGAAATGAGACTGCTATGATCCGGATCTTTACCCTCCTGGCCGCCATGGTCGCTGTCGCCGCCTGTACCGCCGCTGCGCCGGACGAACCGCTGGAGGAACTCGGGAACTTCAAGCTGGGTCATAACATCGTCATCGCATCCAAGGTTCAGATGGTGCCGGGGTCGCGGAAAGTCTCAAAAGAGGAATGGGTCGATATCCTCACCAATGAGGTCAATGCCCGCTTCAGCCAGTATCAGGGCGACAAGATCTATCATTTCGGGATCAGCGTTGAAGGGTATTTTGTTGCCCCCGGCGGCGTACCCCTCGTGCTCAGCCCGAAATCGGTTCTGGCGGTCAATGTGACCGTTTGGGACGACGCCGCAGGTGCCAAACTGAACAAGGTCGTCAAGAAATTCACCGTCTTTGAGACAACAACGGCAGACAGTTTCCTGGTCGGATCCGGTCATGCCCGGACCCGCGAAGAACAGATGCGGGGACTGGCGCGCAACGCTGTGGGCCAGATCGAGGATTGGCTGGTCGAGCAGCGCAAGAAAGAGGGCTGGTTCGGGCCCGAACAGACCTCCGGACAGGTCGACCAACTGCGCACCACCGGGGCAACAGAACCACCGGTAGCCGCGGCGGGCTGATTCCGCCTCACGCGCGCGGTGGATCCAGATCCGTTTCCGCCAGGCTCTGACCGGCCGGACCCCTGACACCGACATGGCCGATCATGCCCGATACAATGAACCCTGTTGCCATTCCCCTGTGGCGGCAACTCTGTGGCCTATGGTTCATGATCTGGCGGTGATTTGCGACAGGACGCACAGGAACGGGTTGATTTTCACCTATAAACCAAATAAGCCGCGCGCGCAGAGGAAATTCGGGTCGGGTTTCGACCCCCAATTCAAAAGGGCGCCTACAG
>NZ_JAYMVP010000016.1:0-794 GCF_048056915.1 Phaeobacter sp. JH20_02 | reverse complement strand
ATGTTGTCGCCTGCTTCACCACGGTCCAAGAGCTTGCGGAACATTTCCACACCGGTACAGGTGGTGGTGGAGGTGTCACGGATACCAACGATCTCGATCGAGTCGCCAACGTTGATCACGCCGCGCTCAATACGACCGGTCACAACGGTACCACGGCCGGAAATCGAGAACACGTCTTCGATCGGCATCAGGAACGGCTGGTCAACAGCGCGCTCAGGCGTGTCGATGTAATCGTCAACAGCCGCCATCAGTTCCTTGATCTTGTCGGCGCCGATCGCGTCGTCACGGCCTTCCATCGCCGCCAGAGCGGACCCTGCGATGATCGGGATATCGTCGCCCGGGTAGTCGTAGGAAGACAGCAGTTCGCGGATTTCCATCTCGACCAGCTCCAGGAGCTCTTCGTCGTCGACCTGGTCCACTTTGTTCATGAACACGACCATCTTCGGGATGCCAACCTGGCGGCCCAGCAGGATGTGCTCGCGGGTCTGCGGCATCGGGCCGTCAGCAGCGTTCACAACCAGGATCGCGCCGTCCATCTGCGCCGCACCGGTGATCATGTTTTTCACATAGTCAGCGTGGCCGGGGCAGTCGACGTGGGCGTAGTGACGGCCTTCGGTCTCATATTCCACGTGCGCGGTCGAGATGGTGATGCCGCGGGCTTTCTCTTCAGGTGCGCCGTCGATCTGGTCGTAGGCTTTGAAGTCACCGAAATACTTGGTGATCGCTGCGGTCAGCGTGGTCTTGCCGTGGTCAACGTGGCCGATGGTGCCGATGTTGACGTGCGGTTTTGTACG
>NZ_JAYMVP010000015.1:0-2357 GCF_048056915.1 Phaeobacter sp. JH20_02 | reverse complement strand
ACACTTTCGAGCTGACACCTGATCTGCGATTCAGAGGCTTCTTTGATTTGCAGGGAGTTTCTCGATGGGAGCTACAAGTGAGTTTCTGGCAAGGGTGCCGCGCCGTGCGGATGGCAAACGAGATTGGCCGCCTGAGTTGAAGGCACGGATTGTGGCGGAGACGTTGATCGAAGGCGAGACGGTCAAGGCAGTTGCCGAGCGGTACGAGTTGATCCCGAGCACGGTGTCGGATTGGCGGCGGATGGCGCGGCAGGGCAAGCTGGTTTTGCCCAATTTGGATGGCATGGATTTTGTGCCGGTCGAGATTGAAGCGCCCGTAGCGCAGCCTGTGCCGACCACCTCGTCCGGTACGATTGATGTGATCACGGGCGATATTGCCGTTCGTCTTGATGCGGCGACGTCCGCGACGCGGATTGCTGAGATCGCGCGGGCTCTGGCCCCGTGATCACGCCATCCCACAAGGTCCGGATTTTTGTAGCCAGTGACCCGGTCGATTTCCGCAAAGGCCATGACGGGCTGGCCGCTTTGGTGCAGAGCCAGTTGCGCCAGAAGCCATTCGACGGTTCCGTCTATGTGTTCCGCGCCAAGCGGGCGGATCGGCTGAAGCTGATCTATTGGGACGGTAGCGGATTGGTGATGGCATACAAACGGTTGGAGGATAACAGCTTCACTTGGCCCGCGATCAAGAACGGCGTGATGCGCCTGGAACCGGCCCAGTTTGAAGCGCTGTTTGCGGGTTTGGATTGGCGGCGGGTGCGCCCTTTGGAGGTCGCGGCTCCGGCTGCGGCGGAATGACTCATGGAGTCGTTTGCACGGGTCATTCTGGCCTTGTTTTGTTATGGCATCGGGCATGACCGCGCCTGATGAATTGCCTGATGACATTGCCGAATTGAAGGCGATCATCCGTGCGCAACAGGATCAGAATGCGCGGCTGGAAGCCCTGGTCGCCTCCTTCAAGAAGGCACTGTTCGGGGCCAAATCCGAGAAGATCGACCCCTCCCAATACGAGCTGGAACTAGAAGATATCGAGAGCGCAATCGCGCAGGTGGAAGCCGAGATTGATGCCGACGCGCGCACCGCGCCCGTTAGGCCACCGAAGCAGCGCCAGACTAACCGGGGATCGCTGCCCAAGCATCTGGAACGGGTTGAAGTGGTCATTGAACCCGATCTCTCCTGCGCCTGCGGGGCCGAGCGTCATGTGATTGGCGAAGATGTGAGTGAACGGCTGGACATCATCCCGGCCCAGTTCCGTGTGATCGTCACGCGCCGCCCAAAATATGCCTGCCGGTCCTGCGAGGGCGGGATTGCCCAGGCTCCTGCACCCGCCCACATCATCGCAGGCGGCATGCCAACCGAGGCTACGCTCGCCCATGTGCTCGTCTCAAAATATGCGGACCACCTGCCGCTCTATCGACAAGCGCAAATCTACAGCCGCCAAGGGATCGATCTGGATCGTTCGACCCTGGCCGCATGGGTGGGCAAGTCGGCGTTTGAATTGACCCCGGTCTATGATGCCCTGATGGCCGATCTGAAGCGCTCCACAAAGCTCTTCATGGATGAAACGCCCGCACCGGTTCTGGCCCCAGGGCGCAAACGCACCAAAACGGGATACTTCTGGGCACTTGCCCGCGATGACCGGCTCTGGGGCGGCGATGATCCGCCCGGTGTGGCATTCACCTACGCCCCCGGTCGGTCGGGGCAGCATGCAGACACTATTTTGAAGGGCTTTAGCGGCACCCTGCAGGTCGATGGCTATGCGGGATATAACCGCCTGCTCAAACGTCCGGCCAAAGACGTGACATTGGCCTATTGTTGGGCCCATGCCCGCCGCAAATTACATGACGTCACGCAATCTGGCGCGGCTCCGATTGCGCAGGAAGGCCTGGCTCAGATCCAGGCACTGTACCGCATCGAAAAAGACCTGCGCGGCCTGCCTGCCGATCAACGGCACGCTGCACGACAGGACCGCTCAAAACCCATCATCGACGCCTTCGAGCTCTGGCTCGCCCAGAACCGCGCCCGCATCTCGGCCAAATCCCCAACCGGAGAGGCCCTGAAATACATCGCCAAATACTGGGATGGGCTGAGCCTGTTCCTCGACGACGGTCGCATCGAACTCGACAACAACCCCGTCGAGCGGACGATCCGCCCCATCGCCCTCAACCGCAAGAACGCGCTCTTCGCAGGACACGATGCCGGCGCACAAAACTGGGCCGTCATCGCGTCCCTGATCGAGACCTGCAAACTCAACGGGATCGAGCCGCATGGCTATCTGTCGGGTGTCCTGACCGCCATAGCAGAGGGACACAAACAAACTGACATCAACGAGTTGCTGCCCTGGAACTACGTCAGAACCG
>NZ_JAYMVP010000014.1:0-109758 GCF_048056915.1 Phaeobacter sp. JH20_02 | reverse complement strand
GGCGAGCAGTCGCCCGTAGCCAAGATATTCCCAGATCGTGCGACACCAGAGCTATGCCGCCTTCAGACCGAGCTTGGGTCGCGTCATTCATTTCGTGAAACGGCACGGATCATGGAGACCTTTCTTCCCTGCGCGAAGCAGATTAACACAACGGTGCGCAACCGCCTGGGCCGAGTCGCACAGAACTTTATTGACCGTGAACCCGCGCAAATCAGTGTGGATGAAGATGCGCAATCGCCTCCGCTGACCGTGTTTCTAGACGGTGACCATATCCGTTGTCGGCCAGAATACCAGAAGCGGCACCTTGATGTGGTGGTGGGTAAGGTCGAAAGTCCCAATATGTGCCGTCGCTTTGGCCTTGTCGCGCAAGCGGGGCCGTCACCGAGTGGACAGCTCAGACAACACTTGCTCGCGCTCGGCTGGGACGGTCAGCGGCCGGTCACCGTCATCTCCGATGGAGAACCCGCGCTGCCAAATCTGGTCCGTGCTGCCGTTGATGGGCGTGTGCGCCATATCCTGGACTGGTGGCATATTTCGATGCGCGTTCAGCATATTGAAAATGCCGTCAAAGGGCTTTTGCAGACGGAGAGTTTTCCGGGATTTCCTGAACTATTCAAACGCCCAGCGGAAACACTTCGATGGTGCTTGTGGCATGGGAAAATCATGACCGCTGGTACGCGCCTCAAGCTATTAATGATTGATTCCGGCAGGGTCACAACGGAAGACGCTGCAATCAGGGCGGCGGCCGCGAGAGTCCAAGCACGTTGTCGAGAACTCTACACGTACTTGGCAAACAATTGGGATGCTCTCACCAACTACGGCTGGCGACACCGCAACGGGTTTTCGATTTCATCGTCTCGGGCGGAGGGCTGTGTCGACGACATCGGCAACGCACGGATGGGCAAGAGCCGCAGGATGCGATGGTCACCGAGTGGCGCGCACAATGTCGCAGTTACCAGAGCAGCCGTTCTCGATGGTCGATTGTCCGTTTCACACCAAGAGATGGCCGCTTAACCCCCAGCTTTTGCCCACTCCCGTTGCCAAGCCAGCTGTCAGGCGGTGAGAAACAGCGAGTTGCCGTGGCGCGCGCGTTCGCCGCACAGCCCGAACTGGTTCTTTGCGACGAGATCACATCAGCGCTCGACGTATCAGTGCAGGCTGCAGTTCTGGAACTGCTTGACGATCTGAGGCGTGACAAGGGTACCAGCTACATCTTCGTTAGCCACGACCTCGCGGTGGTCAAGGCTTTGTCCGACAGGGTCGCTGTCCTTTATCAGGGGCGCCTGTGCGAACTCGGCGCGACCAGTGATGTCTATGGGTTCATCTCGCATCCCTACACCGAGGTCCTGTTGGGCGCTGTGCTGGAGCCCGATCCGGACTTTGCCCCCACCCTTTCGGCTGGCGACGTGGTCGAACTCAGCCCGCCGGCGCAGGGATGCCCCTTCCAACGGCGGTGTCCGAAACGTCTTGGTCCTGTCTGCGAGCAAGTTTCCCCGCCGCGCAGGACGTTTTCCGATGGTCATTCAATCTGGTGCCACCGCGAGGACCTTTCGGGAGCCTGATCTGCCCGGTTAGCCTATGTTCGATCACGTCCCAGTGGTTCTGGTTGGCCAAAGGGTGAATTCTCATCGGGTGAATATCTCGAGACGTCGGGCTATCACATCACGACAAACAGGAGTGATGTGCGATGCAGGTTGACGGTCTTTCCGCGCTGGTGACTGGTGCGGCTTCGGGGTTGGGGCTGGCTGCGTCCAAAGCTTTGAAAATGGCCGGCGCCAAGGTCGCCCTTCTGGATCGGGACGAAGAGAAGGTGTCGCTGGCGGCCAATGAGATCGGCGGCGTGGGTATCGCGTGTGACGTTACCGACCCGGACGCTGTGGTCGAAGCGTTAGCGAAAGCCGAACGGAAAAACGGGCCGATCCGCATCAATGTAAACTGTGCCGGCATTCCCGGTGGCATGCGGCTTGTCGGCCGCGACGGACCGGTGGACATGGCGGCTTTCGCTCGTGTCATCGACATCAATCTGATGGGAACCGTCAGCGTCATGACGAAATGTGCCGCCCGGATGATGGCGCTGGAGACGTTGAACGACGATGGTGAGCGCGGGATCATCATCAATACGGGGTCGATCACCGCCGTTGAAGGGCAAATCGGGCAGGGGGCCTATGTGGCTTCCAAGGGGGCAATCGCCAGCCTTACCCTGCAAGCCGCAAGGGAGTTCATGCCGCGGGGGGTTCGGGTCATGACGATCGCCCCAGGTCTGTTCAAGACACCAATTGCCGATCACATTCCGCAGGAGGTCATCGACGGGATGCTGGATGGCCGCATGTTTCCGAACCGGTTTGGGGACCCCTCGGAATTTGGTCGCCTCGCCGTCGACATCGTGCGCAATCCGATGCTGAATGGCGAGATCATACGTCTGGACGCAGGCGTCCGGCTTCAGGCGCGATAAGCCTCCCGGATTCGTTGGTTCTCGGCGTCGTTCTCGGCGGCTTCGATGAGCCAGGCTCTGAACTTTTCTGCATCTGGATGATCGCGGCCCGTTTCGGGCGAAATCAGATAGAATGCCTCGTGCAACGGCGCTTCGATCTCGAATGGGCTGAGCAGACGACCGCGCTCGATTTCTATGCCAAGCATCGAAGATCGCGCCAAGGCCACGCCGCCGCCGCGCGACGCGAATTCAAACGCCAGCAGCGATGTATCGAACTGAAGCCCCTGTCCAGCGTTCACACCAGTGGCCGTGGCGTGGCGCAGCCATGTTGCCCAGCCTTCTTCATATCCCAGCACATGCAGCAGGCGATGATGGACAAGGTCGCCTGGTGTTCGAATGGCCTTTTCGCCTTCCAGAAGGGATGGGGCGCAAACCGGCTTGATCACTTCCCAGGTCAGTCGGTCGGCCTTGTAACCGGGCCATCTTCCGGTACCGTACTGGATGTCCAGGTCAAATCGCTCGTTGTCGAACTGGTCGCCCCAGACGCTGGAGACCAGACGGACTTCGGTATCAGGGTGGCGATCAAAGAAACCCTGAAGCCTGGGCGCGATCCAGTTGACTGAATAGCCGACCGGCGCGCGCACGGTCAGCACCTCGGAGCGCCTGAGGCCAAAGACCTCCTCCGTGCCTGCGGCCAGACGTTCAAAACCGTCCCGGACTTTGGGCAAATAGGCCGCGCCGACCTTGGTGAGCACGAGGCTTCGCGGTTTGCGCTCGAACAGGGGTTCGCGCAGGTAGTGTTCCAGCAGCTTGACCTGCTTGCTGATCGCGGCCTGCGTCAGGTTCAGTTCCTGGGCGGCATTGGTGAAACTCAGATGCCGCGCCGACGCTTCGAAAGCGCGCAGCCAGGTCAGATGTGGTAGTCGTCGGGTGCTCATGGCCAACTCATGCATAATATTTATTTGGTTATAGGGGGATTATGCGTTGCTTGAAAGCCAGGAAAGAATGGACGCAAGATGATGCCGGAAACGACCGGAGGTGCCGCCTTGCCCATCGAAAGCGAACTGGGTTTTGACCCGCAGCGCCTGCGGCGTATCTCGAGATGGATGGAGGCACATGTCCGCGAGGGGCGGCTGAGCGGTCTGGCCGTCCAGATCGCAAGACGTGGCGAGATCGCGTTTTCCGAACGCACGGGGTATTCCGGCACCGCAAACGGCCAGCCGGTCGCGCCGGATACGATTTGGCGGATTTATTCCATGTCCAAGCCGGTGACCTCGCTTGCCCTGCTCATGCTTTATGAGGAGGGGGCGTTTCAATTGGATCAACCGATTGCTGACTTCCTGCCAAAGTTCGCTGGCATCCGTGTCTGGAAGGGGCCGGGCCATGCGCTGGACGCGACCGAGCCGGCGCGACGCCAGATTACCATCCATGACCTGCTGACCCATCAGGCTGGCATCGTTTACGGAGACCCGCAGGGTAACGCACTGGAGCAGGCCCTGTCGGCAGCCGGGCTCGATTTCGATCGCCGATTTGAGAGCATGGCCGAGGCTGTTGATGCGCTCGCGGGTTTTCCATTGGCCTTTCACCCCGGAGACCGCTGGTTCTATGGGTTGTCGACCGATGTCCTTGGTCGACTGATCGAGGTCATCAGCGGCCAGTCCCTTGGCGCGTTTCTGAAATCACGGATATTCGATCCGCTGGGCATGGTGGATACAGGGTTTTCTGTGTCATCGGACAAGGCCAAGCGTCTGGCAACGCTCTACGATCACAAGGAGGGCGGCTTTGTCGCCTCAACAAATCAGGATCGTTGCGCAGCACCTGTCACGCTGGAAAGCGGTGGCGGCGGGCTGGTCTCCACGATGGATGACTATCAACGGTTTGCGACCATGCTCTTGCGGCGCGGCGTGCATGACGGCGGCAGGCTTTTGGGTCGCAAGACGTTCGATCTGATGGTGTCCAACCACATGGGCGGCGATCTGGCCAGCCGGGGGCAGGCGCATTTCAGCGAAACCACCTTCGAAGGCATCGGGTTCGGCCTTGGTGTGTCGGTCATGCTGGACCCGGCAAAGGCGAAGATCCTCGGATCGCCCGGTGAATTCGCCTGGGGCGGCATGGCCTCGACCGCCTTCTGGGTGGACCCGGTCGAGGAGATGACCGTGATCCTGATGACCCAGCTTGTCCCCTCCAGCGCCTATTCCTTGCGGCGACAGTTAAGGGTTCTAAGCTATCAGGCCTTGGTGGATTGAGGCGCGATCAGGACAAAGGCAGGTCTGCCTCGGCCAAGTGGCAAGCGACGGTCAACCCTCCGGGCAGGTTGCGCAGGGGAGGTGTCTGCCTGTCGCAGGTTCCCGCGATGACACGGGTGCAGCGGTTGGCGAAGGGGCAGCCCTTGGCACCGATAATCACGCTACCGGCGCTGGCCGCCTTGGCCTCGCTCGTATCGGCCACACCTTCAAGCCAATCCTGCCGCATCTCGGGAACCGAGGACAGCAGGAGTTTGGTATAGGGGTGGAACGGCGGGCTGAAGACGGCCTTTGACGGGCCTTTCTCCACCACGCGTCCGGCATAAAGAACGACAACCTCGTCAGCGAAGGACGCCACGGTGGACAGATCGTGGCTGATGAACATGTAGGCGACGCCCAGCTTGTCCTTGAGCGATTTCAGAAGCTCGATCACTCCGGCGGCAACCACGGTATCCAGAGCCGAGGTCACCTCGTCGCACAAGATCACCTTGGGATCGGCAGCCAGTGCGCGGGCAAGATTGATACGTTGCTTCTGCCCGCCCGAAAGCTCTCCGGGATAACGCGACGCGAATTCGCGGGGCAAGTCGACCAATTCCAGCAGGTCGCCAACCTTTTCGGCCCGTGTGCGGCCCTTGATCCCTTGGTAGAACTCCAATGGGCGCCCCAGGATGTCGCCGATCCGCTGGCGCGGGTTCAGGGCGGTATCGGCCATCTGGAACACGATCTGGCAATCCTTGAGCGTCTCGCGCGACCGGTCCTTCAACGCCGGCGCGGCGATCTTGCCGCCAAGATGGATCTCGCCTTCTTTCAACGGGGTAAGCCCCGCCACGACGCGTGCGAGCGTGCTCTTACCACAGCCGCTTTCGCCGATCACCCCCACGACCGAGGCCGCGGGCACATCCACCGAAACGTCCGAAAGGATCGTCAATGCGCCGTAACCGGCCGTGACATTGCGGGCCGAGATTACCGGCTCCTGCGCGGCAGCGGTTTCGACATGTTCCACCAGGTGTGGCGCGGGGCGGACGGCGGCCATCAGCGTCTTTGTGTATTCGTGCTGCGGATCATGCAGGATCTGGGCGGTCGTGCCTTCCTCGACCATCTCGCCATTCTTCAGGACAAGGATGCGGTCAGCCACCTGCGCGACAACGGCCAGGTCATGGGTGACATAGATCGCCGCCGTGCCCTGATCCCGGATGATGTCCTTGAAGGCTTTTAGCACCTCGATCTGGGTGGTCACGTCGAGCGCCGTGGTCGGCTCGTCGAGGATCAAGAGGTCAGGCCCGCAGGACATGGCCATTGCTGCCATAAGCCGTTGCAATTGCCCGCCCGAGACCTGGTGCGGGAACTTGTCGCCCACCGTCTCCGCGCCGGGAAGGTCGAGCTTGCGATAGAGGTCGATAGCGTTCGCAGTCAGGGTTTCGGCATCGCCCGCGCCGTGCCACAAGGGGGCCTCGATCACCTGCCGGCCGATCCTGAGCGCGGGGTTGAAGCTGGCGGCGGCGGATTGAGCCACATAGGACACCTCGTCACCGCGCAAGGCGTGTCGTTCCTGCGGCGACAGCGCCATGATGTCCCGCCCATTGAGCCAGACCTCGCCGGCTGAAATGCGGCAGCCGGGGCGGGCAAAGCCCATGGAGGCAAGCGAGATCGTCGACTTGCCCGAGCCGCTTTCGCCGATCAGCGCCAGCACCTCGCCCTTGGCCACGTTGAGCGATACGCCCTTGACGATCGGCACATAGGCACCCCCGGGTGGGCGACCTTCGACGCGCAGGTTCTTGATGGTCAGGATATCGCTCATTGGTCGATCTTCTCCAGAACGGTTTCACCCTGCTGGCGCTGCTGGAACCAGTCGACAAGCAGGTTCATGGAAACAGTCAGCGACGCGATGCATGCGGCGGGGATCAGCGCGGCAGAGGAGCCGAGGAACAGGCCGCCCACGTTTTCCTGCACCATCAAACCCCAGTCGGCGGCGGGTTCCTGCACCCCAAGGCCAAGGAAGGACAGGCCCGAGAGGAACAGGATCGAAAAGGTGAAGCGCAGGCCGAATTCCGCGATCAAAGGGGCCATGGAATTGGGCAGGATTTCACGTGTCAGGATCCACCATGTGCCTTCGCCACGGGCGCGCGCGGACTCGACGAAATCCATGACGCCGATGTCATAGCCAAGCGCGCGCGACACGCGAAAGACACTGGTGGACAGAACCAGCCCGACTGTCAGCACCAGCACGGTGATAGAGGTGCCGAAAGCACCGATCACGACAAGCGCGAGCAGCGTCGATGGGAAGGCCATGAACGCCTCGACGATGCGGCTCACGATGATGTCGAACCAGCCTTTCAGGATCGCGGCGGCAAAGCCGAGCGTCACGCCGAAGGCAAAGGAAATCACGGTGGTGATCAGCGCGAGCAGCAGGGTGGTGCGCACTCCGTAAATCAGGCGCGAGAACACGTCGCGCCCCAGTTTGTCCGTCCCCAGCAGGCCGCCTTCGCCAATCGGCGCAAAGGTCGTGGCGGAGATTATCTCGGCCTCGCCATGCGGGGCGACCCATGGACCGAACAGGGCGAGCGCAAACCAGAACAGCAGGACCGACCCCGCGATGACAGCGGTCCAGGTCAGGCGCAGACCGGCAAAGACCGACGCGCGTGGCGCCACGATTTCGGAAGTGTCGCTCATTTCGGATACCTCAGGCGCGGATTGGCCATGATCGACAGGACGTCGGCCAGCAGGTTCAGCAGGATATAGACCGCGCCAAAGATCATCGCGCAGGCCTGAATCAGGGGAATGTCGCGCAGGCTCACACCATCGACCAGCAAACGCGTCAGCCCTGGCACCCCGAAGACGGTTTCCACGATGATCACGCCCGAGACCATGTAGCTGAGGTTCAGCGCGATGACGGTGAGGATGGGCGAAAGCGCGTTGGGAAGCGCATGGCGGATCACCAGGCGGCGTTTCGGCAAGCCCTTGAGTGCGGCCATTTCCATATAGGGCGAGGTGAAGATGTTGATCACCGATGACCGGGTCATCCGCATCATATGTGCCAGAACCGCAAAGCTGAGCGTGGCGACGGGCAGCGCCAGGGCGCGGAAATTTTGCCAGAAGTCGAAGTAGGGCCGCGTGTTGGCCGAAGCGGACAACCATTTCAACTCGACCGCAAAGACTTTCATCAGGATGAGGCCGATGAAGAATTCCGGTACCGCGATCAGTGCGAGCGTGGTCATGGCCAGTGTCTTGTCCACCTTTCCGCCCGCCCGCATCGCTGACCACAGGCCAAGTGCAAGCGACAGTGGAACCGAGATCGCCGCCGCCAGAAGCGCAAGCCGAAGCGTGTTCCACATCCGGCTTTCGATCATGTCGGCCACGGGGCGCTTGGTCGCGAGTGACGTTCCGAGATCGCCCTGCACCATGCCACCGAGCCAATCGAAATACCGCACGATCGCCGGGCGGTTCAGCCCCATTTCCTCGCGCAAGCTGGCAAGCGCCTCTTCCGTGCGGCTTTGACCAAGGATCGCCTCGGCCACGTCACCCGGAAGGATCTCTGTCGCTCCGAATATGATTATGGATGCCAGGAGCAGGGTCAGCAGTCCCTGCGCCAAGCGCGTCAGTATGATGCGAAACACCCCGTTCCTCCCTCAAGGCTGGGTGCATATTCGACGCAAGCACGGGTTCGGACAAACAACCATAGTGACCCTAATGGGTGCGTTTTGGTTATGGCTATGGCATGCGTGGCTTCACGTTCGGGCAAAGACCGGTTTTTTGTTGTTTGCCCGAACGTTCCGAAAGGCGGCAAAACCCTTGCAACCGGAGATGCCTATGACCGCTTATGCCTATCCTTTGCTGATCAAACAGATCCTGACCGCGCCGCTGGCTCATGCCCCGAGCCAGAAGATCGTTCATGCCGACACCATGCGCTACGACTACCGCACTTTCGGAGAGCGTATCGGACGTGCCGCTGGGGCCTTGCACGCCCTCGGCGCAAGAGAGGGCAGCGTTGTCGCGGTACTGGACTGGGACAGCCACCGCTATCTTGAATGCTTCTTCGCCGTGCCGATGATCGGGGCGACGCTGCACACGGTGAATATCCGTCTGTCGCCGGAGCAGATCCTTTACACGATCAACCATGCCGAAGACGACCTGATCCTGTGCCATGTCGATTTCCTGCCTCTGCTGGCCGAAATCGCCCCCCGGATCGCGCGACCGTGGCGGCTGGTTATCCTGAGCGATGACGGGACGGTTGAAAGCCCCTTGCCGTCCGACGGCGAGTACGAGGCACTGCTGATCGCCGCCGAACCTGTCACCGAGTTCCCGGACTTCGATGAAAACATCCGTGCGACGCTGTTTTATACAACTGGAACCACGGGCGATCCGAAAGGGGTCAGCTACTCTCAGCGTCAGCTCGTCTTGCATACGATGGCAGTTGCCGCCGGGCTTGGCCCGATCCCCGGAGGCGGTCTGAATCGTGGCGACGTCTATATGCCGATCACGCCGCTGTTTCACGTTCATGGCTGGGGCATTCCCTATGTGGCGACCCTGATGGGCCTCAAACAGGTTTATCCAGGGCGCTACGATCCCGCGCGATTGCTGGGCCTGATCGCCGAGCACGACGTGACCTTTTCGCATTGCGTGCCGACGATTTTGGCGATGCTGTTGAACGCGCCGGAAGCGGCAGCGACGGACCTGAGCCGCTGGAAAATCATCATCGGCGGCTCGGCCCTGCCCGAAGGGCTGGCGCGACAGGCGCTTGCCAGAGGCGTCGATGTTCACGCGGCTTACGGGATGTCGGAAACCTGCCCGTTTCTGACCGTGGCCGACATGATGGCGACCCGTGACCCCGACGCACCGATCGAAGTTCGGACCGCGACAGGCAAGCCCGCGCCACTGGTTCAGATCCGGGTGGTGGATGCCGGCATGAACGACGTGCCGCGAGATGGAAAGTCGACCGGCGAAATCGTCGCGCGTGCGCCTTGGCTGACGCAATCCTATCTGAAGAATGACGAAGGCACACGGGCACTCTGGCAAGGGGGCTGGCTGCACACCGGCGATGTGGGGCTGTTCGACCAAAGCGGCACATTGCGGATCACCGACCGGCTCAAAGACGTGATCAAGACCGGCGGGGAATGGGTTTCCTCGCTGGAACTGGAGAACCTGGCCAGCAAGGTCGCGGGTGTATCAGAAGCCGCCGCCATCGGCGTTCCAGACCCCAAATGGGGCGAACGCCCGCTGTTGGTGATCGCTTGCACCGATGCCGCGGATGAAACCGTGACGCAGCTTCACACCGCTTTTGCTGCGGCAGTCGCGGATGGCGTGCTGTCGAAATGGGCTGTGCCGGACCGGATCGAGATTGTCGCGGCGCTGCCCAAGACCTCGGTTGGGAAACTGGACAAGAAAGCCCTGAGAACCCGCTATTGCTAGGAAAGAACCGCCTTCATGAAAGACGTCGTCATCGTATCAACCGCCCGCACCCCCATCGGCACTGCCTTTCGGGGGGCTTTTAACAACATCAAGTCGCCGACGTTGGCCGGGCACGCTATCCGCGCGGCCGTCGAGAGGTCCGGCGTCGATCCGGCCGAGATCGAGGACGTGGTGATGGGCTCGGTCCTGACCGTCGGCACCGCGGGCTTGAACATCGCGCGGCTGGCGGCATTGGCCGGTGGGCTGCCCGCAACGGCCGCCGCCCAGACCATCGACCGGCAATGCGCCTCGGGTCTGATGGCGATCGCGACGGCCGCAAAGCAGATCTCGGTCGACGGCATGGGCGTTGTTGTGGCCGGTGGGCAAGAGAACATATCAGCCGTTCAGGCGCGCTATTTCGATTGGGTGATGGCCGAAAAAGACCCGGCCGTGATCCGGGCGGCCGAGCACGCCTATATGCCGATGCTTCACACAGCCGAAAACGTGGCGCGGCTACACGGGATCTCCCGCGAGGCGCAGGATGAGTTCGCGGCGCTGTCGCAAGCGCGAACGGCCGCCGCGCAGTCAGCAGGCGCTTTCGATGACGAGATCGTGCCGGTGACCGCGACCAAGCTGGTCAAGAACCGCGAGACAGGCGAGGTGCATGAAGAGATCGTCACGCTGACACGGGACGAAGGCAATCGCCCCGGCACAACGGCGGAAACGCTTGCCGGTCTCAAGCCCGTTGTGGACGGCGGTGTTGTCACGGCGGGCAATGCCAGCCAGCTGTCGGACGGCGCCTCGGCCTGTGTCCTGATGGATGCACGCATGGCCGAAGGACGGGGGCTCCAGCCGTTCGGCATCTATCGCGGTATGGCCGTGGCAGGCTGCGCGCCCGAGGAAATGGGCATGGGCCCCGTCTATGCCGTGCCGCGCCTGTTGGAGCGGGCAGGCCTACAGGTCGATGATATCGGCCTTTGGGAACTGAACGAGGCTTTCGCCGCGCAGGCCATTCCCTGCCGTGATCAGCTGGGGATCGACCCTGACAGGCTGAACGTCAACGGCGGTGCCATTTCGGTGGGGCACCCCTACGGGATGACCGGTGCGCGGCTGGTTGGCCACGCGCTGATCGAAGGCAAACGGCGCGGCGTCCGCTACGTTGTTGTCACGATGTGTATCGGCGGCGGAATGGGGGCTGCCGGGTTGTTCGAGGTGGCCTGATGACCAATCCCGAAAAGCTACTTCTCATCATCCTGGACGGCGTTCCCTACCGGAATTTCCGGCGCCTGTTCGGCAATCTCGAAGGCTGGGTTGCCTCGGGCGAGGCCCGCGTGCGTCGGATGCGGTCGGTTCTGCCGTCCACTTCTTCGGCCTGCTATGCTTCGATGCATACCGGCCTGCCGCCGCATGTTCACGGTGTCTTTGGCAACAAGCACCGACAGCGGCTTCAGGTCCCAGATGTGTTTTCCGAACTGGCCGGGGCTGAACGCAAGACCGGTGCCGTGGCACTAAGCTGGTGGAGCGAATTGTTCCACCGGATGCCGTTCGACCCGGTGCGGGACATCGAACTCGACAGCCCGCAGGGCCCAATCCACCATGGCCGCTTCCACACCATGGCCGATGCGACCGACGCCAACCAGATGAGCCCGTCCGACGCGGATCTGTTCGCGACACTGACCTATCTCTGCGAGGCCAAGGGGATCGACTACGGATTGTTGCATACTTCGACGCTTGACAGCATGGGGCATCGTTTTGGCCACGGAAAGCGGGAGATGAGCGACGCCTGCTACTATCTTGATGCAGCACTTGCGCCCTACGTGACCCGTTGGCGCAACCTTGGCTATGACGTCATTATCACGGCAGATCATGGTCAGGACGACCTAGGCCATCACGGCGGTGCCGGCGAAGATCAACAAGACGTCGCCTTCTACTACTTCGGTGACTGCGACCTGCCGCAAGAGGATGCGTTGCTTGACCAACTCGCTCTGGCACCGTCCATCCTGACGCGAATGGGCGTGCCCGTTCCGTCGAGCATGACTGCGAGCCCATTCTTGACGCGCTGACGAGGCAAGTCCTACCCATAACCTCAGTTATGGCAAAGTCATGAAATCGGTTGTTTGTGCGCCGTGTCAGTCCCCCGCAATGTCCAGTCAATAGCGGGGACAGCCCGTCATCGGTCATCTGGGAGGAAAGAAATGTCCGACATCGATAGTCTGGTACGTCAATATAAGGCCGGCGCGCTGAGCCGCCGTGGCTTCTTTAAACGCGCTGGCGCATTTGGTTTGCTCATGCCTGCCGCCAGCGGCATTCTCGCAATGGCAGGTCCGGCCCATGCGCAGAGCCCGTCACGCGGCGGATGGCTGCGGATTGCGCAGGGAAACACGGACAACACGCTCGAACCGGTGCGCATGGTCGACACCGATGACGGCATCTATTCGAACTGCGTCTATCAGCGCCTGACCCGCTTTGCGCCGACGCTGGAAGTCGAGGGTGACGCGGCCGAGGAATGGAGCGTGAACGCCGCCGCGACCGAGTGGAGCTTCAAGCTGCGTAGTGGCCTGACATTCCACAACGGTCAGACCGTTACCGCAGCGGATGTTGTCGAAAGCCTGTCGCGGCACATCGCCGAAGGATCGGAATCGCCCGCAAAAGCCTTGCTTTCGACTGTCACCGCAATCGAGGCGCCCGACGCCATGACGGTGAATATCACTCTGTCCTCGGGCAATGCTGACCTGCCGGTGATCATGTCCGACTATCACCTTGCCATCCATCCGGCAGGACATGCCGATTTCTCCATGGCCATTGGTTCCGGCCCGTTCAAGGTGATGGAGTTCATCCCCGGTGAGCGCGTGGTTCTTGAGCGGTTCGACAACTACTACGAAGAGGGCAAGCCCTATCTCGACGGGATCGACTTCATCCCGGTGCCGGATGCCAACGCAACGCTCAGCACGCTGTTGGCCGGTGACGTGGACGCTATCCGCGATGTGCCGGCCTTCGCGGTGGAACAACTGAGCGGCAACGACGCCGTGACGCTCTACAACACGCCCACCGGTGGCTTCACCAATATCGTGATGATGGTCGACCGCGCGCCGACCGACAACGCGGACTTCCGCAAGGGCATCAAGCACGCGCTGGACCGGGAACTGATCCTGAACCAGGTCTTCAAGGGGATCGGCACGATCTCGGCAGATACGCCGATCGGACCGACCTACAAGTACTGGTGCGAGGATGTGAAACCTGCCGAATACGATCTCGACAAGGCGAAGTTCTATTTCGACAAAGCGGGCGTCAACGCGATCGACCTCTATACCTCGGAAACCGCAGGCAGCTCGGCGAACGATATCGCGCTGACTTTCCAGCAGTCGGCCAAGGGCGCAGCGGAAATCAACGTCATCAAGACGCCATCTGATGGTTTTTGGTCAAATATCTGGATGCAGAAGCCGATGACCATGTCGGGCTGGCAGGCTCGACCCACGGTTGATGCCTTCCTGACCATCGCGCACATGAACGGCGGTAGCTGGAACGAAACCATGTGGGGGTCGGATGAATTCGACGCCATGATCCTTGCTGCCCGTGCCGAATTGGACGAGGCCAAACGCGCCCAAATGTATTGCGACATGCAACACATGATGAACGATGACGGAGGTTTCGTGAACCCGGTGTTCCAGAACCAGCTAGAGGCGACGGCGAAGAACGTCATGGGCTTCACGCCGCATTCCGTCGGCGGTCTCGGTGGTTTCGGCCAGACACTGCGCAACGTCTGGCTCGCCTAAGCCGCTATTCTCTCTGTCAGAGGCGGTTGCCGACTGACTTTTGGCCGCCGGTCCGTCCGGATCGGCGGCCTTTCCTTTCCCTTCCACTCAACAACCGGGGCAATCATGTTCTCGATCTCGCCTTCCACACGTCTGCGTCCTTCACCTTTCTACGAGGCGACGCTCGCCGACGGCGTCTGCGCCATGACCACCTACAATCACATGCTGCTGCCAACCTCTTACGGCCATCCCGAAGAGGAGTACTGGCGCATCATCAACGGCGTTTCGATGTGGGATGTTGCGGTCCAGCGGCAAGTTCAGCTGAAAGGCCCCGACGCTGGTCGGCTGGCGCAGATCCTTGCGCCCCGTGATCTGTCGAAATGCAAGATCGGGCAGGGCAAATATGTCCCCCTGTGCAATCATCACGGCGTGTTGATCAATGACCCTATCCTGCTGAAGCTGGACGAGGATCGCTATTGGCTGTCCATTGCCGACAGCAACATCTGGTTCTGGGCCGAAGCCATCGCGCGCGAACGTGGTCTGAATGTCGAGGTGAGTGAGCCTGACGTGTCGCCCCTTGCGGTACAGGGGCCGAAGGCAGAAACCGTTGTCGCCTCGATCTTCGGCGACTGGGTTCGCGACCTGAAGTACTTCTGGTTCCGCGAGACAGAGATCGACGGAATCCCCGTGGCAGTGGCCCGGTCCGGCTGGTCCAAGCAAGGGGGGTTTGAGATCTACCTGATGGATGGCACCAAAGGCAGCGCGCTTTGGAACATTGTCAAGGAAGCCGGACAGCCGCACGGGATCGGCCCCGGCAACCCCAACTGGTGCGAACGTGTTGAAAGCGGGTTGGTCTCTTATGGCGGCGACTCGGACGGGCAGACCAATCCGTTCGAGGTCCGGATGGACAAATATGTCGATCTTCATGTGCCTGACGATACGATCGGGATCCAGGCATTGCGCCGCATCGCGGCCGAGGGTCCGAAACGGCATCAGCTGGGTGTTATCCTGGACAATTCGGAACCGGTCAAGCCGGAGTTCACATGGAATGACATCGACATGGACGGTGCGCGCATCGGCAACATGACCACCTGTGTCTGGTCTTACCGCATGAAGAAAAACATCGGGTTCGCCCTTGTGGCGACCTCGGCAAGATCCGGTGACCGGGTTGTCGTGAGGCGCGCGGCGGGGCCCGTCGAAGGCACCCTGTGTGAATTGCCATTCCTTTGAGGGGAGCATAACTGTCATCACGGAACCCGCCCGGCAGACGCCGGTCATCCATACCACGGACGTCCTTGTGGTCGGATCCGGCCCCGGGGGGCTTGCCGCAGCGTTAGCCGCGGCACGGGCGGATGTCGACGTTTGTCTGGTCGAACGCTTCGGATGTTTCGGTGGTAACATCACCGTCGTCGGCGTCGAGGGCTTTGCCTGGTACCGTCACGAAGCCACTATCGAGGCAGGCGGGATTGGGCGCGAATTTGAGGATCGCGCCAAAGAGGTGGGTGCCGCCGTACCGGAAAGCCAATCCCTGAGCTACGAGATAGACAGCGAAGGCTTCAAGCTGGTCGCCGACCGGTTGGTGGAAGCGGCGGGCATCCATGCCATGCTGCACCGGCAGTTCGTGGCCCCGGTGATGGAGGGCAACCGCATCGCCGGGATCATCGTCGAATCCAAGGCCGGGCGCGAAGCGATCCTGGCCCGCGTGGTGATTGACGCCACGGGCGACGCCGATGTGGCGCACCGGGCTGGTGCACCCACCCACAAGACGCCCGCCGAACACATGCAGGCGGCCAGCGTGATGTTCCACCTGGCCGGTGTCGACAAGTCCGCCTTCATGGACGAAGTGCGCCGCGATCCGCAGACCTACAAGGACTGGTCCACCGGCGAATGGACGGTGGAAACCGATGGGAAAGAGGACGACATGTTCTCGCCTTTCCTCAAGAAACCCTTCGCCAAGGCTATCGAAGAGGGTGTGATCCCGCCGCATTTGAACACGATCGCCGGGACGTGGGGCGCCATGCATGACACCGGCGAGCTGACCTACATGAACCTTGTGCATTTGGCGGGGGTGGACGGCACTGACCCCGACAGTCTGACGCGGAGCGAAATCGAGGGGCGTAAACAGGCCATGTTGGCCATCGATGCGCTGCGCCGGTTCATGCCGGGCTGCGGTGGCGTGCGTCTGCGCAACTTTGGCATGACCATCGGCATCCGCGACACGCGCAAGATCGATGCGGCCTACAACATCACCGAAACCGACGTGCGCCAGCAGGGCCGGTTCGAGGATTCCATCGGCATCTACCCCGAGTTCATCGACGGCTTTGGCGTGCTGATTATCCCGACCACCGGGCGCTATATGCAGATCCCGTACCGGGCGATGCTGCCCGGCAGGGTCAAGGGCCTGCTGGTGGCGGGTCGCGCCATTGGCGGCGACCGGATCGCCCATGCGGCCACCCGCAACATGGTCTGCTGCGCTGTGGCGGGACAGGGTGCGGGCGTGGCCGCGGCGCTTGCCGTCCGGTCGGGCCGCGACGTGGCAGAGGTCGACATGGCGGGCGTTCAGGCTGAACTGGTCCGCCAGGGCGTGAGGATCGCCTGACCATGGCAGTGCCGAACCGCGAGATCGAAACCGATGTGCTGGTTGTGGGTGGTGGAACCGCCGGGTTCGCGGCGGCGCTCGCGGCAGCACGGTCAGGCATGCACGTGCGCCTGATCGAGGCCGGGCCCAAGATCGGCGGCGTGATGGCATCCTGTCCAGGTATGCCGTGGGGCGGAGGCTATCCGCTGGGCCACAGCATCGGTGGCATCTTTGCCGAACTGACGGACAGGCTGTCAGCGATGGTGCCGCCCGCTGCCGAGGTCCGTCCCTGTACGCTGGAAAACTTCGGCCCCGAGGTTCAATACGACCACGAGGCCGCAACGCTCCTGATGTTCGATATGCTCGACGAAGCGGGTGCGACCCTGCACCTCAACACCATCGCAGGCGAACCCGAGATGGACGGCACCCGGATCAGCGCAGTTTCGGCTCATGACCGGCTCGGCCCGCTCCGCTTTCAACCGCGCATGGTGATCGACTGTTCCGGTGACGGCGACCTGTCGGCCCGGGCGGGCGTGCCGCACACGCTTGGCGACGGCAAGGGCAACATGATGGCCGTCAGCCTGACCTTTCACATGGTCGGCGCCGATACCGATGCAGTCTTTGCCGAAGGTGACCCCTATTTCCGCCGCTTTGCTGCCCGAGGCATCGCCGAAGGGCGCCTGCATCCCGATCTGCACAAGCTGTATCTGATGCGCGGCTTTCACACCGGCTCGGTCTTTTGCAACACGGTCACCATCCGGGGCGTCGACGGCACCGACCCGGATTCCGTCACTCGCGCCACACAAGAGGGCCGCCGTCGATGCCACCAGGTGGCGCGGTTTCTTGTCGATGCAGTGTCCGGCTTCCGGGACGCGCGCATGTGGGGACTGGGCCCATCCGTCGGTGTGCGGGAAACCCGGCGATTGCAGGCGATCTATCGCATTACGGGCGACGACATTGCCCGGGCGGTCAAGTTCGACGACGGCATTGCCGCCTGCGACAATCCGATTGACGACGTAATGCGCGACAGCGCCGAGATGACCCATGAGGCGGCGGTCAGCCAGGGTGCCTATTACACCATCCCGTTCCGCGCGCTGGTCCCCGAAACTATCGAAAATCTGCTGTTCGCCGGTCGCCTCATCTGTGCCGATCCGGTGGCCTTTGCCTCGGTCCGGGGCATGCCACAATGCATGGCGATGGGGCAGGCGACAGGTGTTGCTGCCGCGATGGCACTCGAGGGCGCTTTGCGGGTCCAGGATGTAAATGGCGCGGCGCTGGCCGGCGAACTGGCCCGGCAAGGGCTTGCCGGAATCGCCGATCGGAAACTAGTGGCTTCCTAATGATCCAGGGAATTCCAGCAATTCATTAACATAAACTTCATTACGAGATTTTCAGCGCGTTTTTGGGCAAGTTCAGTTGCGGGTTGGAAACTCTACCTCACCCCATTGCGCCGTTTTTGCAGAGCCGCAACGCTTGCATCGAAGTCCAGCCTTCCTGCCTTGGCTCGACGGATCAGTTCGCGCATCAAACCGCCAGGATTGCGAACAGGGTAGCTCGGGTGATCTCGCTGCGCATCAACCAATAGTAGGCAGAAAGCCAACCCGTGGTCGCCCAAGGTGCTCTGGCCCTCATGCCAAACTGAAGCATGGATATCGAGCATCGGCAGCAACGCCCAGGCAGCCTCGATGATGTCGCGCTCTTTGAGAGGTCGGTTCTGATCTCGGCTCGCGTCAAGCATCATGCGTAAGCCGTCGCCGGCAATGCGATATAGATTCTCTGGCGTCAGAGCGGGTGGCGCGGGGCAGGGAATTGATGATGGCGGTTCACTCTGTGCGATTTCCGCATGTCTTCCAGAGTTATCCACAGCGGGCGGCGTCTTTACAGTTTGAGTTTCTTCTCTGGTGTTTTGTGTAAAGGGCCGGAAGTTTTCCGCTGGCTGGTCGGAAGAAAGCCTACGTTTTTCAAGCCAATCTTCAAGGCTGTTGCACAGATCGGAACTGGCCTTCAAATGGGCGTTGAGCCGCTCCAGACCAAGACGGCTTAACGCATCGCTGCGTGGCCATTTATCGAAACTGGCCAGAATCCTGGCGATCTCAGGATCGTTGATAGCCGAGGAGGGCAGGGCGGCGATGCACCGTTTCATGTGACGCAAACGAAGGGACCGAAGATCCTTCAAAGCGCGCAAATGCCTCCGTTCCGCACGGAGCCGATCGCGAAGGGCTATGAACTCTTCCAGTCGCGCGATCAGCGGAGTCAGTATCAAGCCTAGACCAGCGCGACCATAGCGGGCCCCATTCGCCGCGACACGTTTCACGATCAGCCCAAGCTTGGCCAGCGCGGCCTCATCCGTTCGCAACTGGCGCGACGTCTTGCCAAGTTCGACCGCTGCGAGATCTTGCGCGCCAAAAAACACCGGTTCACGATGGGGAGAGGTCCAGTCGGATGCGCGGGTGCGCCCGATGATGTAGTTCAGAACTGCCAAGCGCGCCGGGCGCAGGCCTATATGCGGGGCAACCTCTGAAATTAGCGCCATGACAGCACCTTTGGTCCAGCCTTCCGGCAGGGTGAGTTGGGTTTGGATCACGTTCAATGTCTAGTCCTTGTGAATTGGGACAAGGCTGCAACAGGGCATCCGTGTCCCCGCGAGCGACACGTTTTTTCATTGCCTTGACTGTCGTGACTGCTAGAACGAGATCACAGTTTGATTTGATCTGACGGAACGCCAATTCCGTTGTTCTTTGAGCCCCTCGCTTGGTTGCCGCCTTGCGGGGGTTTCTTCTTTTTTATCGTTTGCCTGTGACTGTTTGAGATCAGTAGTTGACTTGTTCGAAGCCATAGGTGCCCTCAAAATCCTCCCAATCGACGAACACAGCACGGACCCAGATATCGGGGCAGTTCTGGCCGTATCGCTCGGCCCCTCGGAAGGCTGGAGGAAGGGCACTTATCGAGCTGTTTTGCCACCGAAATTGGCCGTCCTGATCATACGTGCCACGCCGCACGGAAGCATATCTGTTGCAATCGTCACGGCCCTCCCTCTGACGTGCCGTAACCTGAAAGACATCTATGGAGCGGATGAAATCAAAAGCAGGGTCCGTCACATCGATATCGGCGGCACGCCCGACAGCTTGGGCGAGTTGGAGCGTTTCTCGCTCTCGGGGCAGGGAGACTGCTGGACCCGGATTGAACCCCGCCAACCTGTAGAGGCGCTCAACCGGGTTCGGCGCTTCGAACTCAGCACGCATTGGACAACGCCAGATCTGCAGCGGTGGTTCGACTGGCCAGGGCGTGATCCGGCGGATAAACTCCGCGCGCGCCCGGGCACATGGGACCGAAGGCGGCCAACCGCCTGCGAGGCACAGGAGGATCGCACAATCGATCTGGTAGCCTTGTGCGGCGGCAGGTTTGGCAGCAAGCGGTGTAAGCCCGATCGCGATGATCGCGGCAGTTGACAGAAGCCGCCTCATGACAGAGCGCCGCCGCTAACCCGTTGTCGTATAATAAGACTTATGTTAATTGTGTCATAATTGCTGACATATTTTGCGCGTCGTTTCATTGGAACATCTCCTGGTAAGCGTCAAGCACAAGACGGACTTCAGCCTGCGCGGAAGCTGATGCTGCGGCGAGGCAATTCAGATAGGTTTGTGCCTCATCGAAGTAGGTGTTGAACGCGGCTCTGATGTCGTCGCCGTACTCGTTCAGGAGCGCAGGCGAGGCCGCCAGCTCCGGCCGCAACGGCAACACGCAGTCCATCGCCAGCGTCTCGGCATTTGCTGGGATCGCTAGGGCGATGAATGTGCTACATGCCAGCAACCGCGACATCTGGTGGTCTCCCGACAATCTGGGGGCGAATCGTGTGTCGGACCTATCACCGAAAAAATATCTTAATCAATCAAAAGATATCTATTGACCATATAAAGGGTTTTCCGCTACGTCGCCGCATATCTTGTGACATGCACTGTTTGAAGCGGTGCAAAAGCAGGTTACTTCCGTAGGAACTTCTTTCCTTCGGAGGCAAAATGGCAGGAACAAAATACCCCGTGATCCTAACATCGCACATGCAAGAGGCGATCGAGGGTGGGGCATGGATCGAGGTGGAATGCGTTGAAGCCCCGGAAAAGGGCGGCAACACGCATAGGGGTGGCTGGACGGTTTTCGTCTGCTCCAATGACGGTCAAGGCGGTGTGCACCGGTCGGTCTATGTGACCAACCGGGATCTTAAACCACGCGTCTTCAAGACCGCAGCAGGGCTCATGAGCTTCTGCCTGGAGCTCGACGCAAAGGTATTCAGCTGCCCTCTCCGAGAAGGTGAGAGAGGCACGTGGGAGTTTGAGACGACAAGGTATCCTACCAGCGGCTAGCCTCGTTCTCTGGGGGCTTTCAGGCCCTTCCACTTATGCACAATCCGTTATCGATCTCGATGCTCCAGACCGTGTTGGTCGACTGACCAGTAGCGTTCTCGACTTTGCAAGACCCCAACCCGAGCAAAGCGACGGTGTCGCACGCTCTGAGGTCGTCCCTCTTGATTCACCACGCCTGTCTCCGCCTCGGGTCCCATCGGGCCGCCCTGCGATCGAGACTATGATCCTTGATGTGGGGTCGGTTTACGTGGACCACCCGGCCCTGCGCAGGGCCGGGATGTCCTCTCGCGATTGGCTCGCATTCTTTCGCGCCAACATCGCTATTGAAAGCGCATTTGATCCAGGCGCGCGGTCGCATGTCGGCGCAATCGGGCTTGGGCAGTTGATGCCGGACACTGCGCGCGTGCTTGGCGTCGATCCGCATGATCCTGAGCAAAACCTGCATGGATCCGCCCGCTACTTGCTGACACAACTTGATCGTTTCGGCACGCCGCAGCTTGCGCTTGCAGCCTATAATGCCGGCCCCGAAGCCGTGGCGCGCCATGGCGGGATTCCCCCCTACCGCGAAACCCAAGGCCATGTCCGCAAGGTCATGGCCGTCTATGCCCAATCCATCGGAGACCAGATATGAAACGCATCGACTATACCCGGGCGGCATTGGCCGCGTTGCTGATAGTGGCCGCAGCCCCGGCGCTTGCACAGGACCTCAGCCCGGTCTCTGACATGATCGACAACATCATCGACGCGGTGACGGGTCCGATCGGTCGTGGCCTCGGCGTGCTCGCTCTCGTGGGATCGGGTGTCATGATGTTTTTCGGGCGTCTCAACTGGCCGATCTTCGTCGCCGTGTTTGTCGGCGTGGTGCTGATCTTTTCGGCCGAGACCATCATCGACGGCTTTGCGGCTCCTTGATCTGACCGACCGCAGAGACCTCCATGCGCGACACACCACTCTTTCTGGGGCTGACCAAGCCGCCACGGATATTCGGTCTCCCGATCGGATATTTTGTGGCGCTGGTCTTCGCATCCGTGATCCCTTTCATTCTGGTTGACGACATGCGGTTCCTGCTGGTTTTCCTCGCGGGCTACCCACCGCTTTGGCTGGTCGCAGACCGCAATCCACATCTGTTTCAGATTTTGAACGTGGTGATGTCGCGCACCCCGCGAACGAGTGTGCGATCCTGTAATGGGGGCGATCTCTATGTCGCGTGAGTTTCGGGGGTTAATTGCCAGCAGCGCTGTTCGGGATGCACTTGGGGACAAGGTTTTGAAAGCCGAGCGTCTTGGGCGGCACCTACCTTACATTGCTGCGGTGCGAGACAATGTCATCCTGACGCGGCAGGGTGATCTGATGGCGTCGGTCACGCTTGGCGGGATCGACAGCTTCACCAGCGATGACGCCCGGATCGATGAGATCAGTGAAGGCTTTGCCCGGATCGTCAGTCAGTTGGGCGAGCGTTTCGGTTTCCACATCAACAAGGTATCACGCCCGGATGTCGCGGACCTTGCTGCGCCTGACGGTATGCCTTTTGCAAATGCGGTAGACGCGGCGTGGCAGAGAAGCCTGCGCGCACGTGACCTGAAAGCCCGCACCTTGATGCTGACAGTATTGATGCGTCCGTCGATGCCGCAGGCATTCTCGAAGGTTCTGGGCGCCCTTGGCGGCGGCCGCGATTTCCAGAAAGACATCGATACGCGAATTGTTGCCCTGGAAGAGGCCATGACGCTGCTCATGGCGATGTATTCCGACGCAGGCGCAGCGCGCCTGACCGTCTCGAGCGGGGACTGGCTTGCAGTGTTGGCCGCGGTTCACGGACAGCGCTACGGCAAGATCATCGCGGCCCCCGGGCAACTGTTGGCTGACACGATGAGCAATTTCGACGTCAGCTTTCAAGGCAAAACCATGCGGCTGGAAAGCGGCGGCAGCCCAAGATACGGCGCGATTTTCGGGATGAAATCCTATCCCAGCCGCACCTGGCCAACCATGCTTGACGCGTTGGAACTGCCCTATGACATCACGATCACCAACTCTTTCACGCCGCGGCGCGCCAATGAGATGGTTGAGCGCATTCAACGCACCTTTCGCCAGCGGGGTGCCTCCGAGGATGCTGGTGTCAGCCTGACAGAGCAATTGATCGAAGCCGCCGACGCCGTGGCATCCGGCCGGTCGACCTTTGGGACACACCATGCATCCGTGCAGGTCTTCTGTGACAGCGCCGAGGAACTGGAACAGGCAGCTTCCGAGATCTGGCGGGCGGGGCAGGAGACCGGTGCCGTTCTGGTCCGGGAATCCTGGGCCGCAAAGGCGCTCTATTTCGCGCAAGCGCCTGGAAACTGGGCCTACCGGATCCGTGACGGGATCGTTTCGTCGCACAATTTCGCGGAACTGGCGGCCTTTCACAAGACACGGCCAGGGCGCGGACCTGAGGCCAGCCCATGGGGCAAGACGATCACGGCCTTCCCGACCGTGACCTCCAGCCTCTACCGGTTCAACTTTCACGAAGCGGGGCGCCGGACCGATGAACCAAGCGTCGGGCACACGCTTGTTCTGGGCCGCACCGGGTCCGGCAAGACACTCGGCACGGCTTTTCTCATGGCACAGGCCCGAAGAGTGGGTGCGCGAGTCATCGTTTTCGACAAGGATCAGGGGTTGGAGATGGCGATCCGCGCTTTGGGTGGCAGCTACAGCGAAATCAAGGTGGGCAAACCCACCGGCTTTAACCCGATGACCACGGAGACCGATGCGCGGGGGGCCGCCTGGCTGACAGATTGGCTCGGCGACATTCTGGCCCGTCACCGTCCATTTGAGACGGTCCAGAACGCAGCACTGAACGAGGCGGTTCGTCAGATTGCCGCTGCGGAGCCGGGCCTTAGAACCTTTGACGGTTTGGCAAGCCTCGTGGCATCTACCGATGATGACGGCGACCTGGTGTCCCGCGTGCGGGAATGGACAGAAGCCGGCCGGTACGGTTGGCTTTTCTCAAGGCCCAGTGCCCAGTCGATTGCCATTGGCGAGGATGTCCTTGGTCTCGACATGACCGAACTTCTGGACCAGGACGCAGAACGCTCCGCCCTGCTCGCCTATCTCTTCCGCCGTATCGAGCGCGTGATCGAGGATCGTAGACCAACGATCATTGTGATCGACGAGGCGTGGAAGATGTTGGCTGACGATATCTTCGTCAAGCGCCTCCATGACTGGCTGGTTACCATGCGCAAGCGCAACTGCGTGGTGATGATGTTGACCCAGACACCGGGCCATCTGGACCAAAGTTCGGTCGGCCAGATCATCGCAGAAAGTGTGGCAACCCAGATCCTGTTTCCCAATCCACGGGCAAATCCGGAGGATTACAGCATCCTGCGCCTGAATGCGCGCGAGGCGGATTTTCTTTCCAGCCCGACAGCCGGGTTGCGGCTGGCATTGATCCGTTCTGGCGCCGACAGCGTGTTCGTCAATACCGATCTCGCAGGCTTGGGCGGTCTGGTTACTGTTCTTGGTGGCGGCAAGACCGGCGAGGAAAAGGCGCCTGCCAATTGGCGCAAGAAAGAAGAATTCTGGAAGGACATGATGTGAAAGCACGATTTTTTCTGTTGGTCGCCATGACGGTCCTGAGCGCTTGCGAAGGTGCATCAACAGGCGTGCGATCGCCCTGTTTTGAACGGCCCGCGATGGCGTTCTCGGCCCCTGCTCCCGACCTTGTTTCACGGAATGCGCATTGTGATTTCCAGAGCTTCTAGAATGGCGATTCCGTTGGCCTTGGGTCTTGGCTCGCTTGCCTCCGCGCAGGGCGTGCCAGTGGTCGATGGCTCCAACCTTGCCCGCGCTGTGTCTCGCGTGGAAGAGCTCGCACGCGACGCCTTGCGGCAGGGCCAGAAGCGCGACGCCCGCCAGGAACAAGCGGATATCTATCAAGAGCAGCTTGAAGCCTATGAGCGTTTCCTGGCGGAGACCACCGGTGTCACCGACCTGAGTGGGTTCGAGGCTGGTGGGCCTGGCTGGGCGAGCGCTGCAGAGACTTACCCAGCCCAGGAAGATCATCCTGACGCCGATCGCCTCTTCGGTGAGCCAAGCGACGTGGAGCGCATGATCATCACGGTGGCGCGGCGCTATGAGGGTCATCCCGGTGTTGCGGCCGCCGGTCTGACGCCGCTGACATGGCGTATCCTGTTTCAGTCACTGATCAAGCAGGAAAGTCGTTTCAACAATGCAGCCGTCTCCCACGTGGGTGCGCGCGGTTTTTGCCAGCTGATGCCGGGCACAGCATCGGATCTCGGTGTGAACCCGTATGATCCTTGGGAAAACCTGGACGGTGGCGCACGCTACATTCTCACGCAACTGAACCGCTTCGGTCGGATCGATCACGCTCTGGCGGCCTATAATGCAGGCCCCGGCCGTGTTCTCGAATATGGTGGTGTGCCTCCTTTCGAGGAAACCCAGACCTACGTCCGGCGCATCAACGGCTATTACAACGACTATCTTGGCACCATCACCGGCGTCGATATGACGGGGTCACTGGCGGGCTTCGATGGCGCTTCGGCCGCCTGGGGCAACTGGGCGGATGCCTCGGTCGGCTATAGCGCCTACATGGGCACCCAGATCGATCAGGCCATGACGAGGATCGCGGCGCTTTTGCGTGAAGATCCGCCCCGTAACGCAAAAGAGGCACTGGACCGCTCCACCTACATGCTTGCTGAACGGGCGCGGCTCATGGCGCTGACGCTGCGTCTGCGCGCGGCCCACGTGAAAGTCGAAGCGGCACAAGGTTTGACCGAGGCCGCCGATCACCTGGAGCAATCCACTTTCTGGAGGTATTCCGATGAGGGCTGACACCCGCCTTGCCGCAATTATTGTCGCGGGCACACTCATGGCGGCACACCTGCCCCCTGCCTTCGCTCAGGGTGTGCCTGTGATCGATGGATCGAACCTCGCGCAGAATATCGAGCAGCTGCAGGCCGCGCTGCGCGATGCGGAAAACCAGCTTCAGCAAATCGAGGAATTGCGTACCCAGATCGAGCGCCTCACTGATATTCAGGGCCTTCTTGATGACGTCCTGGGTTCAATTACCGGCCTGAATGAAATCGCAGCCCTCTACAACGATGTGGAGGACCTGCGTGCCCGCGCCCAGAAGATCACCGATCTATCGGGTTTCATGGACAGTCTGTCGCTCGGGGATTTTGATAGCCTGCTGGACGATCTGCTCGATGGCGACGTCACCATGGGAGAGCGCCGGGCCGCCGATGCCATGCGCGAGACGATGGCCAGTGCGGGGTTCACCTCAGAAAAACTCACCGAGCTGAACGACGCTGGGAACCCGCAAGGCGCTTCCATAGCCGATCTGGCGGCTGCCAATGCCATGGTTATCGGGCAAGCCCAAATTTCCTACGAGGAAGCCGCCCAGAGCATCGAGCGTATCGATGGGCTGGTGGAAGCGATTGGCGATCAGGAAACGCTCAAGGAATCGATCGATCTCAACACGCGTATGGCCGCGGAGACGAATTACATGCTGGGCCAGATGTGGCGCCTGAATGCCGCCCAAGGCTTGGCGCAAGGTCAAAACGGCATTGATTTCGCGGCCGAGCAGGCCCGCACACGCTCCTTCTTTGATTTTTCCGGCGCCGAGGACTGACCCTTGAATACATCACTCAAAGCACTTGCAGTTTTCATCGCCCTAGCAGGCAGTGCCTGGGCGGAAGACTTGCAAGACCTGCCCGACGATACGTTGCTCGGGGAGGTCGTCACTGCCACCGAAAATGGGGAGGAAGAGCGCCTCCTCGATCTCATGCGCGAGGTACAGGCAAGAGGGCTCTTGATGTTCCCGAAGCCGCAAACCTGCACCTTCAGCTATCCGGACACTGAGTTTTTCGGCAACGAGATTTTCCGTGGAGCGGTTCGATGGGGCTTCGGCACCGACCTGAGAGAGCTTGCAATGTCGCAGGGCTTCTGCGGCTGCATCTATGATCTCGGGTCGCTCGATGCGTTCACAACAGAACGGGTCGACAAGCCTGCGCATGCGCTCACAGCGGCGGATTTCAATACCATGCGCCGGTATCGAAACGCTGATTGGAATACCATTGATCAACGGTATGCAACCTTTCGCGAAGAAAGCTGTGGCGCGTAATGGCGATCATCGCGGACGTATTGACCATGGTCGACGCGACTGTGGCAGGTGTCGCAGCTGATACCTATGACAACACCGTTGCAGCTGTGCGCCCCGTGGTGCGAGCAGCGTCCGTATTAGTAACGATCCTCGTTGGTGCTAATTTGCTGATCCAAAGCGTTGAACTTACGCGTGCAACGATCGTCGCCCTTGGTCTGCGTTTGGCGTTGGTGAACGTGTTCCTGACCTTCGCGAACCTCTCTGTCCCCTATGACGCTTTGACAAACGCCCCGGCGGAGCTCGGCGCGGGGATACTGAACTCACTGTCAGGCGGCACAGTTGGGAACCTTTATGATGGAATCGACGATCTGTACTCCCAAGCCCTGAATGTCGGACAGGCGATCAGCCAGAATGGAGGCTGGCTGGCCGGTGCCATGACCAGCGTGGTCATGTTTCTTGTGGCCGCCGCCATGGCGACGATCACCATCATCGTTCTGTCGGCTGCCAAGATCATGTTGGCGGTATTGATCGCTATCGCACCTGTGGCCGTGGCCTGCACCTTGTTCAAACAATCCGCGCCGCTGTTCGAGGCCTGGGTCAAACTCGCCATCGGTTTTTCCTTTGTGCCGCTTTTCGTGGCTGCCATGGCAGGATTTACCATTGCCACTGGCAACGCCGTCGCGCCGGGGAGCCTCGACAGCGTCGAAACACTCGGGGACGCGATTTCGTTCGTCGTGGTGATGATGATCGGCGCCGGCCTGATGTTGCTCGTGCCAACTTTCGCGCAAGGGCTTGCCGCCACGAACATCGGCCTCGCCTCGATCGGTGCAAATGCCGCGCGGATGCCCGGGAACGCGTGGCGCAATACCGGTGCCGCGATCCGGGGCGGAGATGACATGCGACGGGGCTTCAATGCAGGACTTCAGGGACAAGGCGTCTCCGACCGATCGTCCAGCGCGGCCCGCGCCGGGAGCTATGCGGGCGGTGCGGTCAAGCTCGCCGGAAAGATGAAGAAGGGATAGTCATGAGTGATTTCGATATCGATTTGGTGATGGGTCCGCGCCGGGCAGCGCGCGCCGCATGGATCGTTGCGGGCTGTTCCTGCGCCGTATCCGTGCTGTTGGCCCTGACCATTACGGTTATGTTGCCCCTGCGCGAAACCGAAGTGTTTACGGTCCTCGTCGACAGCACGTCGGGTGCAGCAGAACGCATCTACCAGGTTCAGCCAACCGGTATCACTGACCAGGAAGCGATCAAGGAATCCCTGCTTGTCAGCTATATCAGCGACCGCGAAAGCTATTTCAGGAACGGCATTCAAGAACGGCTCGAAAGTGTCCAGCGGCGCTCCAGCGGGCCCGCCCGCGCCTCGCTGATAGAACTCTGGACCGCGGGGGCCGAGAATTATCCACCGCGCAGCTACGGCGCGAATGCGCAGGTCGATGTCCGCGTGCGGGCGATCACCTTCCTGCAGGACGAAGTGGCTCAGATCCGGTTCGACAAACGCCTCACCCGACCCAACCAGACCCCCGTCACGCAAACATTCATCGCCACCGTAGGGTTTGAGTTTGCCCCCCGCCGCGAACGCTCCCTGACACGCGTTTGGGAAAATCCCCTTGGCTTCTCGGTGACCGCTTACCGGGTCGATGCCGAAACACTGACACGAGAATAGTTCATGAAAACCTTCATAATTGCCATCGCAACGGTCGGCGGGTTGCTCGGAACGCCCGCCTTGGCCGAGCGCGCACCGGTCACCATGGGTCAGGACGCCCGCGTTCGCCACGTGACCTTCAACCCTACGGATGTGATCCGGATCGACACCCACCTTCGGGTAAACACGTCAATCGAACTCGGTCCCGGCGAACGGATCAATCAAGTCCTGATCGGTGACTCCGCGTCCTATGAAGTGGAGGTTCTGTCAAACCGCAATACGATCTCGATCAAGCCTGTCGAGGCACGGGCCGCGACAAACCTGACGATCTTTACCAACCGCCGCGCTGTCGCCTTCTATCTGACAGAGGGACGCTCGCGGACACAGTCTTTCCGGGTCGTCGTAAACTTTCCCGACGAGCGACCCGCCGGGCGCCAGCTTGCGGCTGGAGGCCGAGATACCGGCTATCAGTTCGCGGGCAGCGGTGCGATCCGCCCGACGAGGGTCTGGAATGATGGGCGCTCGACATTCTTTGAATTCCGGCCCGGCGTGCGGCCCTCGATCTTCGGCTTGAACGCCCAAGGCTACGAGATCACCCAGAACAGCCAGACGCAAGGTGCGGTCGTGCGGGTCACCGGCGTGCGGGACGCCTACACCATCCGCATGGGCGAAGATCATATCTGCATTACCCGGGAAACTGGTGGGTTCACGACCGAGGCTGCCGCCGTGGCCGCCCTGCGTGGACGGGAGTTCTGATCATGAGCGACGAGAAAACAGGGGGAAAGGAATACAGCTTCGCGCCCAAGCGGCGCGCATCTCTCGGGCTCAGGCTTGGTTTGGGTGCATTGCTTCTGGCAGGGACCGCCATCATTGCCTACCCGCTTGTGCAAGGCAGCGGCATCACTTCTGCCGTTGAAACATCGAAAGCCGACGACTTTCAGGATCAGGTCGACGGTGACGGGTTCGGCCGCATGACAACCGACGCGGAACCGACCGAACAAAGATCAGAGCCGAGATTCGATCCCGGACCAATCGAGGATGAACTCGCGGCGCAGCGCCAAGCCCTCGAGGAACAGAACGCCAAGCTTGCGAGCGACGTGGTCGCCCTACAAGCCCAGTTGGCAAGACTGGCCGAAGCCCCTGCCCCCGACAATTCCGCCGAGCTGGCCGAAGCGCTGCGCTCGGTCCAGGAACAGAACACGGCGCTCATCGCCCAGATGCAAAGCGAGATGGACACCCGGTTGGCAGAAGCCGATCTTGAAGCGCAAAAGCGTATCGCCGATGAGGTTGCCGCACGTGCGCGTGTTGCCGATGGCCGGATGGAGCAGTTGATGGAGCAAATGCTCGGACTGCAGCGCCAGAACGACGCCCTGCAACAGCAGATCGATGACGGAATGAATGATGCTCTACGCGCGCAAACCGAGAGGGATCAGCTCGCCGCCGAGGAAGCCGCGCGGCGGGCTGAACTGGACCGTCGGCGTGCCGAGGCGGCGGCGCTGCGCGACACACAAATCCGGTCCGAAGGGGTGATCTTTGATGCGGGCGGACAGACGGGCAGTCCGGCATCCGACCCCGAGAGGGGGCCCGCGCTCGGAGATGCGGCGGCGCGCGCCTTCGTGTTGGACGGTGCCCAGCCCGTTCAAGTCGCGACAGCGGAGGTAATCGCCAATCCTTCCAATACGGTTCTGCAGGGCACGCTCATTCAAGCGTCACTGGAAACCGCCATCGAATCCACATTGCCCGGACAGATTACCGCCATCGTGAACTACCCGGTCTGGAGTTTCGATCAGTCCCGCGTTCTCATTCCCGAAGGCTCCCGCCTCTTCGGGACCTACAATTCGAATGTCTCTTTGGGCCAGGCCCGCATTCTGGTTGGCTGGTCACGCATCGTCACACCCGAGGGGCAATCGGTTCAGCTCGCCGCATTTGGCGCGGACGATCAGGGCCGCTCGGGCATGACGGGCTCCGTGAACTCCCGCTTTGGGCTGCGCTTTGGCACCGCCGCATTGCTCTCGATCATCGGCGCAGGACCGGCAATCGCCGCATCCGAGGCCAGCTCCGAGACCGGATCAGAAATTGCCGAGGATGTCGCGGGCAGTTTTTCGCAGGCCACCAATGCGGTGATCGGCGAATATACCACCCTGCCTCCGGTTATTTCGGTCCAGCCAGGTGCTGCGATCAGTGTGATCGTCGACCGTGATCTCGAGTTCTATTGAGTGCGTTTCAGGTTCGACAAAATAATCATGTGCCGAAACACGCGTTCGACCGAAGGGAGAGGCCGCGTGTCTCAAAGCAACACAAACCTGAAACACACGGGCGGCCAGCCATG
This sequence comes from Phaeobacter sp. JH20_02, assembly GCF_048056915.1. Lineage (NCBI taxonomy): Bacteria > Pseudomonadati > Pseudomonadota > Alphaproteobacteria > Rhodobacterales > Roseobacteraceae > Phaeobacter > Phaeobacter sp. JH20_02. The sequence goes on along the minus strand of NZ_JAYMVP010000014.1, from coordinate 78,940 downwards.
AACCCGACGGCAGAAAAAGCCAGTTTTCTTTCGACCTATCTAAAACCTCTGGCTGCACCGATCGCCGATCCCTGCGTGGTCGAAATAGCGGTCAATCCCGATGGAAAGGTCTGGGTGGAAACCCGGGGGGCTGAGCATATGGTCGGCCTCGAAGGTGTGTTTTTCTCCCCTTCCCAAGCTCGGGACCTTGCAACATCCATTGCCAGCGCCACCCACGGACAGATCAGCGAGAAAAAGCCGCTCGTCTCCGGCAAGATCGAGATGAACGGCAAGCCGATCCGGGCACAGGTCGTCTATCCACCGGTCGTGGATGGCGGGCCGTCGATCACCTTGCGCCGCTACAGTGAAGACCAACTCACCTTGGGCGACATCGGTCTGTTGCACGGTGGACTGGTGGATTTGGATGCCGAACGACAGGCAAAAGCCGAACGGGTGATCGCACTGACCGAGGCGGGGGATATTCGAACCGCCATGAAACTCTGCATCGAAGAGCGGTTGAACATCATGATCAGCGGCGGGACGTCCACGGGCAAAACGACTTTTGCCCGGGCGCTTCTCGCGCTGGTGACCAAGACGGAGCGTATCGTGACCATCGAGGACGCATTCGAGCTCTTTCCTCCGCAGCCCAATCGCGCGATGCTCAAGGCTGACCGTGTCCCCTCAAGTGAGCGCACCGCGGCCAAATTGCTGGAGACCTCTTTGCGCATGCGTCCTGACCGGATCATTCTTGGCGAGTTGCGCGGCGATGAGTGCAAGACCTTCCTCGACGCGATCAACACCGGCCATTCAGGCTCTTTCACCACAATTCACGCCGATACCGCGCAGAAGGCGCTCGACCGCCTTGCCCTCATGGTCATGTCGGTGGGCATCAATATGAGCTTTGAGGAGGTAAGGCGCTATGCCGCGTCCAGCATCGATGTCGTGGTGCAGCTTGGTCGGAAAGACGGAAGACGTGGGGTCGAACAGGTGTGGGTGCCTGGCAGCTCAAATCCTTGAGGGGATCTGCTAGTCCGCCACAGAGGGCCTGCACACAGCGATGATGCTTAACGGGGCACCCTGATCTGCAAGCGGAAAATGGTCTGTTTGGCGTCAACAGGAAACTCGAGGGAGATACCGCGGTTTCTTCACCCCACATCTTTCACCAGCGTCATAAGTTCAGAGTAGCTGGTGACCACATCATACTTGACGCTGTTGTCATTAATCCGTCGACCGATTTCGTCAAAGAACTTTCGGGCACATTTGATCTTGGTCTGTTCCAGTTCACGCATCTTCATCGAGGGGAGGTCAGACTTGGTCTCTGCGACAAAGTAGAGATGCTTGATACCGCCTTCTTTGAACGCGATCGCCCAATCCGGGTTGTAGTCACCAACGGGTGTCGGGATCAGGAAGCCGCGTGGTAGTTTGGAGTAAACGACAACCTCTGCGCTTGTATCGAGATCCCTGACAAAGTCGCGCTCTACCTTTGAATCCACGATCGCATAATCATAGACGTGGTTCTTCAGCTTCTCAGTCGCCTTCTTGAAGTCGTTGCCCGTTTCGCCCGCCGTGAACAGCTCGGAATCATAGCGCTCTTCGACTGCATCGTAGGTCAGCTTTTCGATGATCGCGGTTGCTTTTTGCTCTTGGATCAAGTGCGAGGCATCAGCGATGAATTGTTCAGGGTTCTTGGCAAACTCACCAAATTTTGCCGGTTGGATCCCGGCCAGGATTTCGCCCACGGTCTTGCGTGTCAAATCAGTATTCTGAGCAATTGATCCGATGACATCGTATGACACGCGTGAATGTGCACTCTTGCCGCTCTCAGACCGAATTTTCCCCTGCACGAAGGCACTGCCATCCCGAAGGTTTTCATCGGTCACGTCATCGGACAAGGCACCCTCCGTCACCAGATATTGCAGCGGCGCAACCTGCAGTTCGCTTTCCAACCGGTTAATACAGCTTTGGACCAGTGCGACGCTGTCGAACTCGACCTGATAGACGGCCTTTCGGTTTATCCGGCGCCAAAGCTCTTGAAACTCCTTGCGCTGGAAATTTTCATTCAGCCGGTTTCTCTTTGGGGTGCGCCCGTCGCTGAACATGTCGTCGATGGCCCTGCCATTGAAAACGGTGTCAATCAGCGCGAAGACGGCATCGCGATGGGCTTCCAGCTCCTCGGGAAGCTCTGCCAGTGCCTCCGACTTACGGGCCTCGTGATAGGCGGCGGTGATGTGGCCATCTTCATCGACATAGTCGCTCTTGATCAGGAAGCGCTCCAACTTTTTGGCAAGCGATTTGTCCAAGACCAACTCCAGATCGCCGGTTTTCAACGTCTTGCCATCAAAATACTCGGCATCCGCCTGCTTGGGCCGAGCCGACAGGTTCTCGACGATCTCTTTCTGCAGGGCTGTCACAAACCCCTTGTAGCTCTCCGATGCGACTACGGTCAGCACGTTGATGTCATGCACGGTCACCGGATGATCCATCCTCTCGCCATTGCGATTGACCGCGATCCGCAGACCGCGCCCGACTTCCTGACGCCGTGAGATGGTGTTCTGGCTTTCATTGTGCTTGAGCATGCACATCACGAAGACATTGGGGTTGTCCCAACCTTCTCGCAGGGCTGAGTGGGAAAAGATGAAACGCGTGGGTTCCTCAAAGGACAACAGCCGCTCCTTGTCCTTCAGGATCAGATCGTAATCACTGGGTTCTGTCGATTGGCCCGCCAACTCGCCACGGGCGGCAGCCTTGGGGTCTGTCATCCGCCCCTTCTTGTCGATCGAGAAATAACCGCGATGGGTCTTGCCCACCTCGATCCCGGTCAGATAGTCGCGATACTCCACATTCTCCAGCGGCAACTCAGCAAGTAGCTCGTCAACCGCCTGCGCGTATTCTTCCTCGAACACCCTGGCATATTCGCCCTGCTCGTCAGCCTGGTCGTAGTCACGATACTTCACCACCTCGTCGATGAAAAACAGCGACAGCACCTTGATCCCACGCGCGAACAGCGCCTGTTCGCGTTCCAGATGGGCCGAGATCGTTTCGCGGATCTGAATGCGCCGGATGTCGCGTTCCGTCACATCGCCCGACGCCTCACCCGCGTGCAGTTCATCACCATTGGTGAAATGCACCGTGTCATCGCGGGCGTCGATATTGCTGACAACGAAATCCTTGTAGACCTCCAGCCCCTTGGACAGATCGAACAGGTTGCGCCCCTGTTCCAGTTTGCGGGCGACACGTTTGATCCCGCTCTGCATCTTGACCTCGATATCCACCCAGGCGACCGGCGCGGCGCTTGAGGTCTCGATCCGGTGCAGGAACAGATAGGGGTTCGTCCCGCTCAGGCCTTTGGTTTCCACACCGCGCACCTTGATTTTCTTGACCAGCTTCCTGTTGAAGGCATCCACCGCATCCAGACGATGCACCTTGTTGTGGACGGTTCTGTGCGTCGCCGAATAGCGCAGGATGAACAGCGGGTTGAACAGCGGTAAGCTTTTTTGCGTCGCCGGCCCTTCCATTTTCTGCGGCTCGTCCAGGATCAGGATGGGGCGGTTCTTGGCGATCACGTCGATGGGCTTGCGCGACTGGAAATCGTCCAGCTCGTCATAGATCCGCCGGTTATCCGCCCCTGACGCGTTAAAGGCCTGAACGTTGATCACCATCACGTTGATGCCCGCGTCCGACGAAAAGCTCTCCAGCTCGTGCAGCCGCTTTGAATTATAGACGAACGCCCGGACCTTCTTGCCGTATTCTTGCTGGAAATGCTCAGCCGTCATCTGGATCGACTTGGCCACCCCTTCGCGGATCGCCACGCTGGGCACCATGATGATGAACTTGGACCAGCCATAGCGTTTGTGCATCTCGAACATGGTCTTGATGTAGACATAGGTCTTGCCCGTGCCTGTCTCCATCTCGACGTCGAGGTTGATCTGCGCGCCGGGCTTGTAGCTGGCGGGCTTGGTCTTGCCCTTGTCATCGGTGTGATGCGTCAGGCTGTCCGACGGGGGCAGCATCGCGCCGCGCTGCACCTTGCGGATGTTCTCCAACAAGACGTCCTCGGGCAGCTTGACAGGGGCGTTGCCAAAACCCTCCACCTCCATCTTGGCCTGCCGGTCTGCGCCGGGGTCGATGGTGTATTTCTGAACATCCTGCCGGGGCTGGCCCTCAAAGCAATCGACCACCGCATCGACGGCATCGGTCTGATAGGGTTGCGACTTGAACTTGATTTTCATGACTGTCGCTTTCTTAAATCGGGCTGTTCTTTCTTAGATGCTTTCTTAGGGTGTTCGCGTTTCATTCGCATGCCTTCCATTCCGGCGCGGTCCTTGACCCTGCGTTGAAAATCACCCCATCCACACGTAACTTAGTGAGAATATTGCCTATTTTGCTCTTTTTCTGCGCATCGTTCAGCGCATCACTGAGCTTGTCCCACAGCAGTTCGTCGATTTCCTTTCTTGAGGCACTGCCGAACTTACTTAAAAACTTGAGCACCAGATCGGCATAATGCTGATCATCGAAAGCGCTGGTCTTGATATACTCGGCCTGCCGGGAAGACGCGGCTGCTACGGCGGCCGACACACGAAGGTTCGGCCTGCGCCCCTCAACCAGCCCCTTGCGCTTCAGAGCCTGGATCGCCGCATCCGGCACCTCCAACCTTTTCTGCACCCGGTCCAGCGCCAGCACGTCGGTCAGCTTCAAGCCGCCGTTTTCCATCAGAACGCGTGTATAGGCCGGATCGACCACCCCACCATAGACCGTCATCACCACTGCATCGCCCGACACCTCGTAATCCGGCATCGGCAGATAGCGCTTGCGCTGCGTTTCATACATCCGCTGAATGCCATAGCCCATCTGGTCGATCATGTTCAGCTCGACCATGGCCTGCACCAGATAGGGGTTGCGATAGCCCCTCGGCGTCTTGTCGCCGCGCACATAATCCTCGGGGGCGCCCTCAAAGAACCGCCCTGCGTTTTCCAACACCAAGCGATCCGGCCGCTCGGTCACGATGATCCGCTGGTTCTGGCGGTAATCCTGATGGGCGATGCAGTTGTGCAGCGCCTCCAGCACCACCTTCTGGTCGTATTTCGACACCTCATGCGGCAGCAGCTCGTCATCAGGGAGCAGGCGCAGCTGAATGTTGCGGATGCGTTGATAGAGCTGCGAGGTCGCCAGCAGGAATGGCGGGCCGAAGTGTTCATAGGCCGTTTCCGGTCCGACCAGCTTCCATGTCATCTGTGCGGGATGGGGGGACAGCAGATAGGCGCTTTCCGCACGCCCCAAGAGCAACAGCGCCGTGCGCGTCACCTGTCCGCGTTGGGTCACCTTCGCGCGGTCCAGCAGGGTCGCCACCGGCCAGCCGCGCACCTCATCCGCATTGATCCGGTTTTGATGCTTCAGGGCAAAGTCACTGCGTGCGCGCTCCACTGCCACGGGGTCCAGATCATCCAGCGTGGCGCCGTCCACCAACTGCGCGCTCCAATCGTCGTGCAGGGTCTGGTTGCGGATCTCATCTTGCTTCGCAAAGCCAAGCGCGCTCAGGCTTTCCCCTGCCCGCGCATAGGTCTGACCCTGCCACGCAATCGGAATACCCCTTGGGGCGGGCGGAATTTCCAGCATGACAACGCGCTTGCCGTCCACATCCACCTCATGGATTTGCCGGAATGTGGTTGTCGGGTCTGCACCTTCGGCAATCTGCTGCTTGAGGCTTTGCAGATGGTCGTGGGCGGGCCGGTAATCCGTCCCCACGACAGTCCTGCTTTTGTTATTCACCCCGAACACAAGCCAGCCCGCGTCCACGTCCTTCAGGTTTGCCTCATTCGACAGGGCCGAAAAGTATTTCCCGATATCCCCTGTGGAATAGGAATTGGACGCCTCCTTGAACTCGACCACCTCGTTTTCCCAGGTGGCGATCAGGTCGGTCAGTTTGAGGCGCAACTCGGCGGGGGTCATCAGATGGCTTTGACGTCTGTGTCGGGCGACAGGGATTTGAAGATCTGTTTGACGTTGATCTTGGTCGCGTCGTCCTTGAAGCCTGTGTCCTTGAACACCACGCGCAGGGGGTGGCGGGTGGCGAGGGTTTTGACCAGCGTCTCGTCCACGCCGTTGTCGAAACAGGCGATCAGGGCGGTGCCGGCGACGGTGAAGACGGTCTTGCCCGCGACGCTCTCGCGGGTGATGGGCAGGGTCAGGTCAACGCCCCAGTCCAGCAGCACCTGAAACAGCAGGTCTTCGGGGCTGCGATCCGGCTTGATATTGTCCACGCGGGTCAGCAGGTCGGCCTGAGTGGTGGCATCGGGGGTGTAATAGACATCGGCCATGTTCGAGCTGTCGATTTTCAGCACGCGAAAGCCCACATCGCGGTTCCAGTCGGGGTGACACTCCCCTTCGAGGATTTTCGCCCCCGCGCGGCGGATGCGTTCTTTGGAGATTTCAGCGATGGTGGCGAACTGAGAACTAACAGCAACAAGCTGCTCATTTACTGGCTCAGGAATTTGGACAAGAATAAATCGTCTTCTGCCTCCATCTTCCGCGTTAATTTTCATTGCGGCTTCAGCAAAAGCACCAGAACCAGCAAAAAAGTCTAACGTCAGATCGTCCGGTTTTGTTGCGATTGTCAGTATCCGCTTAAGCAGCCTTGTCGGTTTGGGTGTATCAAACACCTCAGTCGAGCCAAAGATAGAGCGGATTTCTTTTCGAGCTTCATCTGTATGACCTACTTCGTCATGCGGCCACCAAGTCCACGGGATAACACCCAAATTCTCACTCAAGTATCGAATTACGCTCGGTTGGGCGTCATTATTTTTACCAAAATAAATCTTTCCTTCGGACTTTAACCTTAGGAACTCCGATTCGACCATGCTCCAGCATCGTCCATCTGAAGGAGTAAACACTTTTCCAGACGGAGAGGTGATCTCATACATCTGATTTGGGCGAAAGCCCTGCGCAGTCATTGGAATCCCGCGCCAAGGGCCTCGACCGTCACCATCGTCAAAACCATATGCCTTCCTCTGGGCATCAGTGATACCTATTCGGTTGCAGGAACCCGCGAATGCAGCCAAGTTTCGGGCGTAAAAAATGACATACTCATGTGCATCACCAATAGTGCCTCTATTTTCTCGCGAGTATCGCTTCTGCCAGACATTCTGTGCAACAAAATTTTCTGCTCCAAAAACTTCATCGCAAATTCGTCGAAGATTATGAACTTCATTATCGTCGATGCTGATTACTATGGCCCCGTCATCTTTCAATAGCGTTCGAGCAAGTTGAAGCCTTGGCAATATCATCGACAACCAATCCGAATGAAACCGCCCATTCGATTGCGTATTCGCCACCAGCCTGTTTCCCGCCTCATCCACCTGATTTGACTTGGCCAGAAACTCTGCCGTGCTCTCGGCAAAGTCATCGTCATAGACAAAATCATTCCCCGTATTATAGGGCGGGTCGATGTAGATCATCTTGACCTTGCCCAGATAGGTCTCTTGCAGCAGCTTCAGTGCCTCAAGGTTATCGCCCTCGATGAACAAATTCCGGGTGGTGTCGAACTCCACCGACTCCGCCCGCACGGGCCGCAGAGTTTTCGCAATCGGCGCATTGGCCGTGATCAGCGCCTGCCGCTTGCCCGGCCAGTCCAGATGATACCGCTCTTGCGGGCCATCCACGATGCTGTCCGACAATTCCTGCCGCAGCAGGTCAAAATCCACCGCGCGGCGCAGCGTGCCATCCGGCCCCCTGCTTTCCGTTACACATCCCGGAAACAGCGCCGCGATCCGCTCCACGTTCTGTGCGGTCAGGTCGGGGCTGTGCATTTTCAGCTTTTCAATCTCGTCACTCATGGTTTCCCCCGCCCGCTTTTCCCGGGTCTTTCATATGGTCAAAGGCCGCCTGAGCCTCGGCCAATTGGCCGTGCAGGGTCACCTTGATGTTGAACTGGCTTTCGCGTTTCAACTTCGATTGAAGCTGCGCAATCTCACGCTCTTTTGCCCTGATTGCCGCCAGTCGCGCAAGGCGGCTCTCCACATCCTCGCCCGGCACCGGCGCCACCGGCATCAGCGCGGACAGCATCCTGTCATAGAGCACACCCATGTTGACCGCCACCGGCAAGGGCGCGCGGGGGGCGTCATGCGCGGTCCACTCCCCCCGCAAGGGATCGGACAGCACCCATTTGCCGCGCTCCGCCTCGGACGGGCGTTTATAGGCGGCGGCGGGTTGGATGCGGTCCCCCGCCACTAGCTCGAACATCAGCGGGAAGGGAATGGCGCGATCCATGGCGCGCAGGATGTCGTCATGCAGCGTGTCGCCCTTGAGCGTGACGCGGAACACCTGAATTTCCGGCACCGCAGGCGTGGCGGGCAGGTTCAGCGTCTCGGGAGCGAGTTTGTGCGCCCATGTGATCTGATCCACCTCGCGCACGAAACGCTCGCGCAGCGCCGTGCTGGCGGCGGCCCCGTCATAGATGCGGGTCTTGGGGATCACGCGTTTGAGCGCGGTCTGAGTTGGATATTGATACAGCGTCATGGGTCGCGCACCACGATGAAGGCGATAAGTTCGAAATCCTCCAGCCCCGCGATGGTCTGGGTCAGGGCCGTGGTATGCCCGCCCGAGAACAGACTGTCGATATCACGTTCCTCCTTGACCTCGATCATCGAGCGGATGGCGTCGTTGAGCAGGTTTGAGTAGGTGCCCATCTTGCGCCCGTCCTGCGTTTCCGCGTTGAAGGCTGTGCACAAGTCGCAAATGGGCTGTGTGACGCCCTTGCAGCCCGACCGGATCAGATCAAGCAGGCGTTTGACCTGTGTCTGGTCCGCGATGATCTGGCCGTCCTGACCGATGTAGATCAGGTAATAGGGATGCAGGCGGTTCTGCTGGCCCACGTTCACGCTGTCATGGATGTTGCGCAGCGTGAAGATCACGCCCGGGTGCAGGCCGCGCTTGGGGTCCGACGGGATGACCGTGTGCAACCCATGCGGCATGCGCGGCAGGTCATCATGGGTCTTGAGGTAGTTGAGCAGGTCCATCCGGAAGTCGTTCAGGCCCAGGTCGGTGATGGAAATGCCGGTCTTCACGTCCTCAAGCTCGATCACCTCGTTCTGAAGGCGCTGAAGTTGGTCCTTGCGGTAGGCGACGTCCGAGCTTTTGGAGGTGAGCACGTTATCCTCGCCGGTGCCCGCCATGTCGACGATATGCATCCGGTTCTCGACGCGTTCCTTGAGGTTGATGTATTCGTCCAGGCTGATGTCGGGCCAGTAGTTGGACAGCTGGATCTGGGTGTTGGGCGAGCCGATGCGGTCGATCCGGCCGAACCGCTGAACGATGCGCACAGGGTTCCAGTGGATGTCATAATTGATCAGGTAGTCGCAATCCTGAAGGTTCTGCCCCTCGGATATGCAGTCGGTGCCGATCAGGATGTCCAGCTCAGCCGGATCATCGGGCATGATCTTGTCCTTCTCCTTGGCACGGGGGGCAAAGAGCGTCAGGACGGATTGGAAGTCATAGTATTTCTTGAGCGTGGTTCGCGGATTGCCCGATCCGGTGACAATGCCGCTGTGAATGTTCTGCGCCTCGGCGAAATGTGGCGCGAGCTGATCGAACAGGTAGTTCGCGGTATCGGCATAGGCGGTGAAAACGACCACCTTGCGGTTGCCGGGGTTCAGAGGGTTGGCCATCTTTCCAGCGATCTCGGCAATTAGATGCTGAAGCTTCGCGTCGTCTTCGGGCGTGACCTTCTCCATCTCGGCAATCAGGCCATCGATGATGATCTTGTCGACCGACAACTCCTGCTTCCAGGCCGTGACGTCCATATCTGCCAGATCAATCTTGATCTTCTTACCTACAGAGAAATCGGCGAAGTCGTCATCCTCGTCCGCAACAGCTTCCAGGTCGATGTCCAAATCCTCGACCGTCGCTGCACCGCCGGAAGCCTCGAACTGGGCAATGGCATCCAGCGTCCGGCCGATATTGCCGGACAGCGCGCCAAGGGTCTTACGGAATGCATGGACAGAGCTTTCCAACCGCTTGAGCAGGTTGGTCGTCATCAAGGCTTGCAGGCTCTTCTCGCGGTCAGCCTGTTTCAGCGTGCCTTTGCCGCCCTCCGTCTTGGTGTCATAGAGGTCTTCGTATTTTTTCAAACGACTGGGCTGGATATAGTTGACCGGTGCATAGACGGCCATTTTCAGGTCGCTCAGCTGGGCGAATATCTCATTGAAGCCGATGACGTCGTCACGGTGCGTGATCGGCAGATGATGTGACAACGGCTTCAGTCGCGTTGGAAACTTGCCGATGTCCGCCGTGTCGTAGAAGGTTTCGATATGCTTGCGGGATCGCGCGATCGTCACCGCATCGAGCAGCTCAAAGAAATCGAAATCCAGTGCCCTTAGGATGGAGGCTGGCGTCCTTTGATCCGGGGGTAAGTTGGACCAGACGTTAAACGCAGTCTGCGCGCGACGAAATATCTCTTCCACGCTGGTCTTGGTTTTCAGGTTCTTGCTCAGGGCATCTGAATGCCCTTCATAGGCAAGCGCCAGTTGGTTTCTCAGATCTGTGAAACGATTGTTAACCGGCGTCGCCGACAACATCAGGACCTTGGTCTTGACCCCGGCCTTGATCACCTGGTTCATCAGACGTTGGTAACGGGTTTCGCGATCCTTGTAGACATCGTTGTTCCGGAAGTTGTGGGATTCATCGATGACGACCAGATCGTAATTGCCCCAGTTCACACGATCGAGCCGCATCCCGAATGACTCGCCAGACGTTCGTGAAAGGTCCGTATGGCACAACACGTCGTATCGAAACCGGTCCTTGGCGAAAATGTTGGTGGTCAGGTTTGCATTATAGTTGCGCCAGTTGTCTGCTAGCTTTTTCGGGCACAGGACCAGAACGTCCTTGTTGCGCAGTTCGTAATACTTCACCACCGCCAGAGCCGTGAAGGTTTTGCCCAGCCCCACACTGTCGGCCAGAATGCACCCGTTATAAGTTTCCAGCTTGTTGATAACGCCGACGGCGGCATCTCGCTGGAAATTGAAGAGCTTCTGCCAAACAAGACTTTCAAGATAACCGGTTCGATCCTTAGGCAGAACGTCCTCATCGATCTCGCTCAGGAAGTCGCTGAACAGGTTGAACAGAATCATGAAGTAGACCCGTTCGGCAGGATTCTCCTGGTACACGGACTCGATGTGCTCAAGGACTTCGGCCGTGACATCTCGCAGCTTTTCCTCATCATTCCAGATCTGGTCAAAGAGGTTCAGGTAGGTCTGCGCAAACTGGGGCTCATCCATGACCTGTGTGTAGCTTGAGACCGCATCCCCGCGCTGATACCCGAGGTCAACAGCGGTAAACCCTGACAGCGGCATATAGGCCGCACCGGTCTCGGACCGCTGCACATGTCCGAACTGCTGCATCGGTGCTGATGTGACGTTCGACTTGAAGCGCGCCTTTTTGCGGATCCAGTTGGCACATTCCCGCGCGACCGCCCGTTGAGTCATCTTGTTCCGAAGCTGAATCTCAAACTCGCTGCCTGAAAGCGTTTCTGCCGCTCGCCCTTTGGGAATGAAAAACTCACGCTTCTCCTTCTTGATGCGGTCGATCGCACCGTTTGGGGTAAACGTCGGTGTGGTAAAAATGAACTCGAACTCTTTTAGTTCACTCAATTCCGTTTTCAGGGCATCGAATGCGTAAATAGAGAAGCACGCGGCGGCGACCCGAAATTTCGACGCGCCGGACAGCTCGCTTTTCAGATCATCTCCCAGCAGCGTGGTTGTGTTGTCGACAATCCGCAAAAGTTCCCCCATAGGTCATATGTTCGGAAATGATGTCACACTAACTCTCGCGGCAGAATGTGCAACGCTTTGAAAATAAATGCGCAAAGCTGTTTACACTGCCAAAAAGAATAACTCGGAGCCTTGGGCGAAGCCAAGCGTCAGCCCTTCTCCAAGCATTCGGCCATCGGCCGCCCCATCACCTTAATCCACTACCTAAGCCCAGACTAGGATCGTAAGCGCTTCTAAAGCCTTGGTTTTTATTTGTTTAATGATTTAGAAGTGGTCAGGCTGTACTAGTTCCGGCCAAGCCTGAGCTCCGTTGCCTACGACCAGATCGTGTTTTCTTTGGCTGTGCCCTCGCGGCTTCTGCGTATCCCTGTAGCGCGCCTGTGTAGGTCTGCACCGCAGTCTCGAATTCCTTGTCGCCCATGGAGATCGCCGCGGGTGCTGCAGGTTCTGAATGCTCGAGGGTGATTTTCTTCGGCCTGTTCGAGACTGGCGCTGCAGCAGGAGGATAGGGCAAGGAATGCCCCTGCCGTGCTTTGTCGATCTCCTCAAAATGCCGGTCCGCATAGTAGCGGATGTGATCCGCCTTGATTGGATATTGCCCCTCAGGCAGGACTAGGACCTTGTCGAGCGGGAAACGCAGCAATTCAGCGGGGGATACCAGCGCCCGTTCTTCCGAGCGACGGCTGATATTTGCACTTTCCGAGAGCTTGCGCACGGTTGCCTGTGATCTGGTCTTGCCCACGATCGTGCGCTTGCCGAGGGCTGCGGACAGCACGTCGGCGGTGCGATCATCCTGCGGGGTCATGTAGATCTGCACACCCGCACCGGCCTGCAGCGCGCGGCGGTCGGTTTCGCCATAGATGCCCTCAAGACCGGGGATCGACTGCGAGATGATAAAGAGCCGCCCGCCATAGGAGCGGATCGTCTTGATGCTCTGCAAGACCAGGGGTTGTTTGCCCAGTTGGTCGAATTCATCCATCAGGAACATGACGGGATGTGGCTCGTCCGGTCCGGGATGCGCGCGCTGCAAACATGCGATGGCATCGGCGAACAGGAGCCGGATCAGGGGGGCCAGTGTTTTCAGGTGCTCCGGCTGCACGACAATATAGAGCGACTGTGGCTCTCGTCGGAACGTCCCGAAGTCGAAATCGCTTGCCTGTGTTGCCCGGTCCACCGCCGGATCGAGCCAGAGCTCCAATCCGGCCCCGCGGATCACACTGACATAGGAATCGAGAATCTTATCCACTTCGTCGGCCATGCTCAGGAAAATCTCTGCCACCACCGGGTTTGCGGTCTGCATGGCGGCCCGTTTGTAGAATTCCTTTTTATTGCCGCCGCCAGTCATGATCCGCAACGCCTCACCGATCGTCGGCTTTCCGGTCTCGATGGCATAGAGGCAAGACGCCACGAACAGGCTGCGTCCGGCCTGGAAAAAGCTCTGCGCGTTCACGCTTTCGACGATGAGGAACAAGTCCGCCATGGTGTTTACGGCGGTGTATTGCTGCTCGGGGCTGGGCAGATCGGCAATGCGCTGGAGAGGATTGAACCGGTGCGTGCGGGTCAGGACAGGCCCGTTTTTACCTTCGGGCTGAACGTAGTCATAGGGCGAAAAGTACCAGACCTGATTGTTCAGCGCCTTTTGGCGGTGGATGGATGTCTTCTCGAAATTCTCGCCCTTGACGTCAAGGATCACGGCACTGCCCTGGAAGTGCAAAAGGTTTGGCAAAACGAAGCCTACCCCTTTGCCCCGGCCCGTTGGCGCGATCATCATTGCGTGTGGGAAGCGATCTGGCGTGGCCGACACGAAAGGCGCGCGGGACGCAGGTGACCCGAGCTTGCCGAACAGAAAGCCGTTCTGGGAAAGAGACGCCGACATACGGTTGCGGCGGAGCTCGGGACGCGACTGGAAATGCGCATCATCATAATCGGTGAGCGACCCGCGATGAACGGATGTCGCTCCTGTCGCCGCCAGAAGCAGGGCAGGAAGTGCCGTGATGAGCCACGCAGTATGTTCCACCGCAGGGTTTGCCTTGATCCGTGGATCAGACAGATTGAGCAACCAAAGTTCGAAAATATCGAACCCACCCAGGTCTTCGCCAAATCGCGCCATCAGATAGAGCGTGGCGATCGCGGCACCGATCCAGGTGCCAACACCGAGACCGAGCAGGATGGCGATCGGATACCGCCAACGGCTTTCCATTGCATGCAGCATGTTTTGAATCCTCTAGAGGCCGTAATCGCCACTGGTATCGTCCCGGTCGCGCCCCCGCTCCTCGGCGCGCTCGAAAGTCTCGATACGGGTCCGGTAGGTGGCGGCGGGTTCGCTGTCGCGACCGGCAATGTCATCACCCGGATCCACTGCGGCGATGGCCTTTAACTCCGAGAACACGGCTTGTCGCAGACCAGGGTCTTCGATGCGGTCCATGAGCGGATCGATCCGGCCCGCTGCCAGCTGATCCATATCCCCGTCGCGCAGGTCTTGCCGCACGTCGGAGATCAGCTTGTCCAGCGTGGCGATGTCGGCAAGGCGACTGCCCTGCCCCGCGTCGAGAATGTCCTGACGCGCCAGATCCGCCAAAAGATCACGATCCATGTGCAGCCCCGCAAAAACATCACGCGCGCGCGCCTGCAGATCGCGTTCCAGCCCAAGCCAGTCCGCGCGCTCCTGTGCGTCCACTGGGCGTGAGGCTTCGAGTTGCGCCTCGCTGCGATGGGGTGCGGTGAAACGGGCAGCAACTTCTTCGACGCTGCTGTCGGCCTCCTCGAGTCGTGCCTCCATCGGTGCCAGAACCCGCGCCAATTCCGCTCTGAAATGACCCAGTGCAGCATCGGCCTCAGCCGAGAGCGGATGGCCCTCGTCTCCTGCCCGTGCAGCCAGCCCCGCAATCCCCTGCACACTGTAGGGATCGCGCTCCGACGACACCGATGAAGAATGATCCGCAAGAAAGTCGCGGCCCAGAAGCGTGCCCATTTCGCGGGCCTGCCCGGCAAAGAGCTGTTCCAGTTCTACCTTCTCGGCACCGGGCGCCATGTCCTGAATGGCGCTCCAGGCGGTGTCGGCTTCCGCCTGCAATGTCTCGCGGGCGGCGATCAGACGACCGATCACATCCGCTCCGGCAGCGGGGATATCAACCCCTTCGGCAAACCCTTCTTTCACCGGTATTCCTTTCATCAAGTTGGTGGCGGCAAGCTCTGCGCCCTCCGCGATGCGCCCCATCCATCCATCCGGAGGGGTGTCGGCCTCCAGGCGCATCCCGGCAAGTTGCGCCAGCTGCCGATACCCCTCAGCGTGCCTGCGTATCTCGGCCTCGCGCAGAGCGCGGCTTTCAGGATCCAGCGGGGCAACCACTGGCTCCCGTCCCTCCTTGCGGGCCGCTTGCAAATCGGTGTCCTGCGGAGCGTTTTCCATGATGCCGCGCGACAGACGGGAAGAGGCGTTCAGCACCAGCCCGTGCTCGCCCGCGATCTGCGCATGCAGCTCGCGCATCATGTCATAGCTGATCTCGGAATGGCGGCTGATTGAGAGGAACTTGCCATCCTCCATCCCGACCTTGTCGACAATAACATGGGCATGCACATGATCTGTGTTGCAATGAAGGGCCGCCACATACCGATATCGATCCCGGTAATCCCCGCCGAACACCTCCTGCGCCCATTCGCGCGAGATGTCTTCCGCCAACTCCGCCTCGGTTCCCTTGGGAAAGGACAGGATGATGTGATCGGTGTGACCGCGTTTCGGGGCCCCGCACCAGGAAGCACTCCAATCGGCAATGACATTTTCCATGCCGCGCTCGCCAAAGACACGATCGATGCCGATCTGGTTCGACCAGGCTGCGACCCGCGCCTCGTCGCGCAGAATGTATTTCATCTGTCGGCGTAACTCTTTTGGCGAATGACACCCGCCCGTGCCGACACGCTTCACCACGCTTTGCGGCACCCGCAGCGCGTTCCAGGACATTACCGCAACTGCCCCGCCGGACGTGCCACGCCGACGGCCCGACGATACGCGCGCTTCGCCTGCCATGGCTGCAGACCGCCGCCCCACATGAGGCAGAATCTCGCCCAATACCGCCTGCTGGAGGGTGCGTGTTTCAGCCATCGCGCTGCCCCTCCCCAACGTCACGAAAATCGGACACCCGGACGAAGGACCCGCGCAGCGAGGCCGCGCGCAAAGCCTGCACGGCCCGGGCAACCTCTTCGGCCCGATCCGCAAGCCGACCGACCATTGCCGCGTCGCGCGCGTTCCACCGCAGCTTGCCCGCATGGGCAAGCTTCAGCATCTGGACAAGATTGCGCGCCAAGGCATTGAGCTGATTGGCCGACGCCTTGAGCGCCGTGACCTCGTCCCGGCGAAACGCGACAATGCCGGATGAGAGACGGATCATGTGCCGGAGCAAACCCGACGTGGTCATGCCAGTCTCAGCCACAAGCGCCTCGAATGCTTCGGCCTCACGGGCGGACACCCGAACCTGCAGCACGCGGCCCTTTGTGGTTCGATCCGTCACCACACCGCGCGCCCGCACGCGGGCGACAGTGGGTCGGGAGCAGCCAACACGCACGGCGATCTCCCCATCGCCAAGCCCTTGAGCGGCAAGCCGGAGAACCTCCTGTCGGGCTATGGTGGAGAGGCGTTTCGACATGGGCGGCAAGATTTATCATTAGATAGTTTTTGTAAACACGAAAACTCTAATGAGTCGCCGCACAAGTTTTGTCATACACAATACCGTTCCTGTCAACGTCCCTTCGGTCCGTTGTCGCACCTTCGGTGATCAGCAGGCAGGGCCTTGGCCATGCCTGCTGTAAACCCCACGCGACAACGAACAGACCGAAGGGACACCGCCTCCCCCGCGCCGCGATCCGGGACCCCAGCCCGGATCCTGAACAGGCGCGGGAATGACGTCGGCGCAGCCGACACGATATCCCTTCATTGGCGTTGAATGCTCAAAGGGGTTTTCCCGGAAGGAGAAGAAGACCTTGTGGGATTGGAACGCCTGCGCAGTACCGCGCGTACTACCTCGGCGCTGATACGGATAGTCGATGGTCAGGTGACCCGACACCTCGAAGGCTGATGGCAGCATTGGGAAATTGTCACAACGACGCGATGGAGAAAAGAATGAACGCTGCAATGAGGGTCGGCGTGAGTGACCTGCTGACCGATTGACCGAACGCGTACACAGATGATCGCCGAAACAGCACATCGCCACAGCAGCTGCACATCTGTCCGACCCAAAGGTTGAACGCCTGTATCGCGCAAGGTCTGGACGCCATCCCGAGGCATCGCCATAACGGCACAAAATATACGTTATGGAGACATTGAATGCTTGTTGTGACGGCCATCTCCGCGAAGGGCGGTTCGGGAAAGACAACTCTCATACAGATGCTTGCGTCCGCCATGCTGGCACGCGGCCGCCGTGTGCATGTCATGGATGCGGATGCTGACAAGCAGATCCTCGAATGGGAATCAAAAAGCGCGCGCGCCGACTTCGGTGATCTGCCACGCCTTCCATGGCCCACGGGCTTGACCGTGGCCGATGCCCCCGAGACCGTTGAAGGCCTTTACCACGCGCTGGACAGCTTTGAGGCTGAAGGTGTTGATCTGGTTCTGATCGACACCCGCCCCGGCGAGCATCCCGACACCGAAACACTGGCGCTGGCCTGCGACATGATCCTGGTGCCGGCCGTGCCGGTACAATCGGATTTCGTGGCGGCCCTGAAAACCCTGACATGGGTAATGCGCATGATCGAGACCCTCGGGCCGGATGACCCCGCCCCGCTGTTTTCCGCGGTATTGATGAACGCGGACAAACGCGCGATCGATTTCGTGACCGCAGGCGATGACCTTGAGCGTGATGCGGCAAGACGCAGGGTTCACCGGCAGGACCTTGAGGTCTTCGAGGTGATTTCAACCCTGCCACTTCTGCCCACGCCGGTGCCCCATCTCGCCGCGATCCAGCGCATGCCGCTGACCGGGCCACTGGGATATGTGCGGGACATTTATGAACAAGATCTTCGTCATCGGTTGCAGGCGGGGCATCTTTCCTCCGCCCTCGCCTTGTGCAGTGAGATCCTTGGCGACATCGAGGCCGTGGTGGATGCTGCCAATGGCTAGGAAGATTCCAAACCGGTCCGGGACCGCTGTCTCGAACGAAGACAGGCTGACGCGGTCGCGGCAGTTCGCCACGAGCGCCACGAAATATGCCGCGTTCGATCAGAGTACGGCGGAAGCGGTCGCGACAGAAGGCCCAGCGGTAAAATCAGTGGTCAAGAATGAACCCCGGAAAGGGGAAAAGGCAGCCGCGGC
This sequence comes from Phaeobacter sp. JH20_02, assembly GCF_048056915.1. NCBI lineage: Bacteria > Pseudomonadati > Pseudomonadota > Alphaproteobacteria > Rhodobacterales > Roseobacteraceae > Phaeobacter > Phaeobacter sp. JH20_02. The sequence continues at coordinate 60,901 of NZ_JAYMVP010000014.1, read as the reverse complement.
TGAAACGGCGCGCATCAACTCGGGGGTATCCACCCAGCCGGTGGCGGATGATGCTTGCAGCACTCGCACCGAAGGGCAGTCTCGAACCTATTACGTGCGCATCGGAGCTGAGGATCAGGCACGGATTGAGGCGCTGGCAGAACGATCTGGCCTTGATCCGGACTACGTTCGGCGTGCCTTGATCAAAGCGGTTCGCGCCCGCATGCAAAACCTGCGCGACACCGCGACCTGGCATGAGGTTGCCTCCGCTGCACGACCACGCCTGGCCGAGTCCAAAGGCACTGGTGCACCCTTCATGAAATCGATGATCAGGCTCGACGCCGCCCATATGGCGGCGTTGCAGACAAGCATTGATGACCCGCTCAACGTCTATGGGGTGACGCTGCTGTTATCCGCCTTCGGTAAGGCGCTGCTGCACTCCGAGATCGAAGAGCTCGCTCAAAAGATCAGCGGCATCGAAGCCCGGGCAGCGCGTCCTGATCCAGCGTAAAGGCATCGCGTGCGGTCACGACAGCAATCTGACCGCCCGCCTCGATCATATCGATGAGCTGTGCCCATTCGGCAGGATCAGCATCCCGTTGCGTTGCGATCCCGTCCTGCACTGAAAAGGCAGCCTGCTCTCCGGTCGCCGCGAGAAAGACAATGCGTTGTGGCGCTTTGTCATCGCTGTGACGCGACAAAAAGTACGCATGGCTCTCGTTTGGGTTGTAGACACGGTCAGGATCGCAAACTAAGAGCAAGGTCCCGTCGTTTGCAGTCGCAGCATAGGTCTCCAGACCTCGCGACAAGCCGATCTCCCACTCGGCAGCGACAGCCGATGAAGCCGCGCCCAGAAAGAGCGCAATATGTAGAGGCCTGTAAAGCAAGTTACTAAACTCCGTTTTGTGTTGGCCAAGCATATATAGGGACAGGCAGATACCTGCCACCTGATTACTGCGGCTCCGACCAAATGGAGGTCAGGAGAAGAGCATGAAGAAGTATGCGGGATACCCCGTCGAAGTCATTTGGACGACGGTAAACGGTGAAGACGTCGAGGTCGGCGTCGTATTCCAATGGAGCTGCGGCATGCGCCGTACCAGATGGTCCGATGACTTTGATCAGGCGGACGGCGCGAACCTGAGGTACGAGCCCTATGAGGACGCGGGATAGACCGCCTCCAGCCCTAAAATGCTCGCAAGCGACCGGAGCAGGACACGATTGTGATCCGGGCCAATGACACCGAGAGAGGGAACACGCGGGGCAGAGATCGTTGCAAAGGCGACGACGGTTTGTAACGCTGCCAAAGAAGACCGATAGGAGACCCATGAGATGAAAGAGATTTTCAACGTTGGCGAGACAATCTTGCTGGACGGCGCGCCGCTTGCACTGGTGACCCCCGATGGCGTCAAGGCCTGGATCGAAGACGGCGTTCAGCACAGCTTTCGCTATGACCAAGTGCGCGATCCGCTGAGCGGCCAGATGAAATACCGCCGTCTCTACGAGAAGAACGGGTCGGATATGCCGTTCGTGCTGGTAGGCAACCCTGACAGTGAAGAAGGCGCGCACGTTATTCTGTTCGACCAGAAGCCAGACGCATAGCCCTTCGGAATCTTATGCCAGGTGGCGAAGACTAAAGCCCCTCGGCTTCGCCCGGCGGCAGCGTCCGCCTTGCAAGAGGGATGCAGACCCGTCAGGGCTGAAAGCGGATCGTGAAGGCGACCATGTGGCAAACGTCTTGGGATGGCTCAGGATGAGACAGGCCAAGACGTATTGGCACAGGAATACAGCAAGGTCAGAATTCAGGGCGGAGCCTCAGCAGCCCGGCCCCGCTTACGGGGCTTGCCCATGTCGAAACCTTCACCATTGTAGACAGTCACGCACATCGCAGCATGGAAGCCTCTTTCCCAGATGCTGCATCGTGTTAGGCCCACAGCCGACCTTGGTACCAGGCGCGGTCGATGGCCGGTCACAGCCCGAATGCTCAAAAGCATGGAGTTACCCAAACTTAGCATTCCATTGAAATTCGAGGTCATGGCGGTAGAGCAACTTGAACAAGATCTACTCAGTTCGCTCACCGACGTGACGCCTAATGCGATTGTGCGCTTGCTCTATCAGAGCTATATAGTTGGCGAGGCTTGGCAAGCTCGGCCGTCTCGATGCATGCGGCCCCAAGTTCGTGAGAACGAGTAACTACCGGAAGTCAAACCGCATGACCGAACCCACCAGCTACGCCGGAAAACCGTCTAAGCCTGTTGGTATTTTCTGGGGCTATTTACTTGTAGCCATTTCGACCGCCGTTGTTCTTGTGGGCATCCTTGTCGTTTTCGCGACGCACATTGTCGACTTATCTTTCTTGTCCGATGCGGCCTGTAGAGAGGTTCCGAAGACACGATATTATGACAGCTTTACCTACTGCTTCTACGGTACAGGCTGGGACGAAGAGACTTATCTCGCTGCGGTAAGTGGGTTCTATTCGACACTAATTGCAGTGCTAGTCGCTGTCCAAGCGTTGGTTTCGTGGCTGGCTTTTACGGTGATTAGGAGTTCGAATAAGCAATCGATTTCTGAAGAGGTCGAGAAAGAAATCCCGTACTTCTTTAGGACAAAGGACGCGGACCCCATTATCCGCGATGCTTTGCAGGAAATCTCCCTTGAAGCAGCAAAGGCGGCATTGCAGCAATTGATGAAGGAAGACGCCAAGGCTACCGAAGAACTGCAAAGGCAGGTATATGAGAAGTTGGTGCCTGGATATGACGGCCTACGGGGAGATGTTGAGCAGCTCCAAGCTGAATTTGAAAGATACCTTGAGGGTGATGACGCGGATCAGGAAAACGGGAAGATTTACGAATGAGAAAAGCTCCAAAGCGGCCTATTGCTCGACCCGTACCTGCGTTGCCTGATCTTGAAGTGGACGCGCTCGACACCACCGAGCGGGTTATTCAATATTGCATCCGACATGACCTGATTGATGGAGTTGAGCTGGATATTGAGAAGCTCATTGAGAGAAATGAGTTTCTAACCCTGAAAAAGACGACGCTTCCCGATGGTATTGATGCTTACATTAAAGAAACAAAACCGAACCACTTCGAAATCGGCGTGAACTCAAAACACAGCCGAACAAGGCAGAGGTTTTCAATGGCTCATGAGTTTGCTCACTATCAACTGCACAGGGAAAATCTGAACGGATTGGCCGAGGGGGAGCGAATTCTCCATCGCTCGGATGAGCGTAATCACTTGGAGTACCAAGCAAACTCTTTTGCGGCGGCGATATTGATGCCGGAAGACCATTTTCGCGAGGAAGTGCGTCGCACTCAAGGTGATGTTTCGGAGATTTCCAAGCGTTTCGGTGTGTCCCCCTTGGCACTTCGTTATCGGGCAAAAAATCTTGGTTTGAAAGGTCATGGTGTCTAATTTGGACGAGAACTATTTCCTTCTATTCAAGACGGCTGACGCTGAGAAAAGGGCTTGGCGGAACCTGAGCGCAAAACGACGCTCAGCCGTTACGCCGGTTGTTGAGCTTTCACGGGGTAAGAAAAAAAGGAATGCTGGAAAGGACAAGGCTGGCAAACCGCTTACAGCCGAGCAGCTTCTGTCAACCTTCGGCGTGTACGGTTTCGAGCGAAACTGGCAAACATCTCTGGAGTTAATGGACGACTGTGAATGGTTTTTCCTTGATCTCACCCGTGAACCGAGCCTGAGCTGTGCAGAGATTGAAGCACTTGGAAGTTCATCGAATGGTTACAGCAACTGGACATCCTTCGTTCTTGAGCGCCAAAAAGAAGGCCTAAACCTTAGGCCGACACTCATTGTAAACCCTTCGGAGGGGGACGATGAGGCGGCTTATGTTGCTGACTTGAAGTCGCAGTTTTCCGCGTTCTCTGGCGCTTTTGATGAAATCGCGTATAGGGTTGCGGTTACTGAAGATGACGAGTTTCTATTCGACCTTGTGTCCCTCAAGCCTGAAATTGATGCCTTTATGAACAAGGGTGGACGTTTCTTTGTGATCTTGGATCATGAGTATGTTCGCCCTGGCAATGGCTTAGTTCATGCGAAACGCACAACTCAAGTGATCAATTCGATCTACGCAGAGCTGCAGGGCGCTGAGATAATTGTCCTCGCCACGTCCTTCCCCAAGTCAGTTACTGACGTAGGGGACGAGGAGCACGACATCTTCCGGGTCGAAGAGGTGTTCCTGTATGAAGAAATCAAAAAGACGCATGGTGGGATCTGCTACGGAGACTACGGTTCCATCAATCCTATTCGGAACGATGAAATCATCATCACACAGGGTTGGCGACCGAGGATTGACTTTGTCTCGCGGCATAATGGCATGAACACATACTATTTTCGTGAGAAGCGCAAAGTTGTTGGGACTAAAGAGGTTGTTGTAAAGGGAGAGGTGAAGACCAAGAATATACTGGCCCCGTACTCTGTCCATTATCAATCCGTTGCTAAAAAGGTCATGGCGTTTTCACCCTACTATCAGTCCGTTTCTAACAGTTGGGGAGACGGTGAGATTGTTTCGGCAGCGGGAGGCAAAGTGGGAAGCAACTCTCCATCCCATTGGATTTCCGTTCGAATGGAAATTCACATCTCGCAGGTACTTAAGTATTTCGGCTGCGACCCGGCTTAAGAAAAAAGACGGGAACTGCGGCGCAAGAGTAGTAAGTCTTCAGGTGAAATTTCTGTATCCGTTTCCGTAAAGAATGTCTCTGAGCTTTCCGCAAATCTATTAATTAGTTCAGAATGGAACAGATGTCTAAGAACCTTGGTCGTCAGAGCTTTCGCGGCCTCAGCCCGTACTTCTGCGGCGTCCCGGTTTTTGCTTGAGCTAGGCAGAACATCGAGTAGACGAGCTTTGGTCGTGCCACCCGCCAAATGAAACTTTGAAAGCTGTTTATTAATCGCTGGTTTCCGGACAGGTTCGATCTTTCCGCCACTGAACACCATAAGTCCAACTCTTCTCGGCGCGATCGCCCGAACTTCTTGCAGAAGCCGTTGTGTGGTTACTACGGATACCAAATCGAAAGTTCTCGCATACTCAGCAAGCTGGCCGGGCAACCTTGATGTGTTGTCGTAATCAGATTTTATTTCAAAGGCGTGAGAGAAATCGTCCAGTTGAAGCAGGTCAGCTCTGCGATTTTCGAATCCGTAAACAGCTTCCGCCGCCAGGATACACTTCTGCGATCTGCCGAGTGACACGAGGTGACGCACCAACGCAGTCCGAATGAGAACTTCGGATGCGCTTTCGCTTTGCTCGTGATCGAGATGGTCTTTCATGACGCTTCTATGAACTAAGTCGGTGGAAATTACACTAGAACAAATAGCGTACATGACGTTTGTGATCAATGTTTGATGAGTGAACCAAGCGTACCTTTCTGCTTATCATCTTACGACCTAAATCGACTCTTCTGATCTTCCTTGCCCGCCAACGCTCGCCTTAAGATGTCCACATTCGTTGGTGGACCTCATCAAGACACTCTATCTCTTGCCAGAGCAGGAAGACCGGACGGATACCCCAACAGGTGCCGATACGGACGGTAGCTTTTGGCTGTCATTTCCCTAGGGCAGACGGTTGCACCCGCCTTTGTAAACCCCGTGACCTGCGCATCGCGGCCGTTCGTGCGGGACGCAACGAAGGTCTGCAGTCCGCCGTGCACGTTGCGGATGCGGGCAAATTGCGCGCAGATGCAGCGAACGACTGGAAGGTCCCGCAAAGCCGCTCGTCACTCGACCTTGCTGAAATCCCGCGGGAGAATTTCCCGCGCATGTGCGACCCCTTCTGGGGTCAGGCTCAGCGATTTCGCCTTGTTTTTCGGATCATAGATCAAGCCTTTCTCAAAAAGCCGGTCTGTGATGTTCCAATCGATCCCCTTCCAGACCCGATCACCGTCATGCAGCGTCAGGCTGAGGATCGCAAGGGCTGCGTCGTCGATCTTGTCCGTGTCGAGTGTCATCTCCCTCCCCTTACGTTGGTTTCGCGCCGTTTCGCACGCGCGCACTTCATGCATACCCCCGCCGCTTCTTCACCGCGGCAAGCTTCATCAGCGCGGTGACGGCGCGCCCTTCATCCGGATGCTGCTCGATCATCATCTGCCCACGCGCGCCAATGCGGCCCCATTCGCGCACCAGGCTGGCGCCCCCAAAGAGATCGGGCTGAATGCTCATGCGGTAAAAGCGGCGCATGTTGCAGGCAGGATCGATCCGCCGCATCTGCAGGTCGGTCGGGAACACCTCAAGTTGAGCGACAGAGTGAGACATATCGTGATCCAGCAGGCTTTCTTCCATAATATCAAGTGTACGCGCGCCCTGCCAACATGATTTCCCCGCAAGGGGAAAAGGGGGCTCATGCCCCCTTCTCGAACTTCATGACCGGGATGCCCAGCTTCTTGGCCTTGTCGGCGAGGTTTTCCTGGATACCCGTGCCGGGGAACACCAGAACACCCACCGGCAGCACCTCCAGCATGGCGTCGTTGCGCTTGAAGGGGGCAGCCTTGGCGTGCTTGGTCCAATCGGGCTTGAAGGCCACCTGCGTCACGCCCCGGGCCTCGGCCCATTTGGCGGCGATGAGTTCTGCGCCCTTCGGGCTGCCCCCGTGGAGGAGGACCATGTCGGGATACTTGGTCCGGACCTGATCGAGCTTGCCCCAGATCAGGCGGTGATCGTTGAAGTCGGTTCCACCGGTGAGGGCGACTTTGGGGCCTGCGGGGAGCATCACCTCGGTTTCCGCGCGGCGCTTGGCGGCCAGGAAATCACGGCTGTCGATGAGCGCCGCGGTCATGTGCTGGCGGTTCACCATCGAGCCAGTGCGGGGGCGCCAGGTGGAGCCCGTGTGATGGACGAACTCGGTGGCGGCGTGATCGCGCATCATGTCCATGCAGTTGCGCCGTTCGATCAGCGTCAGGCCTTCGGCCGTCAGGCGCTCAAGCTCGGTCGATTTCACCTCGGAGCCATCCTGCTCGCGCTGAAGGCGGCGCTGCGCCTGCTCGTTCTCATCGAGCGACCGCTCAACCCTCGCCGTGGCACGGTGAAAGAGGTTGACCTGGCCCCAGAGCACCTCTTCGAGGTCGGGTTCCATGCGGGTGTCTTCCAGGGTCGCGACGAGGGCATCGAAGATGTCGGCGACTGCGACCGCGAGGCGCTGCCCATCGGGCATCGGGCGCGGATCGGGCTCATCAAAGGGGCGGTAGCCATAAAGCTGCAGCTCGTCGAGCGCAAGGGCGGTCTGGGATGCGGTGTGGGCGGGTTCATACGTGTCGTCGTGTGTGTGGATCGTCATCTGTTTCTTGCCTCCGGGCCTGTCTCATCCGCGCGACAACCCGCGCGGCCTTCATGGGCTGCGAAAGCTGTCACTGGGGACGCCCCCTCACCCCGCCTTCGGGGCCGGAACGCATGTGGAGGAGGGCGGCAGGCAAGCTATTTGTTTCGCGATGCAAAGCGGGGGCTCGTCCCCCGCGGCGGAAATAGCTTGCTTGCCGCCCTTGATGGGGCGTCCCCTTTGACGGCCGCCTGCCCATCTCTTGAAGGCCGCTCGGGTGTCGGGTGGATGAGATTTACCCGGGAAGAGGCAAAGGTGATGATCCAAACCCGCGACAGGACTGCAGGACCCCTACTCCCTCAACCCCTGACCACCCTCTGCGCGATGCGGCTCAGCCCAACAGGCGTTGGCGATCCTCAAGCCCGATCTGCCCTGCCAGATGCTGGCGCAGCGCCTCTTTGCCGGTCGCCCGGAGATCATCGTTGAAATCCCCGAGTTGTGGCTCGAGCACATGGCACCCAATCCCGACCTCTGTGGCTCTGGCGCTCAACCTCTCTGCCGCGCGTTGCCCGGCCGGATCGCGGTCGATCGCGATGTAGAGGCGCTGCAATCCCTCTGGCAGAAGGACGGCCCCGAGGTGACCCGACGACAGCGCCGCCCAGACGGGAAGGCCCGGCACTGCCTCGAACAGGGACAGCATGGTCTCAATGCCCTCGCCGATCACGAGGATGTCGTCATGCGGGGTCAGCCTGACAGCATTGCCGAGGAGGTGACCCATGGCACGCCGCTGCGTTTTGACCGCCGCCTTGCCCTTCCCGTCGTGCGCCAGCCAAGTCCGATGCACACCCTGCAGGGCCCCTGCCCCATCGGTGACCGCAGCGATCAATGCTGGTCGGGGAATGCTCTTGGTCTGGCCCTCATCCCGATGCCAGCACGTCGGGTGGAAGCGCAGCGCGCTCATCGTGCCGCCTTGGGTGATGCCCCGGGCGCGAAGGTAAGTGTCGGCAAGCGTGCCTGCGACTGGCATAGAGGCTGCAAAGAGCCGCGCCGCCGCGGCTCGTGTGCCACCGGGGGCTTTGGGCTTCTTCGGCACTGGCGTATTCGGGAGGACCGGCTGGGGACGGCCAAGATGCGCTCGGGCCTCAGTGAGAAGATCGGGAAAGCGGGAGATCCCAGTCCGCTCGCGGATGATGTCCAGAAGATCGCCATGCTCGCCCGTGGCGCCATCGGTAAACTTGCCGGCAGCACCCGGCCCAGACGCAGGCCCGTTCAGCCGCACGAAGAGCGACCGGCCGGGGTTGTTCTGCAGGTCGCCCACGATCCAGTAGGACCCTTCCCGCCGTCCGGCGGGAAGGTAGGCGCGACACACGCTCTCTGCATTCTCCGCGAGTGCGCGGATCACATCTTCGGTCTCGGAATACATGGCTCAGCACCCTCCACGCGCATGTAGTCCTGTCACGGGACAACGTGCAAGCAGACGATCAAGCACTGCGATGCCGCTGGAGTCTGCTGGGCAGAAGAGCCGCAGCTTCCAGGCGATGATCTCCGAGAAGAACCCATCTGCCTTCAGCCGGTCCTTGGCGGCACCCAAAAAGCCCGACAGTTCGATCCGGTTCACCCCCATGACGCGGGACCGGTGCAACTCCATCCCCTCGGCCAGCCGCACCACAGTCTTGCCCTCCAGAACAAGGGCATGGACCTGCGCAGCTGTCAGCTGCGGCGCGTCAGCGGCCAGCGTGGTCGCGACCCACGACGGCGAAACGCGGCGACCGATGATGCGCTGGCCATCGTCGGTTTGCAGTCGGTAGACGCGGGTCTCATCCTGCGGCAGTTGCTTCCAGATCGGCAGCAGCAGCCCCGCCACAATATGCAGGGTGGTTTCCGAGAACTCCGGCACCTCGGCCAGTTCTGCCGTCCAGGCGGCGGCGAAGGCCGTGCGGTCGGCTTCCAGCCAATGGGTGTCGTCCATGATCTTGGCCGGAACCGTGCTCGCCTCCAGCGGGCGGATCAGCCGCAGGCGGGGTTCGATGGTGCCATCGTCCATCATTAGACTGGTGGCGGGCACCTGCACGGCAGACCGACCCGAGCGGCTGTTCACCAGCAGGCGTGCCTTGGGGTCGTCGAGCCAGTCGAGCGCATCCGCCAGCGTAGTCGGCGTGTTCCGCCGTTTCTCCGCGATGGTGAGGAGTTGGGTTTCCGCGCCGGAGCCGGGATGGGTGTAGATCACCCGTGCGTCCGTCACCTGAAAGCTCTCGGCGCGCAGCGTCTCGAGCCCGAGGTCATAGACCCCGGCCGCGATGGCCCCCTCGATTCGCTGGTCGAGGAGTTCCTCGAAGGCCGCGAAGAGCACGGCCTGCATGTCGATCGTCAGCGCCAGCAGGCGATTGAGGAAGGTCGTGATCGGGGGCAGATCATCCTTCAGACCATTGTCATCGGTCAGGCTGAGACCTGTGGCATCCTCGAAAGCGCCAAGTGAGCACCCCGCGACATCGCCGCGATAGATGCGGCGGTAAAGCTGGCGCAAGGCATCGCGGGCATAGGGAGACTCCAGATTGTCCTCGGGCCGGAACAGCCCCTGCCCGCCGGTTTGACGCTGGCCGCGCGTGATCGCCCCGAGCGTGTCGAGGCGACGCGCGATGGTCGAGAGAAACCGCTTCTCCGCCTTCACATCCGTGGCGACTGGTCGGAACAGCGGTGGTTGCGCCTGATTGGTCCGGTTTGTGCGGCCCAATCCCTGGATGGCGGCGTCTGCCTTCCAGCCGGGTTCCAGAAGGTAATGCACCCGCAGGCGCTGGTTCTTTGCCCTGAGATCAGCGTGATAGCTGCGCCCCGTGCCGCCGGCATCCGAGAAGATCAGGATGCGCTTCTGGTCATCCATGAAGGCGGCGGTTTCCGCGAGATTGGCCGAGCCGGCCCGGCTTTCGACCACGAGGCGCGCGGCATGCCCTTCGCCCTTGCGCACGATGCGGCGCGAGCGGCCTGTCACTTCCGCCACCAGATCGGTGCCGAAGCGCTGGACGATTTGATCCAGCGCGCCGGGCACCGGCGGCAGCGAGGCCAGATGCTCGATCAGCGCGTCGCGCCTGCGCGCAGCTTCGCGACATTCCACCTGCTGGCCGTCGCGCGTGACGGGCCGCGAGGAGAGGTTGCCTTCGCTATCGGTGAACGGCTCATAGAGCTGCACCGGGAAGGAATGGGCGAGGTAGTCCAGGCAAGCCTCTCTTGGCGTGATATCCACCCGCACATCGTTCCACTCGCCCGGGGGGATGTCCGACAGGCGGCGCTCCATCAGCGCCTCGCCTGTCGAGACGATCTGGATGACGGCCGCGTGGCCTGCGGCGAGATCGGCGTCGATGGCAGCGATCAGGGTCGGGGTTTTCATGGAGGTTAGCAGATGGCCGAAGAAGCGCTGCTTGGCGGATTCGAAGGCGGATCGGGCAGCGGACTTGGCTTGGCGGTTCAGCGTGCCGTTCTCACCCGTGATATTGGCCGCTTCCATCGCGGCGGCCAGGTTGTTGTGGATGATGGCGAAGGCTCCGGCATAGGCATCGTAGATGCCACGCTGCTCCGGCGTCAGCGCGTGCTCGAGCAGCTCGTATTCGACGCCATCGTAGGAAAGCGACCGGGCGGTGTAGAGGCCAAGGGACCGCAGGTCGCGGGCGAGGACCTCCATTGCCGCGACACCGCCCGCCTCGATGGCCTCGACGAATTCCGCGCGCGTCGCGAACGGAAAGTCCTCGCCGCCCCAAAGACCGAGGCGCTGCGCATAGGCGAGGTTATGGACCGAGGTCGCGCCCGTGGCCGAGACATAGACCACGCGGGCATTGGGCAACCTGTGCTGAAGGCGCAGACCCGCCCTGCCCTGCTGCGAGGCCGTGACATCGCCGCGCTCGCCTTTCGATCCTGCCGCATTCGCCATGGCATGGCTTTCGTCAAACAGGATCACCCCGTCGAAATCTGCCCCCAGCCAGTCGACGATCTGGTCGACGCGGGACTTTTTTGCGCCCCGCTCCTCGGAGCGCAGCGTGGCATAGGTAGTGAACAGAATGCCTTCGGTCAGCGGGATGTCTTTGCCTTGCGCAAAGCGCGACAGTGGCGTCACCAGCAAGCGTTCCTGCCCAAGGGCCGACCAATCGCGCTGCGCATCCTCCAGCAGCTTGTTGCTTTTGGAGATCCAGAGCGCTCTACGCCGACCCTGGGCCCAGTTGTCGAGCAGGATCCCGGCCGACTGGCGGCCCTTGCCCGCACCGGTGCCATCGCCAAGGAAGAAGCCACGGCGGAAGCTGACGGCGTCCGCGGCATCGTCCGGCGCGGCCGAGACCATGTCGCCGGTTTCATCGACAGTCCAAGACCCGGCAAGATACGCGCCATGCGCCTCGCCCGCGTAGATCACGGTCTCAAGCTGCGCGTCGGACAGAAGGCCATCGCGCAGGATAGCGGTTGGAAGCTTGGGCCGGTAGCTGGGTTTCGGGGGCGCGACCGAAGCCATGGCCGCAGATTGCACAAGCTTGGTCGGGTGCGGTTCCGCTCTGGGGATGTCGATCGCCTGCAGCCGGAAGGTCTCATAAATGGCATCCGACAGGCGCGCGCTGGTATCATCCTCGGTTGCATCGCGCAGGCTGTAAGCGAGGTCGGCGGCGGCAGTCGGCGCAGCGGTGGTGGTGGCGGGTGTTGCTGGCGCGGCGCGCGATGTGCTGATGGCCGTGCGCGTGGTGCGGGCAGGATTTCCCGGGAAGAGGAAAGTGCGGCCCTGCCCGGCTGGTGCGACCTGCGCCAGCACGAGGCGCGGGGGGACGTGGGCAGCGATCAGCGAGAGCAGGCTGGCGACATCAGGCGAAATCGGGCGCGCCAGATCGGCGGTGATGCCGCCCGCCTCGCCACCACGACATTTGTCGAAGACCGAAATCCGCGTCTCGAAGCTGGTGCCGTGTTTGGCGAAGGCAGCACCAGACACAGCGCCGGTGAAGACCAGATGCGCGGACTCGGTCAGGCGAGCGAAGGTCTCGGCCCAGGCGGGGGCGTCGGGCGTAAAGCCGGCACCCGTGATGGCGACCAGCCGTCCGCCGGGGGCCAGACGCGCAAGCGCCGAGCGCAGATGCCGCGCCGTCGCCTCGGTGGTGCGGCCATCGACATTGGCAACCGCCGAGAAGGGCGGGTTCATCAGGATGACGCTTGGGCGCAGATCCGCGTCGAGATGATCGTCGATCTGCGCTGCGTCAAAGCCCGTGACCGGCCGGCCCGGAAACAGGCGGTGGAGGAGATCAGCGCGGGTGTCGGCAAGCTCGTTCAGCGCGAGGCTGCCGCCCGCGATTTCCGCGAGGATCGCCAGAAGGCCTGTTCCGGCCGATGGTTCCAGCACCAGATCATGCGCGGTGATCTGCGCCGCAGCCAGTGCCGCCAGCCCCATAGGCAGCGGCGTCGAGAACTGCTGGAACCGCTCCATCTCCTCGGACCGCCGGGTGTGCGTGGGCAAAAGGCCCGCCACCTTGGCGAGGATGGGCAGGAGTGCCGCAGGCGAGCCGGCACGTGCCAACAGCGCACGGCCAAACTTCCGCAGGAACAAGACCAGCGCTGCCTCGCCCGCCTCATAGGCCAGCTTCCAGTCCCAGGCGCCGGTCGCATCGGAGCCACCAAAGGCGCGCTCCATCTCAACGCGCAGGCGCAGCGCATCGATCTGGAAACCCTGCGCCAGATCAGTCTGCAGCGCTTCGGCCACGCTCAAGATCGCAGCGGCCGTATCGAGGGACGGGATAGGGGCGACAGGCGCAAGGGCGCGCTCGGTCGCAAAGGGGGCGAGATGGGTCATCGGGAAACTCCGGAATGAGGAACAGGATCAGGCCCGGACACCCTCTTTCGAGCACCCTCAGGCCTGACCTTCCCCGGCCCTCCTCTTTCTCTCAAACCTCATGATTTTCGCGGGTGGCTTGATTTTGTTCCTGTTATGTTCTATTTTACGAACCAAGCTAGGAAGGGAGAACCCCGATGGAAAGCACCACTTACGTCCTGCCCGCGACGCCAAAGCAGATCGCCTATGCGCGCGCGCTGGCCCTGCGCAACCAGACGCTTCTGCCGTGGGAGGTTCAGCAAGATCGGCGCTCCTTGAGCGCCTGGATCGACGCACAAGCCAAGCTCACATCCGCGACAGCGCAGGACAGCCGCCCGACATCAAAGCAGGTCGCATTTGCCGAGCGCCTCGCCCGCATCAAGCGCCGCGCCGTTCCGGATGAGTGTTTTCGCGACAAGGGGCTGATGTCGAAGTGGATCGACGGGAACAAGTGAAGCTGGGCAGACCCTGCGGTGATCGAGATTACTTCAGCCGATCAACAACCGATGCCCCGCCCGATCTGGCAAGCGCGATCAGGCTGGACTGGATCCTGGATGTGAAGACGGAACTGAACGTGCCAATGGGCGTGCGATCCTCCCAGACATAGGACCGCTCCAGAATATCGGTGTTGATCTCGTCCAGCATGACCCACTTGCGAACATGGGTTTCCAGCCCCACGCGCTGCGACTCGATCTGTGGCACCTCGATAAACTTGCGCGAGGGCAAGGGCGGCTGCGTCGTGATCGGCAGGATGAATACCACGGTCTCGCTATCGGACTTGGCGACAGTGACGGCGATACAGACAGGCCGCGTCTTGCGGCCCTCGGTCTCACCCGCCATCTGTTCGCGTTTCCACAGGAACGGGTAGCGGAAAACCTCTCCAGCACTCGGCTTAGTCATCCGCCTGCGTCAAGTCCCGCTCGAGCCCTTCTATCATCAGCGACTTGAGATCCTCGGGCATCTCGTCAACCATATGAGCCTGTTGCGTGGCCCCCCGGGTGAGCTGCTGGTACTGATCCATGCTCATCAGCACGAATTTCGGCTTGCGATGTTTGGTGATCGCGATCGGCGACCGAATGGCCGCGTCAAACAGGTCACTTGTGTGCCGCGTCAGGTCGGCCGCCTTGAACTCGGGAAGATCATGCATGATCGAGGTCTCCATTTGTGCAGAATATACATACATTCTGGATATTCTGCAAGAGATGGGTTGCGCCCGCCCATGTGTCATCCGAACCGCCGCCCTGCTTCGGTGAAGGTGTATTCATTGGCGATGATGCCGTCCTCAACGGACTCATCCGAGGTCAGGTGGTCGTATTCAGCCTCAAGCTGGCGGTAGAGCCAGCGGGCGAGATCGCGGATCGCCTCGGTCACGGTCTCTTCTGCGTCCTCGGTGGGCGGCTGCCAGGTCGGGCTGTCGCGGGTGACGTCCACGGACATGATGTATTCGTGGTAGTAGCGACCGCGGTGGCTGACCTCGGCAGCGAGCTGGTAGAAATTCCGCCGCTGGATGGCCTGCAGCCAGTCGGCTATGCCATGCAGCGTCGCGTCCGTCGGGGCGTAGTCCCGGATGCGCGCGGCCGCGCCCTTGGAGTGGGACCAGTAACCTTCGAAGCAAGCCCCGTCGCCCTGGCTCCAGAAGCCTGAGAACCAGATGCAGGGCTTGGCCCGAGTCCCGCCGCCCATCAGGCGCATGGGCGTGGTCTTCAGGCGGATTCCGAGGATCTCGCAGATACGCTCGAAATCCTCATAGACCGCGTCCCACCAATCGTCGTGAGGCCCAAGCTCGCGATACCAGCTGCGCGCCTTTTCCTTGGCGATGTCGGAGAGTTCAGGGAACTGGTAGACTGTTGTGCAAATCACCTCAGGCATCGACGTCCTCCCCGTTCAGCGCGGCGGCCAGCCATTCTTGCGTGCTGGTCCAGCCGATGGATTTGCGGGCACCGAGATCGATGATATGCGCGCCGCCGCCGAAGGCGTCGAGGCGAGGCCGGGAACAGGTCAGCGCGTACTGGAACCCCCATAGACCTGTGAGGTCGAGGTCTTCCGCAAGGCGCAGCACGAAGTGGATGACCGCCTCGACATCGCCGTGCTCGTCGTCATGGATCCAGAGCGTGCTGCCCTCGGGCGCGTCCTGGCGCGCAAGAGTGAAGCCTGAGACCTCCGGGTCATCGGCGTCCTGATCCGCGGCGCGCAGGTCATGAAACAGCGCGAGCGCGCGGGCGGCCTTGTCGGGCGTGCCAACGTCGATCAGGCATGAGAAATGGGTGAAGTAATCCGCCATGGGAACCTCCTGAGATTGAGAAACCCGGGCCTTGGGGCCGGGCCCTGGATTGGGATGAAGGGTTGGTTGGAAGCGATCAGCCGGTCGGATTGTCGCCCGATGCCTGCCGCGCGGCATGCGCGCAGAGCATCTGCCGGTAGAAGCGCTTGCGCGCCGTCCGGAAGCTGCGCACGGCGCGCGTGTCGGGGTGCAGCGCTCGGACCGCCGCGCGCAGAACTGTCTGGGGCGATGCCGTCGGCGGCAGACCGAGGCGCAAGTATGCGGGATCAGTCATGTCAGCTGACCTCGACCACGGGCGAGGCGAGATGCGGATCGACCTGCGCCTCGATCCGCTCGGACCGGCCCATCCAGGGTTCGGGCCTGATGGCCTTCACCCAATCGGCAAAGCCCGGGATGAAGCCGAGATCCTCTTTCACATGTTGTTCGCCAACCCATCGGGTCGGGATGATGCGCCCGGTCGAGAGCGTGAGGGTCTGGCCGAAGATCGTCTCGGCCATGAATATGCCCTCGGCATGTTATCTGGACAGTCAAGTTGTCTCTTTTTGAAAACTTCTTGCCATCATTGGGGTTTTCCCGAGTGGCATGGGTGAGACAGTTCATGGGGGCTCCCTCTCTTCTTATCCCTGTTTCACCCCCACCCAGCTCACCTCTTTCTCTTTCTGATCGTGACCTCAGGTGCCGCCCTGGGACGGCGGCCTGAACGGCAGGACTTTCGGGTCAGCCCGCACGATCTGCTCTTCAAGAACCGCGATCAGGCGGCGTTGTTCTTCACCCTGCAGCGCGAGGATCTGGATTTGTTGCGCCAGGGTTTTGACGGTCGCGCGCAGCTCGGCCATCTCGCCACCGCGTGCGGCCCGCAGCTCGGCTTCAAGTTCGCGGATACGCTCCTTCAAGCCCGCGACAGATCCCGACCGGAACCGCGCCTCCGCCGCACGAAACTCCGCAAGAACGGCGGTAGCCCGGTTGGCCGTTGCCCGGCTGACACCGGCCTCGCGCGCGAGATTGGCGACGGTGAGGCGCCCGTCGGTATGGACGGAGGTTCCTTCGAGCAGTCGCATCATGGCGGCGCGCAAGGCGACTTCGGTCTTCTGACTGACGGGCCGTGTCATACCTTTGGGTCCTCCAGATGAGCGATCAGCCGGCGCTTTCGATCATTGTCCTGTGTGATTGCGACCTTCTGAACCGCTGACAGGGTGTTGCCCTGCAGGAGGCGCTCACCCTCTTCGATCGAAGCCTGCCAGGGCGCAACATGACGCGTGGTCAGACAGGAATTGGGGCAGCGGTCCGGGCTGCAGCGCGAAATCACCGGGGCCACCGGCTTGTCGTCGGGCCGCAGGCAGAGGGCGCTGGCGGGCTCAAAGAAGCAATCGTTCAGAAATCCGACATGCAGCGTCTTTCCAAGATGCGCCAGCATCGTTCTCAGGCGCTTCTGATCGAGGATGCGCCCGGGCAGATCACCGAGGGTGTCCCGAACGTGGTCGAACTCCTGCTTGAGGCGGGACGATGCCGGTCCGCCGGGCTCGTCACCCTGCAGGTAGGCCTCATAATAGGCGACGACATCGTCCAATTGACCAAGCGCCCGTTCCTGCTCGACTGCCCGGCGAAAATCGCCATGCGGCGCGCCGGCATAGCCCTCGAACATCGCCACGGAGGCGTGCTTGTACTGGATCTTGCCAGCGATCACGCCGAAGGGGCGGTTCGCGATGTACCATGCGATGGTGCGCCGGAACTGCCGGGTGCTGAGATGCCATGCGCGCCCATCTACATGTGGAATTGCGGGCGGGTTTGCGACCTTTGCATCCAGACCGTCTCGAAACATCTCGATGATCGGCGACGCCTGCGCTGCCAGGTAGTCCGCGGTCCAGTCCCATGGCTTCAGCGAGACCCAGAGGGATCGAAGATCACGGTCGCCGCGCGCTCCACGCGACAGGGCTTCCATGGCCTCGACGGCACGGGCGACCGGCGCGATGGTGATCCAGTCGGCGGAAACACCCGCCGCCTCGCGATGCTTGTAGACGGTGCTCCGCACACGATAGCGCTCTATCAGGTTGTCGGCACTGCGTTCAACCGAAACGCAGCCCGGTTCCATGTCCTGCAACTCGCTGTCGCGCATTCCGGTCAGATAGGCGCAGACGATGTAGCAGGCCGCCTGCAGCATTCGTTCTTCATGCGGCAGGCTGTCCGTGTCGAAACGCTCCCGCCAGGGCAGGCAGGTATCGGGATCGAGGCTGATCGGGGTATCCATGCCGCCAACCTCGGTTCCCATCTCACCCGCCATCTGGTCCAGCATCCTCACGGTCGCGGTGGAACTACTGAGGTTCCCCGTTTGAGGACAGCCGATCTGAAGGCACATCAGCCTGAAATTATACGCGTTGCCTTCCTTAACATCGGGGACACCGCGGGTGGTGTTTGGACGGCGCTCCCAGATTGGCACGCCCCGCCCTTCCACCCGTCGGACCTCGAGCCAGGTACGAAGACGGTAGCGAAACCGTTCGTGGCGGGTCTGGCGCGCATCCTCGGCAATGATCTGGGCAGCACGGGCTTCAAGGCGATCCAGTTCTTCGTGCGCCGCGATGATATCCGGGGCGAAGACATCGACGTATCGCATCGACCAGTGGAGCAACGCGCCGATGACCGGTTCGGGGATGCGCGGCGTGGTGTTCTCTGAGCTCGTCCGGCTCCGACCGCTGACATTGCTTGCTGTGCGCCCACCCCAAGGCAGGAAGGGAATGCCGCCCCCGGTCACCCATGGCCCGAAATGATGGAGGTCGATGGGGACATCGACATAGAGGCGGATCTGTTGCGATGAACGTGCGCCGTCTGCCCCCAGATGCGCCAGATACGCGTCCAGCACTTGCTGGTCGACGCGCGCCAGTTCGACGGAACCGATACGATCGTGCAGGAACTCTCCGAAATGGCGCAGGAACAGCAATGTGCCCTTGGCGGTCGAGGGGCCGCACGGGCCCCGGTAGCTGCGCAGCGGCGCCTGAAGGCGGGCAAGCATATACTCCTTGGCGAGCCGTCGAAGCGCGGGGTCTGCAATGGCCCCGAAATCCACACGAAACGCGGCCGGACGCGCGTTGGCGCGAAACATCGCCGGACTGAGATCCCAGACATCGTCGCCGAAGCGGGACAGCATCGACCGCTCCGATCCCGGTCTGAGCGGTCTGCCTGCGAGGATGTCGGTGTCGTCGGGATGGATTGCCGATGGCAGCGATGGCCTTGCGGTCGCGAAGTCTGGATTTGCTCTCATGCGAGACCCGCCTCCGGGGGAAGGTAGATCTGTGCCGATTGACTGGCTGCGAGGGCACGCGCGGCGGCGAGATCGGGCTCAGAGAACTGCGGCAATATCTGCGCGACGATCCTGTGGTGGGCCCTCCCGAACTTCGCCTGCCAATCTGCTTCGGACAAAACCTTGCGCTGGTCCACGACGAAATCCAGAAACGCCATCAGCGCGGGAAGCTTGCGGGTGGTGATGACGCCGTTGCGGCATTCGAGGCAGCCCCAGAACGGCACCGGGCAGGCCTCTCCCGACGTGGCGAAAGGGCTGCTGTAGAAGCCGGAACAGCTTGCCAGCCATACATCCTGTTCGCCTGCCAGCATTGCCGGAACATCGGTCGCCAAGCCCTCCGGAAAACCGGGCTGTGCCGAAGACGGAGCTGCCAAGACTTTGGCCTCGGCCTCCGGGGTCAGCACGGTAGGTTGCAAGGCATCTTCGACAGCGTCCATCAGCGCCTCGGCGATGGTAGCTTCGTGGATCGGCCGCAAGGCGGGAATGTCCCCATAGTGGTTCGCGGCAACCTCGACGGTATGTCCAACCGCAAACCGGCGCAGCTGACCGCCGGTCTTGCGATACCACGCAGACTTGTGGGTCTTGCGCAAACGCGAGAGGCAGAGCTTCAACGGCTTCCCGTCATCATCCTGCAACCCGTGATGTTTGACCCAGACCTTTCTAGCGGATTGCATCGGCAGAACGACATCGGTCAGGCGGCCGCGGCAGTAATACGTGAAAAGCTGCTCGCTCTTGAGATGACCGCGCGCGGTCGCGGTCCACTGAATTGCCAGGCGCAGCAGGCCGCCCGGGGTACCTGAGCCGCCATCCCGAACCCGGAGCCGCTTCCACTCGGCATGACGTGCGCGGCGCTTGCAATAATCGATCTCGACATAGCCGCTGGAGGGGTTCTTGAGGCAATCAGCGCGCAGGGTCTTGATCGCCTCGATCTCGAGACCGGTCTCCAGCGACAGCAGAACGAACAGAGCAATCAGATCGCCGAGGAGCAGATGCCGCGTGCCATGCATCCTGTCGCTCAGCCCCTCATTCGAAATCCCCGCATAGTTCCGTGCCCCGTAGAGTTGACGAAAAAGGTCGTTCTTGACGGTAATGAAACCGACACGGTCGATCTCCGCGAAGGCGTCCATCTCCAACCGGTCGATGCGTGTCTTGCACTCCTGCGCAAGCGCCGACCGGAATCGCTCGACGATCGCCGCGACGTCGGTACGCGCGGCCGCCTTCAAGGCCGCCCGGACACTGTCGCTGTAGGCATCACGCGGGCGCGGTGGAACACCTGGGCGCGTGCTGACATAGAGCAACCGGCGGGAAGCGGCCTCGGAAAGGCGGCCCCGTTCTCCCGCATCCGCCAATCGCAGCAGCATCACTACATCTCCCATCTGGTGGCGGCGATGGTTGGGATGCTGCCCGCGCTCATCCATCCAGGCGTCGAAGCCTTCGATGGTGGTGACATCCATATCGGCAAGCGCATGCACGGATGAGCCTGTCGCATCGAGATAGCGCCAGAACCGATGGACAGCCTCTGCCAGCGACATGGCGGTGCGGACAGTGCCCGCCGGGCCACCGACCTGACACGCCTGCCAGAGTGCTTGCGTGAAGGAACGCGCAAGCGAAGCACGACCCGGCAAACGCGTTAGGTCCATCGTCGCGGTCCGTCCGGCCAGGGTAATCTCGAAACGGCCCGCGGCGATGGCAATGGCCGCAGCGGGGCCGGGATCTGGAAGGTGTTCGGGAAAGCTTGCCCTCCGTCCCGGGCGGGGCTGTGAGACGCGGGCTCTGCCGGTCATTGTTCGTCCGCCATGAGTTCGTCGGTCCAGCGATCCGCCGCCGCATCGACGAGTTCCTGCGCCTCGGCAAGGCTGTCGAGATAGATGTAGGTGCTGGTGATGTTCGCGTGGCCGAGGAGGTGTTGGAGATGGCGGAGCGGATCGCCAAGCATCTGGCGATAGGCAGCACCATGCGCATCGGTCGGGTTGAAGATCCTGCCCACCTGTTCGCGTATCAGCATCGACAACATGTTGACCGCAAAGGTGTGCCTCAACATGTGCGGCGTGACAGTAATATCGAGACCGAAGGCCTGGCATCGCTGGCTTGCCCTGCGAAAAGCAACCTCCCAGGTTCCGGACGACACGGGTTGACCACGCTCAGTGAGCCAAAGCGATGCGTGTTCAGGCATCCCATCAGGCGATCGCAGCAGCCGTTGGCGGTCTTGTGGCCGGAGCTTGGTCAGCGCGATGCGCCGGCCACTGCCATCGATGGCGCTGCGGCCATCGGGTGACAATACGAGGGGGACGACCGGAGGAGGCGACGCCTTGGCGGCGGCAACGTGGCGCTCGATATCGCAATAATCCCCGATCAGCTTGAGCACACGGCGCGGCAACCGGATGCGGCGCGGGCGTTCGCCCTTGGTGATCGCGCTCGGAAGATCGAAAAGAAGTATCCGCGGGCTGTCCGACGTCAACCGAGGCAGTTCGTCGATGATCAGGCTGCCAGCCTCACCGAGGCGCATCCCCGTTGTTACGAGCAGTTCCGCGAAGACGGCATTCCGCTCGCCATTGCGGCCGCGCCAGGCTGGGTCCTCGGACCCGTCCGGCAATCTTCCTCTCAGGCCGATATCCCGGAACGCGAGGTAGCGGCCGATATCGACGAATTGCATGTCATGCGGGCGTGCGGCACGTTCCCGCGCCCTGTTACCCTCGACGACCTTGGGCGCTCCACGCCCTTGCCCATGACGAAAGGACAGGTCGTAACGAAACGGGGAGGATGCGATCAGGCCCTCTTCGAGCGCCCACCGATACAATTTGTCGAGCGCCGCGATCGCCCTGTTCCAGCTGGATGCCGAAATCCGGAACGGTGCATCCGACAAACGCCGTGCATGGTGAAACGCGATGACATCGTTGTAATCGGCACGCCAAAGCTGCTTGCCACCACGCCGTTCTTCCAGAAAGCGCATCCAGACGAAGATGTCATGGGCGTAAGCGCGCAAACTGTGCCGCGAACGAACCCCCATGGTCTGACAGGCGCGAAAGAACCGGTTCACTTCATGCAAGTAGCTTCCGTTCCGATCCAGAAAGAACGGCATGCCATCCATCAGGCCGATCCTGCCAGCGGCCTCGGTGAGGGACACGGAAAGATCGACCGGAACGCCTTCGACCGAAACTGGCGCGCGCAGCGCCGATCCGTCGGTGAAATACAGCTGCACCATCCATCCTCCAAAGGCGTTCGCGTCCAGCAAACGACGCCCGCGACTCCAGTCGCGCTCAAACCGAAACGCCGCCAGCCCCGTCCCTACGGCCCTTTTGATGGAGAGCGGGCCGGGGCTGGCTCATCTCTCAATCCCAAAGTTCCGCATAACCCGCGCCATGCACAGGAATAAGACGCTTCCATAGAGTCAGGATAAGGCATGGTGCCGCAGGGCCCGGTGCCGAAAATCGGCGGTGATCTCCTTGCTCTGGTCGAACCAGGTATGCACGGCGATGAAATCATCGACCGTGCCGCCCCATTTCTTCACTGAGGACAGGGCGTGGTGGTAGGGATGTGCCATCGTCGCCCCCTCAGAAATCGTGCGTGTAGAGTTCGGACGAGGTGAAGCGCTCGTTGAACTCGAGATGGATGCAGCGTGCGGACGCGTCGAAGCAGAACTCACCCCACGCGCCGTCGTTGTTTTCCCAACCGCCATGGGTGTCGGAGAGGAAGTCGTAGGTGAGCTGCTCGACGACATCCTCCAGCGAGAGCTGCCGTATTTCGACCTCAGGGTCGTCCCAGGTCAGAGCGGCGTAGTCGATCTCGGTCGCGGGGAATTCAACGGCGGTCTTGCCGGACCACGCCTCGATGCTTTCGATCTGGCCGCTGTCACCGGAACCGTCGAAGGTCACGGTGACATGGGTGATGCCGGCGGCCATGAGGCCATCGAAGAGACGATCTTTGTTGCCCGGGCGCAGGGCGAGGGTCCGGGCGGTGCGTTCGGCATGCGCGGCAAGGATCGCCCCGAAATCGACGGTGGAAGGCCGCAGTGGTGCTGCCAGAGTGGGTTCAGTCTGGGTCATGGATATCTCCGTTCGGTGAGGACAGGTCAGACCCCCCGGGTGGCGGACTCCTCTGCCCCCCGAAGGCTCAAACCCTTCCCATCCCTCCTCTGTCTCTCGGGCGTCACGCCGCGATCTGAAGCGCGCGGGCAGCAAAGGCGCGCCAGAGCGGGTCGACAAGGCGGGCATCCAGCAGATCAGCACGGTGACGCAGCCACTGCGCCAATTCGGGCTCGTGCCAATCAATAGCGCGGCCAGCCTGGGCGCGAAGTTGAACCGCCTCGGTCACGACGGCCCGCGCCTCAAGAGCATTGGCGACGGGGTGGCACCAAGCCACAGCGCCATGACTGGCGGCCCCGGCAAGAACCAGGCGCTGGTCGCAATCAAGGATGGCCAGAAGCTGCGGCGCTGGATTGAGGCCGTTGTCCTCCGCAAGTTCGAACGCCCCCTGCATGGCATCGGCCAGCGTCGCAAAACGCTCAACGACCACGGGGGCAGCGGTGCCCGACATCAGGGCTGCCGGCGTCCGGTGCATCCGCGTCAGCGCGAAAGGCAGGCTGGGATCAGAAGCGACAGTCGGGCCATTTGGGACAGGACCCATCGGGCGCGGGCTCGGTTGGAGCGGCAGGGGAAGGTCAAACATGGCAATATCTCCAACTGCGCGGGAAGCCACTCTCCCCGCCTCATCCGTCAAAGACCAAACCGCCGCCCTCTTGCTCGAAGGGGCGACGGTAGCAAGTCTGGTGCCACGATCAGAGCTTGCCGAGGGCCCGCAGGCTCAGCTCCGTTCCGGCACCGACGATGATGTGGTCATGCAGCGTCAGGCCGAGATACTTGCAGCCCTTCTGGATCTCCTTGGTCATGCTGAGATCGGCCTCGGACGGCGTCGGATCGCCCGACGGGTGATTGTGGATCAGGATCAGGGCGCTGGCGTTCAGCATCAGCGCCCGCTTGATCACCTCGCGCGGATAGACAGGGACATGATCGACTGTGCCGGTCGACAAAAGCTCATCGGCGATGATGCGGTTCTTGCGGTCGAGATAGAGGACATGGAATCGCTCGATGGGACCTCGGACGGTCAGAGCGCAATAGTCCATCAACGCCTGCCAGCTCCCGATGACCGGGTTCTGGCTAAGGTAACGGCCGAGGATATCGCGGGCCTCGAGGACGATGGTTTCTTCCTGGGGGGTCATGGGGGTCTCGCTGAAATGCGCAGGCCGAAGCCCCCCTGCCCTCTCGGGCGGGGCCAGTGGCATGCATTTGGAAGGGGAAAGCGCGACCGCCGCCGATGCAGGCGGTCGCGTTGTCGAGCCCGGCGTCAGCCGACCCGGTCGAGGAGCTTCTTGGCGCGCCCCTCCATGTCGAGGCGGGCATCCTGCTGGGTCTTGTCGCGCGCAAGCCGCGTGATGCCCTGCACGAAGTCGAAAATACTCTCGGGCGGGCGGCCCTCTTCCATCAGCACTTTCTCGATGATCTTCCCGGACTCCGCCTTCGAGAAGCCCCGCTTGCGCAGGAAATCCGCGCGATCCTCGTCGCTGCGCGCTACGATCTGCTGCCGCGCTGCCTTGATGCCGTTCACGAAGCCCTGCGGCGAGGAATTGGCGAAGCGCGTCAGCGCCGGGGCCGCCTCATGGGCAAAGCGGGAAGCGGCGTATTTCGAATGGCGGATGCGGATCTCCTGGAAATCCTCGACGCCCCACAGATTCCTGTTTTGACACACCGCCCGCAGGTAAAAGCTCGCCATGCCGAGGGTCTTGGCACCAACTTCGGAGTTCCAGCAGTAGAAGCCGCGGAAGTAGAGATCGGGGGAGCCGTCCGGTAGCTTGCCCGCTTCGATCGGGTTGCGATCGTCGACCAGGAACAGGAAGACGTCGCGGTCCGAGGCATAGAGCGTGGTCGTGTCGCGGCTGATCTCGACATCGGGGTTGTAGACCCCGGTCGACCAATCGAGCACGCCCGGCACCTTCCAGCGCGTGTCGCCGGTGCCATTGCCCGCGATGCGCTGCACCGCCTCGACCAGCTCGAAATCGTGGATGCGGCCGTAATCGGGGCCGGTCACGGCGCGCAGTTCTTTGCGGCCATCTTCGGTCTCAAAAGTCTTCACCTGTTCGGCGCGGTGGTTGGTCAGACCATATTGCAGGTTGATCCCCGCCAACGGCGCGGGCAATTGCCGCAGATAGGAGGCCGGGGCGCCGACGATGCTGGCAAGCTGGCCGAACGCCCAATGCGTGGGCGCGACCGGTTCTTGCGCCTTTGGCAGCATCAGGTGCAACCGCTCGGGGTTGTCGCGCGCGGCCTCGACACGGATGTCAGCGGTCTGCACCACACGGCTGCGGCTGCGCTCCGACCGGCCTTTCACATTGGCCCAGAGATCATCGAGCGACAGATACCGCTCGTCATCGGGCCGGTTGAACCATTCGGACGACACCCGCCCGTTCCGCTCACCCCGGCTCACGTCCACCTTCCAGCCACCAGCCCTCGCCGGTGCGACCGGATCCAGAACTTCTACAACGCCCATCGGCTATCTCCCGCGACGGGCGCCGGGAGCCACTCTCCCAGCCCTCAACCCGTCACCGGGAAACCGGCACGTCTCTCACTCTTCAAAAGTCGAGCAATGCGGGACCAAGCTGGTGTTCATGTTGTTTCGAACCGAACGTAGCTTATTTGCGCTTTCCTCGCGCGCCTTCAGGTGCCACTATGGTGCGTCTTGCGGCGAGAATGCCTCGAACAACCCGACCCACCTCTCCACCACGTGCGGCGGGATCGCGTTCAATCCCCGTGTCAGCATCCTTTGTTTGACCTTGATCGACAGCGGCACTTTCCAATGTTCGTCAAGTTGCACGCCCTGCGCCTGTGCCCAGGCTTCGATCTGGCCCACAATTGGCAGGCCTGCCTGCACAACGTCCGCGAACCTGACGTCAGGTTCGCGTTCCATTCGGTCCAGTTCGTCGGCGATGATGTCGAATGGTATCAGGTCTTCAATCTCGGCACGCTCGTAGCCAACATGGGCTGCGACGCTAAGCACCTTGTCCGGGCTTTCCGCATACAAACCCTGAGCCAAGTTGGCGCGCATCTGTCGGCCAGGTCCATCGTCGTCGAGCAGCATCATCGGCAGCACTTCGTCGCGACCAGTGAGGATGCTGGCCACTACCCGCGCTGTCTTCGTTCCGCCAGAGGGTGGGAAGACCAATTCTCGTTTGGGCGTAATTTTCGCGCCGGAGACCAAGAGAGCCTTGATTGCAGTCAGGTAATGCTGATCCGACGGGCCTTCGACCAGCACGGGCCGACAACCAACAAGTAGGCTCTCAGCGACGCTCAGGTTCAGTGCAGAATGGACGGCATACGCCGCGCCCGCCTGCTCATCCCGGCCTTCGCTATGCCGCAGGTTTGGTGTTGCCTTGGTGGTGCCGTCCGCCGCTACATAGACTTTCCGAGCCCTCTCAAGTCGATCCGCATCGACCAAGAAGGGTGAGTGCGATGTATAGATGATCTGGTTGGTCTGGGACAGACTTTCAAAGAACGCAGAGAGGTCACGTTGGGCAAGCGGGTGCAGCGACACGCCCGGTTCGTCGAGGAGCAGCACCGCCTTTTTGTGGTCGCCTCGGCTTTCGACAAGGAAGACGAGATAGAAACTCAGGAACCACTGCAAACCCGTGCTTCGGTTCTCAAGCTCTACCTCAGTCGGACGCCGGTCGTCAGCAACCCAAATACGAAAGTGATTTCCGTCCGCCTCAAAACGGAAGCGGTAATCGCCTTGCTTCCACCAATCCCGAAAACGAGTGGTCAGAGTTGCGCCCGCAGATTGCAGCAAGATTGAGCGCGTCCGTTTCTGCTCCGCGATTGCGGCAATCTCATCCGCGGTTGGCTCTCGGTTCTGGCCATTCACCTCTTTGAAGTCACGTCCGAGTTCTAGGATTTCCTTTGCCTCCAACTGCACGAAGCTGAACAGCACCCGCAGCGTTCTCGCCTTTGCGGCTTCTTTCGCCCCCAAATCCTGCCGCACGAGGTTCTCAACGACATGCGGCAGGTAGATTTCTGAATCGAGGTTGCCATAGTTGGAGTAATAGACAAATGGCGGGATTGCGTTCACGACTACTGCTTCAGCGCCTTCGACACGGCCTGGTGGCGGTGTCATCAGCACGCGGAGCTGGTCGCCTAGTTCTGACGATAGTTGCCTGACCATCGGGACAATAACGCTGGTCTCTGCGGGCTCTTCGGGTATTAGCGCATCGACTGCCTTGATGGCCGCGCGCAACTGAACCGCTCCAAGGTTCTCCGTTTCGGGCAGCGCGTCGGAGGTGGCCCTGAGGCCTTGAACCAACTGAGGCTGCAGCTCGGCTTCTTTCTTGAGAGCCTGCGCCGCTTCAACTGTGCCTGCGGCCCCCGTTAGCTTGCCCGCGAGCCACTCACGCGTAACGGTGGTGATCCGTTGGTGCTTTGGAAATTCGATGTCGTAGTGACCGTCGAAGAAGCGCGTGACGCGGACCGTCTTAGCAATCTCAGCCGAAATACCAGCGGCTTGCGCGATGGCAGCGCCGGATGCACCGGTATCAAACTCGGCTTCGATGAAATGGTAATCGCCCGGCGCGTTGCGGATTTCTCCGAACATCGTTTTCGGATAATCGGACGTCGGTTGAATCTCACCGTCTTGGGCAGGCTTTAGCTTCCAAAGTGGCAGCAGCAAGTTCGTCTTGCCAGACTCGTTGACCCCAATCAGCGCTGTCACGTCGTCGGCTTCAAGCCAACCGCTGTCGGACACGGACCGGAAATTGGAAACTCTGAACCTGGACAATTTCATCTGCGAGCACTCCTAATCAGGCGCAATACTACTGGTTGTGTTGCTGCAAAGCAATGCAACACCATGTACTGACATCAACAACAAGAATGAGAGCTAGAAAGGACCGGAGTCGCTTGAAGGATTGAATGATCTATCCCCGTCATGTCCAGTGTCGGCACGCTGCAGTTCGAGGGAATTTTCGCATGGTGGAGCATCAGGAAGATGGACTCCGAGCCGCCTTGCGGCAATCAGTCAAACCCGGCGGTCTAACCCGCCGGGCCCAAGGGGGAGACCCCGTTCCTCAGAACGGGATCTCGTCGTCGCGGTCGACCAGCTCGGGGTTTTCGTTCTCGGCCGACTTCGGGCGGCTCAGGAAGTCGACCTTTTCGGCGATGATCTCGCAGCCGTAGCGGTCGTTCCCCATGCTGTCGATCCACTTGGTGTAGTGGATGCGGCCGTGGACGAGGACCTTCATGCCCTTTTCGCAATGCTCGGCGACCGTCTTGCCGAGACCGTTGAAGCAGGTGATGCGGTGCCACTCGGTGTCCATGACCCGGTAGCCGTTCTCGTCGCGCAGGACGCGACCTTCCGAGAGGCGGGGGCGAGAGGTGGCGAGGCTGAAGTTGGTGATGTTGGTGCCGCCCTGGGTGGTGCGGGTTTCGGGTTTTTGACCGATGTTGCCGGCGAGGATGACGATGTTCTGCATGATTAGCTCCTGTGTTTCCTGTCTTTGGGACCGTCCCTTCGACAAGACCCGGAAAAAGCCCGTCGGGTGACGCGTGCACGGTGAACGGAACGGACGCCGGAAACCCCCAGAGGACCGGGGTGGAGCGGGCAGGACGCCACAGGCGGCCAACACGGCCCGGGCTGACGCGGGGTTGCGCGCAGGAGACCGAACGGGGTTAGGGGATTGTCAGTCGAAGGGATGGACCAGAAGACAGAGATGCGCGAGGAGCCCATGCCAGACCCTGTCATCCTGCCAATCGGGACAGCCTGACCCCCAATTCAGCACCTCCCTGGCGACGAAACGGCGATCAACAGCTTCGGCCACCCCTGCCCCAGCCTTCCGGGAGTTGCGGCGCCTTGCATCGACGGGCTATCGATACCGGATCATTCAGGACACGGACCGCACCAATGGCTGATTACGATCTCGAGGCACTGTCGCTCAGCGAGCTAAACAAAATGAAGAAGGACGTCGCCAAGGCCATCTCCACGTTCGAGGATCGGCAGAAGGCGGAAGCCCGCGCCAAGGTGGAAGCAGTCGCACTGGATCTGGGCTACTCCCTTGCCGAACTCGTGGGCACCAAAACGAAATCCTTGCGAGCGCCTGTCGTGGCGAAATACCGGCACCCTGAAAACCCGGCACTCACCTGGTCCGGCCGAGGGCGCAAACCGCAGTGGTTCGTGGAAGCACTGGAAGCGGGAAAGACCGCGAGCGACCTCGCCGTCAGTTAAAGGCCTGACCTACGCGATCGACCCTAAGCTGCCGCTGGTCGACCCAGCCAGGTACTGTGGTGCCGCCCGTCGAAGCGGTCATTCGCTGAACGTGCTAAATTGGACCCGCTGACCCGACTTCTTTTAAAAGCGAATATTCATCTGATCTTGTACAGCCGTCATCGCAAGTTGGTGGCCCACAAGCCTGCAATCCGCTAATGATCTGGTGGAGTGTCATGGACAAAGAAGGAATAGGTTACTCCAAGTGCAAGACCGTTATGCCGGAGATGTTGGCGACTTTGTAAAGCTTGGCCTGTTGAGGGCCCTATCCCCGGGACGGCAATTGGGCGTCGCGTGGTACCGGTACCCGGACGAGAGCCACAACGGGGATGGGCGGCACATCACCTATCTCGTTCAACCGCAACGGTACGAACACTTGGACCCGGTCCTGTTCAGCCATCTTCGAAACATTACGAGGGACGCGCGCTCGATCAACTCGTTGCTGCCGGTGTTGGAGGGTGCGATTTCATCTGACGAGAACGTAGACAGTAGTATGGTAGCACCGCGTGAACGCCGCAACTGGCGCACCGCTTGGTTCCAGCGTGTGATGGAGAGGCTATCCACGTGCGATCTCGTATTCGCAGACCCGGATAATGGTATCATCGATGACGCCAATTGGCGAAGGGGGCGGGCGAAGTTCGGCAAGCAGATGCCCCTCGCAGAGGTGCAGGAGTTGGCCAAAGGTCGATGCGCTGTAATCTACCATCACAATACGCGGCGGCGCGGCGGCCATGACGCTGAGGTTGATCATTGGCTAGGCGAGGTCGGGACGCCGGGCTTTGCGGTGCGGGCGACCGCTTACAGTCCAAGGACATTCTTTGTGCTGAACCCCAACGAAGAGATCGAGGCCCGAATTGATGAGTTCTGCCAGCAATGGGCTGATTTGAAGGTACATCTGCATAGAGCGGGATAGCTTAGCGACGCACGATATCGGCCCCTTGCGTACCACGAATTGCGCAGATGGCACACTAGGGTACCAAGATCGGCATCGCCGATCACTCTGTTGGCGATAGGCCCGGAGGCGCACCTGCGCCGTGCCCGGGCCCTCGGGAAGTGAGGCCAAAGCCTCACCCGAAGGGATCGTATTCCGAAACGATCACGACCTCGTCTCCGTCGATTTCATCGGCGGGGACAGCGCCGAAGGTTCCATCCCCAGCCTGGAAGACGACGATCGAGACCATGAGCGTGGCGGCGAGGGAGGCGGCGAAGGCGTGGGCATCTTTGCGGGACATCTGTTTGGCTCCTGTCTTGGAGGCGGGGGACCATCCCCCGCGCGACAGGACCTCGAAGGCCCGAAGACTGGCTGACATCACCGGGTGCGTTCGGCTCGTCCGAATCCATCCGGCGGCACGGGCTCGCCCGTAGTCCGACCCCCCGCGGGTTGATCTCGAAGACAGGATTCGGGCCAAGGAAGGGAATGGCGAGCGGGGGATGGTCCCCTTACGACTGGAGCCGATTGTCCCGCTGATGCTTGGAACGCCGCGAGCCTCCCGGCCATGCTCTTGGTTGAAGACTCCTTCTTTGGGGATGGTTCCTTTGGTACCCCGCGAACTCAAAGGACAAGGTTGTGATGGTTGAGAGGCCTCCGCTTGGGCGGGCCCCTCGGTTTCAGTTGGGCTCAGGCGGCCAGGTCCGCGCCCCCTGCCCTTTCGCCCTCTTCATCGCCGACGATTTCAAGCCGCGCGTTGCGGTATCCTTCTTTGGCGATCCAAAGCTCGGCCGCAGTGACGGACTCCGCTAGATGCAGCAGCTCCGTGTTGCCGCCGAAGTCGAGAAGCACGCGCACCTGCCCGGGCTTCGGGTCCTCGGCCACCTCGAAGACGAGGGCGCTGTCAGCGGAATGGCTGCGCATGATGGTGACGAGGATCACCCCGTCCGAAGCGAAGTTGCCTTCATGCAGCGTGAACGACGCGGGTGCCGTCCATGTCGGGTAAGGTCGGGGTGGTTCCTTTTTCACGAGGCGCCCGACGCCGTTCGAGCGCTCCCAGGCTGCGAGCTTCTTCGTGAAGCGTGCCGGCGGCTTGGGACTGCCGTCGGTGTAGCGGATCAGCGCCCCGAGGGGTGCGGTGTCGATGATGGTTGTTGCAGACATGATTCCTCATTCTGAATGCGAGTAATCGCATTCATCTAATTGATATCATTACGTTATAGGGTGATTGGGGGGCGGAATCTCCGCCCCCCGCTGGATCACGCTATTCCGCGGCCAGCATCGATGCGCTTTCAACAGGCAAGTCATCCGTCAGGAATGCAGGAAGGTCAGCCTCACTGACGCTGTCGGCCATTTCGGCATCGACATCCGGCCCCTGCCCTTCGGCATGGTCCTCATCGTCCAGCGCCACGAGATCGACACGGCGCAGGACCTCGGGCAACCAGCCGCTGCCCTTCAGCAAGCGCTCGGCCTCACTGGCCATCTCGCTTTTCTTCAGGTGATCGAGGAGTTGGGCAGTCCCCTCCCCCTTGGCCTCACGTACGGCCTCGAGGATGCGGGTCTTGGGCACGCGGTTGAGATAGGTGTCGACCGTCGGCTCCCAGCCTGCCTCGACCATATCGAGATCTGTGGCGCGCGCCACGAGATCGGAATGCGCCATCCGCCGGGTCAAACCGCCAGCAGAGATGCCCGCTCCGTAAGGGTTCACTTTCTCATGCAGCGCGTTGACGCCGAAGCTGAGGCAATGCGCCAGCAAGGCCAGACGGCTGCCCTGGTCGAGGACCGTCAGATAGTCCCAAAGAGCCGCATCATCGCCAAGCGGCAGATCGGCTTCCCATTCCGCATGACGCTCGTCGACCAGCTTGGCCACCACGCTGTCCTTCAGATCGGGCGCCTGCGCCGACATGTAGACGTGACGCACGGATGCCTCGAGACAGCTGCCCGAAGCTGAGGAGGTGCGGAAGGTGTCCGTCACCAGCTTCAGAAGCAGCAGCGTCAACGCCACGTCGGGCGAGCGCCCGATTGCTTCACGCAGCGCCAGCGTCCGGTGGGCCGTCAACTCCATGACCAACCGCTCGGGCAGCGGCTTCAGCGCCCCGTCATCCTCATCCTCCGGCAAGTCAGCTCCGATCGGCTGGCCACCCGACATGATGACGGTTCCGCCATGAGCGGCACTGCCATGGCTATCGGTGAGATCACGATCATCCCCCTGCCCCGCCACCGCAGGATCAGTACCATCCTGGACCGCGGTCTCCTCAACGGTCTCCTCAACGGGCTCATCCTCTGGGCGCACATACCCGCGATAGACTGCCAGCGCGCCGTAGCGGTCGAGCGTGACGAACGCCCCTGCCCGTCCGAATTCCAAGGGATCGAAGATCAATGGCCGGGTCTCGATCTTTTCCATCTCCGCTTCCAAAACGCCAAGCCGCGTGTCGACCTCGTCGGGGATTTCATCCTGACCCGCGTATTCCTCTTCCAGCGCCCGATACTCGGCGAGCAGCTTGGCATGAGCTGCACCTTCGTCATCCGTCATCGGTGCCGGATCACCGGACAGAGACCGCAGGCCGTGGCTGTAGCCGTAGGGCAGGTCAAGCGCGACCTCGATCCACTTCCAGCCTTCAACCGCAACCGTCTCAGCCTCGGCCTGGAGTTTTTCCGTCACCAGCCGATCGAGCAGGGCAGGGTCGTCGAGCCAGCCACCGTCATCGCGCTGAAAGAGGTCATGCAGCATCGTGCCGCCCGCCGCTTCATAGGCCTCAACACCCACAAAGACCGCGCGTCGGTCGGACGCCCGGACCGAGGTCTCGGTCAACATGCGCCGGATCTGGAATGGCTCCTTGTTCCAGGATGAATGTATCACATCCCACACCTGAACCTGACGCGCGTGATCGGGGTTCACGGTGAAGGCCATGAGCTGTTCCAGCGTCATGCCATCCTCGGCATAGACCTCAAGTAGGGCAGGGGCGACGGAAGCGAGTTTCAAGCGCTGCTTCACGATCTGCGGCGTTACGAAGAAGGCTGCAGCGATCTCTGCATCGGTCTGACCTTTGTCGCGCAGGGACACAAACGCGCGGAACTGGTCGAGCGGGTGCAGGGCGACGCGCTGCATGTTCTCGGCCAAGGAATCGTCCTCGGCCAGGATATCGGACGCAGCATCGCGGACGATGCAGGGAATGGGCGTAGTCTTTGCCAACCGCTTCTGCTTCACCAGCAAGGACAGTGCTTGGAACCGACGGCCCCCGGCCGGGATCTCGAACTTGCCGGTCTCGGTCCCATCGTCAGCCAACACGGGCCGCACGCTCAAACTCTGCAACAGACCGCGGCGGGCGATGTCTTCGGCCAGTTCCTCGACGGACACGCCAGCCTTGATGCGCCGCACGTTGGACTGGCTCAGCACCAGCTTGTCAAAAGGGATATCCCGGGACGGGGACAGGGTGATTTTCCGAACAGCTTTGGTCATCAGATCTTCTCCACAACGGGCGCCGGAAGCCACTCTCCCGATCTCACTTCCCGTCACCCTCAAACCAACACTCCTTTCCCTCTCGATGACCTTATGGTTGGAACTATCCGGGAAAATTTGCCGGAGGATCGAAGACTACGCTCAATTACAAACTGGTTGAGTGAGCGTGATAAGACCATCACGTCCCTTGCCTCATCATAGCGTCGAGGTAGGCGTTGTTGTTTTTCACCTGTCCTGTGCTGGCTCTCAAAATTAATTCGTCGAGTGCAATAAGGAGCTGCCCTGGACCTCGTTCTCTAAGGTGTTTCATGATCCTGCCCTGTTCTATTCTTAGCAATCTTCCGACATCGGCCAATATTTCGAGAACTGATTGATGATCTCTTGGTTCATGCGGGAAGAAGTCCGATACGTTTTTCAGGTCCGTCCATGCCATAATTGTTGGATCTCGGCGTTCCTGAAAACCAGAGGTGCAGTGTGCATCTGCTCTATCTTTTTTTATATTCAATCTTGTGGGTTCTACGTGCCGGACATTTTGTCCGTCGTCGCCGGACATTTGGTCCGGCATTGTTTCCTGAGCGTCATGGTTTCCGGCCGGAAACTCTCTGATGGTCGCTCCGACCAACTCTGCCAGCCTCTTGATAAGCTCTATGATTTCGTCGGCTTTGAGAGTTGCACGGCGTAGGATGTTTCGTACGTTCTGGAGAAATGAGACAGTCTCAACATCCTTTGCTTGGCGCAAAGCCTCGACACGAAGAGCCAGTGCCTCCGCCTTGAGTGACCGTAGCTTTTCCTGATCGCCCACAAGCTGTTCTGCGTGTTCGGTGAGCTCTCTTTCCCGATCATACATTGGCTGCAGATCGAAGCCAAAGGCATCTCTGATCAATCCACCGTAGCGAAGAGGGAACCGTTTGCGGGTTGCGCTATCCCTGCGCTGGATCAGCCCGGCATCCACGAGGTGTCCGATACACCGTCGAATCGTTCTCTCGTTCAGGCCGTTCGTTCTCTCAGACAATGATGCGTTTGAGGGAAAGACGATAGTCATTGGAGCTGTTTGGCCGGCCTTCTTCGGCATGAAGCTGATCAAGGCCTGCAGTGTTACCAGGTCATTTGGTGTCAGACCGAGTTCTTTGCGAAGCGCTCGGATCGGCTCGATTACCCTGTACGGGTTCGTACCGGGTACAGACGATCGTTCCGCCAAGGCGGGTGTGTGAGAAAATACCTGTCTCATGATGATTTCGGCTGAAAAAGCTTCCCCGTTCACCGCGAACGGTGTTGAAAACGATTCGGCTTCGGGGTATCAATCAGGTGTCTAAGCTAATCGAGGCCCTTCGGAAGCACTGCTTTCGGGGGGTCTTTCCTTTTCTGGCCTGTCCTCCTTTCTGCTCAGTTTTTGTTATCGTCTATGTCAGGACCATCAAGATCCTGATCCCTGCCGGAGACTGGGTTACCTATGGGTTCCATTTTCTCTGGGGTAATGATCTGCCCTGGACCAGCGGCCTTCGCGTTCGCCAACGCTAGAAGAGCGGCCTCTGGATTCTCAGAGATCCACTTATGAAGCCCGTCATCTCCGTTCTTGACGGTGATGATCACGTTTCTTTTGGTGACCTTCACCATCCCGAGTTTTGTCTTGATCGCCGATGGGGCAGGGGGCTTGTGCTGTTTCAGGAGCCCTTCGAAGATCGCAAAGCGTTCGTCGGAGGTCTTGCCTGAACCTCTGGATTCCATGAGAGCATCATGGAATTCTCGGTTTCCGGCCGGAAACCCTTCACCTCCAGAGAAGCCAAGGCTCTCATAAGACTTTGCGGCAGCATACCAACGATCCCGTCCAACCCCGTGTGCCGCCCCGATCTTTTGGATGAGTTCAGTCGGAATACAGGAAGTGACTTGTTTCATGCGAGCAAGTCCCGTGAGCTTGTCACCGGCTTTCCTGGCTTTCTGATCGATGTTGAGGGCGTCACAGACCAGTCCCTCATCCTTGCCGGACTCTATGAGAGAACGTGCAAAAAGGGCTTTCTCGATCCAGCTGAGGTCTTTTCGGAAGCTGTTCTCTTGGCCTTGTGCAAGAATCGCTTGATCCTCATCCAAGCCTCTGATGAGAGCCTTTGCGGGCTTGCCAATAAGTCGAAGGGCCGCTAATCGCCTGCGCCCATAGATGATCCTGTACCGCCCCCCTTCGGGGCTCAGAAGTATCGGGATAAGCTGTCCCTGCTTGTCAATGCTTTCAGCCAGTTCCCTGATGTCATCTTCGTCATCCAGGGCGAGACGATCCTGGAACTCGGAATCATCAATAAGGTCGGTACTGATTTCTTGAATTGAAGATTGTGCCGCATCCTGAAGAGAACGGGCCATTCCCGAAAGGGCAGGGGCTCGTGACTGGGTTCGAGTCGGAGAAATCGACGAGCTCTGCTGCTTTTCTTCATCCTCGGGAATGTCGAATGTGACTTTGCGGGCCATTACTTGCGCCCCCATGCCGTTTTGATGAGCCCTTCGACCTCCGCCACAACCCCGTTGATGGACTCGATAGCCCGATCGTACGTCTGGCGATGAAAATCCGTTCTGGCGATCTCGAACAGTGTCTGTTGCGTGAGCCCAGCGTCAGAGACTGCGGAGGATTTCAGGAAAGGCTGAGTAAGAACGTCATCCGTGAACATGGTCCGCAGGAATGCCGCCATCTGGGTTTGGGGGCCGTCATTGGGCTCGAAACGAGTGATTAGAAATCTCATGAAGTCCCAGTCGGGCGATGCGCCCACTTCAGCAATTGTTGCCATGAGGCTGGATGTGAGCTGCAGGAATTGGGCCATCGAGGCGACGTCAAGCATGCTTGGAATGACAGTGACGACTAGGGATGTCGACGCTACCAAAGCCGATAGTGTGGTAAACCCGAGTTGCGGTGGGCAGTCGATGACGACAATGTCGTAGTCTGTCTCGACTTCATTAATGCAAAGGGCAAGCCGCTGATAGAACGGCGGCCTGATATTGTTTCGAAGGGCGTGTGCGGTTTCGGTCTCGAACTCAGAGAGCAGCAAGCCGGCCGCGGCTAGATCGAGGTTGTGGAAATACGTTTTGCGCACAACGTCTCTAAAGGGGATAGGGTCCTCGTACCGAAGGGCATCGTACACCGTTCCGGCCTCAGGGAAGTCGATTTCCGGCCGGAAACCGAACATGGTGGTCATTGAGGCTTGTGGGTCGAGATCAATTGCCAGAACCCGATAACCATCAAGGGCAAGCTTTTGGGCCAGATGGATCGCTG
Source organism: Phaeobacter sp. JH20_02 (assembly GCF_048056915.1). Lineage (NCBI taxonomy): Bacteria > Pseudomonadati > Pseudomonadota > Alphaproteobacteria > Rhodobacterales > Roseobacteraceae > Phaeobacter > Phaeobacter sp. JH20_02. Next base: position 24,336 of record NZ_JAYMVP010000014.1, on the reverse strand, counting down.
TTGTCGTCTTCCCTGCGCCCCCTTTGAAGTTGGCGATCGAAATGATCTGGATATGCTCCCCATCCCGACGACGAGGAACGATATGCTGGAACTTGGTGCTTGACCGGGCTATTTCGTGGCGCGCTATATCGATTTGCTCTGCAGTGTAGAACCTGCGGCCGCGGGCGTCTGTCTCGATTTCACCGAGATCGAGCTTGTCCTCGAAAAACATCTTCCGCAAAAAATCTTGGCTTACGCCGAGGATCTGGGCAACTTCCGTGGATGAGAAGCGTCTGAGAGCCTTTCGTTCATCAGGTAGAAACGACTTGCGCATATTCACATCAAGCGATTTGCTTAGACGTGTCGCCATCGTCTGGATCTTTTGATCCATTCTGATCCGCTGCTCGTTCATGCCCGTCCCGCCGCCCGTCTTCCGGGTCTATCTTGAGAAGGAACGCAAAACCGCCGGAAACTGATGGTTAGCGTTCTTCCGCAAAAATGTCAGGAAAGCGTTTGACAGGCAAGGATTTTTTCAGATGGTGGGCCGGTATCCGGTGAAATCATTTATTTACAATGACTTATCTTATTTCGCGGATCCAGCGCGTCAAGTGCTTGTGTCGCTGCCATCACTTAAACGCAAGATGTACCCGATTCACATAGGCGGTTTTGCTTCCAAAGAAACGAATCTTAGTCTCTTAAATCATTCCCAGTCTCTCAGCCCGTTCCAGCAGCATCTTCACCGAAGACGGCCGCCATCTTGTTCGGCCACGAGGCGTGCGTTCGCGCATAGATTCCAGCCGTTCACAGATCGCTTGAAGCGTGATGTCGGGATCTGCGCCCTTGATGCCAGCAATAATTGCGGGCAGGCGGTCGTCGGTTTCGCGGCGCCCGGCGCGGGCCAGCACCTCGGCAGGCAGGAAGCCGTCGCGGACATAGGCCTTCACAGCGCGCAGCAGGCGGCTTTGGGTCCAGCGACGCGCCTCGGGCAAGGGGCCGTTGACGATGCGCACCACGTCTTCCCAAGCCAAGTCGGGGCGTAACCGGCGCACATGGGGCACCCAATCTTGTGCCGTCTCGTTCAGACGCTCCATGTAGCCGTCCTGTCGCGCCAGCCGCACCTTGCGAAGAGCGGCTGGGTCTTTGGCCCGCAGCCCAGGGTTCCCGCCCACGCGGCCCTTAGTGCGCGCGCTGGCGAGGCCGGCCTTGGTTCGTTCCCGGATAAGGGCGCGCTCAAACTCGGCCGCAGCCCCCAGCACTTGCAAAGTGAACTTGCCCTGCGGGGATCCGGTGTCGATGGGGTCTTGAATGGAACGAAAGAAAGCACCCTTGGCCTCCAGCCGCTCGATCACCTCCAGCAGATGTGACAGGGACCGCGCGAGGCGGTCGATCCGTACGACAACCAGCGTGTCGCCCTTGCTAATGCGCTCCAGCAAGCGGGCAAGCACCGGCCGGGCACGATTGCCGCCTGAGGCGTGCTCTTCGAAGATCTCGACGCATCCCGCAGTTTGCAGGGCCTCAGACTGGGGCAGGGGGGTCTGATCCTCTGTGGATACGCGCGCATAGCCTATCAGGGGCATGAAAATCGGCCGTTTGCAATTTCATATACCGTTATTAAACGACCGTTTGCAAACGGATGCAAGGGCGCTCTCTGTGGCCCTGCTCAACAGAAAGCCCTTGGTTTCTATACAGTGAGCGCGATCAGAGAGCCCTCGCCGACCATCGCCCGCGCGTGCTATATAAAGTTCGTGAGCGCACCCCGACAAAACCCTTGGGTAAAATGCAAAACTTAGATATTTTGCACATATGAAGCCTCAAGCGCCTGCCTTACATGATGAATATGATGCTCTCATCATCGACGGTGAGGAGGTGGAACAGTCGTCCGAGGACCATCTTTGGTTCCTGCCCGGTCCGATGGAAGAGGAGTCGGATTACTTGCCGCCCGGACCAAGGGTCGAACCGCGTGAAACCGATGCCCTCGACGATTGGCGGAAAGCAGAGGCGGGTCATGCCGCGCGTCTTGCCCGTGTGGCCGGTCGCGTTGGCGCGCTGGACGACCGCCTGAAACGCAGCCCGGAAGGATGGCGGCACAGGCTTGCCCTGATCGAGGCTGCCGACCTCAGCTGGTTCGCGGGTGACCGCATCGGCCCGGATCGGCTGGCGCTCTGGATCTCCATGCGCATTTCCGGCCTGCAAGACGACACCGCAGCCCTTGCACGTGTCGGTTGGGCGGTACGTCGTCTGACAGGGGGGCTAGGCCCAGAGGTGGACCTATCCGCCTTCCTCGACCGCCGCGATCCCAAGAATATGGCAGATGATGACGAGCCCTTCGCGGATCGCGCGGGCGGTTGGCTCGACCTGATCGCACAAGTCGCCGATCTTCACCCGATAACCCGCGCCTGCGTGGGCTTTCACTTTTGGAGCCTCGCGGGCCTCGGGCAGCAGGGCGATCGAATGGAAGCGGCAGTCACGGCCGCGCGGATTGCGGCCAGCGAGGGCAGGGGCGCAGTCTTTGCGCCTCTGGCCATGGGCGGGGCAGGGGGGCTGCGCGCCAGCGGCCCACCCGCTGACCGTCTGGCGCGCTGGCTTGACGGGATGGAGACCGCCTGCCTGACCGCAATGCGGCACCTTGACGATATCGAGGCATGGTCAGCGAGGGCGGAAACCCAGATGACCCCACTCTCGGGCAAGACCCCGCGCGCATTGCGCGCCGTGCTCACCGAATGGCCACTCGTCTCCGCCCCGATGGCCGAAGCTCTGACCGGTGCCAGCCGCGCCGCCGTCCAGCGCAACCTCGCCTGGATGGAAGCGCATGGGCTGATCCGTGAGGTGACCGGGCAAGGACGCTATCGGATGTGGCGGACTACGAACTGAAGACTGCTCCAGACTTCGCTGATCACGTTGGTGGCAAAGGCGCCAAAGCCCTCACGCAGCAGAGCATCCTGAGAAGTCCTGTGCACTTAATGCATTTGTTGCACTTATTTCATATATGGTGGTAGACTGTACAAAACGGAGAGGAGACCACCATGAACATGTTGGCACACCGGCATCTTCCACCGACCCCGCAGGACGCTGCGATCGCGCGCGTCTCGGGACAGGCCTTGTCGCGCTTTGCGGCAGCCCGAAGGCCCTTGAAGCTTCGCGTTACAGACGCGGAGCAGATGGAACCGATCGAACTTCCCGCCGGCGCTGTTGCGCTACTCATGGAGATCCTTGAGGCGATGGCAGCCGGTCGCGGCGTCACCATCATTCCCGAGAACGCTGAACTCTCGACAGTCCAGGCGGCAGAGGTGTTGAATGTCTCGCGGCCGTTTCTGATCAAGTTGCTTGAGGATGGCAGTATTCCGCATCGAAAGGTAGGCAAGCATCGCCGCGTCCGAATGGAAGACGTCATGTCGTACAAGGCAGCCATCGACAGCGAGCGCGAAGCCGTCCTTGATCAACTGACCGCCGACGCACAGGACCAGGACATGGGCTATGGCTCGAAATGAGCCAGTACACGGTCCTTTTCGACGCGAATGTCCTCTACCCTGCGCCCATGCGGGACGCGCTGATGCAATTGGCGGTCACGGATCTTTTCAAGGCGAAGTGGACGGCTGACATCCATCGGGAATGGATTGACGCCCTTCTACGCAATGAACCTCATCGGGAGCGGGCGGCGCTGGAGCGGACCCGCGACTTGATGGACAGGGCCACACGCGATTGTCTTGTCACCGGCTATGAGGCCTTGGTGCCGGCCCTCATATTGTCGGATCCCGACGACCGGCACGTTCTGGCGGCCGCTATCGTCGGGCGCTGTGACGCCATCGTCACTCAGAACCTGAAGGACTTCCCACCAGAGGCACTTGCACCATTCGGCATCGAAACTCAGCACCCCGACGACTTTTTCCGGAACCAGCTTTCTCTCGCGCCCGGTCTGGTCTGCTCCGCGCTACGCAAAGTTCGCGCCCGCCTCAAAAACCCGCCCAAGAGTGTTGACGAATATCTGTCGATCCTGACGCAACAAGGGCTGGTCGCAACTGTTGCTGACCTGGAGCAGTTTGCCGATCTGCTCTGATTGGCGCCATCGCGGGTCTTGGCGTGCTCAACTCGTTTTGGCATTGCAGGTGCTAACCTCTCCATTGTCACCGCGCAATCTCCCCAGCCAATACAGCTCGACCATGCACAGCCAGCATGGCTGCAATGGTGCAGAGCCAGCTTCGCCAGAAGCCGTTTGATGGGTCGGTCTATGTGTTCCGGGCCAAGCGCGCGGATCGGCTGAAGCTGATCTATTGGGACGGTAGCGGGTTGGTGATGGCCTACAAACGGCTCGAAGATGCTGCTTCACATGGCCCGCGGTCAAGAACGGGGTGATGCGCCTGGAACCGGCCCAGTTTGAGGCGCTGTTTGCGGGGTTGGATTGGCGGCGCGTGCGCCCTTTGGAGGTGGCAGCGCCCTATGCGGCGGAGTGACTCACGGGGTCGTTTGCGCGGGTCATTCTGGCCTTGTTTTGTTATGGCATCGGGCATGACCGCGCCTGATGAATTGCCCGATGACATTGCCGAACTGAAGGCGATCATCCGTGCGCAACAGGATCAGAATGCGCGGCTCGAGGCCCTGGTTGCGTCCTTCAAGAAAGCCCTCTTCGGGACCAAATCCGAGAAGATTGACCCGGCCCAATACGAGCTGGAGCTCGAAGATATCGAGACCGCCTTCGCAACGATGCGTAGCCTCGCCATGCGGTTCAACGGTATCATGCGTGGCCGCCAAGCAGACCCGCTCCCTGCATGGATCGACGACGCGATCGAAACTGACTTGGTGCCCATCATGCGCTTTGCCCGCACCTTGAACCGGGATTTTGATGCGGTCAAAAACGCCATCGAGATGCCATGGAGCAACGGCCAAGCAGAAGGTCAGATCAATCGCCTGAAGACCCTCAAACGCGCCATGTACGGCCGAGCCGGCCCAGCATTGTTGCGGGCGAGAATGCTACCGTTCCGCCACACAGATTGAGGCAGAGCCGAATTAAGGGCAACGCGACAGGAGCCGTCCAGAGTGACTGCATCGCCGAGTATATCTTGGCGCTGCGCGCTATTCGCTGGTTCCGATCCCGGCAGGGTCCTGTACACCCCGGCCCAAGGCGGCCAGATCAGAGTACCTGTCGCCGATGCGATGATGCGGCCGCCCGCGTGTCGCGGCGCCAAGCGCGACCACCAGCTCGTCACAGGCGGGTGCGTCATAGATCGAGAACTGCACCGTCAGGTAATGCGAACGGCGGCCGGTATCGTGCTTGTCCATCAGCGGGATCTGGATCTGGGTGTTGGCGGGGCCGCGCGTGTTGGTAAAGCCAAGATAGCTTTTCGCACCCACCGCCTCGCGGTAGAAATTACCGAATTGCAGCGTGTGGATCAGGGCCGAGGCATGTTCGACCTCGCAATTGGTGCCCGAGATGCACGCCTTGCCGTAGGCCTCGATTGCATCGCCTGATCCGGCCAGCGCGATCAGGCGGTCGGTCAGCATCTTGCCCAGAACCGGCGCCATGCGGCGGATCTCGGGCGAGAGATCCTCGACAAAACCACGTCCGGCCCAGGGGTTGGCGACCACGGCCGCGACCCCGATCATGCGCAGGACCGGGTCGGAGGCGCGGCCGCCCTCGGTGTGGATGTCTTCATCGAAGGTGACGACTTTTCTCAGTTCCGGAAGCATAGGTCTCTCCTGTCAAACGGTGTATTCAGTGTGATCGGCGATCGAATGGACGATGCCGCTGCGTTCGGTGCCGTGGTAGATCCCGAAACTGCCATGGCGGTATTCGCGTTGATAGCGCGCCAGCATCGAGCGTTCGGTGTCGTTGGCGACCTGATCCAGCGGCAGCGCGGCCAGGTCGTGATAGCGCATGCCGGGTGGCGCGGTGCCGCTGACCGTGCCGTGATAGACGATCGAATGCGCGCCGGTCTGGCTGTTTTGGAACACGGCATAAAGGTGGTCGAGCCGGGCCGTCAGACCATGGCCATCCATATGCCGCAGGAACCCGGCAACCGTGTTGTCGCGCGTCGGCGCCTTGGGCACTGTCAGCGTGCCGTCGCCCGCCTCCTCAAGCAAGATCCGCTCTCCATCAGCCAGGACGGCGGCGATGACCCCGTTGGCATCCTTGGTCGCCGCGTCGGCCAGCCGGTTTTCCAGCCCAAGGTCGAAGTAGGCGCCGTTGTGGAAGCCAAGCGGTTTGCCCTCGGTCACCGCGTGGTTCAACACGCGCCCGATCAGGATCAGGTGATCGCCTGCATCGACCAACTTGTGCCGCGCACAGGCAAATGTCGCCAGCGCCCCGTTGATCAGCGGCAGCTCCTGCGGGCCCGGATGCCAATGGGTGCCCGAGAACTTTTCGATCGAGCGCGAGGCGAAGAGGCCCGAAATCTCTTTTTGCGCGTCCGACAGGATGTTGACCGCGAAATGCGGCGCCTGGGCAAAGACATCGCAGCTATGTGCCGTCTTGGCGAGGCAGACCAGCAGCAGCGGCGGGTCAAGCGAGACCGAGGTGAACGAATTGGCGGTAAAGCCGCGTGGTGTGCCATCCTCTTGCCGGGTGGTCAGCACGGTCACCCCGGTGGCGAACTGCCCGAAGGCACGGCGCAGGTCGCGCCGTGCCTCGTCGTCGAGCGGCGCGCTGTCGGCCAGCGTGTCGAGCATCGCGTCATGCTCGCCCAGCCGGGGCGGGGCGGGTAGAGGAGGCGCCGCCTGTCCGGCAACGCGCAACGGATTGGCGGCCACGGTCCAGGGCGCATGGCCGGGTTCGGGATGGGGGATGCACGCCAGCATCTGCCGCGCCGCGACATGGGGATCGGCGGTAATATCGGCTACCGTGTTGAGCGGGCCAAAGGGCACGTGACCGCCCAGCAACTCGGTCAGTTCTGCCTTGCTGCGGGTGGCGGTCCAGCCCGAGACGATCGCGTTGATCTCGCCCGCATTGGCGGACCGCCCGGCTCGGTTGGAGAGCCGCAGATCGGCGCCCAGGTCTGGCCAGTTCATGATCCGGGTCAGCTTTTGCCAGAAACTGTCATCAACAATACCGAGCGCAACCTGACCATCGGCGGCGGGAAACACCCCAAAGGGGGCCAGCAGCGGGTGACCGTTGCCCTCGGGGCCCGGTACCTGCCCGGTCATGTCGTGCAGATAGACCATGCGTTCGCACATCGAGATCATCGCGTCATACATGGCGACGTCGACGAAACGGCCCTTGCCGGTCGCCTCGGCCTCGCGCAGGGCGGCGAGAATGCCAAAGGACATCATCATGCCGGCAAAGATATCGCCGATGCCGGGGCCGACCTTGGTGGGTGTCTCGGCATCGGGGCCGGTCATCGCCATCAGCCCGCCCATCGCCTGCGCCACCACGTCATAGGACGGCCAGTCGGCATAGGGGCTGGCGCCGGTGCGCGGATCGCCAAAGCCGCGAATGGCGGCATAGACCAGCCGGGGATTGACCTCGGCGAGCGATTCATAAGAGAGGTCGAGACGGTCCATCACGCCGGGGCGGAAGTTTTCCAGCACCACATCCGCCGTCGCCGCCAGCCTGCGAAAGGCCGTCTTGCCCTCGGGCGATTTCAGGTCCAGCCGGATGCTTTTCTTGCCCCGGTTCAGGCTGACGAAATAGCCCGCCCAGTCATGGCCCGGATCGTCGGCGCGATAGGGGCCGTTGTTGCGGCTGGTGTCGCCGCTGCCGCCTTCGATCTTGATGACCTCGGCGCCGTGATCGGCCAGGAACATGCTGCAATAGGGGCCCGACAGCATGCGGCTGAGGTCCAGCACGCGTATCCCCTTGAGGAGGGTGCTGCTCATCCGGTTGCCCCCTTTGGCAAACTGTCCAGAAATCGGCGCAGCGGGGTGTTGACGGCGGCCGGATCCTCGGCCAGCGCCATGTGGCGCAGACCGGGCAGGATCAGCGCCTGCGCGCCCTTGATCTCGGCGGCGATGGCGCGGGTCATCTCGGGGCCGTTGCCATAATCCTCGTCCCCGGTGATCACCAATGCGGGGCAAGTAAGCGGCGGCACCGGGGCCGTGATCTCGTCGATGCCATCGGCCAGAACCCGGTAGATCCGGTGATAAACCTCCTTGCGGTTCGCCGTGACCCAGCCGCGAACGGTCTCCATCATCGCGGGGTTGGCCGTGCGGCAGCCCTCGGTGAACCAGCGCTCCAGCGCCGCCTCGACCGTTGATTGCGGGCCCTCGTCGCGGGCCTGTTCGACCCGTGCCAGGATCGCGGCCTGGGCCTCGGCGCCACGCTGGTGCGGCGAATGCAGGATGACCAGCGCGCGCGCACGTTCAGGGCAGTCCTGCGCGAACCGGCGCGCGATCATGCCGCCCAGCGAAAACCCGACGATCACCGCATCCGCGATACCGCAATGATCGAGCAGACCCTGCAACTGGAGCGAAAAGAGCGTCAGGCTGGGTGTCTCGGGCGGATCCGCCGATGCGCCGTGGCCGTAAAGGTCATAGCTGAGCACGCGATAGCCCTCGACCAGCGCCGGGCTGGTCCATTGCCAGCAGGCCCGGTTCAGCCCCAGTCCGTGAATCAGCACCACGCAGGGCGCATCTTCCGGGCCGATCAGCTCATAGGCGCTGCCGTCGGGTGCGACCGGCATCAGCCTTCTCCACCCAGCGGCTTATAGGCCATCACCTCGACCTCGACCCGGGCATCGACCAAGAGGTCGCTGACCACGGCCGAGCGGGTTGGCGGGTCGTGCGGGAAGTATTCGCCGTAAACCGCGTTGAATCCGGGGAAATCGCTCCGGTCGCGCAGCCAGACCATCGCCTTGACCACATCGTCGCGGGTGCACCCGGCAAGCGCGAGGGTGGCGGTAATGTCGTCAAGCACGGCGCGGGTCTGCTCCTCGACCGAACCTGTGGTCATCGGTGCACCGCCCTGCATCGGGATCTGGCCGGTCAGAAAGACAAAATCACCGGCCCGGATGGCGCGCGACAGCGACAGAACCCTGCCGCCGATCTCGAGGGGGCCGCCGATCACCTTTTTCTTGCTGCTGGTCACGTTCGCATCTCCTTTTGAGGCCAGCCTGCCCTGATCTCCAATCCTCAACTTAAGAATTTTCGACACTTAGATGCCGATTTTTCGCACAACTCGTCGACGATTCGCCGCTTTGAATGAGACGAGAGATAAAAAGGGAGGACCGAGATGGCCGATATCCAGAGCTATCGGATGCTGATCGACGGCGCTTGGGTCGATGCCTCGGACGGAGCGCTGTTCGACAGCACCAACCCCGCCGACGGCAAGGTGTGGTGCCGGGTTCCCGAAGCCACCGAGGCGGATGTGAACCGGGCGGTCGAGGCAGCGCATCGCGCCTTTACCTCGGGGCCGTGGGCCAGGATGACACCAACCGAACGCGGTAAGCACCTGCGCCGCCTGGGTGATCTGCTGGCGGACCGGTCCGAGGAACTGGGGCGGATCGAGTCGGTCGATACCGGCAAGATGCTGAAGGAAACCCGCTGGCAGGCGAAGTACATCGCCGAGTTCTTTCACTTTTTCGCCGGTTGCGCCGACAAGGTCAGCGGTGAAACGTTGCCCATCGACAAGCCGGACATGTTCGTCTTTACCAAGCGCGAGCCGCTGGGCGTGGTCGCCGCCGTGGTGCCCTGGAACAGCCAGTTGTTCCTGGTCGCGGTCAAGATCGGTCCGGCCCTCGCGGCGGGCAATACGGTGGTTCTGAAAGCCTCGGAACATGCCAGCGCGGCGATGCTGGAATTCGGAAAGCTGATCGAAGAGGCCGGTTTCCCGCCCGGGGTCGTGAATATTGTCACCGGGCACGGCGAACCCTGCGGGCGGGCGCTGACCGGGCATCCGCTGGTGGCAAGGGTCTCGTTCACCGGCGGGCCGAACGCCGCACGCCATGTGCTGGAGAACGCCAAGCGCAACTTTGCCGAGGTCTCGCTGGAACTGGGGGGCAAGTCACCCTTCATCGTGTTCGAGGATGCCAATATCGAAAGTGCGGTCAACGCCTCGATCGCGGGTATCTTTGGCGCCACGGGACAAAGCTGTGTCGCCGGATCCCGGCTTTACCTGCACGAAGACATCGCCGAAGAGTTCCTGGACCGGATGGTGGCGCAGGCGCGTGCCATCGTGATCGGGGATCCGCTGGCGGAAGAGACCCAGATGGGGCCGCTTTGCACCGCCGGGCAGCTGGCGCATATCCAGCGCGAGGTCGCCCATGCGCAGGCCGAGGGCGGCACCGTGCTGACCGGCGGCAAGCAGCCCGAGGGGCTGGGTGGCCTGTTCTATGAGCCGACGATCATCGACTGCCCGCGCCAGGACCTGCGCATCGTCGATACCGAACTGTTCGGCCCGGTCCTGAGCGTTCAGCGTTTCCGGACCGAGGAAGAGGTGCTGGCGCTGGCCAATGATTCCGAACACGGGCTGGCGGCCGGGATCTTCACCCGCGACAGCGCCCGCTCGCTCCGGATGGCCGGTGCCGTGCGTGCCGGGATCGTCTGGGTCAACACCTATCGCGTGGTCTCTCCGATCGCCGAATTTGGCGGGATCAAGGGGTCCGGCTATGGCCGCGAAAGCGGGTTCCAGGCGATCTACGATTACACCCGGCCCAAGACGGTGTGGATGAACACATCCGACGAACCCATGGCCAACCCCTTTGTCATGCGCTGAGCCAGAGCCCGGAAAGGAACACGGACAATGAAATTCCAACTTGCCATCAACCTGGAGCGGATCGACGACAGTCTCGACATGAACGATGTCGCGCGTCACACGCTTGAAATGGTGCAAATGGCCGAAGAGGGCGGTTTCGACATCGTCTGGGCCGCTGAACATCACGCCATCGAGATGACGATCGCGCCGAACCCCTTCCAGATCCTGACTTGGTGGGCCGGAGAGACCAGCAAGATCAGGCTGGGCACAGCTGTGGCGACGGCGGCCTATTGGCACCCGATCAACCTCGCGGGCGAGGCGGCGTTTCTTGACCTGATCAGCGGCGGGCGGCTGGAATTCGGCATCGGTTCGGGCGCCTATCAGCGCGAGTTCGACCGGATGAAACCGGGGCTGAAACAGTCCGATGCCTGGCGCTATATGCAGGAGATGCTGCCAGCGGTGCGCGCGCTATGGCAGGGCGATTATGCCCATGACGGCGAATTCTGGCAGTTCCCGACCTCGACCTCGGTGCCCAAGCCGGTGCAGGCCGACATGCCGGTCTGGGTCGCCGCGCGTTCACCCATCACCTATGACTATGCCGTGCGCAACCGCTGCCATATCAACTGCTGGCCCTTGACCCGGCCCTTTGCCGAGGCAGAGCTTTACAAGCGGCAGTTGGATGAGGCCATCGCCAAGGCCGATAACGGCTGGTCGCCGCGTTTCGCGCTGATGCGTCATGCCTGCATCTATGACAATGCCACCGACCGCCAGCAGGCGCTGGACGCCATCCGGCGCCTGTTGTCACAATTCGAGAACCTGTTCCGAAATGCCGGTGACGTCGTCAACGGTTTCCCCGCCGCGCTGCCGTTAGACCAGATTGCGGGCCGCGAGCAATACGACCCCGAGATGCTGGAAGAGAACCTGATGTTCGGCTTGCCTGAAACCGCCATCGGTAAACTGAAGCGGTACGAGGACCTGGGCGTGAACGAGTTCATCTACTACGCCTCGATGGGGTTGGATCATGACGCGCAGAAACGATCGCTCAAGATGTTCTGCAATGAAGTCATGCCGGAATTCCGGTAATGGAGGATACCCCGATGAGTGAGGGCGTCAGCACCCGCCGTGACGGCCATGTTCTTGAGGTCACGCTGTCGCGCGGCAAGGTCAACGCCATCGACGTGCCAACCAGCCAGGCGCTGGCGGCGGCGTTTCAGGAATTGCACGAGGACAAGGAATTGCGCTGTGCGATCCTGACCGGAGGAGGCGACAAGATCTTCAGCGCGGGCTGGGATCTGAAGGCGCTGAACGCAGGCGAGATGCAGCTTGATAACTGGTGGGAGAGCGACGACTACGGCTTTGGCGGATTTACCGGCCTGACCGAAAACTGGGCGCTGAACAAGCCGGTGATCGCCGCGATCAACGGGTTGGCCATCGGCGGCGGGTTTGAGATGGCGATGGCCTGTGACCTGCTGATCGCCGCCGATCATGTGGAGTTTGGCCTGCCGGAAATGCCGCTGGGAATCGTGCCGGACGCAGGCGCGCTGCAACGTCTGCCGCGGCGCATTCCGCACAACATCGCGATGGAGATGTTCCTGCTGGGCCGCCGCATGTCTGCGTCCGAGGCCGCCCACTATGGACTGGTCAACAAGGTCGTACCCCACGACCAACTGATGGATGCGGCCCGCGAATGGGCGGCCTCGATCGCCTGGTCGGCACCGCTGGCCATGCAGTCGGTGAAAGAGGTTCAGCGCGAGATCGAATGCGTTCCTCTGGAACAGGCGTTCCACAAGATGCGCACCGACCCGATGCCGACCTATCGCAAGATGCTGAAATCCGATGATGCGGCCGAAGGCGTGGCCGCCTTCGTCGAGAAACGCGAACCGAGGTTCAAGGGCGAATGATGTATCCAGATCCTACCACCATCACTCGTGTCACCAGCATCGGTGGCGGTCCCATCGGTGGCGGCTGGGCCGCGCATTTCCTGGCGCGCGGCTATGACGTCACCAGCTATTTGCACGACCCGGCAGAGGAGGGGGCGTTTCGCACCATCCTTGATACCGCCTGGATCAGCCTGACCGCACTGGGCCTGGCACCAGGTGCCTCGCTCGACCGGTTGCGCGTCGTCCATGACCTCGATGCGGCGGTCGAGGGGGCGGGGTTCATCCAGGAAAGCGCGCCCGAGAATCTGGCGATGAAACAGGCGCTCTATCATCAACTGGGGCGCATCGTGCCCGAGACGGTGGTGATCGGCTCCTCGACCTCGGGCCTGATGATGACCGACATTCAGGCCAACTGCGAAACACCCGGGCGCACGGTGATCGGGCATCCGTTCAACCCGCCCTATCTGCTGCCGCTGGTTGAGATCGTCGGCGGCGAGAGAACCGACCCGGCGGCGGTAGAGTGGGCCGGTGAATTCTATCGCGTCGCGGGCAAGGCGCCGCTGATGATGAAAAAGGAGATCCCCGGTTTCGTGGCGACGCGGCTGCAAGAGGCGCTGTGGCGCGAGGCGCTGCACATGGTCGCCAATGGCGAGGCCACGCCCGAGGATATCGACATCGCGCTGATTAACGGACCGGCGCCGCGCATGGTCAGCCAGGGGCAATGCATGGCGTTTCACGTCGCCTGCGGCGCGGGTGGCATGGCCACCAATCTGGACCAGTTCGGCCCGGCGCTGAAACTGCCCTGGACCCGGCTTCAGGCGCCCGAACTGACACAAGAGTTGCGCGACCGCATGGTCGATGGCTGCAACGCCATCGCCGGTGACCGGCATTTTGCCGACATGGCGGCCCAGCGTGACCGCGAGATCGTCGCCGTGCTCAATGCTCTTCGCGCGGCGCGAGAGGCGCGCTAGCGCGCTTCTCAACCGAATTCAGCGCGTGCAGAAAATCCGACAAGGTGCCGGGCCAGGTCGGGGCCGCTTCGTTCGAGGGCCAGGCCTCGCGATAGTCCGACGGCCGCCGACCGAAGAACTTGCTGAACGAATACGAGAAATGCGAGAGTGTGTTGAAACCGGAGGCGGTGGCGATTTCGCGCACGCTGAGTTCTGTGGCGATCAGCAGGACGCGCGCATTCTGCAATCGGCGCAGCAGGCCGAACTGAACCACCGTGCAGCCCACATGTTTCTTGAACTGCCGCTCAAGCTGGCGTTGTGATACGTCCAGTGCGTCGGCGATTTCGGGCACGGTCAGCGGCTCTTCGATGTTGCGCTCGATCAGGGTCATCGCCTGCCGCACCAGCGGCAGGATAGACTCGGTCCCGCGTCCCATGGTCCGGCGTTGCGAGGACGATCCCTTGCGGATCGGATTGTGCAGCATCTGGTCCGCGATCTCTCCCGAGAAACTGGCCCCGTGCGACTGCTCGATCAGCCGTAGCATCAGATCGACGCCAGCCATGCCACCGGCACAGGTCAGGATCCGCCCGTCGATGGTAAATAGCTGTTCCACAACGGAAATCTGGTCGAACTTCTCCTGAAATCCGTTGATCCAGGACCAATGGGTCGTGGCCTCCTTGCCATCCATCAGCCCGGCACGGGCGACCAGATAGCAGCCAAGTTCGACCGCGCAGATGCGCTCGCCCTGGCGGGCGCGCTTGCGCAACCAAGAGGTTAGCGCCTTGTTCTGATAATGCTCACCCCCCCAACTGGCCAGGACAAAGACCTGATCCGCTGGCGCGGTCTTGTCCGGCTCGACATCCAGATGCACGCGTATGCCATTGCTGGCGCCCAGGCTCAGCCCGTCGAACGAGGTCACCTCCCACGAGAACAGCCGCTCGGAAGACAGGTAATTCCCGATCCGCATGGTTTCGATCATCGTGATCAGGGTCGTCAGGTTGAACCGCGGCACCACCACGAAAACCGAATGGACCTGGCCTTTGCCCTGCGGGGGCGGCAAGTCGAGCTGCATGATGTTTCCTGCGGTTACCTTTTCTTGCACCCTATCAATGTTTTTCGACACCTGCACCCGAAATGCGGCGAATAATCGACAGTTTTTAAGAAGATCCGGCCAGCAAACTGGAAAAAACAACAGGGATAAAATCGCATGAACAACGAAGTCGTGCTGACCTGCGCCGTTACCGGCGCCGGGGACACAACCGGCAAAAGCCCGCATGTCCCGGTCACACCCAAGGCGATTGCCGAGGCGGCGATCGAGGCCGCCAAGGCGGGCGCGGCCATCGTCCATATCCATGCCCGCGACCCGGAAACCGGACAGGGTTCGCGCGATCCGAAACTGTTCAAGGAGATCGTCGACCGCGTGCGCGACAGCGGCACCGACGTGGTGATCAACCTGACCGCCGGGATGGGGGGCGACTGGATCTCTGACGCCGCCAACCCGGCCATGCCCGGACCGGGCACCGATATGATCGGCCCCGAGGCGCGACTGGCCCATATCGAGGAATGCCGCCCCGATATCTGTTCGCTGGACTGCGGGACGCTGAATTTCTCGGACACCGACATGATCTACATCTCGACCCCGCCGACGCTGCGCCGGATGGCGGCGCTGGTGCAGGAATGGGGGGTGAAGCCCGAACTGGAGGTCTTCGACCTGGGCCATATCCGTTTTGCCAAGGCGATGATCGCCGAGGGCCTGATCGACGCGCCGCCGATGTTCCAATTGTGCCTGGGCATCCCCTGGGGCGCGGATCAGGATGTCGAAACCATGGTGGCGATGAAGTCTCAGCTGCCGGCGGGGGCCAGCTGGGCCAGTTTCGGCATCGGGCGCGGCCAGATGCCGATGGCCGCCGCCGCCGTGGCGCTGGGTGGGAATGTCCGCGTCGGGCTGGAGGACAACATCTATCTCGATCGCGGTGTTCTGGCGACCAACGGCCAATTGGTGACCCGTGCGCGCGAGATCATCGAGCGCATGGGCGCGCGTTTGCTGACGCCGAATGAAGCCCGTACCAAGCTGAAACTGCGCGGGGCGGAGGCGTAGATGGCCGACGCGTTCTCTGGCGGCAGTCTGCGGATCGCGGGCGTGTCGAAATATTTCGGCACGTTCCGGGCGGTCAACGAGGTCAATCTGGAGATCCGCAAGGGAGAGTTCCTGACCCTGCTTGGCCCTTCGGGCTCGGGCAAGACGACGCTGTTGATGATGATCGCGGGGTTTCTGGACATCACCAGCGGTGACATCGCGCTGGACGGAAGCTCGATTGCCAATGTGCCGGCGGAAAAACGCAACTTCGGGATGGTGTTCCAGGGCTATGCCCTGTTCCCGCATATGACGGTACGCGACAATATCGGCTATGCGCTGAGCGTGCGCAAACGGCCCGAGGCCGAGATCCGGGCCCGTGTCGACGAGATGCTGGAGCTGGTGCAGCTGCAGGATTTCGCCAACCGCAAGCCCGGCCAGCTATCGGGGGGGCAACAGCAGCGGGTGGCGCTGGCGCGGGCGCTGTGTTTCGCGCCGCCGGTCCTGCTGCTGGACGAGCCGCTGGGCGCGCTCGACAAGAAATTGCGGGTCGAGGTGCAGGAACAGCTCAAGGACATTCACCGCCGGATCGGCACGACCTTTATCTATGTCACCCATGACCAGGAAGAGGCGCTGTCGATGTCTGACCGCATCGTCATCATGCGTGACGGCGCCATCGAACAGGTGGGCTCTCCGAAAGAGCTTTATGAACGGCCCGCAACCCGTTTTGCCGCCAGTTTCCTGGGCAAGTCGAACTTTGTTCAGCAGAACGGCCGGCCCCATGCGTTGCGCCCGGAGAAGATCGACATTCACCTCGGCACCGGTCATCCGCAGGCCCGGCGTCAGGGAACCATCACCAGCATCACCTATTTCGGGTCGATGCAGCGGATCATCGTCGAGACTGACGAAGCGGAACAGATCGAGGTCGACATCGATGTCTGGCGCAACCGCCAACAGCTGCACGAGGGCGAAGCCGTAGAGCTGAGCTGGCAGGACGAGGCGGCCGTGGAACTGAACGAAAGCTAAATGAGCACCCCAAGAGCGCCGTTCAAGGCGTCGCAACAATCGCCCGGCATGGCCTTGGGCATCTGACAAGGAGGACGAAATGCAAGACAAGCAATTCATGAAGGAAATGCTTACCGAAAGCGTCCATGCCTATAAGGCGGGACGCATGGACCGGCGCACCTTTCTGGCGCTTTGCGGTGCCTCGGGTGTCGCCATGAACGCCGTGATGGCGGGCGACGCGCAAGCGGCAGCGAATGAGATCGTCATGTGGAACTGGGGCGGCCAGTCCGAGGAATGCCATGGCAAGGCCATTGGCGAACCCTTCACGGCTGAAACCGGCATGCCGCTGAAGTTCGACACGTCGGGCCCCCTGCAGGGCAAGATCAAGGAGATGGTCGACAGCGGCAACGTCACCGCCGATGTCTGCGACGCCGACCTCTTCGACGCCGTGGCGCTTGGGCCGTCGGGCCATCTGGAAGCCATTGACTACGACATCGTCTCGAAGGACCGGACGCTGCCGCAGTATGCCCTGGAACACGGTGTTTCGATCATCCTTTACGGCTATGCCTTCGTCTATGACACCGAGGCTTACGGCGACAACCCGCCGAACAGCTGGGCGGATTTCTTCGACACGGCAAAGTTCCCCGGCAAACGCTCGCTTTACAAATGGGCGAACGGGGCGCTGGAAGGCGCGCTGCTGGCCGACGGGGTTTCCAAGGACGCGCTCTATCCGCTCGACATGGACCGGGCGCTGGCCAAGATCAAATCGATCAAGGATGACAGCCTTTATTGGGGCTCCGGCTCCGAGGCGCATTCGATGGTTGTCAACGGTGAGGTCTCGATGGGCATGGTCTGGCAGAACCGTGGCCGCAACATCGAGAACGACACCGATGGCCGCTTCAAGCTGGTGATGAACGAGGCCCTCGCCATGCCCGGCGCCTATATCGTGCCGAAGGGCAATCCGGCGGGCCGCGAGGCGGTGATGAAGTTCATCGCCACGGCACAAAGCGTTCCGGCGCAGCTCACGATCCTGGACTGCCTTGGCATGACCCCCTCCAACCCCGAGGCCTTTGCCCAGATCCCCGAGGACCAGCAACCCTATGCGATCACCTCGGCAATGAACATCGCCAACATCGTCTACAACGATCCGACCTGGTGGGGCGAAAACGGCGGCGATGCCGTGAACGCCTTCCTCGACGCGATCAGCTAGAACCCTTGGGCCACGCCCGCCGCCAATTGGCGGGCGTGGCCGCTCGGAACACGGACATGAACGCAGTGTTAAGACAAATCCATCCCGGCTGGTTCATCATAGCACCGCTTCTGGTGCTTGTGATTGCGCTATATCTCGGCCCGATCCTGAACATCATGTGGCTGAGTGTGACCGATCCCGAACCGGGACTTGGCAACTATCGCAAACTTTATGAAAGCGACTCGCTGCTGCGGATCGTCTGGACCACCCTGCGTATCTGCGTGATCACGACTGTCTTCAGCGTGACATTGGGCTATTCCATCGCCTATGCGATGGTGCACTGCCACCAGCGGCAGAAGAACTACATGCTGACACTCTTGTTGGTCTCGTTCTGGATTTCGATCCTGGTGCGGACCTTTTCCTGGCTGATGCTGCTGGGCAACCGGGGGCTGGTCAACAGCACATTGGAGTCACTTGGTCTGATCTCAGCCCCGATCGCCTTCATGCGCAACGAGTTGGGGGTGCTGATCGGCATGGTGCACTACATGATCCCCTATGCTGTGCTGCCGCTGCTTGTGAGTATGCAATCTCTGGACAGCCGGGTCATGGATGCCTCGCGCAATCTCGGTGCCAGCGGCAGCCAGACCTTTCGGCGCATCTACCTGCCGCTGACCCTGCCCGGAATTGTTGCCTCGACCCTGCTGGTTTTCATCCTCAGCCTCGGGTTCTATGTCACTCCGGCAGTGCTGGGCGGGGGCAAGGTCTTGATGGTGGCCGAGTACATCTCGGTCCAGCTGCTCGTCACCCTGAAATGGGGCACGGCTGCGATGCTGGCGGCGCTGATGCTGACCGGAGTTCTCGCCCTGCTTTGGATCATGTCGCGTTTCATGAAGCTTAGCACGGTCTTCGGAGGCAGCACACGATGAGACCGGGTCTTTTTTCCCAGTTCAACCGTGCCGGTGCCTGGGTCCTGCTGCTGTTTCTGGTAACCCCGGCCCTGATCGCCATCCCGGTCTCGCTGACGCCCAAGCGGTTTCTGTCGATGCCCAAGGACGAACTGTCGCTTCGGCATTTCCAGAACCTGTTCACCAGCGAGGAATGGCTCACGAGCTTCTTCCAGAGCGGGGTCATCGCGCTGTCGACCTCGGTGCTGGCCACCTTTCTGGGCACGCTCTGCGCCATTGGCCTGTGGCGGGTTTCGTCGAAATACAGCGAACTTGTGCGCGCCTTCCTCTTGCTACCGCTGATCATTCCCCAGATCATCTCGGCCATGGCCTTCTACCGGCTCTGGATCCCACTCGGCCTCTTGGACAGCTATCCCGGCCTGATCCTGGCCCATACGATCCTGGCCGCACCCATGGTCCTGATCACGGTCAGCGCTTCGCTGGCCACTTTCGATCCCAGGCTGGAACAGGCGTCCAAGAACCTCGGCGCGTCGAACTGGACAACGATGCGGCGGGTCATCCTGCCCTCGGTCCGGCCCGGGGTTTTTGCCGGCGCGCTTTTTGCCTTCATCCTGAGCTGGGACGAGATTGTCGTTACGCTCTTCATCTCCAAGTTCAGCGTCTACACGCTGCCGCGCCGCATGTGGAACGGCATCCGTGAAAATACCGACCCGACCGTGGCCGCCGCGGCCGTGGTCCTGATCGCGATCACGGCCATCGCCTTTGTCGTTTCGGCCATATTGTCGCGGCGCAATGCCGGCGGAAGCAGAAGCTGAGAAAGGTTCCGAAATGAACATGGAAACCAGCCACGAACACGAATTGCTGACCGCCACGGTCCGCAAGTTCGTGGAAACCGAGATGATGCCGCACGAGGACGAGGTCGACCGCCTGGGCTATGTGCCCGAAGAGATCGGCCGGCGGATCGAGGCGCGTTCGCAAGAACTTGGCCTTTTTGCCTGCAACCTGCCTGAAGAGGTTGGCGGCGGCGGTCTTGAACTGTCGACACAGCGCATCATCGAGCAAGAATACGGCCGGACCTCCCATGCCCTGCACAGCTGGGCCGCCCGCCCGACCGAGATCCTGTTGGCCTGCGATGGCGACCAGCGCGAGAAATACCTGCTGCCCTGCGTGCGCGGCGAGAAACGCGAATTGTTCGCCCTGACCGAGCCCGACGCCGGGTCGGATGCGATGGGCATGAAATCGAACGCCCGCCGTGTTGGCGGCGACTGGATCCTGAACGGCTCCAAGCATTTCATCTCGGGCCCCAGCATGCCCGATTTCGCCATCGTCTTTGCCGCCACCGGTGCCGATGACACCCCGCGCGGGCCACGCAAGCGCGTCACCGCCTTTCTGGTCGATGTGGGCACCCCGGGTTTCGTCTGTCGCGAGGGCACAAGATCGGTCAGCTATCGCGGCTACAAGACATTCGAGCTGCATTTCGACAATGTCCGCCTCGGCCCCGGCCAGATCCTGGGCGAAGAGGGCAGGGGGTTCGAGATCGCCGGGCAATGGCTGGGCATGGGGCGCATCTGGGTCGGGGCGTCCTGCTGCGGCAAGGCCGAGCGCATTCTGGACATGGCGACCGAATGGGCCGCCAATCGCCGCCAGTTCGGCCAGCCGATCGGTTCGTTCCAGGCGACCGGGTTCCGGCTGGCGGACGGGGCGATGAACCTGCGCGCGGCCAACCTGATGGTGACCGATGCGGTTGCCCGCCACCAATCGGGCCGGATGGCCGATCAGGACGCGGCGATGGTCAAGGTCTTCTGCTCGGAAATGCTGGGCCGGATCGCTGATGACGCGGTGCAGATCTTCGGCGGCATGGGTCTGATGGAAGAATTGCCGGTCCAGCGGCTCTGGCGCGACAGCCGGCTGGAACGGATCTGGGACGGCACCAGCGAGATCCAGCGCCATATCATCACCCGTTCGATGCTGAGGCCACTTGGTGCATGAGACCGGCGCAGCGTGAGAATTTCCGGCGCCTTCTGACACCGCGCCATATTGCCTTCATCGGTGGGCGTGATGCGGCAATTGCCATTCGCGAGGCGCGCAGGCGCGGCTTTGCTGGGCAGATGTGGGCGGTAAACCCCAAACGTGACACGCTGGAAGGCGTGGCTTGCGTTCCCACCATCGCCGATCTGCCCGAGGCCCCCGATGCGGTCTATCTGGCCATTCCCGCCGCCGCTGTTACAGGCGCGCTGGGGCAGTTATCGGCGATGGGTGTGGGCGGTGTGGTCTGCTTCTCCGCCGGGTTCAAGGAAACCGGCGATGCGGCCGCCGAACGGGCGCTGATCGCCGCGGCGGGCGACATGGCGCTGATCGGGCCCAATTGCTATGGGTTGATCAACTATGTGGGCAGTTCGGCGCTGTGGTCGTTTGAACATGGCGGCTGGTCGCCGGGATATGGTGCGGCCATCATCACCCAATCGGGCATGTTCTCGTCCGATATCACCATGAGCCAGCGCTCGCTGCCGATGGCCTATATGGTGTCGGCGGGCAATCAGGCGGTTCTGGGGCAAGAGGATTTTCTGGACGCTTTTGCGAGTGACCCGGCGGTGCGCGCCATCGGCCTGCATATCGAGGGTTTGCAGGATGTCGCCCGGTTCGAGCGCGCAGCACTGCGAGCGCTGGATAGCGGTGTGCCGGTCGTGGCGCTGAAATCCGGCAGTTCCCGGATCGGTGCCGCGCTGACGATCAGCCATACCGGCTCGCTGTCCGGAGCGAACGAGCTTTACGAGGCGCTCTTTGCCCGCTGCGGCGTGATCTCGGTCAGCAACCCGTCGCAGTTTCTTGAAACGCTCAAGCTCTTGTGCGTGACCGGCGCGCCGCGCGGTGCGCGGGTTGCGGGGTTCACCTGTTCGGGCGGTGGGGCCACGATGCTGGCCGATCACGCCGAAAAGATCGGGCTCAGCTTTCCGGCCATTGAGGGCGCGGATCGCGCCGGGCTGGAGACCCTGCTGCCCGAGATTGCCACAGTGTCCAATCCGCTGGACTACACCACGCCGATCTGGGGCCAGTCTGAACACACCTATCCGGTGTTTTCCCGAACACTGGAAGCGTTAGCGCCCGATTTCACGGTTCTGGTACAAGATTACCCCGCCGCTGGGCTGGACGATTCAAAGGTGTTCTATCTGAACGACGCCGGAGCCTTTGCCCGCGCCGCCAGCGAACAACAGATTCCCGCCGCGATCCTGGCCACCATTCCCGAGAACATGGATGCAGGGACCCGCCGGATGCTGATCGAGCAGGGCGTCGCCCCGATGCAGGGCATTCACGAGGCTCTGAACGCCATCCGTGACGCGGCAGGCTGGAGCGCGGCGCGAGCGCGCATCCTGTCCGCAAGGCCCGCGCCACTGCTGCCACCGCAGGCCCCAGCCAACTTGGTTGGGCAGACCGAAGATATCGGCAAGGACTGGCTGCGCGGGTCAGGGGGTGCGGTGCCCGAGGGCCGTGCCGTTACCGCCCGCGAGGTGGCGGGCGCGGCAGCGGAAATCGGTTTTCCGGTCGCGCTCAAGATGATGAGCCCGCGCCTGGCCCACAAGACCGAGGCCGGGGCCGTCGCGCTGAACCTTGCCAACCCGGCCGAGTTGCAAGCGGCGCTTGCGCAAATGCCCGGCGCGGTCGCTGCCTATGACCCGGATGCGGTCACCGACCGTTTCCTGGTCGAGGCGATGTCGCCGCCCCCGCTGGCCGAGCTGATCCTGACCCTGCGGCGCGACCCGCAGTTCGGGCATGCGCTGGTGCTTGGCAGCGGCGGCGTTCTGGTCGAGCTTCTGGGCGATGCGGTGACGCTGCTTCTGCCTTGCAGCGTCGAGGAGGTGCAGCGCGGGCTTGCGGGGTTGCGCCTGGCACCGCTACTATGCGGTTATCGGGGGCGTCCGTCCACCGATCTGACAGAGGTCGCTGGCGCCATTCACGCCCTGTCGGATGCCTATCTGCAAGACTGCGCCGAGATCGCCGAGGTCGAGATCAACCCGCTTTTCATCTATCCTGACCGGGTGGTGGCCATCGACGTGCTTTTGCATCGCGTGGCCAGGGACTAGCCATGCACGCGCGCGTTCCAAACCCCGATCTGGCCGTCGATGACAGCAACAAGCAACGCTGGAACCGCCCCGCCCATCGCCGCCACGGGTTCCATAACGCACACCGCCTGTTCCGGCGCGCGCTGATGGTGCGGTCGCGCAACGTGCTGCCGTTGGCGCCGTCCCCGATCGACCTGCCGGCGGCCCTGCCGGAACTGCGGGCGCTGCTGGCGCATCCCGCTTTTTCCGCCTTTTGCTGCCTGCGCGGCGGCACTCTGATCTTCGAGGCCGCGGCGGGCGATTTCAGCCCCACCGCGCCGCATTCGATCCAATCGGTGACCAAGCTGCATATCCACCTGATCTTTGGCCACTTGCTGGAGCAGGAACTGGTATCGCTCGATGCCCCGGTCTCGGACTACCTGCCGGACATCGGCACTGGCTATGCAGACGCCCCGGTGGGGGCCTTGCTGGACATGGCGGTGCGCAATGACTTTTCCGAGGACTATTCAGACCCTCTATCGGATTGTTATACCGAGGAAATCGCGCTTGGCTGGCGGCTGCCACCCGAGGGCGCGCCCGAGCCGAGCCTGGCCCAGTTCGCCGCTGGGATCACCGGGTTCAGGCCCGGCCCGCCACCCGCCTTTGCCGAATACAAATCGGCCAATACCGATGTTCTGACCCTGATCGCGGCGGCGGTGTCGCCGGTGCCGCTGGCCAGGCTGGTCGAGGAAATCGCCGACGCGGCGGGCTATGAGGGCGCGTTTCACATCAGCCTCAGCCCCGAACAGCTGCCCGCATTTTCCGGTGGCGGCTGCCTGAGCGCGCGCGATCTTGCGCGGTTCGGTCTGCTGTTTGCGGGGAAATCGGGCGACGGGCCGTATCCGAACGCCGGTTACCTGCGGTATTGCTTGGCGCGTGCAGCGCCAAGCCTGAAACCGCCACGCGACTGGCTGCGTTACTCCGGCCATTTGATGACAAACGGACGCCTGTTGGGTCATGCCGGTTATGGCGGGCAGTTCCTGCTTGTCGATACAGACACCGGAACCTCGTGCGCGCTGCTCAGCGTCCTGGAAAACGATGCGGGCTATGATGACGAGTACATGTCGCAGGCAGCGTTTTGCTTGAGACGTGTTTGCGAGTTTTTGACCTATGCGCATTGTCAGAAAAATTTAGCTTGAACCAAGACGGTTCGACAATCCGCTTGAGGCCCACGCAGCCGAGCCAATTTTGGCCACCGGCTATGTGTACGCCAAGCTTTGACCTGCGACCGGTTTCATCCTCCAGTTTGAGGTAGTGTCGCGTAGCCCTTATTTAGGGTCATCCTCAATTTGTGTGGCACCACTATCCTGAGACTGGAAAATTCAGGAGGGATAGTCATGATTTCGAAGCACCACTGGTCGCCCGGGAGCGATGTTTCGGTTCAAAGCGTTGAGCGAAGTGAATCCGGCGGGTGGATTGTATCGGGCAGTCTGACACCAAACGGCATCTGCCCAGACTGTGGATTGCATTCACCACGACGTCACGGCTGGCGGCGTCGACGGCTGCAGGATTATCCCGCGCATGGAGACGAGGTAACGGTTGATCTCGCGGTTTGTCGTTGGCGATGCTTGGCGCCCGCTTGCCCGCGCCGGACTTTCTCGGACCAGATCGCCTCGATTGCGCGTCCTTTTGCGCGCCG
>NZ_JAYMVP010000013.1:0-3040 GCF_048056915.1 Phaeobacter sp. JH20_02 | reverse complement strand
GCGCAGTTAGTGACCTTTGCAAAGTCTCGGGGTCTGGCAGTCGGGCGGCGATCCAATGCTGCATGAGCGATGGCAGGAACAGACCTTCGCCGCACGTGCAGCCGCTAACCATCATCGAACGAACGGGATGTGGGACTTTCCTGCCGTTGGGTTCATCTTACGAAAGTATGTTGCGTATAATTTTAAGTTCTGGTGAAGCGCAGATATGCGATGAAGAAACCTAAGGCGAACAGCGAAAGTACTCCAAGAGTTTGAAGAAATGATATCAGTGGGTTGTCGGTCTTCCGCTCAAGGAATTTGCTTGAGAACCACCCGAAAAGAGATCGAAGTCCCACCATACTAACTCGCACCAACCTCAAGTGTTACATACGCCGGTCATATAAATAGGACTAAAGCTGCATCGTAACAATGGGCTCACTACCGACTTACGGCGTTGCAGCACCAAAGTTGCAGTAGATCCCGTACCTACGCCTATCATGGGATCACCGCAGCCCAGCCCGAAGCGGACCTCGGGCCTGTCGCATAGCCGCGACGGGTTCGCATGCAGGTAGGGCAGCAACCGGACCTTCGCTGCGCTTTGCTCAAATGGCAGTTGCCCTACAGCAAGCAACCTTTCAGGATTTGGCTCTCGGCCTGAAGAAAACAATGGATGCGTGCCTGACCTGAACCCAACCCTTAATAAGTTTGCGGACCGCGAACCAAATCTCCTCCCGAAAACAAGAGCTTGCAACCTGCGCGTAGTGCTTCAAAGTGCTCGTATCCATTTTTTCGAAAGACATAAGGTACACAAAATGGCTCGGAGCATCACGGACGAAGAAATTGGTTTGATCAAAGCCTTGCTGGCGCGAGGCGAGCGGAACGTGGACATTCAGTTTTATTTCAATCGCCAAGACCGCCCTGTTAACTCCGGTAGGATAAGCCAGATCCGAAACGGGAGCTACGGCCCCCAAGTTCCACAGGCAACTGACCAAGCGCTTGATGCTTTCCTGAACAACTTTAAAGCTGCCTCTGTCGGCATTGCCGTCAACGAACAGGACGCAAAGCCGCCTACAATCTCTGAACGTGCAGCAGCGCTATTCGAACAACATGCTGACGGGAGTTGGAGGCTACGTGACGGGGAAACAGCTCAACAGGAGTGTAAAGAGACGTTCAACCCAAAGAAAATGACGCCCGTCATCAAAGCCATTGCTGCCTTGGCAAACAACAAAGGGGGCTTTGTATTCATCGGTGTTGAAGATGCAGACTGCAAAGTTGTCGGTTTGGCGGACAACAATTTTCAAAACACTGATATTGTGCAGATTAGCCAGAAGGTTAAAACCTATCTTACTCCCACTCCGGACTTTATTAAGACCACGATTGAGATTGGTGGAATGAATGTTGGAGTAATCTATGTCGAAAAATATGCCGAACCGCCCATAATCGTCAGTCGAGACGGCGACGGGCTCGAAAGTGGTGCAATCCTGTTTCGCTCACCGGGTCAGTCAGCGAAAATCAGCGCCGGTGATCTACTCATATTGTTGCGTGAACGTGACCAAGCTAGTCAGTCGAAACTTCTAAGGTCGGCACAGCGTGTCGCAGAGATCGGGCTTCAAAACTCACTGATAGTCGATACCCGTGAGGGGACCATTGAGGCCGACGACACCAAAGTGATGATTGATCGAGACCTAGCAGATCAGTTGGAATTCATCCGTGAAGGGGAGTTTGAAGAAGTCGAAGGTGCTCCCGCTTTACGCCTTATCGGCGATGTCCGAGCAATCGATCCTGACGGGCAAATTCGCGAACGGATCGAAAACCGTGTCTTGACTGCGGACACGGTTCTGCTGGTATTCCTTGCTCAGGAACACGCGCGTTCACCAATGGAGTTCGTTCGCGAGGCGGCTTTGGTGCAACGTCAGTGGCTTCCCATATTCTATTTCATCGGCCTGGCTGGCGTCTCAATTGATGATGCAGTTGAGGCCTTGTCACAGACAGACGCCGTTTACGCCAACTCGAAGGCAAATACACTTGAACGACTACGGGGCCAGCGAAGCGCTTTCAAACAAGCATCCGGCCAAGCTGCTCTCATTGTGGAGAAAATCCAGCAAGGGGAAATTGACGATTTAGAAGATACGCATGAAGACCCTGCTATTGCTCGGGCGATTGCGGGGTTGCCAGCCGATTTCGAACACATCCAAGATATTTTGGACTTGCTCCAGAGGATGTTTGCGAGAGCAGAGGGTAACTCCAGCTTAAAGGGTGCAATCTTCAAAGCCGCAGCAAGAATTGACGAAATCTCATTCTTGCCACCCTTGCTCGAGTAGAAGCGGCTCCCGATCAATAGTGTGCATCCCGCCGACCTTCTGAGCGTGCCTATTCGCCAAGGTTTAGGCGTTTCTGCTGCTCCTTTAGAAGGCCAATGTTCTTTTCGCTGGATTTGACCCCTTCGGTGTAACCGCACAATGTAAAGACTCGTACTCCTTCTTCAAAACAATAAATAGCCTTCTCTAAGTCGTGCTCTGCAACATCGGGGTTTGCTCGTCGAGCATGATTTCCGAAGATGCTGCCAAGTCTGCATTGTATATGCGCCCATCGTTGGGGATCGGTTTGTTCAGTGAAGATTTCGGCTGCCTGAGTGAAGGAGTGGATGGCACGCATGAAATACAGTTCAAACAACGCATCTTCGGCCTGCAAACCATGATCAAAAAGAGTTTCTGCCAATTCGAAATGTGCCTCCGCAAAGGGTTGAGGAAATTGGACTTCAGGATAAGTTTCAATGGCTGCCAAGTAGCTGGAAATTGAGCGGACCCTCAGAAACTGAGCTTCATGGTGCGTGGTATCATCCCTCTTTGCTTTCTCGGAATACAGGCGTGCAAGATTCATCTGTGCCGTTCCCCAGATTTCTTGGTCGTTGGAACGGCCAGCGGCTGCAAGCGCCTCCTCGTATTCAGCCAGGGCCTTTTCATACGTCTCCTTCTCGCGTGAGGGAGAGGGACTTGCTGCGAGCGTTCGCAAAACAACGGCTGCCAATCCGCCACACGCATGCCCCATAAGAGAGTCTAGG
>NZ_JAYMVP010000012.1:0-68715 GCF_048056915.1 Phaeobacter sp. JH20_02 | reverse complement strand
ATCTGCTATCCTTAAATCTCATGCGATCAGCCGCGCCCTGGTAACTTGCTGGTATCTTGGCGCGGGGTCGCGTCAGTCTAAAACATGTTGCGACGGAGTGGCAGCCGATTTTCCGCCCGCATGTCCCCCCGGCATATCCCCCTGTCCGGATCGGCAGGAGGGAGGCGAGAGCCGGGCAGACAGGCTCAGCTCTCGCGGAAGGCGCGGTTGAGATAATCGGTGAAGGGCTGCAACAGATAGGCAAAGGGCGTGCGGCTGTTGGTCTGGATAAAGGTCTCCACCGGCATCCCCGGCACCAGCACATTGCCCTCGGGCAGGCGGGCGGCCTCGCCTTTGTTCAGCCGCACCTCGACCACGTAATAGCTGCGCCCGGTCTGCGGATCGACAAAGGAATCGCCCGATACCGTGCTCACCGTGCCAAACAGCGTCGGCGTGGTGCGCTGGTTGAAGCTGGAGAAATTCAGGCTGACCGGCTGGTTGAGATAGACCTGATCAATGTCCGACGGCGCCACCTGCGCCGAAATCACCAGCGGCTGGCTCTGCGGGATCAGATACATCAGCGGATCCGCCGCCCGGATCACCGATTTGCGGGCAAAGACATTGAGATCATAGACCACCCCCGCCACCGGGGCGCGCACCTCCAGCCGGGACAGCCGCTGCAGGATCACATTGCGCCGTTCGATCAGCTCCAGCTCACGCACCTGCAGGTCGCGCAGGGTGGTGATCGCCTCTTCGCGCCGTGCGCTTTTCTGGTTGAGGATCTCCAGACCCAGTTCGGTCACCTGCCCTTCGGCCTGGGCCTTCTGGGCGGTCAGCGCCCCGGCCTGACCGCGCAGCCGTGACTGTTCGCGCTGCAGCGACAGCACCCGGCTGGACTGTGCCAACCCCTGTGCCAGCAGGCTCTGCTGGTTTTCCAGCTCCTGGCCGATCAGCACCAGCTGTTCCTGCAGCGCCGACTGCTGCGCCTCGATGCCGTCGATCTGGCTCTGGATCTGGCCGATCCGTTCCTGCAGGCGGCTGATGCGGGCGCGCAGATTGACCAGGCGCGCTTCAAACAGGCGTTTCTGACCGTTGATCAGCTCTTCGGTCTGCACATGGGTGCCGCTCAGCTCGAACAGCAGCTCGGCAAAGGTGATGTCCTCGGCCTCGTCGCGTTCGGCACTGTAGCGGCTGCGCCGGGCCAGGGTTTCGGCCAGCTGACCTTCGACGATCTGCCGTTCGGCCAGCAGCTCCGACGGCTCCAGCCGCAGCAACAGCGCGTCCTCCTCGACCAGATCGCCCTCGCTCACCAGCACGTCGTCGACAACGCCGCCATAGGGGTGCTGCACCACCTGCCGGTTCTGCTCCACCTTGATGGAACCGGAGGCAATCACCGCACCGGAGATTTCCGCCGTCGCCGCCCATTGGCCAATGCCGCCTACAAGCAGCCCCAGCGCCAGCAGCCCGGCAATGGTCAGCCCACGGATCGGGTAGGATTTGGATGTATCGCTCATGCTTTTGCCTCTGCCTGTTTCGGAGACGGCTGTTTCTGGACCGGCGTTTCCGGGGCCGAAGTGGCTGCCTCCTGCGGCAGCTGTGCCGCATCGTCTTCTGTTGCCTGTGCTGCGACCTGCACTGTAGCCTGTTTCGGGGCTTGTTTCGGGGCCGGTTTCTGCTGGCCGGCCTGCGGGTTCTGCAGATGCTCACGCAGCACCGCATCCTTGGCCCCAAAGGCCCGCTGCGCCCCGTTGTCGAGGATCAGGATCAGGTCGCAGAGCTGAATCGCCGCCGGGCGATGCGCCATGATGACCACCGCACGGCCGTCCTGTTTGGCATGGGCCACCGCCAGGTTCAGCGCCTGGCTGCCTTCATTGTCGAGGTTGGAGTTCGGCTCATCCAGCACCAGAAGCACCGGATCGCCGTAAAGGGCCCGCGCCAGGCCGATGCGCTGCACCTGCCCACCCGACAGCCGGGTGCTGGCCACCCGCACCGGCGTGTCATAACCCTGCGGCAATTGCAGGATCATGTCGTGGACCGCGGCCTTGCGGGCGGCAGCCACCACCTGATCGGGATCCGGCATCATCGACAGCCGGGCAATGTTTTCGGCAATGGTGCCGTCAAACAGCGTCACCTGCTGCGGCAGATAGCCGATGTAGCTGCCCAGATCATCCATGTCATATTGATTGAGCGCCGCCCCATCGAGGCGGATCTTGCCCGAGACCGGGTGCCAGACGCCGATCAGCGCCCGCGCCAGCGAGGATTTCCCCGCCCCAGAGGCCCCGATCACCCCCAGCGCCTGCCCGGGCTGGATATTGAAATTCAGCCCCTGCAGGACCGGTTTGGCCACCTGCCCCGGCGCCACCGGCGGCACCAGGGCCACGCCCTGTACCTCCAGCTTGGCGGCCGGGCGGGCCAGCTTCATCGGCGCCGGGCGCTCCGGGGTTTCGCTCAGCATCTGCGCCAGCCGCTCCTGCGCCTGCAGGGCGCGCTGCACCAGAGCCCATTGACCGATCAGCGTCTCGATCGGAGCCAGAGCCCGGCCCATGATGATGGAGGAGGCGATCATCACCCCCGGTGTCAGCCCTTCGGTCAGCACCAGATAGGCGCCGGTGCCCAGCATCGCCGATTGCAGCGCCAGCCGGAAGGTGCGGGTGGCGGTGCTGAACCCACCGGTCATATCCGCCGCGCTCAGCTCAGATCCAACCGCCTGGCTGCGCAGCATCCGCCATTTGGCAAAAGCCGCACGGCGCATTCCCAGCCCCTGGATCAGCTCGGCATTGTTGCGCATCCCGTCCGAGACCTGATGCGCCGAGGCGGCCATCATGCTGGCATTCTCGACCGGCGCCTTGGAAATCATCTGATTGGCCAGGGCAAAAGCCACCAGCACGCCACCGCCGATCAGCGCCAGCAGACCCAGAAGCGGATGGAACACCGCGATCAGCCCCAGAAACAGCGGTGTCCAGGGCAGATCGAAAAAGGCCGAAACAATAGGAGAGGAGAGCGCCTTCTGCATCGCCTCCAGATCCCGCAGCCCCACCTTGGCGATGTCGTCATTGAAGCCGGCCGCCGATTTGTCCTGCACCGCATTGAACACCCGGGTTTCCAGCTGGTCATGGAACCGCGCCCCGACCCGTGCCAGGATCCGGCCGCGCACGTAATCCAGAATGCCCATGATCAGGAACAGGAATCCCGCCAGCACCGTCAGCGCCACCAGCGTCTCCAGCGAGCGGCTGCCCAGCACCCGGTCATAGACCTGCATCATATAAAGCGGGCTGGTCAGCATCAGCAGATTGGCAAAGAAGCTGAACAGGCCGATCAGCCAGAAGGCGCCGCGGTTGCCCCTGCGGGCCTTGCGGATCTCAGCCAGCCCCGCCTTATGCGCCGATCCTGATTGCTGTGCCGAGGTGCGTGCCATTGACGTATTGCCTTTGTCTGGGTCACCCGGACGGGCAACCAAAAGTAAGAAGTCCAAGAGACCCGGCCACCCGCAAGAAAGATCTGGGCAGAGCGAGCCGGGATCAGGGGGATATGCCCGGACACGCCCGGATGCACAATGGCTCCTGCCAATGGCGATGGGCGCCCCTGTCCTCCGGGCATCTCTGCACAGGGTCAAAAGCACAGCCGCCGGAGCCTTGTCAAACAGCTCTCCCCGTTCCTCATAGAATAGGCGGCAGGCGCGGCGGCGCGGCATCACTGGCCGCCCGCAGGCAGCCGCCCTGCCACAGGGGGGGCGCAAACCGGCCGCCTCCCCGCTGCTCAGATTGACATCCAGCCCCCCCTTCGCTAAGGCCCGACAGCGCATCCGGCACCTGCCGCCCAACGTGGAGCAAGCCCTTATCATGTCACAGGTTTCCTCTCAGACCTCCGGTATCAAGACCGTTGCCGAGACCGCCTTTGAGGCTCGGTTTGCACCCCGGCTGGTGGCGCCAGAGGCCTATCACGACCTCAATGACGTGATCCTGTTCATGCATATCCCCAAGACCGCGGGCATGTCGGTGGGCAAGGCGCTGCAGGCGGCTTTTGACATTTTTCACCCGGTCTCCTGGGAGAACACCAACCAGTCCTTCCGCAACAAGACGCGCAAGGCGCTCTACCGGCGCAGCGATGAGGCCAACCCCTGCCGTCAGGTGCTGATGGGGCATTTCGCATGGTCCGACGTCATGTACTGGCGCCATCAGGAACTGCCGCTGAAATGCGCCACCATCATCCGCGATCCGCTGGACCGCTTCGTGTCCAACTACCGCTACAACACCTCCGACAAACACCCCCAGCACGAGGCCTTTGCCGCCCGCTACCCGACGCTGGAGGCCTATGCCCAGGCGCTGCCGCTGGACTATCAGCTGTCGCTGATGACCGGCGCCTTCTACTCCTTTGATCACGCGCTGGAGAAGCTGAACCGCTACTACAGCTTTATCGGCGTGACCGAACATCTGGGCGCCAGCCTGCAGCATTTCCGCCGCAGCCACGGTCTTGCGGCCGAACTGGCCGAGCATCGCGAGAACACCGGCAGCACGGCAAAAGCCGCCGAAGAGATCCCCGATGCGGTGCGCAATATCGTCGGCGAGAAAAGCCGCAACGACGCCCGCCTGCACCAGCTGGTGAGCCGCTGCTACGGCTGACCGGCATGCAGCGGCCACCCCGGGGCATGTGCCTGCCGCAAGCCCCGGCAGCCTGCTGACCGCCCCGAACCACCGCCCCCCAGCCGGCCCGCCCTCGCGATTCCCCCGGCCTGCTCTGGCCTGCTCCAACAGGGACACAGCCCCGGCAGCGGGCCAGAGATTCTCTGTCCGCGCAGCTGCCCTTGCGTCAGATCTGGCCGGATTTGACCGGTTTTTCCCCGCATCGGGGCGCTACCACCTTCCTACACCAAAGGGCGTAGTGTGGAAAAAGTGAAACTCTCGACGGCATATGGCGGAGATTGCCCCGAAAAAAGCCGATTAATTTAAATCAAAGCTCTCTTTGCGCGAATAAAATGTGAAAGAAATCGCGCGCGTCATTTAAAACGCCGGGGCGGAATGTTGATAAATGAAAAGCCTGTCCGGCCATGGTGGCAAAAACCACACACCCTGAAGGAGAGGGAATGGCAGGGGTCAGGAATTCCCTACCCTCATAGGATGTATTAACAAAGAGTTAACAAAATGCGCAGGATCTTCGCAAAACGTCAAGTTCTACCGCAAAAATAGGGGCCATTCCACAATAGCTCCCGCAGGCCCGCCGCAACGCACCCCCTATGGGGCATAGAGTTTGCAAAAAGACTCCGCCTTTTCAACCCTTAAAATGGGTGGCACCACCAGAAATCCCCGCCGTGCCCTCCCCCCGCGGCGTGGCGGGAAGGGCACGATTTCGACATCTCCGCAATTCCTGACCCCTCTGGCGCAAGTTTCCTTGACAACAGACCCCCATCCAGAGAGACAGAGAGCGGTAAAACCTTTGCGGGCATAAGGCAGGCGCGTTTGTTCGCAGAAATCGACGAGCATTACTACGGAGTAGA
Source organism: Phaeobacter sp. JH20_02 (assembly GCF_048056915.1). Classification (NCBI taxonomy): domain Bacteria; kingdom Pseudomonadati; phylum Pseudomonadota; class Alphaproteobacteria; order Rhodobacterales; family Roseobacteraceae; genus Phaeobacter; species Phaeobacter sp. JH20_02. Next base: position 63,245 of record NZ_JAYMVP010000012.1, on the reverse strand, counting down.
AAATGGCTAATATTGAAGTAGAAGGCGGCGCAACTTTCGTAGCCGGCACAACTGGTGACGATGCGGTTACACTGACCGACTCTCTGGGCTTTACAGCAAACCTGAACGGCAACGGTGGTGCCAACACGTTGACCCTCGAGAACGACGATCTCGACTCGCTGGTTGACGGCGCAGGCGAAGAAGTGTCCTACGACGCTGGCACCGACACTTGGACCATCGACGATGACAACGCTACACCGGCGACCGCCGCAACCCTGACCGGTGGCTTCACCTCTGTGACCTTCAACGATGGTGTGACCCTTGAAGCGGGTGTGGCGTCTTCTGGCACAATCGCACCTGGTGCAGCTGCTTCTGGCGCAGCGGCAACGCTGACCACCATCAAAGAATACGACTGGACCGGTACAAGCGCTTCCACCAGCGAATTCACTGCCGACTCAATCATCAGCGTTGACGGCCAAGCAATCGCAACCGTCGGCTCGTCCTTCACCAACGCTTCTGGCGCATTTGTTGTAGATAGTGCTGCAGAGCAAGTGACCTTCACTGCTAACACTTCAGCAATTGCCGCACAGGGCAACGTCGGCGAAGAAGCAACATTTACATATGATGTTGTTGTCGCAGACAGCACCACAGGTGAGCAGCGCACCGTAAGCGTTACATGGAATTCCACTATTCCGTTCACAGTTGCCGACGACGTATTTGAAGGCACTGACGGTGTTGATAACGTTGATGGTCTGGCAGGCAACGACCTGATGTCCGGTGGCGACGGCGCTGATGACATGACCGGTGGTGATGGCAACGATACCTTGAACGGCGACGACGGCGGCGACACTCTGGTTGGCGCCGCAGGCGACGACGTTCTGGTTGGTGGCGATGGTGCAGATACTCTGGACGAGAGCACTGACACAGGCGCAACTGCAGGTAACAACACCCTGAGCGGTGGCGCAGGTGACGACACCATCGATGGTGGTGACGGCAACGACGTTCTGCGTGGCGGTGGTGATGCAGACGATCTGGACGGTGGCGCTGGCAACGACACCATCTTTGCTGGCAACGGCGACGACGTGGCCGTTACAGGTGGTGACGGTGAAGACCTGATCTTCGGTGGTGCCGGCGACGACAGCGTAACTGGCGGCAACGACAACGACGAACTGCGCGGTGGTGACGGCGACGACACTCTGGAAGGTGACGACGGCAACGACGTTCTGCGTGGTGGCGAAGGCGCTGACAGCCTAGACGGTGGCAACGGCAAAGACTTCCTCTACACCAGCAAAGGTGACGGAGACGTCCTGACAGGTGGCGACGGTAACGACGTCTTCGTCCTGAAGGCAGCCACAGGCACCACGACTGTGACTGACTTCATCGTTGGCGACGACAAGATGGATGTCTCTGAGCTGGGTTACACAAGCGTCGCAGACGTAATGGCAAACGCTTACGAACTGGGCGCCGGTGGTGCTGGTGTTGTCATCGAAATCGACGCAGACACCTCGGTCACTCTCGACAACGTCACCTTGGCCAGCCTCGGTGAATTGGACTTCGTGTTCGCCTAATTGGCGCTGTCACATGTCTTAGGGAAGGCCCCGCTTTGCGGGGCCTTTTCTTTTGCGCAGATCCGGGTTGATCTCTGACCTGATCTCCCATGACCGGCCCCGCGCCCGCATAAAAAATCCCCCCGCAATCTCCTGCAGGGGGGATCTGATCACTGGTCAGCCCGGGTGGCCTGCGTCGTGGCCCTGTGTCATGGTCTGTGTCGTAGCCTGTATGGTGGTCTGCGATGGTCTAAAGCCGGTCATCCGGGTTCAGCGCATCCAGCGGCAGCTCCCGCGCCGCCATCTCCGCCCGCGCCCGCGATTCAAGCTCGGCCAGCACCGCTGGCGTCACCACCGCGTCGCCTTCCAGCCCCTCGCCATTGCCCTGTTCCGGGTAACGGCTCAGATCACAGTCAAAAAACATCTCCGGCCCCTGCGGATCATAGCGCGCCGCCAAGGCCCGGTTGATCGCCTCAAACCGCGCCAGAAACGCCGCCGCATCATCCCGCGCAGGCATCAGACGGCCATCATCCGGCAGCTCCTGCACCGCCTCGGCAAAGCTTTGGCGCGGATAGCCGCGCTGGCGCAACCACAGCCCCGCCAAGAGCTGGCTGCGCGACCAGGCCGCATTTTCCTGCGGCAGCTCCGGTGGCGGCGTCAGCCCCACCAGATGGTAGAAATCCAGCACCGTGTCGCCGCCCACCAAACTGGCGCGCTGGAACCGGCGCACGGTGACATTCCCGGCCCCGAACACCTGCTCCCAGCGCGCCAGTTTGGTGGCATAGTCGAAATAGCGCATCATATGCGGCTGGAATTCGGGCAGCCCCCGGATCTGCGCGCCGTAGAACTGATAGGCCGCCCGCCCCATCACCACCTGTTTGCGGTGCGACAGCGCCAGCGCATCCTGACGGCGCAGATAGGCCACCACCTTGATCTCGTCGAAATGCGCACGCAGCTGCTGGCGCAGCGCCTCCAGATCCGCGACATCCATCAGCCAGAACAGCATCTCGCTGGACAGGATACAGTCGCCATGGCCGCGATGATCGGCATCCGCCATGCGCCGCTCCAGAAACGGCCAGCGCAACTCGGTGTGCATGCCCGCGCCCATGCCATGGCAGCGCACCAGCGGGTTGAAATCCACCCGCGGCCTTGCATGCAGATAGCTCCAGCCGCCCAGGGTCTTGTCGCTCTGCCCCTGCCGCAGCGCGGTCTGCAACGAGGTCGATCCGGTCTTATGCGAGCCGATATGCAGCCACAGCCTGCGGGTCATGCCGGGGCCTTGCTCTTGGTCCTGCGACGCTTGGCGGGGTCTTTCGAAAGCGATTGTTCCGCCGCGACCGCCGCCAGCGCATCACGATACAGCTGCGACAGCACCTCGCGCGCCGAAGGGTCATTCTGCAAGGCCTGCATCCGGGCGCGCTGGCCGGCCTCCACCCCCTCGGCAAAACCCTCCTCGCGCAACAGCCGCTGCACCACCGCGACACTCTCGCGCACCGCCTGCAGCGGCGACCAGGCCACCAGCGTCTCCGGCGGGCAGATCTCCGCCTGCGCCCCCACATCGGAACAGATCGGCACACAGCCGGCCTCGATCGCCTCATAGCAGACCAGCGCCAGCCCTTCGTTCGAGGACGGCACCAGGAGGATATCGCTCTGCCCCAGAAGGGCCGGCACATCGGTGCCTGCGGGATGCAGATGCACCACATCCGCCAGACGGTAGCGGGTCAAAAGATGTTCCACCGCGCCGCGATAGGGGCCCTCGCCCACCATATCAAAGCGGAAATCCACGCCGTTGCGTTTGCCCCAGGCCCGCAGTCGCCGGATGATCGACAGCGCCACCACCGGGCGTTTCTGATGCACCATCCGCCCGACAAAGGCGACGCGGCAGCGGGTCTGGCCCGCGCGGATCCGCACCGGCGCCACGTCAGCGCCGCGACGGCTGTCATCCAGCAGACGCCCCAGCACCAGCTTGCTGCCATAAACCCGGAAGCGTTCCTTGTAGAACCGCTCCAGCTCGCCGCTGATCACATGGTGATGGTCGATAAAATTGCTCCAGACACCGGAAATCCGCGGATAGCCGCCATCGGCATATTCCACGATATGGGTGCTGTCGAGATTGACCACATGCGGATGGCGCAACTTGATCGTCGGCAGCGCATCATAGAGCGGCACACAGTGGTGATTGTGGGTGAGGATGATGTTTTCCTGCGCAATCAGCTGACTGACAAAGGCGCTGGTCTGGCTGCGCGGCAGATAGCGATCGGTGCGGATCAGCTGCAGGCGCGGATCTTCCGGCAGCTTGGCCAGCAGCCGTTCGGGACCTTCCTGCCCGACCATGACAAACACCCGCAACCCGGCGTCCAGCGCCCAGCGGATGCTGTCGATGCCAAGGCTTTCGGCGCCGCCCACATCCAGCCAGTGCAACCCGATCAGGATTGCCGGCTCCTTGCCGCCATGGCGCCCCTCAGGGGCCATCGTCTGGGTCTCGAAGATGCCACGCGAACAGGCCAGCCGGGAGAATTTATGCCGGGCGGGAAGCTTGCGCCAGCGCCGGGCCTCGATCTGGTATTTCATCTGCTCCGCCAATATCGGCGAGAGCGCGTGAATGGCGCGATATTTACGCGGCCGTTTGTGCCAGGCCACGCCGCCGGCACTTTCGCGGACCGCCACCTGACGCGGCGAGGGGATGGTGACAAACACCCGCTTGCCCGGCAGCGCCGGGGTTTCCTGCGGCCCGGTGCGCAGATTGCCAATATAGGTCAGCGCCATCATCTCGGCGCCATAGGACATATCCTGCGGCTGCACCGCCGGGGTCGGCAGCTTGGCCTCTTCCCACCACATATGGGCCTCGACCGGGATCTCGGGGTAGAGCGTCTCATAGATGAAACGGATCTGGGCGATCTCCTGATCGATATACTCTCTGTCCTGAGACATGGGGGCTCCCTGCCTGTCCTTTTGATCTGTGATACATCTGTCCGGCGGATCCGGCGCTGCGGGTGGTTTTGCGGGCAGATCTCGCCTCAGACGCCGGTATCGGGGTCGGGGCGGATGATCGGCGGGTTGAAGGAGCAGCCCTGCCAGATCGCCTTGTAGACCTCACGGCGCAGCGATTTCTCCACATTGCCCTGGCGCATCTGCCGCCGCACCCCGCGGGCAAAGACCGCCACCCCGGCCCAGCCCTGTTCGCGGCGGCGGAACGAGGCCTCATTGCGCGCACCATAGCGGAATTTCCAGATATTGGCCTGGTTCACCAGCGAATAGTTCACGCCCTTGTTTTCCGGCACATCATGGACCACCACGCTGTTGGGGCAGTAGATGCCGGGATAGGATTTGGCGATACGCTGGGTGTATTCGGCGTCATCGTACCAGATGAAATATTCCTTGATCGGAAAGCCATGTTTCTGGATCGCCCAACGCGGCACCAGCACCGAGACAAAGGAGCAGGAGCCGACCAGGAAATAGGGCGTCTCGGGGCTGTAGAACCGCGGCCAGTCCCAGACCGTTGAGGGCGTGTTCATCTCGCAGAGATCGCCATTGGTCCATTTCACCGCCGAACAGGCAAAAGACGGCCGCCAGGTGAACCGCGCCTCGAAATCCTTGATGCCGGTCAGCAGCAGCTCAATGGCATTGGGCTCGGGATAGGCGTCGTCATCGCTGAACCAGATGAAATCATAACCTTCCTCATAGGCCACCCGCGCGCCCTCGTAAAAGCCACCGGCGCCGCCGATGTTTTCCGGCAGGCGCACATGCTGAAACCGGGGGTCGTCCTTCTGCAGCTGGCTCAGCCAGCTGCCGGTTTCATCGGTGGAGGCATTGTCGATCACAAAGACCCGTTCCGGCAGGCAGGTCTGTGCCTGCAGGGCGGCGATCACGCGCTTCAGCTTGTCCAGCCGGTTATAGGTCACGATGACCGCGGCAAGGGAGGAACGGATATTCATGGCTGATCCTTCTGTGGCGCAGCCGCGGCTGCGGCATGTGCAAGGGCGCGGGCGGGCGGTGGTGTCTGGGCCGGCCTGTCAGATGTGGTGGCGGCGCTCTGTGTGGCGGGCGGCGCTGCGGTCTCGGATACGGTCGGCATCTCCGCCTCGGGGTCCAGCGGATCGCCATTTTCATCCAGCCCCAGACGCGCATTCTTGTGCCGCTCAATATCCTTGATCCGGTGACTGTGGAAATAGGAGGGCCATTTGCCCTGCCGTTCCAGCATACCTTCGATGATCTTGGCCATGACGGTCAGATTGCGCAGATGTTCGGGGCTGAAGAACTGACTCGGATCCAGCGAGGGCGCACGCGGGGCGGATTGTTTTTCCATGTCGCGCAGCGCATTCCGCAGGAGCGGCCGGCCGCCAAAGAATTCGCGATCCATGATCTCGGCATCGCTGCGGTAGGCGGCGGTGGCGGCCTCGGCCAGATCCCGCGCCATCACCAGTTTGCGCACCTTGGCCTCGCTCTCGCTGCGCGAACGGTCCAGCTGGCGCGACAATTCCCAGCCCAGCGTATGGCGCAGCCAGGGGTCCTGCTCCTGGAACTGGCCCTGCAGGAAATACATCAGCGCCAGCTCGCGCACGGTCATGGCCTGGTTTTCAGGCTCGAATTCCTCCACCGTGCAGGGCCGCCCGTCAAAGGCCACCTCGGCGAAATCATCCAGTACCGAACCGTTTTTCAGCTCCTTGCGGATCATCGGGCGCAGGGTGAACTCATCGCCGAACAGCGCCCGCCACTGGGCAAAGCGCGGCGCGTAATGGAACCGGCCATTTTGCAGATTGTGGTCAAAGAAGTCCTGCATGCTGTCGCGATACCAGCCGATCTTGATCTGCTCGGCATAGCTCGACAGGATCCGCTGCGCATGGGGGCGCACATAGGCCACGATATGGATACGATCGGCGCAGCCGCGAAAGAAGGTCTCGACCAGATCGTGGAATTCCGGTGCCGGGATGTTTTCAAAGGCCTCGGCGGACAGCACCGCATAATCCGCATCCGAGGCCGCAATCTGGGCCGCCACCTCTTCCAGACCATCGCGATCCTCAAGATGCTTGGGCAGGGGGGTGCCCTTGCGATAGCTGGTGATGAACCCGGTCAGGTAATTATGGTTGAGCTTGGCCGGGTACAGCAGCTTGGCGTCATGCAGCTGAATGCTGCCAACAGCCAGCGCGTTCTGAATGGTGGTGGTCCCGGTCTTGTGGTCGCCGATGTGAATCACAAGCGTCTTGGGTCTGGCTCCGGTCTTGTCGCTCATCGGCTCCATCTCGTTTCTGCATCAGCCTTGTTTTCCAGCGCCCAAGCCCTACTCTAACATCCGGCACGGGTCCAGACCAAGCCGCCGCCCCGGCAGCGGCCCGCCCTGTCCCATCCGCCTGTCACATCCGCTCCGATCCGCTCAGAGCGGCGCCACGAAGAACGCAGGCACCCGGGCGTTCTGCGCCTCAGCCGCCAGGAACCCGCGGGCGGTGTCCAGCGCCTCGCGGATGGTCACATCCATATCGAGATAGCGATAGGTGCCCAGACGGCCGACAAAGGTCACCCCTTGGGCCTGTTCCGCCAGCGCCACATAATCGCCCAGCAGCGCCTTCTCCTCGACCTGGCGGATCGGGTAATAGGGGATGTCCTCGGGCTCTGCGGCGCGGGAATATTCGCGGTAGCAGACCGAGCCGTCGTGGCTTTCCCAGGGGGCGAAATGCTTGTGCTCGGTGATGCGGGTATAGGGCACCTCTTCCTCGCCGTAGTTCATCACCGCGCAGCCCTGATAATCGCCCTGATGGGTGAAGCGTTCGAAATCCAGCGTCCGGTAGCCAAGCCGCCCCAGCTGGTAGTCGAAATACCCATCCAGCGGCCCGGAGTAGAACACATGGTCAAAATCTGCCGCCTGGGACTGATCAAAAACAGTCTCTAACTTGACCGTTATGCCCGGATGATCGAGGATTTTGGCGATCATCGCGGTATAGCCGTCCTCCGGCATGCCCTGATATCTGTGGAAGAAGTAATTGTCGTCGTAGTTGAACCGCACCGGCAGCCGCTTCAGGATCGAGGCCGGCAGCGCGCTTGGCGCCACGCCCCATTGCTTGATCGTATAGCCCTTGAAAAACGCCTCATAAAGATCGCGCCCGACAAAGCGCAGCGCCTGTTCCTCAAAGGTCTGCGGATCGATGATGGAGGTATCGGCCTGTTCTTCGGTGATGAAATCATGCGCCTCTTCGGGGCGCAGGGTCTTGCCGAAGAACTGGTTGATCGTATGCAGGTTCACCGGCAGCGAGAACACGCCGCGCCGCCCCTCGGGGTCCAGGCTGGTGGTCTTCACCCGGTTCTTATAGGGCAGGAAACGCGCGAAACGGTTCACATAGTCCCAGACCTCGCCGTCATCGGTGTGAAAGATATGCGGCCCGTAGACATGTACCATGACGCCGGTCTCGGCGTCGCGCTCGGTATGGCAATTGCCGCCGATATGGCTGCGGCTGTCCATGACCGTGATCCTGTGGCCTGCCTCGGCCAGATGCCGTCCGATCACAGCGCCCGAAAGCCCTGCGCCCACCATCAGTATATTCACCCCGGCACCCCGTCCTGTTTGCGTCCCCTGCCCTTTTTGTCAAACAATCCAGAGGCACACAAGGTTCGGTTTCCGCACAGGCGAAGAGCCGCATTTCCCTTTTGTTTCAGAATATTGCGACGACATAACCGCAGATCGGGCAGCGCCGCCAGACCGCCATCAGACCGCCATCAGGCGGTGATGCTCGGCAATGGCCTCATCCAGATCGCTGAAATAGCGCAGCCGGCCATTGTCCAGAACCAGCCCCGCATTGCAGAACTGGCGCAGCTGGCGCATCGAATGATTGACCAGAATGGCGCTGGAGTGGCGCATCCGGTCGGTAAAGATATCGCGGCTCTTGCGCTTGAAGGCGGCATCGCCCACCGCCGTCACCTCATCCACCAGATAGGTGTCGAATTTGATCCCCATAGACGCACCAAAGGTCAGCCGCGCCCGCATCCCCGAGGAATAGCTGCGCATCGGCATATGGTAGAATTTGCCCAATTCGGCAAAATCCTCGACAAATGCCACCAGATCATCGGTATCGACCCCATAGATCCGGGCGATGAAACGGACGTTCTCCGCCCCGCTCAGATCGCCATGAAACGACGCCGCCAGCCCCACCGGCCAGGAGATCGACCCATCGGAGATGATCTCGCCATGATCCGGGCGCATGGTGCCCGCCACCAGCTGCAGCAGGGTGGATTTGCCCGCCCCGTTGCGCCCCAGAAGCGCCAGCGACCGGCCCGTCGGCAGCGTCAGGTTCAGATTGTCGATGACAACCCGCCGCTCCCCCTTGAGCCAGAAGCTCTTGGTCAGATTTTCAAACCGGATCACTGCCCTGCCCTCTCGCCTCAGCTGCGGTCGCGGATCGAATAATAGATCAGCGCCAGAATCGACCAGGTCAGCAGCAGGAACAGCCCGGCCAGGGCCGCCAGCACGGCGCGGCGCGGGTATTCCGGCTCCGTGGCACGGGTGGGGTTGATATAGGTCGCCAGATAGCGGCTCTGGCGGGCGGCATCATCGCGCGCCACCTCCAGCGCCGTCAGCGCGGCACGGTAGCTTTCCTCGGCATATTCGCGATCCACCGTCAGCCGTTCGAATTCGGCAATCAGCGACGGGTAATCCTCACCGACACCACCGGTGTCGGTATTGTCAGAGGTAAAGGTCTGCCGTTCGATATTGATGCGGTCGCGAATGACGTCGATATGCTGCTGCGCCTTGGTCAGCCGCGGATCCGCCTCGCTGACCGTGCCCCGCAGAAGATCATATTGGATCAGCGCCTCGGCCAGCTGCTGCTGAAGGTTGTTCATCACCCCCATACGGCCCTGGATATCGGCCTCGGGATCGACGATCCGGGTGCGGGTGCGGAATTGGGTCAGCAACTGGCGCGCGGCCTTCAGCCGCTCCAGCGCCTCGTCCAGATCGGCGCGGGCATAGCGCATCGCATCGGCGCGCGCCTGTTCATTGAGCGCATTGATCCGGGTCTGGCTCTCGGCGACGATGGCTTTTGTGATCGCCTGCGCAATTTCTGCGTCAAAGGCCAGCGCCTGCACCTCAATGAGCCCCGAGCCGCTGTCAAAGGAGATCCCGACAATGCGCTGCCAGTACCAGGTCAGATCCTCGATCGTCGCCTCCGGCCAGAGCGCAAAGGCCCAGTCGCGCGGCCAGAGCGCACTGTAATGCCCCTGCAGGTCCACCGCCGCATCGACCGCGGCCACCATTTCCTGGCTCTGGATGAATTCATAGAGGATGTCGCTGTCCGAGGCGCTGCTGTTGCCGGTAAATTGCGCCAGCCCGCCCAGAAGATCATTGGCGCCGCTGCTTTCCTGGCTGCGCACGGTAAAGCCTGCGGTGGAGGCATATTGATCCTCGGCAAAGGTCCAGAGATAGATCATCACCGCCAGGAGCGGCGCCAGCACCAAGGCCACAAAGCTGATCACCAGCCCCCAGTGGCGTTTTTTCATGCTGGCAGGCCGTGCCAGCGGATAGGCCGGGCGCTGCTCGGCCTCGGCGATACGCGCCTCCAGCTCGGCCACGGCGGCCTCGGCCTTGCGCGCCTTGCGCCGTACCCGTTTCAGCTGTTTGACCGGATCCGGCACCCGCTGGACAGGGGCTGCGGCCTCTGCCGCATCCGGGGCCGATGCTGTGGCAGCAGGAGAGGCAGCGGGTGTACCGGTTGCTGTGCTTGCTGCGGTATCTGCCGCAGCCGCCTCCTCTGATGTCGCCTCTTCTGAGGCGGGGCGTCCGGCCAGGGCCGACGGGGGCGTCTGTGTCATGATCAACCTGTCCCGGCCCAAAAGCACCCTGCCCCAAGCCGTTTGTCATTGTCTTTTGTTTCTCTCATAATACCGTTCGCGATCCGCGTTTCACAATGGGTATTCATGGGGTGTTCATGGCCAGCCTGTCTTCTTCTGCGCCCCCGGCTCAGCCCCGTCCGTTAAGCCCGCCAAAGACACAGGTTACGGCACAGGCTCCCGCCCAGACGCCGGCCCAGATCCCCACCAGCCCCGCCGCCAATCCGCATCGCCGCCACCGCCGCAGCATGGCGACGCTGCGCACCGTGGCCGCGCTGGTGCTGCGCGAGATGTCGACCCGCTACGGGCGCACCCCCGGTGGCTATCTCTGGGGGATCCTGGAGCCCCTGGCCGCGATCCTGTTCCTGTCGCTGGGCTTCTCGCTGGTGATCCGCACGCCGTCGCTCGGCACCAGTTTCCTGCTGTTTTACGCAACCGGATTCCTGCCATTTAACCTGTATCAGACTCTCTCCGGCACCGTTGCGCGGGCGCTTGCCTATTCCCGCCCCCTGCTGCGATACCCCACTGTCACCTGGCTGGATGCGATCCTGGCACGGTTTGTGCTGAACAGCCTGACCAGTATTGTCATCACCACCCTGCTGATGACCGGTATCCTCGCGGTGATCGACAGCCGCACCGCCATCGACCTGCCCCCCCTGGTCGAAGCCATCGCCCTCGCCATGATCCTCGGGCTGGGGGTCGGCTGCATGAATGCGGTGCTGATGGGGCTGTTTCCCCTGTGGGATGTGGCCTGGTCGATCATCACCCGGCCGCTGTTCCTGGCCTCCGGCGTGATCTATATCTACGAGGACCTGCCGCCGGTGGCACAGGACATTCTGTGGTATAATCCGCTTCTGCATATCATCGGGCTGATGCGCACCGGATTTTATCCCACCTATAATGCCGATTACGTCAGCCATGCCTATGTGCTGCTGATCGGTATGACACTGACCGCCCTGGGCCTGATCCTGATGCGCCGCTATCACCGGGTGATCCTGAACCGCTGATCTGCGCCTTATTTATTCGCGAGCCTCTGCCAGCACCGCGGCATGGCGGCGCCCCAGGCGCCGCAGCAGCCCGTCGCGCACCGCCAGCCAGGTGAGCCGCAGATAGGCGCGGCGCACGCCGGGGTGATGACGCACTTTCAGGATCCATTTCGGCAGGATAAGCAGCAGCACCGGCCAGAACAGCCAGCCCGCCGCCTGCCGATAAAGCAGCAGCAGATTGCGGTGGTGGTAATAGACCTTCCACAGCGGGCGAAAGCGCTGGCCGCTGTCGCCATTGCTGAAGGTGGAGAAATCATGCTCGAACCGCACATCGGCGGCAAAGCAGATGCGCCCGCCCGCCGCACTGAGCCCCAGCGTATAAAGCGCATCATCACCATAGATGAACAGGTCCGGATCCGGGTAGCCCACCCGCCGCACCGCCGCCGCCGAGATGAAAAACCCCACAAAAGACGTCACATCAATCGCGCTCAGCCCGCCGTCATAGGCGCTGCGCGGAATATGGAACCCATCGCGCCCTTTGCGCGCGGTGGACAGGAAATGCCCCAGGCTCCAGAACGGATTGCGCGAGGGGCGGTTCATCTCGCAGATCTCGCCGCTTGGGAAATAGACCGCCGCCGCCACCGCGTCCCAATGGGCCAGCTCACCGCTCTGCCCCATGGCGTGAAACGCCGCCAGCCCGCCGGGTTCCGGGCGGCCGTCATCATCCATCACCACCAGCCAGTCGGGGGCATGCGCCTGCATCGCGCGCTGCATCCCCAGGGCAAAACCGCCGGCCCCGCCGCGGTTGATCTCGCTGCGCACCACATCGGCGCGGGGATGATCCGCGCCCCAGGTCGCCAGCCAGTCGCCGGTGCCATCATCAGAGGCATTGTCCACCACCACCAGAGCGGCCAGCTCCGCGCCCGGGCTGTCCAGCAGCCGCGCCAATGTCACCTTGAGTTTCGCAAGCCGATTATAGGTGACCACCACCGCCACCAGACGTCCGGCACCAGCGGTAGCACCAGCGGCGGCCGCAGCCTGATGCGCGGGCTCGGGGATCAGGGTTTCAGTCACGGTGGCAAAGGCTCCTGTGGGCGGCGGCGGATCTGGTTCAGAGCGCAAAGCTCATAAATAGACCGTGCTGTCAATTCACCTGCCGGTCACAGGTCGCTTTCCCGCGCCACAGGAAGCATTTGACACCCCGCGCCCAAGCCGCCACCTAAGGGGCATGAAAACCGCTCTTATCACCGGATCGGCCGGCTTTATCGGCTATCACCTTGCAGACCGGCTGCTCGCCGCAGGCTGGCATGTCATTGGGCTGGATTGCCTCTCGCCCTATTACGACGTCACCCTGAAGAAACGCCGCCATGCGCGGCTGGCGGACTACGCGGGCTTCACGCCAATCATTGGCAAGCTGGAAGATCCCGACCGCCTGATGGGGCTGTTTGCCACCCATAAACCGGATGTGGTGATCCATCTCGCCGCCCAGGCCGGGGTGCGCCATTCCATCGATGCGCCGCGCGATTATCTTGAGGCCAATCTGATCGGCACCTTTGAACTGCTGGAGGCCGCCCGCGCCCATCCGCCCGCCCATATGCTGATCGCCTCCACCTCCTCGGCTTATGGTGCCAACACGCAGATGCCCTTTGATGAGCGCCAGCAGGCGGATCACCAGATGTCCTTTTATGCCGCCACCAAGAAGGCAGGCGAGACAATGGCGCATTCCTATGCCCATCTCTACGGGCTGCCGACCACGATGTTCAGGTTTTTCACCGTCTATGGGCCCTGGGGCCGGCCCGATATGGCGCTGTTCAAATTCACCAGGGCGATAGAGGCCGGTGAGGCGATCGATGTCTATAACCACGGCAGGATGAGCCGGGATTTCACCTATATCGACGATCTGGTTGCGGGCATCGCCGGGCTGATCGACGCGGTGCCGGGGGATCAGCCGGTCTCGGAACAGGACAATCTCAGCCCTGTCGCCCCCTTCCGGGTGGTCAATATCGGCGCCTCCAGACCCACGCCGCTGATGGAGTATATCGCGGCTCTGGAAACCGCGCTGGGGATCACCGCCCGCAAAAACCTGATGGAGATGCAGCCCGGCGATGTGCCTGCCACCTGGGCCGATACCACATTGCTGAGCCAGCTCACCGGATATGAACCGCAGGTCAGCGTCGAAGAGGGCGTCGCGCGGTTTGTCGCCTGGTACCGGGAGTATTACAGCGGCACCCAAGGCTGATCCGGGCAGGGCTGATCTGGCGCGACATGCGCTTCTGACCTGTCACCTTTCCCCAAATACTCGCGCCGCAGGCCTCCCGATTTCTGTGAAATCGGGATCAGGACTTCTCCCTAAATTAGGTCAGTATGATTGACCAAATGTTTCGCGTGCGAAACATTTGGTCCGAACCGGACCTATTTCACTCCCCGCCCCATTGGGCCACTTCCGCACCCTGATCAGCCTGAGTCCTGACCAAAATTCCGGTTCCCGCTTCCCGCGCGCCCGTATATGTCTGATCCCCAACACTCCGCCCCTGCAAGCGGAGGATATGAGGCAACAGCAAAGGACCGCCCCCATGCGCATTGCAATGATTGGCACCGGATATGTCGGATTGGTCTCCGGCGTCTGTTTTTCCGACTTTGGCCATGATGTGATCTGTGTCGACAAGGATGCGGCCAAGATTGCGCGGCTGCAGGCCGGCGAGGTGCCGATCTACGAGCCGGGGCTGGAGGATCTGATGGCGCGCAATGTGGCTGCGGGCCGGCTGTCCTTTACCGATGATCTGGCCGCCGCCGTGGCCGAGGCCGAAGCGGTGTTCATCGCCGTCGGCACGCCCACGCGGCGCGGCGATGGCCATGCCGATCTCACCTATGTGATGGCCGCCAGCGAGGAGATCGCCGCCGCCCTTCAGGGCTATACCGTGGTGGTCACCAAATCGACCGTGCCCCTGGGCACCAACCGGCAGGTGAAACAGGTGATTGCCAAAGCCAATCCGGCGGCGGAATTTGACGTCGCCTCCAATCCGGAATTCCTGCGCGAAGGGGCGGCGATTGATGATTTCATGCGCCCCGACCGGGTGGTTGTCGGCGTGCAGAACGACCGCGCCGCCGAGGTCATGGCCGAGATCTACCGGCCATTATATTTGCGCGATTTCCCGATCCTCACCACCGATCTCGAAAGCGCCGAGATGATCAAATATGCCGCCAATGCGTTTCTGGCGACCAAGATCACCTTCATGAATGAAATCGCAGGCCTCTGTGAACGGGTGGGCGCCGATGTAAAGGAGGTCGCCCGTGGCATCGGGCTGGACGGGCGCATCGGCAATAAGTTTCTGCATGCCGGTCCCGGCTATGGCGGGTCGTGTTTCCCAAAGGACACCGCCGCGCTGGCGCGCATCGGGCAGGACCACGCCTATCCGATGCAGATCACCGAAACGGTGATGCGGGTCAATCAGGAGGTCAAGGCGCGGATGCTGGAGAAGCTGCGCGACGCCTGTGACGGCAGTTTCAACGGCAAGACCATCGCGGTGCTTGGCGTCACCTTCAAACCCAATACCGATGACATGCGCGAGGCCCCCAGCCTCACCATCGTGCCGGCCCTGATCGGCGGCGGCGCCAAGGTGCGGGTGGTGGACCCGCAGGGCGAGGCCGAAGGCCGCGATCTGCTGCCCGGTGTCAAATGGGAAGACGACCCCTATAAGGCCGTGCGCAATGCGGATCTGGTGGTGCTGCTGACGGAATGGAATGAATTCCGCGCCCTCGACCTGAAGGCGCTGGGGCGCAAGATGGCGCAGCCCCGGATGGTGGATCTGCGCAATATCTACACCGCCAAAGCCGCCAAACGCGCCGGATTCGAGACCTATATCGGGGTGGGCCGCTAAACCCACCCGGTCATCACCCCAAACACAAAAAGACCCTGATACAGCTGTATCAGGGTCTTTTCACATCATCCTCAGACTCTGTTCAGCGGTGGCGCAGCCAGGCCTTCAGATCCTCCATCAGGGTGCTGTCCACCGCTGTCCCGGTGAGTTCGATCCGCTGCTGGCCGGGGGTGAATCCCAGCCGCACGCCAGCGGCGGCCTGCACGCTCACCCGCTCATGTGCGCCGATGCTGTCCGCCGGATCCAGGCTGCGCACCCGTGGCACCGGAGAAGGACCCGGAGAAGGACCCGGAGAGGAACCCGGGGCAGAGGACGGAACCGGGGCAGGGGTCGCCTCCGGCGGATCTGCCGGCGCGATCTCACTCCCCTCATGGGCCTCAAGCAGCTGGCTCAGCAGCGCCTGTTCCGCCTCTGCCGTGGGGCGGGCGGTGGCGCGCAGGGCCGCGACCACCGCATCGGCAAAGCCCGGATCCTGCACAAAGGCCCGCGCCAGCCCCAATCCCAGTTTCTCGCGGATGGCGGTGGGAAACAGCAGCTCCTCATCCAGCGCCTCGACCAGGGTGACAAAGCTGCCGATCTTGGAGCGTTTGGCGCGGGTGGCATTGGCAAAGAGCGATTGCAGCGCGTATTTCTGGCTGCTGTAGACCCCTTCGCGCAGCGCCCGCACCGCAATGCGGGCGCGTTCGTAATGGGAGAGGTTCACCCGGATTTCGTTTTCCTCGACCATCGCCACATAGGCGCCCTCGGCCCCGTCGGGCTGGATCACCAGCGCCTTGATGGTGGCAAAGGCAGGATCATTGCTCTCGGCATATAGCCTGCGCATCGCGGTCAGACGGCGCCAGCCGGAGATCAGACCATGGGTCTTGCCCGCCGGGGCCTGCGCGCCCAGGGCGACCACCTCGATCGGGGTCTGCTGGCCACGGGCGCGCAGGGATCCGACCAGCGCCCCCATCTCTTCCTCGTCCTGCTCCAGCCGGTCGCGCACCAGATGGGTCTCGTCGATGGCGCCAAGCGCGATCTCCTCGATCATCAGCCCCTTGGCGCGGGCGGTCTCCAGCACCGCTGTCAGCTCCTGCAGCGCGCCCTCTGTGGCGGCTTCGGAGGCGACCTGCGCAATCGGCGGCGCTGACAGCGAACCGGGGCCGCCGAGGGCGGATTTGTTCTCAGGTGCCGTGCTGAGATAGGTCGGCTGTGCCGGTGAAAGCCGTTTGCGTTTTGCCATCTGCCTGTCCTCTTCCTGCGCCTGTTCTGATCCCTGCACGCCCTGTTTGCCCTTTGGGGGTGCAGGGTCGCAGTATGAGGCGCTTTGCGTTTTTAGCCCGTTACTGCGCCGCGCGCTGCATCTGCAACTCATCCCGGCGCCAGACCGCCAGCAGGAGCCGCTTGAAGGCCGCATAGGTGGCGTCAAAGGTCTCGCGCCCCCTTGCGTAGGTCTCGCGGTTGAAATCGCGGTAATCGGCCTCGTAGATGCCATTGACCTGCTCGCCGGCCTGACCGATCAGCGCGGTGTAATCCTGCCGGTGCGGCGACAGGGTGGGCCCCAGATAGGCCTGCATCAAGGCCGCCAGCTCGCCCTGCTGGGCGCCGTCATAGCGGGTGATCACCGTGCGCACCGCATCCCATTCAAAGGCGATCTCCGGCCGCCCCAGCGCGCGCGCCGCCAGATTCTCGCCCTCCTCGATGGAGGCGAAGGTGGAATGCAGCATATCGAAAAACCGCCCCGTACTGTCGAATTCCAGAAACGACGCGCCCATCGGCACCAGAAGGATATCCGCCGCCGACAGCCCGTTGATGGTGAGATAGCCAAGCGCCGGCGGCGTGTCGATGAAGATCACGTCGTATTGCTCCAGCACCCCGTCGGCCTCCAGCCGCTCGGTGAGCGCATCCCAGAGCTTCCAGCTGCGCGCGGCCATCCGCCAGACCGGGATCTGGAACTCCGCCCAGTAGAGGTTCAGCTGCGCGCCGATCAGATCGATATTGGGCCAATGGGTGGGCTGGATCACATCCGCTGCCGTCATGCCCATCGCCGCCGACAGGCTGTCGTCCAGCGGCTGGGGCGCATCGCCGCGATCCAGACGGCGCTGGTTTTCCAGGCGCAGGTGATCGCCGTAATGGCGCGCCAGGAGCGGAAAGGCGGTCTGCCATTCATCCTCCACGCGGCCACCAAAGATCGAGGTCATCGAACCCTGGCTATCAAGATCAATCACCAGCACCTTGTAGCCATCCAGCGCTGCTGACATCGCCAGATGGGCCGCTGTGGAGGTCTTGCCGACGCCGCCCTTGAAGTTGGCCACGGCGACCATTTTGGCGGGCAGCCCTTCGGGGCGGTAGGGCTGGTAATCCTTCGCCTTGGATCCCTGGGCGGCAAAATGCGCGCGCAGGCGCAGCACCTCGTCGAGGGTGAACCATTTGGCGCCACCTTCGGTCTCGGAGCGGCCCTGCGGCAGATCTGGGTTGGCCTTCAGCACCCGGCGGAAATGGGCCTGGGCGACCGGGATCAGATAGCGGGTGATCTCCCAGGTGGAGAACAGGCGCAGCTCCTTGCGGCCCTCTTCGTTCATGCCCCGGCTGGAGAGATCGGCCCGGCCGCGCGCGCAGGCCTCGGCGATATCGGCAAAGCCGCCGGTGCTGGTGGGGGCCTCCAGATCGCCCAGGGCGGCGTCGGGGTCGATGTTGAAATAGGGGGGCAGCCCGGCCGCATTGCGGCCTGGATCTTTCTTCTGGATGTCTCGTGCCATTGCTCTCACGCCTCTGCCTGGGTCCGCCGGTGCAGGGAACCTGTAGGGTTCCCTGTTTGATGTGCGGCCTTTTGGAGATGATAGCATAAAACAGCGCACATGAAAGATATATGCGCATCTGTTTTGAATTTTCTAAGCAAATCCGGGAGTTGCGGCAAAAGAAACCGGCGGGATCCGGGGCGGGACCGGGGCAATTTCTGCCCTGTCGATTTTTTCTACCTGTTATAATTGAGTTATATATAAGTTAAGGCGCAACACCAGTGGCGGCAAAGCCCTTTTTTTATTGGCGTTTGGAGCCGATTTTCGGGCTGCTGCGATTCCGAAACCCCGAAAGACTGACTCTGAACCCCCGAAGCAGTGACTCCGAACCCCCGTTGAGAAGTGGTGTGGATAACTTTAGGGTGGGCGTAATCAAAACCACGAAGACGCGAGTCACCCCGAAAGAGGCCATAAGGCCCGGATAAGCGGGGGGCGGGCAGAGCAGACGGGACAGCAATATGGCAGGCCAGATTTCGGGCCAGATGACCGCAGGGGGCAGCGCGGCGCAGGGGGGGGATTTCTTTCTCTGCGATATTTTCGATGCGATTCCGAAAAACGATCTCGCCTCGATGGAGCATCCGCTGTTCTCGCTCGGCACAAGACCGGACCGGCGCATCCTGAACTATGAACATAATGGTGCGGAGATCACCGTGGTGCCCTCGGTCAAAGGGCTGGCGACGATCCATGACAAGGACATCCTGATCTTCTGCATCAGCCAGCTGATGGCGGCGGTGAATGCCGGCCGGCAGGTCAGCCGCACGCTGCATCTCACCGCCCATGATCTGCTGGTGGCGACCAATCGCGAGACCTCGGGCGATGCCTACCGCCGCCTGCGCGAGGCGTTCGAGCGGCTGGCGGGCACCCGCATCACCACCAATATCGTCACCGGCGGTCAGGAGGTCACCAGCGGCTTTGGCCTGATCGAGAGCTGGGAGATCGTGCGCAAGGCGCGCGGCGGGCGGATGGTCAATGTGGTGGTGACGCTCAGCGAATGGATCTATCGCGCGGTGCTGTCGAAATCGGTGCTGACCCTCAGCCGCGATTACTTCCGTCTCCGCAAACCGCTGGAGCGGCGCATCTATGAGCTGGCGCGCAAACATTGCGGCCGTCAGGACAGCTGGCAGATCTCGGTGGAGACGCTCTTGAAGAAATCCGGCTCCGCCAGCCCGCGCCGGGTGTTCCGCAAGATGCTGCGCGACATGATCACCGCCCAGCCGCTGCCGGATTACGCGATGGAAGAGCTGCCGGGGGATCTGATCCGCTTTTCCCAGAAACATGCGGTGCTGGACAACAGCCAGCGCCCGCCGGTGCTGAGTGCGCGCGCGCTGGAACAGGCCCGCAGCCTGATCCCCGGCATTGACGTCTATGCGCTGGAGGCCGACTGGCGCGAAATGTGGGTGCGCTCCGGCGCGCCGCGGCTGCGCCGCCCCGATGCGGCCTTTCTGGGCTGGGTGAAGAAACGCGCCACGGAATAGGGCAGGGGAAAAGCCCCGTGTCAGAGACGGGTTTGCTTTTTAAAATAGGTCAGCATTATTGTCTAAATGTTTCGCACGCGAAACATTTGGGCCGAACCGGACCTAATTTGCACGGCGGTGCCTGCCGGCGGTCTGCCCAGATAAAGACCCGCCCGGCCAGAGGCCGGACGGGCGAAAGGAAGTCTGATCAGGTCCCCCCCAGGTATGAAACGCCAGACGTCTTACCGGCCGCGCATCCCTGATCAGCCATTCCCCTCTCTCAACGCGTTCGACATGCTGCGCAGCACCGGGCTGAGCAGGTAATCCGCCAAGGTCTGCCGCCCGGTTTCGATCATCGCCTGGGCCGGCATGCCGGGCAGGGTCTTGACGTTGGGCAGCGCCGCCAGCTCTTCGGGCGGAATGCGGATGTGAACGCGGTAATAGGGAATGCCGCTGTTGAGATCGGCAATGCTGTCGGCCGCCACCATCACCACCTCGCCCCGGACCGGCGGGGTGGAGCGGAAACTATAGGCGGTGAGCTGCACGCGGGCCCGGCCACCGGTCACCACCTCGTCGATATCGGTGGGCGAGACGCGGGTCACGACAATCAGATCGCTGCCCGAGGGCACCAGCTCCAGCACATTCTGGCCCGGGTTCAGCACCTGGCCCAGCGTATTGATGGAGAGCTCCACCACCCGGCCGGCCTGCGGCGCGCGGATGGTCTGGCGTTCGATCACATCCTCCGCCGCATCCAGCCGCTGGCGCAGGTCCAGAATACGCTCCTGCACCAGCTGGGTTTCGCTGGAGATCCGGTTCACCGTGTCGCGGTGCACCTGCAGAATGCGCTCCTCGGTTTCGGCGACACGCTCCTGAAGGTTTTCGCTGTCGCTTTCCAGCGCGCCAAACGTGCCCATCAGCCCGGTTTCCTGCAACAGCCGGTCGCTGAGCCGGGTCTTGGGAACCAGGCCTTTTTCATAGAGCTTGTGCAGATCGGCGACCTCGCCCCTGATCAGGGTCAGCTGATCCTCGACCGCGGTCAGCCGCGCCTGCCGCCCGATGAGCTGTTTGCCCAGCTGGGCAATCCGGTCGCGCAGGATCTGCACCTGACCTTCATACAAGGCGCGGTTGCTGGCGAAGACATCGCGCTGCACCTCAAACAGCGAGACCAGCTCTGGATCCTCGGCAATCAGCTGGTCCAGCTCGGCCGGGATCTCGATCTGATCAGCCTGGGCCAGCTCCGCCTGAAGCCGCGCCTGCTGGGCCAGAAGACTGGCCATCTGGCTGGTCAGGATGGCGCGGTTGGCGCGCATCCGGCGCCCGTCCAGCACCGCGATCACATCGCCCTCGGCAACCATATCGCCTTCGGCCACATTGATCTCGCGGACGATGCCGCCCTCCAGATGCTGCACGCTGAGCCGGTCGCCATCCACGGTGAATTCCCCGGGGGCGACCACGGCGCTGGTCAGCTCGGCCCTGGTCGCCCAGAACACCAAACCGCCAAACAGGCCAAAGCCGCAGACCAGCATCCACAGCACCAATTGGCGCACGCGGGTCGGCGGGGTGCGGGGCAGGGTGAAGCCATCGGGCATCAGGTCCTGA
The DNA here is from genome assembly GCF_048056915.1 of Phaeobacter sp. JH20_02. Classification (NCBI taxonomy): domain Bacteria; kingdom Pseudomonadati; phylum Pseudomonadota; class Alphaproteobacteria; order Rhodobacterales; family Roseobacteraceae; genus Phaeobacter; species Phaeobacter sp. JH20_02. The sequence goes on along the minus strand of NZ_JAYMVP010000012.1, from coordinate 42,214 downwards.
AAGCCCCGGTTTATTTCAATCTCGCTGGCGGCGCGCGGGGCCAGCTCCCGGCTGTTGCTGCGGCTCATGACTGGGCTCCTTCTGCGGTGCTGGCCTCTGCATCGGTGTCCGTCCGGGCCGCCGCCCGGCGCGGTGCGAGATTGGTCACCTTGGGATCGCTCTGGGCCCGGCTCATCGGCTGGGCGGCGGCTTCGATGATCTGACGGGCCTCGCCAAAGCGGGCAATCCGCCCTTCCTGTATCAGGGCGGCATGGCTGACCCGCCGCAACAGGTTGAGCCGATGCGTCACCACCACCACGATGGCACCACGGGTGCAGACCTCCTCGATGGCGGCGGCCAGGGCCTCTTCGCCTTCGGGGTCGAGATTGGCATTGGGCTCATCCAGCACGATCAGCTTGCGATCGCCAAAGAAGGCGCGGGCCAGGCCAATCCGCTGACGCTGCCCTGCGGAGAGGAACCCGCCGCGCGGGCCGACTTCGGCGTTATAGCCGCCGGGCAGGGCCAGGATCAGCTCATGCACGCGGGCCAGTTTGGCGGCGGCCACTACATCGGAGGGTTTCGATGTCGGATCCATCATGGCGATATTCTCGGCCACGGTGCCGCGGAACAGCTCCACCTGCTGCGGCAGAAAGCCGATATGGCGGCCGATCTGTTCGGGGTCCCAATCGGTGAGGGCGGCATCATCGATGCGCACATGGCCCCGCACCAGCGGTTGCAGCCCCACCAGCGCCCGCGCCAATGTGGTCTTGCCCGCGCCCGACGGGCCGATCAGCCCCAGCGCATGGCCCGGTTGCAGCGACAGGGTGATGTCGAGAAGCAGCGGATCCTGCCGCCCCGGCAGCACCACGGTGGCATTTTCCACCGACAGCCGCCCGGTGGGGTCGGGCAGTTCCATCCGGTCGCTGGTGTCTTCGGCATGGGCCAGCAGGAGGTTCAGCCGTTCCATGGCGCTGCGGGCCTTGAGCAGGGCACGCCAGCCGGCGATGGATTGCTCCACCGGGGCGGCGGCCCGGCCCAGCAGGATCGAGGAGGCAATCATCAGCCCCGGTGTCAGCTGGTTGTTGATCACCAGCACCACGCCCACGCCAAGCACGGCGATCTGCAGACCCATGCGGGTGGCCTTGGCCAGCGAGGTCATCAGCGCCACCCGGTCGGTGACCAATGTGCCAAAGAGAATGGCGGTAAAGGCGCGCCCCCGCCAGCGGCCGATCTGGGCAGAGGTCTTGCCCATGGCGTGGATGATCTCGGCATTGACCATCATCTCCTCAACCGCGGCATTGGTTTCGCGGGCGGCCTCCTCGGAGGTCTTGCCGGGCGCGCGGGCAAAGACCTCGCTCAGCACGCCAAGCCCCAGCAGGATCAGCAGACCCACCACCGAGACCAGCCCCAGGATCGGGCTGAACAGAAAGATCAGCCCGATGAACAGCAGCGACCAGGGCGCATCCAGGAGCGCAATGAACACCGGGCTGGTGACAAAGCCGCGCAGATCCTGAATGTCGCGGATCGGTTCCGCCGTGCGCAGAGGCGCGGGCAGGTTGCCGCTGATCATCCCTTGCAGGACAACCGGGCTCAGCCGGGCCTCCAGCCGCGAGCCGAGGCGGGCGACGAGGCGCTGGCGAATGACATCAAAGAGAAAGAAGAACACCAGCGCGATTGCCGCGCCGGTGGTCAAAGCAATCAAGGTTGGCATGCTGCCCGAAGCCATGACCCGGGCAAACAGTTGCAACATGTACAGCGGCGCTGTCAGGACAAGCAGGTTAACAAAGATACTCGCTACAAAAATTGAGGTGATAACACCCCGCTGTCCGTCAAAGACCCGTTTCGTCTTCATACCCGTGACCCCCCGGTTGCACGATGTGAAGTTTCTGAAGCTGGCAGATCAGCGCCCTGGTCCAAGGTGGCAATCCTTGGCCGGGGACCAAATCGCTGTCCTGAACCAGGGCTAGACCCCCCCGGGTGGCGGCCGCCACCCGGGAGGATCATTCCTTATGGCTCAGAGCGTATGACCCCAGATGTTGTCATAGCTGTCGTCAAAGCCGTCATCGCTGGCCACGACCCGGATCGGCTCGTAGCTGCCGGCGTCGCCGGTGCCGACCGCATTGATGCCAACACCGCCAGAGGGCAGGGCGTCCTGTCCCAGGGAGGTGTAGCCATTGGCATTGGTCAGACCCTTGATGACCACGGTGGCGCCACCAACAGAAATGGTGGTGTCGGTGCCATCATCCGAAACACTGGCCACGCCATTCAGGGCGCCAAAGGCCGCCTCTGACGAGGTGCCTGCACCAGCGTCGATATTGGTGACGCGGAAGGCCAGCACATCGTGGTCCTCATCAATGTCAAAGTCATTGATGCAGTCGATGCCATCGCCGGAGCTGAAGGAAGCCCCGTCCCAGGTCAGGTCGATGATGAAGACATCCTTGCCGTTGCCACCGGTCAGATCGTCATCTCCCGCGCCACCTTTCAGGTAGTCGTTGAAGTTGCCGTCGCCGCCGTAGAGGGTGTCATTGCCTTCACCGCCATCCAGGAAGTCATGGCCACGGCCACCGTCCAGATCGTCATTGCCAACTTCGCCATAGAGGCAGTCGTTGCCATTGTCGCCGTTCAGGTCATCGCCACCGTTGCCGCCCAGAAGGACGTCATCGCCGTCGCCGCCGTTCAGCTCATCCGCGCGATTGTCACCCATCAGCAGGTCGTCGCCATCATCGCCGTTGACGGTGTCTTCGCCGTCGCCGCCGCTCATGACGTCATTGCCAGTGCCACCATGCATCAGGTCATTGCCATGACCGCCATACATAGTGTCATTGCCGGCATCGCCATAGAGCGTATCGGCCTGGTTGTTGCCGTAGATCAGGTCATCGCCATCGCCGCCTTTGACGGTGTCGTTGCCGGAGTTGCCGAACAGCACGTCGTCGCCGACATTGCCGTGGACGCAGTCGTCGCCTTCGTTGCCATAGAGGGTGTCATTGCCCTGGTTGCCATAAAGACGATCCCGGCCGATACCCCCATATCCGAGGTCGAAACCACGGCCGCCGATGATGACGTCATTGCCCTCTTCGCCGAACATGGTGTCATGGCCGGAGCCACCGCGGATGCGGTCATTGCCGGCTTCGCCACCGTCCTGCGGTGTGTAGCAGTCCGGGCAGTCGACGGGACGCAGATCGGTTTCATCGCTGGTATGCGCTGAGGCCTCGACCGATGTTTTGGGGTCGTCGTCGCAGCAATCCCAATCGATGTCGCCATAGCCCTTGACCCGGGCATGGTCACCAAAGATCAAATCGCCCTGGGCACCACCTTCGAGCACGTCATTGTTGCTGCCGCCGCGGAGAGTGTCCTTGCCGGCATCGCCATTGACGTCGTCACGGCCTTCGCCACCATCCATCAGGTCACGGCCGCGGCCGCCCTGCATCAGATCGTCGCCGGTTTCGCCGAACATGGTGTCCATGCCACCCTGACCATCCATGGTGTCATGGCCATCGCCACCCAGCATGCAGTCATTGCCGTCTTCATTGGGGCCTTTGCCAACCGGACCGCTGTCAGAGCCAAAGTCGAGATCGTCGCCCTGGGACTGACGTTCGTCGCCGAACATCTCGTCATCGCCGGAGCCGCCGATCACCAGGTCGTCGCCCAGACCACCGGCCATACGGTCGTCGCCGCCCTGACCGTTCATCCGGTCATTGCCGCCGCGGCCATACATGGTGTCGTCGCCGTCATAGATGGATTCGCCAGCGCGGCCGCCGCGGTCACCCCACATGCAGTCGTCGCCGCCTTCGCCGTCCATGCAGTCGTCGCCCAGATCCCCATAGAGGTAATCGCCGGCGTCGCCGGAGCCATCGCCCTTGCCGCCTTCATCCCCAAAGATCTGGTCGTCGCCATTGCCGCCAAAGACCGTATCCTGATCCTTGCCGCCCAGCAGCGAGTCATTGCCGTTTTCGCCATCGATGTAATCGCAGCCATCGCCGCCATCGATCCAGTCGTTGCCGTCGCGGGTCGCGTTGGTGCCATTGCCCCCGTAAAGGGTATCATTGCCACCATCACCATTGATGGCGTCATTGCCGCCGCGGCCTTCGATATAGTCCTGGCCGGACTGACCATCGAGCCGGTTGTTGCGCTCGTTGCCATAGACCGCATCATTGCCGCCGCCAGCTGCGGCGTTGTCGCCGGCATCATGGTCGTTCAGATTGATGACATTGCCATCGCGACCGCCACGTTCCGTGGTGCCATCATTGTAATTGGGACTGAATTTATTGTCCTCGTCAAAGATGATCTCGCAGTCTGGATTACACTCTTCCCATGGTGAGCCTTCGTCTGGTCTACCCATCTTAAACATCCTCCTAATTAATATACCGGGAGTGTGATGCGCCCCCCGACGCGACCCCCTTTAGAAATCTGGCCAGGGGAAATTGGGTGTGGGACCTGACCAGTACCAAAAGACCGCTTGGGTCTCTGATGGTGATTGCATCGCAAATCGGGTGGGGTGGATGCCCCCAAATGGGGACAAATTTTCCTCAAATTGTCGATTTCCGGGGGTGCGGCATCAGATGCCCGGCGGGCTCTTCTGCGAGATATGTGGGACAGGCACCAAAGCCGTCCGACGCATCTTTTCCGGGCCGGGGATTTGGGACAGCAGTCCGGCCCGGAGGGATGTCGCACCCCCGAAAGAGAAAGACTCTTTATCCTTTGTTAGAGTCTATTATTTGCAGATATCGCCAGGCCGTCTCCCTGCTTATTGGCCCGGATCTTCTCTGGTTGTTTCAACAAAACGGACAAGGCTGGCCCAATGGATCTGCGCCTCGCTCCAGGCCGTGCCGGCAGCGGCGGAAATCCGGCTGTGATAGAGCGTGCCCGCCGCCAGCCCGAGCGCCAGGATCAGCGCAAGATATCCGCCCTGGCCAAGCCCGCGTGCCAGCCGCTGCCGCAGGCTGCGGCGGTGGGCGGAGCTGTCGGCCAGCACCCTGGCAAAACTGTTGCGCAGCACCGGCTCCAGCTCGATCCGCAGCGCCCCTTCCATCCGGTTCACCGCCTCCTCCAGCGTGTCGATGCGCGCGCTCAGCGCCTTGCGATCCGCCTCGGCCTTCCGGGTGTAGATCTCACCCAGCCCGTCGTTGAGGGTGGCGAACATCGCCGTGATCCGCTTGTGCAGCTCGATGAGATCGCCGCGCCCGGCCAGAGGCTGGGGGCCGCCGCGCAGATGGGCGGCCAGCTGGTCCAGATCCGCCGGGGCGAGCCTGTGGGCGGCGGCCTCCGATGTGGCTTCTGCATGGGCCGGCTCCCCGTCGGGGCGCGGCTTGTCGGTGTTCTGCGTGGTCTGATCCGTGGTGCTCTCCATCTCGATATCTGATGCCGGCTCGGCTGCGGTTTCTGATCCGGCTGCCGACTTGGCCTTGCCGGTGTTTCTGGTCGCATCCGTGGTCGATCCTGTGGTGGGGTCTGCCGCGCGGCGGTCCTGGGCGGCCAGGGCTGCGGCGCCGATCGAGGCCGCGGTTGGCGCGACCGGTGCGGGTGGCCCCTGGGTGAGGCTTTCATGGGTTACCTTGTTCATGACGCTCTCCCCAGAGAGGCCTGCCAGGTCAGCCGCTGCGCCATTTCCGTGCGCCCGGCCACCTCAAGCTTGGACATCACCCGCTTGGCATAGGTGTTGAAGGTCTGTTCCTTGATGCCCGCAATATGCGCAGCCTCGCGGTTGGACAGCCCCAGCTGGATCAGCGCCGCAACCCGGGCCTCGCAGGGCGACAACCCCATTTTCTGCGCCAGCATCTCGATCCGCTGCTGATCGGGCTGGCGCGGCAGGATCGCCACCACCAGCGCCCGCCGGGTGTCGGCACAGAGATAGCAGGTCAGCGAGACCGGCAGCCGCATTCCCGAGCTGGCATCCTGCAGAAACAGGATCAGCTCCTGGCTGGCCCCGCCGCCGGGCACATGGGATCCGGCGGCTGCTTGGGTCGGGGTGCGCGCGCATTCCTGCACGGCTGCGTAAAACGCCCGGGTTTCCCGGCTGTTGGCACAGCGCAGCACGCCGTCGCTGTTGCACAGCAGATTGCCTGCCGCCAGCATGTCGCAGCCGGCCCCATTGCAATCCAGCAGCCGGCCCGAGCTGTCCAGCACCAGAACCGCGCTGTCGCTTTTGGTGGAAATTGTCCAGAGCATCGCTTCGGAGGTCTCGGAGGCCTCCAGGGCCAGCTCCGGCGCCGGTGTGCCGGCGAGCATCTCGCGCAGCGCATCCTCGCGGGTGAGCGGCCAGATGGCAGGCAGGATATCGGCGCAATGGCTGTCATGCTGGCTGCCTTCCAGATGCAGCGCGACCCGGTCTTCGCTGCCATCGGCAAAACGGCAGGCAAACACCACCCAGCGGCCAGACCTGTGGCCAGAGCCATCCGCACGCAGGGCAGCGGGATCCAGCCAGTCGGGCCAGGCGTTGGGATGGCTCTGCGGATCATGCAGCTGGGTGCAATGGATCAGCGGCCCGCTGCGCAGCAGGGAGCGAAGATCCTCCCTGGGCGGTTTCGGCCGCGACCCGGCTGCGGATCGTGATGCGGATCCGGCACCGCTGACCCCGTCGCTGCTGGCCCCGTCGCCGCTGGTCACAAGACATGTGGTCACCAGCAGACGGGCAGGCCCGGTGCAGTCGATCTCGGCAATGGCGGTGGTGGTGATGGATGAAACTTGTCTTTGAAACGATCGCGCAAAAGCGATCTCGCCCGTGTGGATCACGGCGCCCCCGAACACATTCATATTGCCCCCCGGCATATCAAAACGAATATGTCCCAGCCTAGCATATCGCCGGTGCCGTCAAATTGTGCAGAGGGCGTACCCCTTCGGATGTGACGATTCGCTGTTGGTTTGGGCTGTCCTTGCGATCAACCAACGGGCGAACCCACAGAGGGTTGAGTTTTAATCAATATCTGGTGTGGTGACGCAGGGTAAGCCACAAGTCACCGCGAAGGGCCAATTCGGTATTTTCCATAATATTATTATTTTTCAAATGATTAGATATTGGCAAAGATCCGCCGCCTGAGTGAAGGGCTCAAGGAGAACTACCTCGGAGGGGGTAAGGATCCGGGCGGGGGCGCAACAAAGGAAGGGTGATTCCATCTCCTGCGGTAGGATTCGCGAAGATTGAACACCATTAGGTTGTGGAAACCGGCCCGGGGCGGGTCAGAATTAAGGAATTCGCACATCTTTGGATTTGCCCGCCCTGAGGATATTCTTGTTGATAAAACAAAAGCCTATATCGAAAACAATACTTTAGGCTTTGGTTCTGGTGGCGCCAACATTTCGCCAATGGGTAAGTTTTTTGACAAAAACGGATGGATTCGGGCTATTTTGGAGTGCCGCATAGCGGTGCAGCGCTGATACGGGCTGCAATTTGGAGGCAGGGGGGCGTGATATTTGGCCCCGGCATTTTAGGGGGCTGGCCTGGAGGAGGCCCGCCTGAACAGCAGGCCCTGTGAAACTTCCCCGTGATAGGGGGGGCTGCAGCGGGGAGCTGAGAGATGGCCTGCGGGCAGGCGGCTGAGGCGTTCCCTTGGTCGGCCGGGTCGCAATGCGGCGCTCATCTGATCGAAAGGACAAAAACACAAGACATAAGACAACACCGGGGTGCCATCTGTGACGGGGGTCGCAACAGCACCGCGAGGGCCAGGGCGGGGTGTTCCAAACCCGCAGAAAAGCCCGGTGACCTCCCTGTTCCGGAGATCATTCATTGAGACCATCTGATCGTGTGTGGATCAGTTTTTTTAAGAGTATGGGGGTATATCATGCCTGTTCATATTGTGGGCGAAAGTCGCTTGTTACGCGACATGTTCCTCGCCATTTGCCAGAGCAACGACTACCAGATCGGCACCTGCTGCGATGAGCTTTCGACGCTCTCCGGGCTGGGGGTGGATGATCTGGTTTTATATTACAGCCATGAAACCGGACCGGAGCTGGTGGAGGAATTGCGCCAGTTCAAAGAGGGCAATGACGCCTCTCTGCTGATCCTGATCATGGGGCGCGAATGTTCCACCAGCATGCAGAATGCGCTCAGCGCCTATGCCGAGGCGGTGATCCCGCAACGCAAATCGGCCGAGGCGCTGATTGCGGCGCTGCGGGTGGTGCAAAGCGGCTATCGGATTGTGCCATCGGATATTTCCGCGGCGCTGCGGGCGGCGGATGTGACCACATCCAGCGGCGACCAGGCGGCGGAAACCCTCGGCGCCTCTGCGGATTTTGCGGCGGTGACCCTGGACGGTCGGGTCAATGGGAGCCTGTCTGAGGCAGGCTCTAACAAGGGGAAACCCAACGGTGTTCCGGCCGATCCCCTGCCAGTGGACCTGCGCCGGATGCCGGCCTCGGCTGCGGCGCGCGGGCTGTCGGGACGCGAATGGCTGATCCTGACCAAGCTGATCGACGGCGCCACCAATAAATCCATCGCCAATGAGCTGGGCATCTGCGAGGCCACGGTGAAGGTGCATCTGCGCACCTGTTTTCGCAAGGTCGGTGCCAAGAACCGCACCCAGGCCGCGATCTGGGCGTCGGAGCAATTCCTGTCCTGATCCCACCATCTGGTGGGCCGGGCAGGTCGGGGCTGCGTCGGCCATGGATCCATGCTGGGGGGCTGGATCCCGGGTCGACGCAGATCATCCCCGGATACTCTGCTGCGGACCGAACTGTTACAGACCGAACTGTTACAGACTGGGCGGTTGCCGGCCCGGGTGTCAGATCTTCAGCTGTTTGCCCGCAGGCAGCAGCGCGTTGATCTGGCGGGCGTGCTCGGGCATGCAGCGGGTCAGGAAATCGTAGGTTTCCACCACATGGGCGCGGGCATTGGGGCCGAGATGGGCATAGGCGCCGGGATTGGCCAGCACATCCACCACCTGATCGGCCAGCGCGCCGGGATCAAAGAAATCCACCAGCATGCCGGTCTCATTATGGGTCACCGCCTCGCGCACCGGCTCCACATCGGCGGCGACGACAGTGGCCTGCATCGACATCGATTCCAGCAACGACCAGCTGAGCACAAAGGGCATGGTCAGATAGATGTGGCAGCGGCTGATGCGGATGATCTTGCACAGATCGCTGTAAGGCACCCGGCCGAGGAAATGCACCCGACTCCAGTCGACGCTGTCGCCCAGCTCATCCTCCATCTCGCCGCGCAGCCCTGCGGGATGGGTGCTTTCGCGCCCATAGGAGGTCTCATTGCCGCCGATCATCAGGATCCGGGCATTGGGGCGTTCCGACAGGATCTTGGGCAGGGCGCGCATCATCACGTGAAAACCACGGGCGCGTTCCATATTGCGGGCGATATAGGTGATCACCTCATCGTCGCGGCTGAGCGGCCGGGGCAGGCGGCCGAGGCCGATGCTGGCCTGTGGGTCCGGCTGCAGCCGGTCGGTGCGGATGCCGTCATGGCTGACGTAGATCTTGTCGTGAAAGCTCTTGGGGAAGCGGTTGCGCTGCCAGTAGGTCGGGCTGTGGCCCAGATCGACCACCTCGATATTGGCAAAGGGCACGGTGTTGCGGGCATGGGCAAAGAACCCTGCGTGTTCGCCGGGGGGATTTTCCGGGTCAAAGCCAACCAGCCCGCCAGTGGTGCGGTAGAAATATTCAAAGAAGCCAATAATTGGCACATCCGGCCAGACCTCTTTCATGAAGGTCAGCTCCCCCCAGCCGGTGTGGCCAATGATGATATCGGGCTTGAAGCCTTCCCTGGCCTCCAGCTGGCGCGCGGCGAGGGCGGCGCCAATGCCATTGCCGGCTGCCGCCTCCCAGTCCTTGGACAGCCCATAGGCATCGGCGGCAGGCTGGTGATGGCTGCTGTAGGTTGCGGTGGTGACCCCGGGCAGCTTCACATCATTCCGCTGGGTCAAAAACACGATCTCATGCTCGCCCTGATCGGCCAGCCACTGGATCATCTCCCGGTACTGGCCGGGCATGTTCTGGTGCACAAAGAGAAATTTCATCCCCTATCCATGCCGCGAGAGGGCGGCAGGCGCAACCCTTTCGGCGGGGCGCGGGCGGGGAGATCTGGCCGGGCGTCCAGTACGTCCAGGCGCGCGGGTGCGCGGGGCGCCCCCATGGGCAGGGTTTCACCACCAGGGGCCTCTGCCGGGTTTTCCGGGCTTGTCCCCAGAGGTCATGGCGCTAACATGCGCGCAACGCAGCAATCCCGGGGGCTGCGGCCGCCGGAGACGCCAAAGCGCGGTTGCCGATCCCCTATTTTCAATAGGCCATACCATCCGTTTGTGGAGGCTATGGCGAGTAACATCTGGTGATATATGAGAATCCTTTTCCACGCTCCCGTGCTTTCGGTCCACCGTCCGGATCCGGCACTCTCCAGTATCCTGGGGGTGCCGCCGACGGTGACGGACACATTGTTCGGTCTGAAACCGGCGCATCGGCTGACCGGAAATCGCGGCAATATCATCCATGCCGAAGCCCCGGCGCGCAGCCTGCGCAAGGACCCGGATGGGTCGGCGGTGGGCAATATCGCCAATCTGCAGAAAAACCTCGGTGAGGGCTATGCCGAGACCATCGCCGAGCATTTCGACATGATCGTGGTGTCACTGGCCAATTTCATCCGCCCCAATCACGATGGTATCCGGCTGTTTACCGCGCTGGAGGCGCTGGATGGGCGGGTGCCTTTTGTGGTGCTGGGGGCCGGGATGCAGGGCAGCCATGCGTTTGAGGACCTGCTGCCGGGCAACCGCGATCTTCTGGCGCTGCTCAATGAACGGGCCAATCTGTTTGGGGTGCGCGGCACCCAGACGGCAGAGTGGCTGGCCAACAACGGGCTGGAGAACACCACCGTGCTGGGCTGCCCCAGTCTCTATGTCTATCCGCAGTCGATCATGGCCATCGACGGGGCCGCGGCCCAGGCCAAGGGGCGTCAGGCCAATGTGATGACCGCAGGCCATTTCTCCATGCGCGACGGCGCCATCGTTGAACGCGGCACCGAACTGGCCAAGGCGTTCGACAAGATCGACGCCTCTTATGTGTTCCAGGATGAGATCTTTGCCTATGGTAAATTCATCACGGACCGGTTTGGCTATAATGAGGGCAATAATATTGCCCAGCCCGAGATGCTCAATCGCTGGCTGAGCCGCAAATGCGGCCATAAGGTCGATTTCAACCGCTATTATTACTTCTCCGAGGCTGGCGCCTGGCGGCAGGCGGCGATGCTGCATGATGTCTATATCGGCGACCGGTTCCACGGTGGCGTGGCGGCCCTGCAGGCGGGTCAGCCGGCGATTTTCCTCAAGCATGACAACCGGGTGGCCGAGCTGACCGAACATTTCGGCCTGCCGGCGCTGAACACGCAGAAATTCATGCGCAAGGGGCTGAAGGCGACGCTGGATGAATATCTGTCGCCCGATATGCTGGACACGATGAAGGCGACCTATCGCCAGCGGCATGCCGAATATGTGGCGGCGCTGGCCGAACACGGGCTGGAGGTTGACACCATCGTGCCCGACGAGCCGCAGCCGGTGCCTGCGGTGGACCGGCAAGGCCATCTGGGCGCCATCCGCAGCCAGAAGGCCCCCGAAGAAGCGCTGCCAGAGGGGCTGTGGCCCACCACCACGCTGACCCCGTCTTATGCCATGCGGCGGCTGCATCCGGAGGGCGCGCGGGAGCTGGTTGTCACCTTTGAAGGGGCAGGCCAGGCGCTGGACCGCAAGGATCCCTTGCGTCCGGGCTTTGGCGAGCGTTTCCTGATCAAATCCGGCTATGCGGTGCTGTCGGTCTTGCCGCATCAGCAGAACTGGTACCGTCCGCTGGATCTGGAACAGTATTTCCGGGCACCGGACACCCGCGCCTGGATGGCTGGGTTTGACAAGGTGCATGTGCTGGGCTCCGGTATGGGGGCCTTTGGCGCCATGGCCTTTGCCGACCTGATCGGCGCGGAAAACGTGGTGGCGCTGCAGCCGATCACCACCCTGGCCGAGGATCTGATCCCCGGAGAGACCCGTTTCCCGGCGGCGCGCAAGCTGGACTGGAGCAGTGGCTACCGCGATGGCTGCAGCGGCTGTGACCGGGCGGCCCGGATCTATGCCATCCACGGCGATCATCCGCTGGATCTGGCTCATGTGGAGCGGCTGCGCGCGGCGGCCGGATCGCGGCTGATCAACGCCGAGCTGTCCCATGACAGCAAGCGCCCGGTGACCCCTTTGCTGCGCGCCAAGCGCCGTCTGCCCCGGACCGTGCTGACCTGCCTGCGCGGCGGCGACGCGGCGGCGCTGGAGCAGGTGCTGGGGGAGCTGGTTGCCCAGAAAACCCCGGCGGAATGATCCGCTGCTGCTGGTGTCATGTCGAACCCAGATACAAAGGCCGCCTGACAGGCGGCCTTTGTCACATCTGCCCGCTGAATATATCGCCGCGACGCGGTGAATGTGCAATAATTTAACATAAGATTGATTAAGGAACTTTTTACACCCGGAGCACATTCCGAACCGGGGTGCGACAAATTCCCTATCTTGCCGGATCAGACGGAGATGTGATCGTGGCCGGGTGGTGTTTTATTGCTCGTCTGCCGTTTGATCTGATAGCCTTTGGCCCTGCGGTCGGCATCATCGGAGGCCGGGCCGGAAGGGCCGCAGACAGGTGGATGTTAAGAGTGACGTGATACCCAGACCACCTGGGCGCGGCACAGGATCGAAAGTATGGCGCGGGTTGGTCCAGGCCCGATGCCAGGTAGGGGGCATCATGACCGGTACTTCACAGGCAGCTAAGCCTGGCTCGACATCTGCGATGGGCGAGACGGATCTTCAGGCAGCGTCTGTGGTGGACGGGGCGCGGGATATCCCCCTGACGCCGATGCAGCAGGGGCTGCTTTATGAAAGCGCGGCTGCCGGCCGACCTTGGGTCAATCTGGAACAGATCGTGGTGCATCTGGACGCCGAGGCGCCCGCGCCCGAGGCGCTGCAGGCGGCCTGGCAGCAGGTCTGCGCCCGCCATCCGGTGCTGCGCAGCGCGGTGCTGTGGCAGGGCCGCCCGCAGCCGGTGCTGCAGGTGGCGCCGGTGGCCGTGGCCGCGGCGCAGGTCACGGTGGAGACCGAGGACTGGCAGGGGCTGGGGGCGGAGGATCAGACCGCCCGGCTGGAACGGTTCCTGGCCGAGGATCGCAACCGGGGCTGCGCGCTGGAGCAGGCGGTGTCCTGGCGGGTGCTGCTGGCGCGGCTGGGGCCGGAGCGGTCGGTGATGGTCTGGACCATCCACCACGTGCTGGTCGATGGCCGCAGCATGGCGGTGGTGCTGGAGGATGTCTTTGCGGCGCTGAGCGCGGGCGATCTGCCTGCCGAGACCGCGCCGGTGACCGGTTTTGACGCCTTCAGCCCGGCCGTGGCGGAGGTCTCGGGGCGGGCGGAAAGTCGGGCGTTTTTCCAGGATCACCTCAAGGGGTTCGAAACCCCCAATCAGATTGCCCGGCTGGCGGATCTGCCGGCCGACACACCGCAGGACAGCCCCGGGCGCAAGCGGATCCTGCAGCGACATCTGCCGGCCGAGCTGCGCCGCGCCCTCATGCAGCGCGCAGGCGCGGTCACGGCGACAGAGGGCGGCGGCGCGGCCACCCTGGCCAATATGGTCCATGCCGCCTGGGGGCTTCTGGTGGCGCGCTGGAGCGGGCGGGAAACGGCGCTCTTCGGGGTCACCCGATCGGGGCGCTATCTTCTGGAGGGCTGCGGGCGCACGGTGGGCTGCCTGATCAATACGGTGCCGCTGTATCTGCATCTGTCGGGGGGCGAGACGGTTGACGGGCTGCTGGCGCGCCTGCGCCGCGATGCGGTGGCGCTGCGCGATCATGAACATGCCGCGCTGGCGGATATGCGCGGCTGGTGCGGGCTGCCGGGCAGCGTGCCGCTGTTTGACAGCATGGTGATGTTCGAACGCGACAGTCTGAACGAGCGGATGCGCAGCCTCGGCGGCGCCGATCCGCAGACCCCCTGGCGGCACCGTCGGGTGGAACTGCGCGAAGAGGGCGCGATGCCGCTGACCCTGGCGGTCTATGGCGATGAACAGCCGCTGCTGATGCTGGAATATGATCCCGAGGTGCTGCCGGGCACACAGGTGGAGCGGATGCTGGATCACCTGTGCCAGCTGTTGCAGAGCCTCGCCACAGCGCCCGCGGGCATGGCCCTGCGCGATCTGGGGATGCTGCCGGAGGCGGAGGTCACGCAGCTGGTGCGACAGGGTCGCCCGGATCCGGCGCTGGCGCAGAGGCTGGCGCAGGATATGGCAGCGGCCCCGCCCTGTATGGCAACCCGGCTGGAGGCCACGGCGGCGCGGGCGCCTGAGGCCCCGGCCCTGCAGATGGCCCCGGACGGGGCGCTGCTGAGCCATGGAGATCTGCAGGCCCGCGCCGATCAGCTGGCGGGGGTTCTGCAGGCGCAGGGGGCGGAGGCCGGCGATATCATTGCCATCTGCCTGCCGCGCAGCCCGGAGTTCATCATTGCGATGCTGGCGGTGCTGAAGGTTGGCGCCGCCTTCCTGCCGGTGGACCCCACCTACCCGGCGGCGGTGATGGCCCATATGCTGGAGGACAGCGGCACCCGGCTGGGCATCGGCGGGCCGGATCATGGCACCGTTTCAGGCTCTGACATGGGTGAATCCGCCGATCAGGCTCCTCAACATGAGACGGCGCTGACCTCAAACGGGCTGGTCTGGATCCCGCCCGGGGCCGGGCAGGCGCAGCCCCGATCCGCAGCGCCGATCCGCCCCGCGCCGGATCCGGCGCGGCTGGCCTATGTGATCTATACCTCCGGGTCCACCGGCAAACCCAAGGGGGTGCGGGTGCCGATGCGGGCGCTTCTGGCCCATGCCAGCGCCATCACCGCCGCCTTTGACCTCCAGGCCAGCGACCGGATGCTGCAATTTGCCAGCCTGTCCTTTGATGTCGCCATCGAGGAGGTGCTGCCCAGCCTCCTGGCCGGCGCCTGCGTGGTGCTGCGCGCGCCCGATATGATCGGCGCGCCGGGGCTGTTTCTGGACCGGGTGGCGGCGCTGGAGCTGACGGTGCTGAACCTGCCGACCGCCTTCTGGCATGTGCTGTGCGATGTGATGGCCGACAGTGGCCGCAGCCTGCCGCCCTCGGTGCGGCTGGTGATCGTCGGCGGGGAGCAGGTCAGCCCGCAGGCGCTGGCGCGCTGGCAGCAGCTGGCGCCGGGGGTGCGCTGGCTCAATGGCTACGGGCCGACGGAAACCACCATCACCTGCACGCTGCATGATCCGGGCGGCCCGGTTGATGCGGAGGAGGATGTGCCCATCGGCCGCCCCACCGCCCATGCCCGCGCCTATGTGCTGGCCGCTGATGGCAGCCTGGCCCCCGCAGGGGTGGCCGGGGATCTGTGGATTGGCGGCCTGGCGGTGAGCGATGGTTATATCGGCCGCCCCGAGGACACCGCGCGGGCGTTCCGGCCCGACCCCTTTGCAGCGGAGCGCGCGGCGGCGCGGATCTATCGCACCGGGGATCGCGCTGCCTGGCGGGGGGATGGCACGCTGGCCTTTCTCGGGCGGCAGGACCGGCAGGTCAAGCTGCGCGGCTTTCGCATTGATCTGCGCCATGTCGAACAGGTGCTGGAGCGCGCCTGTCCCGGGGTGCAGGCGCTGGCGGCGGTCCGGGGCAAGGATGGGCCTGCGGCGCAGCTCTGCTGCTGGGTCCGGGGCGTGGCGCAGACGGGCGATGGCCAATGGGATCTCGGCCCGTTGCAGCAGGTGGTGCAGCGCGATCTGCCCGCCCATATGCGCCCGGCGCTGGTGGCGCTGGCAGAGTTTCCACGCACCGCAGGGGGCAAGATCGACATGGCCGCCCTGCCCGCCCCGGAGCAGGCCGCAGGGGCGCTCGGTCTGCGTCTGCGGCGGGACGCCGGAGCGGCGGTTGACACCTCTGCCCCGCCCTCGCCGCTGGCCCGGCAGCTGACGGAGATGATGGCCGATATCCTGGGCCAGCCCGATCTGGCGGCGGATGACAGTTTTTATGACCGCGGCGGCCATTCGCTGCTGGCGATGCGGCTGATTGGCCGGATCGAGGCGGATCTGGGTCAGCGGCTGAGCCTGGCGGCGCTGCATCTGACCCCCAGCCCCCGCGCCCTGGCGGCGGCGCTGGAGGCGGAGCAGAACGGGGAACAGACCGGCGCGCCGGAAACACCGGAAGGCCACAGCCTGCCCGATCATCTGGTGATCATCCAGGATGGCGCGGCGCGGCCGCCGCTGTTTGGCGTGCATGTGCTGGGCCGCAACGAGGAATTCTATCGCCCGCTGGCCCGTGCCCTTGGCCCCGACCAGCCGGTCTACGGGCTGAGTATCGGCCTGCTGGATGATGACACCCCCACCGGGGTGCGGACCACCGCCAAGATGTATCTGGACGAGATCCAGACCCATTACCCCAGCGGGGTTGTGCATCTGGCGGCGGTGTCTCTGGGCAGTTATTTCGCCTTTGAACTGGCGCGTCAGCTGCTGGCGGCGGGGCGCGAGCTGGGGCTGGTGGCGCTGTTTGATGCCGAAGGGCCGGCCGGGCGCAGCCGGGTACAGGGCCGGGCCAGGCTGGGCGCCCATCTGCAGCTGCTCCGGCGTATGGGGCCTGCCTATCTGCGCCATATCGTGGCCAATCGGATTGAGACCCTGCGCAATTCCTTTGAGCGGCGGCGGCTGGAGTGGACCGGCGGCGGCAAGCTGACGATCGACGCGCTGATCGCGGCAAACCAGCAGTCGGTGGAACATTACGCGCCGGAGCCGCTGGCCACGCCGCTGACCGTGTTCCGGGCCGGCGACGATCTTTTTGACAGCTCCGAAGGGCTGGCCCATGGGCTGGGCTGGGCGCCGGTGGCCGAGGCCGGGTTTGAGCTGATCGAGGTGCCGGGATCACATCTGTCGATCCTGCAGCCACCCAATGTGCAGCAGCTGGCCCGCCACATGGCGCGCCTGATGGCGCATTCGGCAGGTGGGAATACCGGCTGATCCCGCTCAGATCCGGGTGCATTCCGGCCCGGATCGGAACAAACCCGGGAAAATCGACCCAACAAGGGAACAAGTTCCCGCTTTGCGGCGTCTGTCCCGTAGGCTGGTTCTCTGCCTGCCGTCTGGCTGCGAACAGGCGGGCTTATTTGTCATTTCCGGGCCTGCGACATCTTGGTCCCCGGCGGCAGGGGGATTAGGTCGGGGCCGAACTCAAAAGGATTCCCTTGTCATGATGAAACCATTTGTCCGGCTTGCCCGCACTGCGGCCATCGCCGTGAGCCTGATGTCCGCCTCCTCAGCCCTTGCCTCCGACACGCTGCGGGTCGGCATGTCGGGCGGCTATTTCCCTTTTACCTTCGTGCGGCAGGATGTGCTGCAGGGGTTTGAAGTGGATGTGATGAATGCGGTGGCCGAGGAAACCGGCCTTGAGGTGGAATTTGTCACCATGTCCTTCTCCGGGCTGATCGGCGCGCTGGATGCCGGGCGTATCGACACCATCGCCAACCAGATCACCATCACGCCCGAGCGCAGCGCCAAATTCGCCTTTACCCAGCCCTATGTCATTGATGGCGCCCAGGTGGTGGTGAAACGCGGCAATGAGGACAGTATCGCAGGCCCTGCTGATCTGGCGGGCAAGACCGTGGCGGTGAACCTCGGCTCCAACTTCGAGGCGCTGCTGCGCAACCTGCCGGAGGCCGACAAGATCGAGATCAAGACCTATGAGGCCAATATCGCCCAGGATACAGCACTGGGGCGGGTCGATGCCTTTGTGATGGACCGGGTGTCCTCGGCCCAGCTGATCCAGGAAAGCCCGCTGCCGCTGGCGCTGGCCGGCGCGCCCTTCTCCGAGATCCGCAATGCCCTGCCGTTCCGTCAGGACGAGGCGGGGCTGGCGCTGCGCGACCGTGTGGATGCGGCGCTGACCCGGCTGCGCGACAGCGGCAGGCTGGCCGAGATCTCGCAGACATGGTTCGGCACCGATATCACGGTTGCCACCGCAGCGGTCGAGAAGTGAGCCGGTAAATGCAGGGGTTGGACCTCGCCTATATGCTGGGGCTGGTGCCGGTGCTGCTGAGCTATGTGCCGCTGACGCTGTTCATGGCGGTGGTGGCCATGGCGCTGGCACTGGTGCTGGCGTCCCTCTTGGCGGTGGAACGGGTGCTGCGGATCCCGGTGCTGGACCAGCTGGTGGTGCTGTTCATCAGCTTCTTTCGCGGCACGCCGCTTCTGGTGCAGCTGTTCCTGTTCTACTACGGGCTGCCGCAGGTGTTGTCGGTGCTGACCCAGATTGACGGGGTCACCGCGGCAATCATGGGGCTGACCCTGCATTTTGCTGCCTATATGGCCGAAAGCATCCGCGCCGCCATCCTTGGCGTCGATCGCAGCCAATGGGAGGCGGCGCAGTCGATCGGCATGACCCGCGGCCAGATGATGCGCCGTATCGTGCTGCCGCAGGCGGCCCGGATCGCGGCGCCGACGCTGGTCAATTACTTCATCGACATGATCAAGGGCACTTCGCTTGCCTTTACGCTGGGGGTCACTGAAATGATGGGGGCGACCCAGAAAGAGGCCGCAGGCAGTTTCCTCTATTTCGAGGCCTTCCTGGTGGTGGCGGTGATCTACTGGATTCTGGTGGAGGCGCTGTCGCTGGCGCAGCGGCTCCTGGAGACCCATCTGAACAAGGCCTATGCACGATGAGCGATGCAAGATCCGACACCGCGATTTCCATCACCGGGCTGCGCAAGACATTTGGTGACAGCGTGGTGCTGGATGGCATCGATCTGACCATCCAGCCCGGCGAGCGTATCGTCATCATCGGCCCGTCGGGCACCGGCAAATCGACGCTGCTGCGCTGCCTGAATTTCCTCGATGCCCCCGATGCGGGATTGATCCGCATTGGGGATCTGGAAGTGGACGCCGCCCGCGCCAGCAAGGGCGATATCCTGGCCCTGCGCCGGCGCACGGGGTTCGTGTTTCAGAACTATGCGCTGTTTGCCAATAAGACGGCGGCGGAAAACATCATGGAGGCGCTGGTCACCGTTCAGAAGCAGCCCCGCGACACAGCCCGCGCCCGCGCGCTGGAGATCCTGGCGGAGACCGGTCTGGCGGAGAAGGCCGATGCCTATCCCGCCAGCCTGTCGGGCGGCCAGCAGCAGCGCGTCGGCATTGGCCGCGCGATGGCGCTGGGGGCCGAGCTGATGCTGTTTGACGAGCCGACCTCGGCGCTGGATCCCGAATGGGTGGGCGAGGTGCTGGCGCTGATGCGCAAGGTCGCCGAAGAGCGCCAGACCATGCTGATCGTCACCCATGAGATGCAGTTTGCCCGTGAGATCGCCGATCGCGTGATCTTCATGGAAGGAGGGCGGATTGTCGAACAGGGCCCGCCGGCGCAGATCTTTGACGCGCCACAGGATCCGCGCACAAGGGCCTTCCTGCGCCGGGTGGGGTGACGCCCGCCGTCGGAGACATCAATCGCAGAGACGATCCAGACGCAAAAAGCGGGCCAGTGGCCCGCTTTTTTCCATCGCGAAGATGGGTATTCCTGAGACGCTGTCAGCCTGAGATCCACACCCTGCCCTGCTCAGGCGCGCCGGGCGGAGGTCAGATCCTGCCGCACCCCATCAGATCGCAGGCGATCAGTTGGTGGTGGTGGTGGTGCTGGTTTCGTCGTCGTCGTTCAGGATCACACCCAGAATGACCGCAGCGGCAACGCCGCCTGCAATCAGAGTGCCCTGCTCAAGGCCGGTACCGCCGAGCAGGGTCGGGGTGCCTTCTTCCTGAGCGGAGGCGGTGGTGGCCAGGGTGGCCAGAGCGATTGCTGCGAAGAACTTGTTCATAATCCAAAACTCCTTTGGAGACCGTTGTGCTGAGAGTAGGTGAGTTACCCTTTGAATTCAACGCAGCTTTTAGCAGCAATATCCCGGGGACTGGAATTTTTTTTCCGACGTTGCCGAGATATCGCTCATTTGGGCGGATCTGGCTCCAAACCGCCTGTTTTTCATAGCCTCCGGGGCCGGATCAGCCGCCGGTGGTCAGCTGACGGATGCGCAGATAGCCCACATTGGGGCCTGCCCATTGGCGCGACTGCCAGACCCGGCCGCTGCGCGAATCTACCCAGTAGTCATTGACGATCTCGCCGCCGCGCCCCGGCTGGCTGGGCTGGCAGCGTTCCTCGATGTGGCGGGTCGGGTAGCGCAGCTCCACAATGACAACCGGATCAGCCCCGAGATCGCGGCGGCTGCAGAGCATGTCGAGCTGCCAGGCGTCATTGTCCAGCCCGCGGATATGATAGCGCCGGGCGCCGCTGCGCAGAGGTCCACCGGTCTCCCCCGCCACCAGGGCGGAGCTGGACAGGATGTCATTGCCAAGGTTGCGGGTGGCCACCAGAACGCCGTTGCGCAGGGTCAGGCTGATATTATCCTCGGTGCGCCAGACCGCCACCGTGCCGGGGCTGTCATCGCGGCGCAGCTGCTGGCGCGACAGATAGGCAAAGACGCCGTTTTTCTCGATGGTGACCTCGATATAGGGGTCCTTGATCTCATCCAGACCGGCGCGGGTCAGCGGCGGGCGCGCGGCCGGATCCGCCCGGCGCCCGGCCAGCCGGGCGCCAACCCGGTCCGACAGGTTGCGCAGCAGTTCGACCTGCAGGGGCGGCGCGTCCGGTCCGCGGCTGCAGGCGGTCAGCGCCAGCAGCCCCAGCAGGGCGACAAACGGGGCCAGACGCCCCCGGGGGTGACCCGTTGCAGACATCATCATTCCCAGATCCTCGCCCGTTGCCGGGTCAGCTGCGCGCGGTGGGCCTCGCGGATTTGTCCATAAAGCCGGTCGGGGACATGCACCCGCTGGCCACCATCCCGCTGGGTCGGGCGCACCACCATGCCAAATGTATTGCGGCTGGGTTTGCCCAGAAGCCAGTCCAGCGGGATGCTGAAGCGGAAGCCCTTGTCAAAGGAGCCTTCGCCAAAATCCTCGGAGGAGACATCGGTGAGGGTAAAGAAGCCGCCGACCCGCCAGCCATTGGCAAATTCGCGGTCCAGGCTGAAGGTGGCGCCATAATCGCCGGCCAGATAGCGCCCGGCATCCACCTGCATATGGTAGCCTTTGTCGAGCTGGTAATAGGCCGAGGCATGGCCGGTGAAGGTCTTGTAATCGCGAAACGACAGCCGCTGATCGTAATCGCGCTGCACCACGTAGTTGGTCTCAATCCCAAGCGCCAGACGGCTGGAGACCGGTTTCCACAGCAGCTCTCCCGAGACGCCGCCAAACATGCTTTCAAACAGGCCGACGGTGCTGCGGGCATAGAGATCCCGCCCCATCTGCCATTGCTTCGTGACATAGAGGTTTTTCAGCGTGGTGCCGAATTGGGCATATTCCCTCGCATCTGTCCGCACCCGTGGCAGCACCGAATTGGAGGCGCGCCCGTCTGCCACATTGCCCCAGACCCGCTGGCGGAGGGTGCCCGCGATGCGCCAGCCCGGGGCGGGCGCATAAGAGGCCTTCAGATCCACCCCCACATCCAGCCGGAACGGCAGATCCGGGTCAAAATAGGACGGCGCGGTATAGGGGCTGATGGAGGTGGAAAACGCCGGGTAGAGATCCTGCGCGACCAGCGCCTCCCCGGCCAGCGGGCCTGCCTCCTGCAGGCCGGTCACCGCCCAGAGCGCCTCGGTGGCGTCGGGGTGATGTTCCAGCGCCTCCAGATCGCTGCGCCGGATCACCACCTGCGACAGCGCCAGCCCACCGCGCATCGGCACGATTTTCAGCGTCTCCACCGAGGGCGGCAGCAGCCGTGCCATGGCGCGGGCGGCGCGGCCGATGGCCAGGGTCTGGGCGCGGTAGCGGGGATTGCGATAGCGCAGCTCGGCCTCGGTGCCATCTGCGGGCAGGGTCAGCGCTTCAAGAATGAGCCCATCCTGTTGCAGCGCCGCGCTCATCAGATCCCGCAGGGTGGTCTTGGCGCGGGTGCTCCGGGCCCAGTCGCGGCTCCAATGGGCCTCCTCGGTGGCCCAGCTGCTGCGCGGCGCCACCGGCACCGGCGCGCTCACCCGCATCGGCTGGGGGGGGTGTTTCGGATTGAGCTGGATCTGCGCGGTCACCCCCAGTTCCGAGCCATAGAGGTAATAGGCCCCCAGCCGCAGCCCCGGTCTGGCCTGGTATTCGGCGCCGAAGCTGAAGGAGGATTTGCGCTCAAACACATTCGGAGCGCCGGTCTCCAGCACATAGGCATCGGAGGAATATTCCGCCTTCAGCCCCCAGCGGTCATTGGGCAGCCATTCGATGCCTGCAAAAGGCGCCATCTCGCCGCGAAACCACTGGTCATAGGACAGTTCACCGCCGGTACTGCCGGCCGTGAACCCCGGTCTGCTGCCGGCCAGGCTGCCGATGGATCCGCTGGTGCCCAGGCGTCCCCAGCCCAGACCGGCGGTCAGCTTCAGCCGCCCGGCCCCGCTGCGATGGCTGAGGGCGGGGGTGTCAAAATTCTTGGTGGCGACGATATATTCGCCGGCATAAATCCCGGTGCCGGCAAAATCCTGCAGGCCCAGGGTCACGGCCGGACGATAGCGCCCCTCGCGCAGCAGCCGCAGCCGCACGTCAAAGCCGCGGTCATAATAGGTGGAGAAGCCGGCAATCTGCGCGCCATTGGTCTGGATGCCATTGTAGCGGAACGCGGCGCTGAGCCAGGGCGTGGCCTGAAAGGTCAGATTGTAGCGGGCCTGACCGCCAAACCAGGAATAGGTGGCGGCAAACTGCCCGTCCGGCAGCATTTCGGCGCTTGGCATGTCCACCAGACCGGGGGAGCCGTAGAAATTGAGGCTGGGGGCGGGCAGCGGTTTGAAGCGCGGGGCCTCCGGCTTGGGCGCGGTGAGCGCATCCTGCGCCTGTGCGGCCCCTGCACCCAGACCCGGACTGAGACCCAGCACAGCCACACAGGCAGAGGGCAGAAGCACCGAAGCGCGGAGAGATCGAAGAGCAAAGATCACGGGCGGGCTGCCTTGTTGTCTGGTCGGGGCTTCGGAGGGTCCGAGAATCGGCGGGCCGATCCGCAGCTCTGCGCCCCGGGGGCGCGGTTGGCCCGGTTAGACCACAAAAGCCGCAGGCGGATCAACGATCTGGCCAGCGCCGACGCCTGCCGGAGATCGACCTGTGACCGGCAAACTATAGTGTCTGCGCATTCCTCCCGATGACCGCTCCCCAGTTCCCGCCCCCAGTTGCCATCCCCGGTTGTCGGCGCTGTCCGTCAGCGCGACGGGCGCTGTGACAGGACACCGGGTCGTCAGGAGGTCTTGCGCGCCTCTTCGGGGGTGCGGTAGCCCTCGACCCAGCGTTTGATCAGCGCCCGGGCCGCGCCTTCGTCTCCTGCTGCCACTGCCTGGCGCAATCCGCGGATCAGCGCGGCGACCTCGATTTCCGACAGCACCGCCTCACGGGCGCAGAAGATCTTCTGATGGCGGGTGGTGATCAGGTCCGAACTCAGCGTCAGCTCTTCCTGCATCTTTTCGCCGGGGCGCAGCCCGATGATCTCGATGGCGATATCGCCGTCGGGATCCTCATCGTCGCGCACCGAATAGCCGGCACTTTCGATGACCTGACGGGCCAGCTGCAGGATCGAGATCGGCTCGCCCATGTCGAGCACAAAGACCTCGCCGCCAAGCGCCTCGGCGCCGGCCTGAAGCACCAGCTGCACCGCCTCGCGGATGGTCATGAAATAGCGTTTGACGCGCGGATCGGTGACGGTGACCGGCCCGCCGCGGCTGATCTGCTCCTGAAACAGCGGCACCACCGACCCCGAGGAGCCGAGCACATTGCCAAAGCGCACCATGGTGAAGATGGTGCCGGGATTGCGGGTGGCCAGATCCTGCACCACCAGTTCCGCCATCCGCTTGGAGGCGCCCATCACATTGGTCGGGCGCACCGCCTTGTCCGAGGAAATCAGGATAAAGCGTTCCACCCCGCTGCGCGCCGCCGCGCGGGCCAGGGTTTGCGTGCCAAAGACATTATTGGCCAGACCGGGCAGCGGGTTGGCCTCCACCAGCGGCACATGTTTATAGGCCGCCGCATGCAGCACCACCTGCACGCCGTGATCGGCCAGCACCATGCGCACCTGGCGCGGATCGGTGACCGAGCCCAGCACCGGCACCAGGTCGATACCGGTGCCTTCCAGCTGCTGCTCCAGCTCCTGATGGATGGTGTAAAGCGCCAGTTCCGACAGCTCGTAGAGCACCAGTTTGCGCGGCCGGCAGGCCAGCACCTGACGGCAGAGTTCGGAGCCGATGGACCCGCCGGCGCCGGAGACCAGCACCACCCGGTTCTGATAGGACCCGCTGGCCTCCTGCAGGGGCACATCGCGGGTGGCCCGACCGAGGAAATTCTGCGGCGCGACGGGTGTCAGCTTGTCCACCAGCGCCTCTTCGCCGATGAGCTGGGCAAAGGAGGGCAGCGCCTGTACCTCCAGCCCGATCCGCTGCAGGCGCTGAATGATCTGGGCCTGTTTCGGCTGGCTCTGCGAGGGCATCGCCAGCAGCACCCGTTTGACCTGGCGGGCCTCGGCCAGCTCGGCGATGCGGGCGGGCGGGAACACCGGCAGCCCCACCAGCGTCACCCCCTGCAGCGAGGTATTGTCATCGACAAAGGCGACAGGATCAATGCCGTCATGGGCCTTCAGCGCCTGGGCCAGCTGGGCGCCGGTGGTGCCGGCCCCGTAGATCAGCACCCGGCAGCGCGGCTGGGCGCGCCGGTAGATCGCCACCACCACCTGATAGAGCAGCGCCCGCGCGGCCAGAAGGCAGAGAAAATAGGTGGTGGCAAAAACCACATGGGTGCCGGGCGGCAGATCCGGGCCAAACAGCAGCGTCAGCCCCGCCGTGGCTGCGGCGGTGATCGAGGCCAGCAGCGCGGTCAGCCCGACGGCATGGCGCTCATAGGCGTTGAGCTGCACCTTGGGCAGCCCCAGCCACAGCGCCACCGCCGCCGCCAGCGCCAGCACATAGGGCAGCACCGGCAGCATGGCCGCCAAGGTGGCCAGCGCCGATCCCGGCAGCGGCAGCACCAGAAAGGTCAGGAACAGCGCCAGCGGGATCAGGGTGAGATCAATGGTGAGAAAGATATAGGATTTCTGTTTGCGTGACAGCGCACTGATCAGATTGAACATCCCTGGCCGTCCCCGCTTCCAGTCCCCGGTGGCCGCCTGCAGTCCGGGGCGGCCCGTCGATATGTCCCGATGTCGCGCCGAAGTCACCCCGATGCACATCGTTTCAAATGTGTTTTTATCAATCCCCGCAGCAGGTCCCCGGACCCTCATGCGCTGGGTCTCTCTGGCTGCGGGCCTATGTTTCTTTGGTCCAACCTTCGGGCCCTGTCCAGGAAATCCAGCCTGAAACATCCAAAGGTCATCCGAAGATCACTTTAGACCCATTTAGGGGCTAATACAAAACCGCAACCAGCAAAAAAGCGCCGCCTGCCGGTGATTTGCCCGGTGATTTGCCCGTTTTGCCGCGCCGGTGACCTGCCCCGAGCCTTGATGCCGGTTCTGAAGGCCCCGGTGCCGCCGGAGTGGCGGAGGTGGCGGGTCCCCTGCCGCTCGGGGGGGGGGGGCGATATGGGCCCGTCCGGCGGGAAACGGCCGCTCCGGGGGGCGAATCATCGGATCCCCGCAGACCTGTTCTCAGCCGCGCCGGAACAGGTTGCCGATGGTCTGAAACACCAGGTCAAAATCGTAACACATGCTCTGGTGGCGCTGGTAGATCAGGTCCAGCCGCGCCTTCATCGGCACGCAGAGGCGGGAATAGACCTGATCGGTTTCCTCGGCGGTGGTGCAGCGCGCCAGCAGGGCGGCCTCATGCCGGTGATAGGTGATCGAGGCCAGGCCGGTGACGCCGGGGCGCGATTTCAGCACCCGGGCATAGAGGTCGGGGTTGGCCTCGACATATTGGCGCAGCGGCGGGCGCGGCCCGACAAAGGAGAGATCCCCCTTGAGGATGTTCCACAGCTGCGGAAACTCATCCAGCCGCCGGGCGCGCAGCCAGGCGCCTGTTTTGGTGATGCGGGCCGATTTGTCGCCGCCGGAGACGCCGGTATCCTGGTCCACCACCTGCATGGTGCGCAGTTTCCACAAGGCAAAGGGCTGATCGACGCCCTTCATCCGCTCGGCCACATAAAACAGCGGGCGGCCTTCCTTCAGCAGCAGCCAGGCCATCAGCGCCAGCAGCACCGGGCCCAGCACCACCACCAGAAGGCTGGCAAAGAAGAGATCAAAGAGGCGTTTGCGCCAGGTCATATGCGGGGATCCTTATCGGAAACGGAAGGGGACAACAGGCCCAGTCCGCGCGCCTCGGCCACCAGATCAGCCGCTGTGGCAACAGGCAGGCAAGCTGGCAGATCTGCGGCGGGTGCAGGCTCTGGCGTCAAAAGCCCGATCAGCCGGCTGACGTCAAGCTGCACCTCGGCAATGGCGTCACCCGGCGCGGGCCTGCGGGCAAACTCCAGCCCCGCCGCCTGCAACAGATCGCCCATTGCCACCAGCCCGGGCTGGGCGATGTTCAGCACCTGTGGCAGCGCCGGGCTGGCGATCAGGGCGGCCAGCACCTCGGCCAGGGTCCGCGGGCCGATATAGCTGCGCCGCGGCGTCTGCCCATCGGCAAATTGATCCAGGCAGAACCCGGCCCGCCAGCCACCAAGAATGGCATCAAAGCCGGCAATATTGCCAATCCTGAGCAGGGTGACATCCAGTCCCAGCTCTGTGGCGCGGGCGCAGGCGGCCTGTTCCATCTCGGCCTTGGCGGCGCCATAGGGGGCCAGCGGCGCCAGCGGGGTGTCTTCCCGCAGCGGGCCGGGGGTCGCGCCATAGACCGCCGCCGAAGAGGCCAGCAGCACCCGTGGCGCCCCTGCCCCTGCTCCTGTCCCTGCTCCTGCGTCGCGCGCCCGCGCGGAGGCCTCCAGCGCAGCCAGCGCCAGGTCGCGATGCTGCACCAGCTGGCCCGCCCTCAGATCGCCGCCCGCCGTGCCGCCGGGCACCGGCCCCGCCAGGCAGAGGATCGCCGCACAGCCCACCGCCGCCTGCAGCAGCGCTTCGGGCTCTGCCAGCGGCTCGAAAACATGCCAGCCCCGGCCGTCGGGACCGGTCCCGACAGGCGGGCGGCGGCGCTGCCAGCGCAGCCCCTGCTCCGGCCCGCTCCACTGGCTGTGCAGGAGCCCGCCGATCCGCCCCGAGGCGCCCATGATCAATACCGGAGCCAATACGGGGATCAATATGGGTGGAAAACGCATCAGCCCCCCTGTTACCGTTGCCCTTGCGGTTGACGCAGTCTGCATGCCCAGTATCTTGCGGAGAACAAAAATCAAGCCGTTTTCGGACAAGGACTCTCATGCGCCGCCTCACCCTCCTGCTTGCCGCTCTTGGCCTTGCCCTGTTGCCGGCCGCCTGTGGCCGCCTGCCCGGTGGCGCTCCCGCCAGCGAAGAGATCCTGAAAACCGCCGATGATGCGGATGCCGATTTTGCCCTTTATCCGGTGACCCGCGCCTTTCTGCCCACCGTGGCGCATTGGCCCGAAACCGGACCGCAGAGCGGCGGCGGCCAGAGCGGCAAGCGCCCGCTGAAATGGATCGGCGCCACCCGAGGCGCCAAGACCCAGATCATCCAGCCCGGCGACCTGCTGACCCTGCGGATCTGGGACAGCAGCGACAATTCCCTGCTGACCTCGCCTGAAGAGAAAATGGTGCAGCTGCAGGATGTGACGGTGGCGGCCAATGGCAGCATCTTCATGCCCTATGTGGGCAATGTGAACGTCAACGGGCTGACCCCGGATCTGGCCCGTGAAAAACTGCAGCGCGAGCTGGAAACCATTGTTCCCTCAGCCCAGCTGCAGCTCGATATGACCGAAGGCCGCAGCAATTCGGTGGATCTGGTCAGCGGCGTCACCACCCCCGGCACCTACCCGATGCCCGATCGCAATTACACGGTGATGGGGCTGATCGCGGCCGGCGGTGGCATCAGTGCCAGCCTCAACAACCCGCAGATCCGCCTGGTGCGCGGCAGCAGCATCTATGGCACCTCGGTGGAGGCTTTGCTCAATGATCCGCGCCGCGACACGCTGCTGCGCGGCGGTGACCGGGTGTTTGTGGAAGAGGATGCGCGCTATTTCCTGTCCTTTGGCGCCACCGGCCGTGAGGATCTGCACACGTTCACCAAGGATCAGATGTCGGCGATGGATGCGATGTCGGTTGCCGGCGGGTTTCAGGACAGCCGCGCCGATCCGCAGGGCCTGCTGGTGCTGCGCGAATACCCCGACAGTGCGCTTGCCCCCGGTCAGCGCGGCCCGCGCCAGGCGCGGGTGGTCTTTACCCTTGATCTCACATCGGCCGACGGGTTGTTCTCGGCCCGCCGCTTCCAGATCAATTCCGGCGACCTGCTGATCGCCACCGAGGCACCAGTGAACGACGCGCTGACCATCTCCAATATCATCGGCAATTTCTTCGGCGTCTTCAGCCGCGCCGGGGTGCTCTGATCGGCGCCTGCTGCTGCGCCCCGCCTGAGGCGGAGCCGTGTCGCGCTCTGATCAGTCCAGCAGCCGTTCCAGATAGGCACCATAGGCGTTTTTGGCGAACATCTCGGCGCGGGTGCGCAGCTGGTCGGCGCTGATCCAGCCCGCCTCATAGGCGATTTCCTCGGGGCAGCCGGTCTGCAACCCCTGGCGTTCCTGCAGGGTGCGCACGAAATTGCCGGCATCCAGCAGCGAGCCATGGGTGCCGGTGTCCAGCCAGGCATAGCCGCGGCCCATGGTCTCCACCCGGAGGGCGCCTTCGTCCAGATACATCTGCAACAGATCGGTGATCTCCAGCTCACCACGTGGGCTGGGGGTGACCTGCCGCGCCCGCTGCGGCGCGCTGCCGTCCAGGAAATACAGCCCCGTCACCGCATAGTTCGACGGCGGCACGGCGGGTTTTTCGATGATCTCGCGGGCGCGGCCCTCGGCGTCGAAATCCACCACGCCATAGCGTTCGGGATCGGCCACGTGATAGCCAAAGACGGTGCCGCCGCTGGTCTGCGCATCCGCCGCCGCCAGCAGTTTCGGCAGGCCATGGCCAAAGAACACATTGTCCCCCAGCACCAGCGCCGAGGGGGCGCCGGCCAGGAACTCTTCGGCCAGCACAAAGGCCTGTGCCAGACCGTCCGGGCTGGGTTGCTCCACATAGGTGAGATGAACGCCCCACTGGCTGCCATCGCCCAGAAGCCGGGTGAACTGATCCTGATCCTGCGGCGTGGTGATCACGCAGATCTCGCGGATGCCCGCCAGCATCAAGACCGACAGGGGATAATAAATCATCGGCTTGTCATAGAGCGGCAAGAGCTGTTTGCTGACCGCCATGGTGATCGGATAAAGCCGCGTGCCCGAGCCACCGGCCAGAATGATACCCTTACGTGCTGTCATGCCTGCGCTCCCAGATCCTTCAGAATATCCCTCAGCCCGGCCCGCCAATCCGGGCGTGTGATGCCAAAGACCTTCTCCAGCGTGCTGCAATCCAGCCGTGAGTTCAACGGTCGCCGCGCCGGAGTCGGATAGGCCGTACTGGGAATTTCCGCCACCGCACAGGGGAGTTTCGCCTCGGCGAAAATCTCGGTGGCGACCCCGGCCCAGCTGGTCTCGGGCTGGCCTGCAAAATGATAGGTGCCGGATTTTTCCGGCGCCGTCATCAGCTGGCGGGCGATCTCCACGCAGGCCGCCGCAATGGCCCGGGCCGGGGTCGGCGCGCCGATCTGATCGGCCACCACACGCATCCGGTCGCGGTCCTGGCCGAGCCGCAGCATGGTCTTGACGAAATTGCTGCCATGGGCCGAGACCACCCAGGAGGTGCGCAGGATCACATAAGCCCCCCCGGCCAGGCGCACGGCGGCCTCCCCGGCCTGTTTGGACCGCCCATAGGCATTGACCGGCGCCACCGGCTCATCCGGGTGCCAGGGGCTGCTGCCCTTGCCGTCGAAAACATAATCGGTGGAGAGGGTGACAAAGGGAATGCCCAGCATGGCGCAGGTCTCGGCCATGACGCCCGGGGTGCTGCCATTGATCACCGTGGCCAGGTCCTCTTCCGCCTCGGCCCGGTCCACAACCGTATAGGCCGCCGCATTGATCACCGCGGCAGGGGCATGGGCGCGGATCATCTCGGCGCAGGCCGCAGGATCCGTGAGATCCGCCTGATCGCGGCCGAGGCAGAGAATATCATCATGCGCCGCCAGTTCCCGCGCCACCTGGCCGGTCTTGCCAAAAACGAGGATCATATACGGCTTCCTTTATGCCATAGATACAAGGCTGTAGCCCAGATAGCCAGTTCCAGAACAAAGGTCCAATGCAGCAGAAAGGACAAAACCCAATGAGGCTGGCTGGCTGGTATCTCCACCAGCGTATAGAGATGATCATTAAGCGGCGCGCCCCACAGGATGCCGCCACCGATGGTGTCCAACACCATATGCAGGAAGAGGGCGGCAAAGAACACCAACGCCGGGAGCAGCAGGGGGCGGGCAAACAAGGCCAAAACCGGCATAATCAGAGCCGCAATAGCCCCCCAGAAAGCGGGCACATGGACCCAATAGCGGTGATGATGAATGCTGCCCTGATCCACGAAATGGAACCACAGCATGTCAAAATCCGGCAGCACCGCGCCAATGAGCGCGGCGGGCATCAGCAGCCGGTGCTTCTCAGGCGCCAGCCGTGCCAGAACATAGCCGGAGGGCAGATGCGCGGTCAGCATGAGGGAGCGCTATCCGGAAGAAATACCGCCCGACCGTTAGGCCGGGCAGCGCCCGACCCTCCCCACGGGAGGGCGCTTCGCACCCGCCCAGGCTCGGGCGCTGCCCTTTGTGGTCTATCTGCCGTCACTTTCCCGTCCCCAACCGCTGGCCAACCCCGTCGCGGCTTTGCAGCGCGCGCCACCAGGCCTCATTGTCGAGATACCATTGCACCGTGCGCGCCAGCCCTTCCTCCACGGTGACGCTGGGCCGCCAGCCCAGTTCATCGCGGATACGGGAAGGGTCGATAGCATAGCGGGCATCATGGCCCGGCCGGTCGGTCACAAATGTGATCTGGTCCTTGTAAGATCCCCCGTCATCCCGGGGCCGTTTCTCGTCGAGGATCGCACAGAGCGTCTCGACCAGCTCCAGATTGCTGCGCTCATTCTCGCCGCCGATATTGTAGCTGCGCCCCACGCGCCCCTCGGACACCACCAAGAGCAGCGCATCGGCGTGATCCTCCACATAAAGCCAGTCGCGCACATTGGAGCCATCGCCATAGATCGGCAGCGGCCTGCCTGCCAGCGCATTGAGGATCACCACCGGGATCAGCTTTTCGGGGAAATGAAAGGGACCGTAGTTGTTCGAACAATTGGTCAGCACCACCGGCAGCCCATAGGTCTCATGCCAGGCGCGCACCAGATGGTCGCTGGCGGCTTTGCTCGCGGAATAGGGCGAGCGCGGATCATAGCGGGTCTCTTCGGTGAACAGCACATCAGGGTCGGCAGGCAGGCTGCCATAGACCTCATCGGTGGAGATGTGATGGAACCGGAAGGCCTCCGGGCGGCCCGCCTCGCTCCAGTATTTCCGCGCCGCTTCCAGCATCTGATAGGTGCCGGTGATATTGGTCTCGATGAAATCCCCGGGGCCGTCGATGGAGCGGTCGACATGGGATTCCGCGGCCAGATGCATCACCACATCCGGGTGATGTCGGGCAAAAACAGTGTCTAATGCGGCGCGATCACGGATATCGACCTGCTCAAAGGCATAAAGCGGGCTGTCCGCCACAGCCGCCACATTGTCCAGACAGGCGGCATAGGTCAGCGCATCGAGGTTCACCACCTGATGGCCGCGCGCCACCGCCAGTCGGACGACGGCCGAGCCGATGAACCCAGCCCCACCTGTCACCAAAATCTTCATCTCTTATCCTTCCCACACGAAGGGGCTGTCGAAATCTTCAAACCGGGGCGCCTTGGCGTCCTTGTCGGACAGGACCGGGCTGCCGTCAAACCCCCAGGTGATGCCGCAGCTGTCCCAGGCCACCCCGCCGTCACACTCCGGCGCGTAGTAATCATTGCATTTATACAGCACCTCGGTGTGCGGCAGGCGGGTGATGAACCCATGCAGGAACCCGGCCGGGATCAGCAGCTGGCGCCCGTTTTCCGCCGACAGCTCCACCCCGGTCCAGCGCCCATAGGTGGGCGAGCCCTTGCGGATATCCACCGCCACATCAAACAGCGCCCCCTGGCCGCAGCGCACCAGCTTGGCCTGAGCATGGGGCGGCGCCTGGAAATGCAGCCCGCGCAGGGTGCCCGGCTCCATCGACAGCGAATGATTGTCCTGCACAAAATCGAAATTGAGCCCCGCCTCGGCCATCCGCGCCCGGTTCCAGCATTCGGAGAAAAACCCCCGTGCATCGCCAAACCGCGCCGGTGTCAGGATCTTCACCCCCGGCAGGTCCGTGTCCTCAATCTGCATGTCCTCTCCCCCCGATCTGCTGCCGTGGTCCTGTCCTCTGTCCTAACGCCCAGACGCCGGTGATGCCACGGGAAAGGCACATATTGTGGTCCCAACCCACTCTGCGGCTGCCTGACAGCGGGGCCATATGGGATTTCATGAACAATTAAAGGTTTGGACACAGCGCCCTGCTAGGCTCCCCGGAAACGGGCTCATAGCAGGCAGGGATGATATGCCGATATATCAGGATTACCGCGCAGTTTTGATAGATGACGCCACCGGCTGGCATGATGGCTCCGGCGTCATTCGCTATCAGTTCATCACCTCGGTGCCGGATTATTACGACTATGACCCGATCTGGGGAGATTATGACGTCGGCGGAGAATACCTGCCCGAGGGGGCGACGGTGAACATGGACCCCGCCGAACGGCAGATGATGTTGCAGGCGGTCGCAGCCTGGAACGAGGTGGCCAATCTCAACCTGATGCCCGCCGAGGGCGGGATGGCGGATCTGACCTTTGCCAGTGCCCATTTCGCCGATGACGGGCTGTTCGGCTTCATTTCCGATTTTCCCGAACCGGCTGATCTGGGCCGTACCCCGTCGCTGGCCGGGGATCTCTGGATCAACAACAGCAACCCCGATCAATATGTGCCAAACATCGGACCCATACTGGGGCATACCAGCTGGAACACCTATCTGCATGAGCTGGGCCATGCGCTGGGGCTGCGTCATCCCAATGAGCAGCCCGACAACCCCGACACCAGCGGCCAGTTCACGGTGATGTCCTATGTCGCCCATCCGGGCGAGGCGGATCTGAGCTATGACGCGCAGGGCTGGGCGCTGACCCCGATGCTCTGGGACATGCAGGCGCTGCAGGCGCTTTACGGCGCCAATACAAGCACCCGCACCGATGCCACCAGCTATTTCGGGGCCGGCGACGGGCGTGGCGGCCAGGCCTATCAATACGGGGCGGATGAGATGACGCTGCGCGGTGCGGATGGGGTGGCGCGCAATGTCAGCCTGACCATCTGGGATGCCGGCGGCACGGATCTGATCGACGCCTCCGATCTTGGCAGCAACAGCCGGATCGACCTGCGCCCGGGGCAGTATTCCACCATCGGCAGCCTTGAGAACAATGTCGCCATGGCCGCCGCGGTCCGGGTAGACGGGCGTACCGTCAACCTGATCGAGGACGCCTGGGGCGGGGTCGGCAATGACCATCTGATCGGCAATGGCGCCGCCAATACGCTGGTCGGCAACGCCGGGCGCGACACGCTGGCCGGCGCACGCAACAGCGATGTGCTGATCGGCGGGCAGGGCAGCGACCGGCTGCAGGGCGGCAAAGGCCATGACCTGCTGGAGGGCGGGCGCGGACGCGACACGCTGAAAGGCGGCGCCGGGCAAGATACGCTGGAAGGCGGCGGCGGCAATGACCGCATGGCCGGGGGACGGGGCGCGGATGTCTTTGTGTTCTCACAAGGGGCCGATGTGGTGATTGATTTTCAGGGCAACGACCGGATCGACATGGCTGCTGCCACCGGGGTGCTGGATTTTGCCGATCTGCGCGACAACCACCTTGAGGAAGACGGCGCGAATCTGGTGATCCGGGATCAGGACGGCCAGTCCCTGACCCTGCTCAACACGGCATTCGGTGATCTTGCGGCGGATGATTTCCTGTTCTGAGGGCGCCTCGGACCGCCGCCTTCAGCACCGATCCCTCTATCGCCAGACCTTCTGTCAGAAGATGAAAGCATCAGCCGGCAGGCCCCTGTCCTCAATCTGCAGGGATGCGCTCTGCTGGGCTCCCCTGCGCGCACGCTGCCAGAGCGGGCTTCTCTTATAATCTGCCCTCCCCTCAGTGTCCCGGATATCCCACGGTGGAGGGACAAAGAGGCGGATTTCTGGCGCCTCTGTTCCAGGTGCGGATCTCTGCCCGCCATGGGTACCGCCGCGCGGCCGTCCTTGCGGGGTGCGGCACCGTGCCCCTTTCCCCTGAGTGACCCAAGGGAATGCCGCCTCTGGCAAAAAATCTACTATTGCGAGATCTTTATCTACAATATGCACGTTTAACGTGAGTCTTGTTTCATTACAGATGGAAAGCAGATCCCATGCCGTTATATCAGGATTACCGCGCCCTTTTGGTCAGCAACACCGATGGCTGGCACGACGGGGATGACACGATCTCTTATGGCTTTGTGAGCCAGGTGCCAGGCTATTACCCCTATGACCCGGCCTTTGACGACTATGCTGTCAGGGCAGGCTATATCCCGGCCAGCGCCTCTGTTGCGATGGATGCGCGGCAACAGGCGCTGATGCTACAGTCAGTGGCAGCCTGGAACGAGGTCGCCAATGTCAATCTCACCCCTGCCGGACCCGGGGATGTGCTGGATATCGCCTTTGCCAGCTACGGGTTTGACAACACCGGTCTCTTTGGCTTTGTCGCCAATTTTCCCGATGCAGATGATCTGGGCACGGAGGCCTCTATGGCCGGGGATCTCTGGATCAACAGCAGCAACCCCAATCAATATGTGCCGGGCATCGGCCCGATACTGGGGCATACCAGCTGGAACACCTATCTGCATGAGCTGGGCCATGCGCTGGGGCTGCGTCATCCCAATGAGCAGCCCAGCGACGCGGCCACCAACGGCCAGTTCACGGTGATGTCCTATGTCGCCCATCCGGGCGAGGCGGATCTGAGCTATGACGCGCAGGGCTGGGCGCTGACCCCGATGCTCTGGGACATGCAGGCGCTGCAGGCGCTCTACGGCGCCAATACAAGCACCCGCACCGATGCCACCAGCTATTTCGGGGCCGGCGACGGGCGTGGCGGCCAGGCCTATCAATACGGGGCGGATGAGATGACGCTGCGCGGTGCGGATGGGGTGGCGCGCAATGTCAGCCTGACCATCTGGGATGCCGGCGGCGCGGATCTGATCGACGCCTCCGATCTTGGCAGCAACAGCCGGATCGACCTGCGCCCGGGGCAGTATTCCACCATCGGCAGTCTTGAGAACAATGTCGCCATGGCCGCCGCGGTCCAGGTAGACGGGCGCACCGTCAACCTGATCGAGGACGCCTGGGGCGGGGCTGGTGATGACCTGCTGATCGGCAATGAGGCCGCCAATACGCTGGTCGGCAACGCCGGGCGTGACACGCTGAAAGGCGGCGCCGGGCAGGACAGGCTGGAGGGCGGCGAGGGCAATGACCGCATGGCAGGAGGCCAGGGCGCCGATGTCTTTGTGTTTTCGCAAGGGGCCGATGTGGTGATTGATTTTCAGGCCGAAGATCGCATCGACATGTCCGCCGCCACCGGGGTGCTGAATTTTGCCGATCTGCGCGAGGATCACCTCGAGATCCGCAACGCCGATCTGGTGATCCGGGATGACAACGGCTGGTCCCTGACCCTGCAGAACACCGCGTTCGAGGATCTCAGGGCGGATGATATCCTGTTCTGAGGGCCCGGCCCGTCAAGCTCTGAGCAGGTTCCGGGCACGTCCAGGAACCTGCTCTTGGAGCGGCCCTCTGCCTATTTCCGACAGCCGATAGCGGATCAGAAGATAAAGTCATCGGCCGTCAGGTCTGCGGCGATCTGATCGAGCAGCAGGATCTCCCCCGCCCCGGTCTGGATCAGCGTATCCTCGCCCTGCTGCTGCAGGCGCAGATCCCCCAGATCCTCGGCGATGCCCGCCCGCGCCAGACGTCCAAGGTGGATCACATCCACTCCTTGCGTGAAATCGCGGATCCGGTCGCTGCCGTGGCCCGCCCCAAAGACAAAGACATCGGCACCCTGGCCGCCCACCAGAAGATCATTGCCGCCGCCGCCATCCAGCGTGTCATTGCCCTTCTGGCCAAACAGCTTGTCCCGGCCGCTCTGGCCCAGCAGCCGGTCGCCCTGGGCACCGCCGCGCAACAGGTCGTTCTGGCCGCCGCCGCGCAGCAGATCCGCATCGGATCCGCCCAGCAGCCGGTCGCCGCCGCGTCCGCCATCCAGCGTGTCACGGCCAGCCCCGCCCACCAGAAGATCGCGCGCGCCCTGCCCCAGCAGCACGTCATTGCCCGCCTCGCCGCGCAAACGGTCGCCGCCCTGACCGCCCAGCAGCCGGTCAT
Source organism: Phaeobacter sp. JH20_02 (assembly GCF_048056915.1). NCBI lineage: Bacteria > Pseudomonadati > Pseudomonadota > Alphaproteobacteria > Rhodobacterales > Roseobacteraceae > Phaeobacter > Phaeobacter sp. JH20_02. The sequence continues at coordinate 5,726 of NZ_JAYMVP010000012.1, read as the reverse complement.
GGCCCGCATCGCCCCAGAGACTGTCGCGCCCGTCGCCACCCAGCAGCGTGTCATTGCCCCCCAGCCCGTTGATCTGGTCGCCGACGCTGCGCGCAGCAATCCGGTCGGCGCCGCCGCTGCCATAGCGCATCGGATCCGGCGCCTCTGCGGGGGGCAGCATCCGGTCGGCAAAGACAAACCCCCCGGCAAAAAGATCCGCCGCATCCAGACTGCCGCCATCGACGCTTTGCACCACAACCTCGGTGCGGCTGCCATCCGCTGCCTGATGGGTGATCACGGCGCCATCGCTGCGGCTGCGGATCTGCAGCCCATCCAGGCTGCGCAGCCCGTCAAACCCCGACAGATCCAGACTGTCCTGCCCGGTCTCGAAATCACTGATGCGCAGGCTGCCACTGCGCCCCTCCTCGGCCGGGCGCAGCACGAAGACATCCGCCCCCGCGCCGCCGCTCAGCACTGCACCGATGCCGCCCGCCAGCACATCCGCCGCGCCGGTGCCGCTGATCCGGCCGCCGGCGGTGGTGATCACATCGCCCAGCTCTGCCAGCGGCAGGGTGAACTGCGACAGCCCCTCGGCCGTGCCGGAGCTGGCAAAGATCTGCAGATCCCCCCCCACCACCGCCGCCGCCAGCGCGGTGACATTCTCCAGCCCCAGCCCGGCCTCGCCGGCATTGCTGGCATGGGCGAGGCTCGTGACATGCACCAGCTGGCCCTCCGGCAGGATCCGAAACAGCGCCAGTCCGTCGTCGCTGCCCGCCGCCAGCACCAGCATCTCGCCGGCGACCTCGACCACCTCCAGCGCGGTGACCCCGCCAAAACGGGTGGCGGCGGTGTCCAGCACATGATCGCTCAGGCTCATCTGACCATCGCGCCCCAGCGCAATCAGGCTGAGCGAGCCGCTGCCCGCCGCCGCCAGCACCGCCCAGCTGCTGCCAAAGGCGGAGAAGCTCTCCACCGCGGTCGGTTCGGCCAGCCCCAGCCCATCCGCCGCGCCAAGGCTGTCGGCCACCTGCAAAGCGCCGCTCTGCGGATCGATCCGGTAGCTCAGCAGCCCCTGTTCAATCCGGTCGGCCAGCAACAGCAGCTGCGCGCCGCCGCCCAGGTCCGCCAGCTCCAGCGCCACCGCGCCGGGGCGGTCATAGGCCGCCGCGCCGCCCGCCTTGGCCACCTCCGCGCCGCCCGCCCCCAGCTGCCAGCCGCTCAGCCGGCCATTGGCCAGCCCGTAGACCACCGATCCCCCGCTGCCCAGGCTGCCAACCACCGTGGCGTCCAGCCCCGCAGCCCCCGCCCCCGGCAGGCTGTCCTGCTGCTGCGCCGACAGCTGGCCATTGCCGCTGATCTGATGAAACGCCAGGGCGCTGCGGGTGCTGCCCTCGACCAGCAAACGCGTCTCGCCGCCGATCTCGGCCAGGGTCGCCTCGCCCCCCGCCAGCCCCAGCGCGCGATGATAGACCGTATCGCGCAGAACCGGCGTGCCGCCTCCCAGGCTGTAGCTGGCAATGCCGCCATTCAGCCCGCTGACCGCAAACAGCTGCACCGCGCCATTGGTGCCCTGATGGATTTCCAGATCGCGCAGATCGCTGTCCAGCAGCAGATCATTGGCTCCGAACCGTCCTGCAAATCGTAGATCCATCTGTGTTGCTCCCGCGCTACCTGATCACCAGACCCGCCGGAGTTGCATTTCCGGGGGCAGGATCAGCCTCACGGGGAGAGGCGGCGGCAGAGCGGACGGGAATGGGGCAGAAACGCGGCTATTGTTTACATATTGAAGACAATCCCCACGGTCAGGCGCGGAGGAAACAGTCGCCCCCCCGCAAAAGGGGTGTTGCAGAGCGGGCGCGCGCCCCCTTAGGGGCCGGGTGATCCGACTGGGGCATTCTGGCGCCATCCCCGCGATCAGGAGCCGCCAGAATGCCAGACATCACCCCAGACACCCTGCCCCAGACCACCCCTCTTCTTGCCCTGCCCTATCTGATGCCCGCCCAGGCGCAGAAACATGTGACCCATAACGAGGCGCTGCGCATGCTGGATGCGCTGGTGCAGCTGCGGCTGGAGGCCATTGACGCCACCACCCCGCCCGCAAACCCGGCCGAAGGTGCGGCCTATGGGCTGGCCGACAGCCCGGCCGATGCCTGGGCCGGTCAGGGCGGGCGGCTGGCGATCTGGCAGGATGCCGCCTGGCAGTTCCTGACGCCGCAGCCCGGCTGGCGCGCCTGGGTGCCGGCGGATCAGGCGCTGCGGGTCTGGGATGGCACCCAATGGCAGCTGCCGCCACTGAGCGGCGACCGGCTCGACCGGCTGGGCATTGCCACCGATGCCGATGCCACCAACCGCCTGTCCCTGCGCAGCCCCGCCAGCCTGCTCAGCCATGATGGCGGCGGCCACCAGCTGAAGATCAACAAGGCCTCGGGCGGCGATACCGCCAGCCTGCTGTTTCAGTCGAACTGGACAGGCCATGCCGAGATGGGGCTGGCGGGCAATACCGATTTCACCGTGAAACTCTCTCCCGATGGCAGCAATTGGGAGGCCGCCATGGTGCTGAAATCCGCCAATGGACGTGCCGGCTTTGGCACCTATGATCCCGGTGCCCGTCTGGAGATCAGCGGCGATGACAGCACGCTTCTGGCGCTCACCGCGACGGGCAGTTCGCAGGATTATCTGACCGCCGGCGATGGCAGCGGCGCGATGTTCCGCCTGGCCCAGAATGGCAATGGCTATTGCGATGGCGCCTGGACCGGCGGTGGCGCGGATTATGCGGAATTCTTCGAATGGGAGGATGGCAACCCGGACGGAGAAGACCGGCGCGGCCTCGCGGTGGTGATGGCGGGTGACCGGATCCGCGCCGCAAGCCCCGGCGAGACGCCGATCGGGGTGATTTCCACAACCCCGTCGATCCTCGGCAATGACGACGGCGGGCGCTGGCAGGGTCGCAGCCTGCGCGATGGCTTTGGCGCCATGCTGCGCGATGCCGGCGGCGCGCCCTGCCTCAACCCGGCCTATGACCCCACCCGCCCCTATCGCAGCCGCGCCGAACGTGCGGAATGGGCCATGGTCGGGCTTCTGGGCCGGCTGCGCCTGCGCACAGGCCAGCCCACCGATCCCCGCTGGATCCGCCTGCGCGCCCTGCCCGCCAGCCAGGACACCCCCGCCGAAGGGCTGGAGGAATGGCTGATCCGTTAGCCAGGGCAGGCGGTTGTCACTTGCGGGCGTAGATATCCTCGTAGCGGATGATGTCATCCTCGCCGAGATAGCTGCCGGTCTGCACCTCGATGAGGACCATCGGCACCTTGCCGGGGTTCTCCATCCGGTGCACCGCGCCCAAGGGAATATAGACCGACTGGTTTTCGCTCACCAGCTGTACCCTGTCATCCACCGTCACCTTGGCGGTGCCTTCGACCACGATCCAATGTTCCGAACGGTGGTGATGGCTCTGCAGGCTGAGCGCCGCGCCGGGGTGGACATGGATGCGTTTCACCTGGAACCGTTCGCCCACCACCAGGCTCTCAAACCAGCCCCAGGGCCGGTGATCCTTGGGGAAGGCCTCGGCCTGGCGGGCGGATTTCGCCTTCAGCGCGCTGACCGCCTGTTTGACGTCCTGCGCGCGGGAGGCATGCGCAACAAGCACCGCATCGGGCATTGCCACGGCAATCACGTCTTTCAGCCCGATGCCGACAACCTCCAGCCCGTCATCCTCCGAGCGCAGCAGGCTGTTGCTGCACTCAATGGCGGTGGCGCGGCCCTGGGTGACAATGCCATCGCCATCCGGCCCGCTTTCGCGCCAGACCGCATCCCAGCCCCCCAGATCGGACCAGCCGCCCGCATAGGGCACCACGGCGAGATTCTCTGCCCGCTCCATCACCGCATAGTCGATGGAGATATCCGCAGCCCCGTCCCAGGCGTCCGGGTCCAGCCGCAGAAAGCCCAGATCCGGCTCTCCCTGATCCACGGCGCCCTGCACCGGCGCCATCAGATCCGGCGCATGGGTCTCAAAGGCGGCGATGATCGCCTTCACCGAAAACAGGAAGATGCCTGCGTTCCACAGGAACTGACCGGAGGCCAGCATATCCTCGGCGGTGGCCAGATCCGGTTTCTCGACAAAGCGTTTCAGACCGATCACCTTGGGGCTGAAATCACCGGGATCGCCATCCAGTTCGAGATAGCCATAGCCGGTCTCGGCCCGGTCCGGTTTGATCCCGAAGGTGACCAGCTGGCCTGCCCGCGCCGCCGGTTCCGCCGCCGCCACCGCCGCACGAAAGGCCGCCGCATCGGGCACCACATGATCCGAGGGCGCCACCAGCATCAGCCCGTCAGGATCGCGCGCCCGCAGCCAGAGGGCCGCCGCCAGCACCGCAGGCGCGGTGTTGCGTCCCGCCGGTTCGATCAGAATGGCGCCCGGATCAATGCCCGCCTCGGCCAGCTGTTCGGTGACAATGAAGCGGAAATCCGAATTGGTCAGCACCATCGGGGCGGCAAACCCCTCGCCCGACAGGCGCAGGGCGGAGGCCTGAAACAGCGTGGTCTCCCCCACCAGGGGCACAAATTGCTTTGGGTAGCTTTTGCGCGACAGCGGCCACAGCCGTGTGCCCGAGCCGCCGCACAGAAGAATGGGGGTGATCATGAGCTGTCCCTTTCCGACCGGTCTGCGGGTCTTAATCTGACCTGTTTGAGGCAAATCTCTGCCCATTTTTCAGGCCATCTCCCTGTCTTTTCTGGACCTTTTTTGCGGCGATGGCCAGCGGGCAGGTTATTTGCTGCGCAGGCTGGCCTGATCCTGCTGCAGATACCACGCATAGGTCTGGGCAATCCCGTCGCGCAGCGCGATCTTGGCCTGCCAGCCCAGCCGGGCCAGCCGCGAGACATCCATCAGCTTGCGCGGGGTGCCGTCGGGCTGCTCCGGGTTGGTCCGGATCTCGCCGTCAAACCCCACCACCCCGGCCACTATTTCGGCCAGCTCCAGGATCGAGATATCCTGCCCGCAGCCGACGTTGATATGGCTCAGCATCGGGCTGGTTTCGCGCTGGTAGGTCGCCGGGTCCAGATCCAGCACAAACAGCGAGGCCGCCGCCATGTCATCCACATGCAGGAATTCGCGCCGCGGCGTGCCGGTGCCCCAGATCGTCACATGATCCTCGCCCGCCCGCACCGCCGCATCAAAACGGCGAATGAGCGCCGGCAGAACATGGCTGTTTTCGGGGTGGAAATTGTCGCCCGGCCCATAAAGATTGGTCGGCATCACCGAGCGGTAGTCGCGACCATATTGGCGGTTGTAACTTTCGCAGAGCTTGATGCCCGCGATCTTGGCAATGGCATAGGGCTCATTGGTGGCCTCCAGCCGATCCGTCAGCAGCGCCGCTTCGGCCATCGGCTGGGGGGCATGTTTGGGATAGATGCAGCTGGATCCCAGCTGCAACAGCCGCTCAACCCCATGCTGATGGGCGGCATGGATCACATTGCATTCGATCATCAGGTTTTCATAAATGAAATCCGCCGGATAGGTGTTATTGGCATGGATGCCGCCCACTTTGGCCGCCGCCAGCACCACCTGATCGGGGCGTTCTGCGGCAAAAAATGCCTGCACCATGGCCTGATCGGTCAGATCCAGCTCGGCGCTGGTCCGGGTGATCAGCTGGATGTCGTCTCCGGCCGCGCGGCGCGCCTGCAAACGGCGCAGGATGGCGCCCCCCACCATGCCACGGTGGCCGGCCACATAGATTTTCACAGCGCTGGTG
>NZ_JAYMVP010000011.1:0-813 GCF_048056915.1 Phaeobacter sp. JH20_02 | reverse complement strand
TGAGCCAAAGCCGGATGGATGTAATGTCGATGAAGCCCAGGAAGCTTTCCATGGTTTTGTCGTAGCGAGTTGCCACGCGGCGTGCGTTCTTTAGTTTGTTGAAGCAGCGCTCGACCAGGTTGCGCAGGCGGTAAAGCGAGCGGTCGACACCGATACGCTTCTTACGAGATTTTCGCATTGGGATAACGGGCAGGACGTTGCGCGCATTCAAGCTCGCCCTGATGCTATCGCCATCATAGCCACGATCCGCCAGCAACACGCTGGGACTGGGCAGGTTGTCGGCCATGACCAGATCGAAACCGAGATAGTCGGATGTCTGGCCCGGCGTGATCTCTGTCCTCATGGGCAGACCATGCGCGTTAACGAGGAGGTGGATCTTGGTCGTGAAGCCACCTCTTGAGCGCCCGAAACCCTGTCGCGGAGTCCCCCTTTTGCACCCGCTGCCTGATGATGGGCCCGGATCACGGTGCTATCGATCATTTGCAGGGCGTCTGGCACGGCCCCGCTTTGGTTCAGGGCGTCCATGATCTCCTCCCAGAGCCCCGCCAGCGTCCAGCGCCGGAACTGGCGGTAGACGCTCGACCACTTGCCAAACTCTTCCGGCAGATCGCGCCATGGCGCGCCGGTCCGGGCAATCCAGAATATCCCATCAAGAACAAGCCGGTGGTTGGTTGGTTTGCGTCCGTTCGGGGCACGGGCAGAAAGGATGAAACGCTCAAAGAACACCCATTCTTCGTCCGACATAAGGTCTCGTGCCAAGCTGGTCTCCATCGCAGATACCAACTTGAATCACGTTCAGCGCTGCCTGTGAAT
>NZ_JAYMVP010000010.1:0-127382 GCF_048056915.1 Phaeobacter sp. JH20_02 | reverse complement strand
TGTCACTAGGTCGTGTTGACAAATGACCTAAGGCTCGCAAAAGAGGATAAATAGGAGATCCTTCAAAGAAGCGCTTGAATCCGCAGGTTTCTTCTTGCGTTGCGTTAACGCAATGGCAGGAATGGCGGACAGTGTAATCAGTTTCAGGTTGAGTGGTTTCTAACTTCATTTCTAACAGGGCTTCCCATGTCCATCGACGCGCCTCAGGTTGACGCCGAGATCCTCAAGAAAATTGCTGCCGTGCGGAACTAGGTTCGCGAAAGCTTTGGCAAGATTGCCATGGCGATGATGGCTCTGCCGCGTTACCGTCACTGCACCTTGGCCGATCTGAACCACCTGGTGCTGGAGCCGCTGATCCGCGACCGGATCGCCATTGCCTATCCGAAAGCGGATGCTGAGAACCCGATGGTGGATCTGGCCGGCATGGCGGTCTGGGCCAGTGTCTCGGAAGAGGTGGACGCCAAGATCCGCGAGCAGATCAAGGCGGGCGTCTTCCCGGTGCGGCTGAAGGCCGAGGACTGGTCCAGCGGCGAGATCAACTGGCTGCTGGACGTGATTGCGCCGGACCAGAAAGTCACCGTCAGCGTGATTGCCGGCTTCAAGCAGGTGGCAAAGGAAGGCGATCTGCGCCTGCATCCGATCATTGGGCGCTTGGTCGACAGGGAGATTTTGGAGAAAATGGGCCCGTCGCAAGCGGCGGCGCCGTCACCTGTAAGCTGATAGTGGAACGGCAAAAGCATGTGCATTCGGGACCATAAAAAAGTCCGGGTGCGAAGTAGATGAAGGCATGGTCTGGAATGGTTTGGGGTTTGTTGATGCGCAGGAAGTGACCTTTGCAAAGTCGCAGCGGCCAGCCAGACCCGAAAACGTGTCCGGCCCTATCCGGCCATTGGCCAAGCTATCCTTATGCTGCGTTGCAGCCCGTCAGACCGGACTTTCGCTGCGACCTCGAACAAAGTAGCGCGGAACATACCCGCATGCTTGCAAAACTGCTCTTGCACGTTCGACATTATCCGTCCAGCCTCTCCAAAGCTGTTGAAGCATTGGACAGCCCTTCAAATTTTGCAGATGACAGAAGCAGACATTGAACCTCGTGAGCGCGCCGCCAGTATCGAGACGTCAAACCTGCCCCCGCTGTCCGTATTGGAAAGGTAGGCCATGCCAATTTCGATCACACCGGTCGCAGAGAAAGATTGTTGGTCCGGCTCCACTTGGACAGTCGAGGACGAAGAAGAACTTGCTGAATTGATTGCACGTGTCGCCATTGGGCAGTCTCGAACAGTCGAACGAATTCTGCAAGCCACAGGTGATTTGCCCGCGAGTTATCCAAAGGGCGGCTTCGAGGGCGCACGGAAGCTACTGACTGTCGGGACAGGTGATAAAACATATCACCGGGATGGATGGGTGTTTCAGGTCATTGCATGGATTGCCGCACATCGTTTTGATGAAGATGCCCTTGTCCGATCGCCGCAAATGATCAAAGCTGACAAAGGCTTGGACGGTCTCATAATTGATTTCGATGACGACGGCATTGCACATGTCGTCATATGTGAAGAGAAAGCAACCGAACATCCCAGGCAGAAGATCAAATCTCAAGTCTGGCCAGAGTTTGAACAGTTTGAGACAGGCGCGCGCGACAATGAGCTCGTGGCGTCGGTTACGTCGCTACTAGAGAAATCGGACGATCCAAATCCCGATCAAACCGTCGCCGATATCCTTTGGAAAGAAAAACGTGCCTATCGGGTGGCAGTGACAGTTGGTGAAAAGCACGCATCTCCTAAAGGCCGCAAGAGCCTGTTTAAGGGGTACGATCACAAGGTGCTGGGCGACGTGAATCGGCGCCGCGCGGAAACTTTAGTCTTGGACGACGTGCGGGAGTGGCTGGACGACTTAGCTAAGAAAGCACTTGTCGCGATTAACGACGCGGAGGTCAAAAGCCTTGTATGATCCCACCACAGCAGCGCTAATTCAATCCACACCAGAACTTGATGATCTGGATACTGAGGCCTTGCCAGATCGGCTTGCAAGGGCATTTGCGGAGATTGTATCGGCTCGTATGATGCTGCGCGAAGGCGGTGACGACGTTGTTTCCCTCAGCGAAACGACAAGGTTTGCACGTCGGCTGGCCCAAACCAACGAAGCTTTGGTCGCAATCGATCCTGATCGGAAGAACCGGGCTGCTGCAGGCTTTGTTGCCGCGAGCGCTTACCAATTGCTTTATCAAGCGCGCACGCTGACAGAGCCAGAGCCGACTATAGCGTTCGTGACACCTGAAGGGATAAGCCCGGAAATTTCAGCGATGCTGCTCTTTTTGGTTGCTGAAGCATCGGCCGACGCTGCGGAAGTTGCGGCTGCCATACGCGTTCCGAGCGGTGACAGGCTTCAATCCGAATTGATCCTTCATTTAATCATGTTGGCAAACGGCCAAGTTGGTCGGATTCGACAGCGCAAACGACCTCGGCAAGGTGATCTTGTCACTGGCTCGGGGGGAGAACGGGCAAATGCTGCACTTTATTATCGAATCTTGCGCGGTATTCGGGCACTTGCCTATGTGCTTCAGGGGCAACGCATCAGAGGATTTGTAGATCCGATCGCTGTCTTCACAGAAGTCAAACAATTAGCTGCGCCCGGCGCAGAAGAGATCGCGGAGGGCTACCCTGACAGCGTTGTCGCGGCATTTCCGGGGCCATTTCACTTGGCAAGTCTTCTGATCGCTGCAGGTTCGGCGCTAATTGGCAGCGCGGTTGTTAACTTGCCTCCTCCGGAGGGAGTGGATGGGGCCCGGTGGGCTACTGCAATGAAAACGGTCGCCGAGACGCGACCATATCTTTGGCGCAATCACAGAGACGCTGTTGAGCAAGGCTATCTGGAAATTGGAACGTCCTCAGCGATCGGTTTTCCAACCGGATCCGGCAAGTCGACAACAGCCCAACTCAAGATCCATGCAACGCTGTTGTCAGGCCGCAAAGCAGTCTTCCTGGCCCCCACCCATGCCCTGGTGGACCAGACAACGCGGGATCTGCGCGATGCCTTCCCACGGGCAACGGTGCGCGGCGAGCGCACCGACGAATTTGGGTTTTCGAGCCAGGGAGAAGACCTACCCGACCTCATGGTCATGACGCCAGAGGCCTGCCTGCTTTCGAGCCACATGGAGCCGGAACGATTTGACGATGTCGGCCTCATGATTTTCGACGAGTGCCATCTTATGCATGACAGTTCAGATGGGGACCGACGGGCGATCGACGCAATGCTCTGTATCTTGGGCTTCACGCGTGTCGCACCTGATGCTGATATCGTGCTCTTGTCAGCAATGATGAAAAATACAGATGAACTCAGCGGTTGGCTTGCGGAGCTTACGGGTAGAAAATCTTTGCCTCTCGACAATGCGTGGAAACCCACCCGCCAACTCAGAGGATGTGTTGTTTATGACAAGAAACGACACGCTAAGCTGGAAGAACTGCTAAGAGCTAAGCGAATAAAGAAGCCAAAGGGAGGCGTTCCGGTCGCCGTAAAGCGTCAGCTTACTGCCACGCCAAAAGGGTTCTTCAGTGTCAAGCAGACTTGGGCGTCTCAAGTTCGGCGAGACTATGCGTTGGTTCCACTGCTTGATACCGCTCTTGAATTCTCAACCAACAAGTTCTGGAAGCTGACACCCAACTCTGGGGTTGTCGCAGCGTCCATTGCTGTTGCTGCTGCGCAGGCCGGTTTGCGCACGCTTGTCTTTTCGCAGTCCATTCCAAACGCGTTCTCGATCTCGGAAAAGGCACGCGAGGCGCTTGAGGATTGTGAGGTCAAACTAACCGAAACTGAGCAGCGGTATTATGAAGTTGCTGTCGATGAAATGGGGGGAACCGAGCAGCTCTACCTGACACTCCAAAATGGAAAGCTTGTGTCGCAGGCGGCCACGCATCACGGCCAACTGCTGCCAGAGGAAAGGCAGCTGGTCGAAGCACTCTATAAGCGCGATGATGCTCTGTCTGTCCTCGCTGCAACCCCAACACTCGGCCAAGGTATGAACCTACCCGCAGATCTGGTGATTATCGCAGAAGATAGCCAATACGACGTGGCATCGGGACGCAAAGACCTTTTGGAACCGGAAGATCTCCTCAATGCCGCCGGGCGCGCGGGGCGGGCTGGCGAAAGCGCGACAGGCATCGTCTTGGTTATCCCGGGAAAAATTGTTCCGCTGGATGATACCGAAAATAAGATTGGTGCGAGATGGACGCGTCTCCGCGCGATCTTTGGCAAGTCTGACCAATGCCTAGTTTTGGACGATCCGTTTACTGCACTGATGGATCGCATTCATGACAAAGCATCCGACATCGGCGATCTGGAACGGTATGTCGTCGCGCGACTCGCAGAGACCGATCAAAATGAAGACGGTGTCCTCGATGTACGGCTTGGTCTATCGAGAAGCTTCGCCGCGTATCGCAAACGTCAGAATGCAGAGGAAGATTGGGTTGAAAGCAGGACAGCAGCCGCCCTTTCTCTCTTGAAGGATGGTAACGAGGACCTTCCCGTTGAATCCCTGTCTCTGCGCAACACCGCCTCTATGTTGGGTCTTCCCGAAGATGTATTGAAGGATTTGTCAGACGCCCTTGTTGAGGAGGGGTTTCAGAGTTTTCAGACAGTTGAAGTGTTGTGTGATTGGATGTTCAAGTGGCTGGCTGCAAAGCCAGAACATCTGGCACGAGTGATCAAGCCTGACAGTTTGGAATATCTGTTCGGAACAGACTTTAAAATGCTTAGGGACGACGCTCAGCGTGTATCTTTTGCTCTTCCAAAATTGCAGGCCGCGTTGAAGCTGTGGATGAACGGCAAGCCTCTCAAATCGATCCAAAAGGCCCTGTCTAACAAAACCCGAGACACTAAGCGTAGTACAAGTGCCCGAAAGTTCGTTATCCGGCTTATTCCGGATATCGCACATTTGATGGGAGCCCCTCTTCAGATCTTGCAAGGTCACATCAATGAACACGCCGTTGAAAAGATCAGTCCAAGTACGTCCTTAGGTCTTGCCAATCGTTGCGTCAGACGCGGCTTCTCCAGCGCGGATATGGCGGCCTTTGGGACGCTAATGTTGTCAGCAAGATGGTCTCGACGTGAAGTGCATAGAAATTTTTCGTCTATTATGCCCTATCTGCGGCCAGCAGGTGAGCACGAAACCCTCGACGAACTTGAGTTGCGCGTTGAGGCGGCATCAGATGAGGAACTCACCAACAGAGGTTTTCCCGATCCATTCGAAGGCGCTTGATGACGGGCACTACAGCAATGTGGGTTCTCTGGGCGTTGCTCGGAGAGAACCGTCGAATTGGACAGTCGTGTCTAACCAGAGACCACCATTTGAGCGTCCGCTTTCTTGCGGTAAAGGTAGCCGCTGTGCGACTGCCGCGAATGCCCGGTTCCCGCCCTCTATGACCGTCAGTCCATGCCCACCGCCCTACCGATGAATTGGCTTTTTGTCACCTTCCTCCTGCAGCATCGCTTCCATCGCGTCCAAGCCATCGACGGCAGAGCGCATCTGCGCCTCATCGACTGCGCTCGCAGCCTCCGCATCCGCAAGCTGCCCCCCAAAATCCATCTCCATCTGGCGCTGCTCCTCGGCGATAGCGGCTTGAACGACAGGCGCGGTCTTTTTTGGGGTGACGTCGGTTTGCCCTGACGTTTGACTGCCAGCAGCCTGGCGTGCGCTCTCTACAACCGCGTCAGTTTCAGACCCAGTTGGTCCGTTCGCGGGCGGAGTCATCGGCATGGCGCACATGCTCAGCGGCAGCGCGTCTTGCGATCCCCCTCCCCCCGGCTCCGGAAACGGCAACTCCCCTGACTGCGCCGCGTGGATAGCCTTGAACAGGCGGTCATCGAAGTACTGGATCCGTTTTGCGCGGACCGGCATTTGGGCATCGATCACCATGACGATCTCGTCGAGCGGCAGGCGGCGCGCCTCGTCTTCGGGAAGCAGGGAGCTTTCCTCGGTCCGCGTGGACTGGCTGCGCCCTTCGAATGGGTTCTTGCCGATGGACTGGGATCGCGTGATGACGGTCTTCGTGGTCTTGCCGACCGCCTTGCTCAGCTCCTCGACGGTCTTCTCATCAGAAGGCGTCAGGTAGAGCTTCACGCCCGCGTTGCCCTGCAGGGCGCGGCGGGTGTTCTCGCCGTAGATTTCATCGAGGGCGGGGATGGTTTGCGTGACCACAGCCAAATGCCCGCGATAGGTGCGCAGGGTCTCGATGCTCTCGACCACGATGGGCATCTTGCCCAAGCGATTGAACTCGTCGAGCATGATCATCACTGGCCACTGCTCATCCGGCCCGGGGTCCTTTTCCTGCATCGCCGAGAGGAGATCGGAGAAGAAGAGCCGGATCAGCGGCGCGAGGGGTTTCACCATCAGCGGCTGGACCACGAGATAGACCGAAAAAGGCTTCTTGCGGATCGTGCGGAAATCAAAGTCCGAGACTGCCGTCGCCTCATCGATGGCCGGGTTCTGCCATTGATCGAGCCCCGAGGTCATCAGGAGCGAGACGTAAGAGGTCAGCGTGTCATTATTGGTCGAGGCCAGCCGGGTGAAGATCAGCTTGGCGGCCCTGTTGTCGACCTCGTGGCCGCGCGCGAAGTATTCCTTCTGCTTGTTCCCGCCCGAGGCGGCGATCCGATAGATTTCGCCCAAGGTGGGGCGCTTGCGCTGGAAGGCCAAGAGCCCTGCCGCCACGAAGAGATCGATCCCGCCCTTGAGGAGGCCCTGCACCCGGTCATTGTCGCTCTGCAGGAACAGCGTCGCCAGGAGCTGCAGTTCCATCTGCTGGCGCGCGGGATCTTTCAGTTGATGGATGCGCAGGAGCGGGTTGTAGCGATGGGTGCGCTTGCCCTCCCAATCGGTGGGGGCAAAGCGATAGACCTTGTCGCCTTGGCCTGCGCGGTGCCGGGCCGTTGCCTCGAAACACTCGCCCTTCACATCGAGCGTCACGGCGGAGCCTTGCCAGGTCAGCAGGTTCGGAATGACGAAGCCCGTAGTCTTGCCGCGACCGGTGGGGGCCACGATCAGCGCATGCGGGAAAACCTTCGAGCAGATGTAATTGGCGCGGGAGCCCGGCGGCCCCAGCTTGCCGAGGATGAACCCGGTGCCGGGCGCCCCGAAGAACCCATTGGCCTTCATCTCGCGCGCGGTCTGCCAATGGGTCTGGCCAAAGCGTGTCAGGGCGGACCCCGAGAGGGCGAGGCTCAGCATCAGGCCGGCGGCAGCGAAGCTGCCGATGATCAGGTGAATAAGTTGCGCATCCTCCGGGCGGCGGTCCAGGATCGCCAGATAGTTCTGCGCGATATATGCAAAGTCGATCTCGGCCCCGAAGCCGAGATCCTGGTAGGTCAGCACCGCCGAGGCGATGGTATAGCCCATGGCCCCGGTCACCAGCGTCACCAGCAGGACGCCTGTGGCGATCCGCGCTTTTCCCATGGAGGCGCTCAATGGACTTGGCCCCGCTCGGTCTCGCCATCCACGTCTGTCGGGCGGTGCTTTTCATATTCGGTGTCGGCAAGATCATCGACCACCTGGCGCAAGGCCTCCGTGTTGGCCGTCGCTGCATCCGATTGCAGGTAGACCTTGGCGACATAGAGCCGGTCGAGACGGTCCTCGAGAACCTTTTCCAGCGCATCGGCATCGCCAGATGTGAGCCGCTCAAGTTGACGGTTATCAAGCACCCGCGCGATCTCGTCGCGGAAGGCGTCCCGCTCCGCCTCGCTCTCGAAGGGCGCGGACAACTCCCCCGCCCGCTCATGGTCCAGAACACGCGCAATCTCGTCTGCGAGGCGGTCGGCATTGTCAGACCGCGGCGCAGTTTCATCGCGGGTTGCGAGGATGTCGTCGCGCGTGCCAGACCCGAGCCTGTCGCGCAACTCGTTTTCGCGGCGGACCTGATTGATGACCTCCGTGTCCCGGCTCTCGACGACGGCCGCATAGGTCGCGCCAAGCCCGCGGGCGAGGTGGGACGGCATGTCCGGATAGCGCGCGCGCAAGTCATCCGTGACAGCATCTGCAACCGGCACGCGGAGGTCGCGTCCCTCCATGATGCGGTCGACCTTGCGGGTGATCTCGCTGGCGCGGGCCGCATCGGTGATGGTCTCCCTGTAAGGCTCAGACCGGTCGATCACATCGCCGGGACGTGCGAGCAAGTCCGGGTGTGCCTCGAGATACGCGCGCTGCTCCGTCTCGATCCGACGCTCCGCCCGCGAGACCACTTCCCAGTCCCGGTCCTCCACCTGCTGCGCTGTCAGGCCCTCTGCGCGCATCTCCTGACGGATTGTCCCTTCCATCGCCCGGACCGCGTCCCGGTGATAATGGAACCGCTCGCTGATCGGTTCCGCTTCCATGACACCATCCCGGCGCAGCACCTTCTCCTGTTCCAGCATCGTGCCAAGTTCGACGTGCACATCGTTGAGAATGTCGCGGGCCTGTTCCAGATCGGCGCGGCGTTCGAGGTTCAGATCGCGCGCCTCGGCCACCTTGGAGAGATCATTGGCGATCCATTGATGCTCAAGCGCTGCATTTGAGGCGCCCGTCTCGATCCGGGCCACCACTTCCGATGTGCTGATCCCCGTGCCCCGTAGTGCTACGTCAATGCGCGATCTCAAGTCGGGCTCGGCCAGTCGCTCGCGCTGGCTGGCGTCGATATTGGCTTCAGAATAGATCCCCCCCTCCGAGGGGGCCTCTGATAGCGAGCCCGAGCGCAGCCCCAAGGGCTGCATGTGCTGGACCTGCGCCTGGATCTCGATGAGGCGTTTTTCCAGCACGGGACGTTCCGCGTCAGACTTCTCGGCGATCATGCCCTGCACCCGCGCGAGCTTTTCCGCATAGAGGCTTCTGAGATCCTCGAAGCTTTGATCCTCGGCCATATACACATCTCCTGTTCGGTCCACCTGCCCGCCATGGGCCAACACCTCGCCCGCGCGGAAGAGCGCCGCGGCGATGTCTTCGCGGGCCTCCCGGGAGGCCTCTGTGGCCAGCGAATGGTAGACGGTTCTGGTGTTGGCGATCTCCGCCAGCGTCCGGGTCAGGTCTGTCCCCACACGCTCGCGCTCGCGGGGCGCGCGACCCTCTTCTTTCGCCGCATAAACCTCGCTGGTCCGGGCTGGGTAATGCACAACCCCGCGATCCACCCGCCGCGTGGCTTCCAGCCGCACACCGTACTTCTCGGCCTCCTCGACCATGGCGAGGCGGAAGTCGTCATAGTTGAAGCGATGGTTGCGCCCCAGAAAGAAGAACTCACCTTCCTGCGAGCGGCGGTTCAGCACCAGATGCGCATGGGGGTGATCTCGGTCCTCATGCACCGCGATGATGTAATCGAAATGCCCCGCGTCGGTCTGGAAGAACCGCTCGGCCACATCGGTCGCGATGTCGCGCACATCCTCTCCACGCGTGCCGATCGGGAAGGACATGAGCATATGTGTTGTCTGCCCGAGCTTCGGCTTGAAGCCCGCATCCCACCGCTTGGCAAAGCGCTCTGTGAGGTCCTTGATGTCACCCGCCTCGAGCTTCGCCTTGCCATCCAGAAACCCGCTACTGTCGACGATATGGGTGGACTTGGTGGTGAGGTAATCGAGCTGGTTTGCGAGCTGCGATTTGGTATGCGTGCCCCCGCCCCGGATCGCCTTGAAGACCGCCGGCCGGTGCCCTGCTGCCGCGCGCACAAGCTGGGTCTGCTTGGCGACATGCAGCCCCTGCATCGAGCCCCGGATCCGGCTCCAGCCGTCTCGGAAGACCTCGCCCGTGACGGCGTCGACAGCATCATTCAGCCGCATGGGCAAACTCCCTCAGCGCGGCCGTGGCCTGCAGCTGCATCGCGTCTCGACGGCGGCGCAGAAGCAGATCGATCTCGTCCGCGGAATCCAGAATGAACCGCGCCAGCCCGCGCATCTGCGCGAGGCGCAATTCGGTGAACTCGGCACTCGTGCCCCCCACGGCCCCCTGCCCCCGCCGGTTGGCCTGCGTCATCTGCTTGGCAATCTGCGCGACCCCATTGCCGACCTCGTGCAGTGAAGCGCGGTAACGCGCCATCTCGGCTGCCATCTGCGCGTCCGGAACGAACACCCCGCCTGCCGCCTGAATGAGCCGCCGCAGCCCTTCGGCCCGGCTTTCGATTCCGGCCTCGGCCAGCACCTCGTCGAGCGCCGCAAGCTCCGCAGCCGTGACCTTCACACTGACCGCTGAGACCGGAATTGCGGCATCCGTCTGGCGCTCGGCATCGGCTTTGAGCGTGTACTGGATCGCCCGCACCGACACGCCAAACCGTTCTGCCAGCACTGAAGTGGAAACGCCTTCCGCAGCTTCGCGAACGATCTCCATGCGGTCCGCATCTGTGAGACGTTTTGAGCGCGACATGCGAAGAAAGACCCCCTATTTCCTGCCACCTTCCACCAAGGCTGCCCCTACCTTACGATAATATACCAAGCTGTCAATTATATACTTACGTCGCATTCAGGCTCAGGCAGCCTTGGTGTCCGCTTCACGCCGCGGCCCGCAGGGACGCGGCTCTGCCGCCCTCACCACCGGGCGACCCACCTGTCCTAGGGGTCCCGTCCGCCAGCCCCGCCCGAGGGTCTGGCCGAACGCCAAGTGTTCGGACGGAACCGCGGGCGGGCGCAAACCCCACCGACAGGGCGGACAGGCAGGGTCAAGGAGGGCCAGATTTGGCTTGCCAAATCTCTGCCGCAAAAACCGGGAGGCCCTGGCCGATAGGTTTTTGCGGATGGCCCCCTTGAGGCTGACTGGCCGGTCTGTCGCGGCCTGATCATTCCGGGGGGAGTGCGTCCGTTGAACGCGCAGGGACCGGCACCAAGGCGAGGTCGCTGCCGGCGATCACCCGCGCCGGAACCGGCATCCCTGGAACAGGGATCGGGCCGCCCCAAGATCGTCCTGGGGCGGCCCATCCTCGTCAGAGGATTCAGTCCTGGGGATCTTTCGCGCTCGGCGGGAACATCACCAGCTCCGAGACCGCGACCGGGAAGTCGAGCTTGAGGCTGAAGAACTCCGAGCCGTCCCCGTTGCGGGTGTTGCGGAACATGGCGCCCACGCGCTGAAAGCGGGTGCGCTCCTGGCCATCGGTATCGGTGAACTTGACGGGGACGGTTGCGACGTAGTGGTTGGTCATTTGGGTTACTCCTTGTTGCGATGGGGATCACCCGGCACGGGGGCAAGAGGCTCGGTCGCAAGCGCAAATGCGGAGGGTCCGCGGCTTTGCCGTGGAAGCCGTATTTGTGCTTGCCGAAGCGTGAGCTGAGGGCACGGACGGGCCGACCCCGTGCGATCCACATCGATGAGCAAAAAGGAGTGATCCGGATGACCCCTTACATCACGCCGACGCCGTCATCTGCGTCCTCGTCCCGCCGCTCCTGGCCGGGGTGCTCACGGAGCCCGCCCGCGTGGGTTCGATGTTCCGAAACACGCCCCGAGGGACGTGCAGGGCTTCAGCCTAAAGTGCGACGGCTCGACCCCTTGCGTCTTGTGCTGCGAACGATGTGCGTGAGGTGCGCACCATCCCCAGCCCGTACCGATGCGGATGGGCCGCACTCTGACGGACCGGGTAGAGGGATAACGGTACTGGACGCCACGAGCTGCCGATCACGCGTGACCGACCGCACGCACCATGAGACATGACGAAAGGGCCGCGCCAAGCGCGACCCCCTCTCTTCAATTCTGCGACGCCTTCTTCGCCGGGTCCGCAACCCGCATGACCGTCAGACCTTTCGCTTCCGCCTTCTGCCCGAGGTTCAGCGCGACTCCGTTGCCGCCGAAGAGTACAACCCCCGTCGCCGCGAACTTGTCGTCCAGCATTTCGTCGTTGCACTTGAACGGTGCCGCCCGCCCATGCGCGGACCAGCGCGGATCGAAGCGCGCCTGTGCTATCCCGCGTGCTCGGGCCCACCGGGCCGCAATCATCTCTGCCCCGTGCTTGCCGCCCTTGTGGCAGAGGAAGATCTCCTGGTTGCGGTTCTGCTTGATCCGTTCGCGAACCTTGTCGAGCGTGTTGAAGATCACATCGACATCGGTCCAGTCGGTGGCGCCTGAGACGATCAGGGGCACCCCCGCGACTTTCGACTTCTCGGCGGTTTCACGGTCGTGCTGCTCCAGGAGCTGCCGTGCCTCGAAGACCGCCCCGGTCTCCTGCGCCCGGACGCTTGCGCGCGACCCGGCTGCCGGGATGAAGGCGTGGCCCGTCTCGATCTCGTAGCATTCCGCCGCCGCCTCGCTCATCACCTCGATAGCGCTGACAATCTCGCGCAGCTGCAGAAAGCGCGCCTGCGCCTCGTCGAGCGCGGTCTCGGCGATCTCCGATCCGTCGTGGGATTTTGCCAGCGCGCCGATCTTGTCGGCGGTGCGGTCGACCTCCTTGCCAAGCGCCACCTTGCGGCGCTGCAGGATCGTGGCGAGCCCATGGGCCAGCGGTTCGATCTCTGCTTCAAGCCCGGTCCCGCGCAGCTGACCGAGCAAAGCCTCGAAGCTCTCGCGGATGATGTGGTCGCTCAGGATGTGATCTTCCGGGATCGGCAGGTGGGCGTCCTTCTCGGTCAGTCCGAAAAGCTCGATGGTCTCGTAGGTGTTCGCAGTGTCGTAAGCCATGTCTGGTCTCCAGTGTTCGGTTGCAAGGCCACCACGTGAGTGTGGGGGCATGGCCGAATGTCTGGTTTCCGAATCTGCCCGGGTCAGGGACGGCGCAGCCGCCGGCTTGCCGGGCGCAAAAGTTTTCCGCGTGCAGCAACTGACACATGCGCGCCCTCACGCACGGGACCGCCCCAAGCCACAGGCCCCGTCCTCGCCGAAAAGTTTTGCGATCCTTGACGCGGGCTGATTTGGGGGCCATCCGGAGGATATGCTTCCACGCTCATGTGTGTGTGTTTTGACGGTAGGTTTGCCCGACACGAGCAGGCAAACGGCCCGACCGGACGCGGGAGACGGATGCAGCGGCGGGATCGTTTTGCCCCGCAAAACAGACCAGAGCGCAATCCGGCGGAGCGGCCAGGGAGAGACGTGCTCGCGAGGCGGGCAAACCGGGACGCCGGGTGCGACGCCGCGGTGAGGCCGCATGGCCGAATGCGCGACGGACCGAAGGGCCGTTCTCCCCTGCGACACGCGAAGCCGAGCTGGGGAGGCCGCAAGGCATAAGCCAAGGTTGATGTGCAGGCGACTACGCTGCAGAATACACGGATTACTTTTCGAAGCACTCCACGTGATGGGCCGGGAACGGACTGGCGGCTTCATGGCAATGAATGCAAATAAGGGGACATCCCTCGTTGCCATGGTTCGGTCCTCCCGAAATTCTACACCTAGGGAGCGACGCATTGGACTGCCCCTTTCACGGTAGACAAGCCCTGCCTCATAAGGTGGGTTTGGATGGGTGACGCAGTTGTCTTGCTTTTGTCAGCTTGGTGACATTCGCGCCGTTGCGAGCATCAGTTTTGTGTCAACCGGCGACGAATTTACCTTCCCGAACACAACCAATGATTGCTATCATCTTCGCAGCTTACAGGGGGACTGGATGCGTCTAGGTAGTATATCCATTCGAAATTTTCGGCGCCTGAATGATGTGTCCGTTGATTTCGAAAGCAAGGAAACTGTTTTTGTTGGCCCGAACAACAGCGGCAAGACTTCTGCGACGGCTGCCATTCGAAGCTTTCTCGGGAACCGGGAATTCAAGATTCATGACTTCTCCATTCTCGCAATTGCCTCTATCGACGCATACGCTCCAAGGAACGAATCCAGCCTACCTCAAATAGAACTTGATCTCTGGTTTCACATCGATCCGGACTCAATTGCGTTCGGTCGGGTCTTTGCCCTGGCAACGAGCCTTTCCGCTGATTTCTCGGAAATCGGGATGCGCTGCTCGTTCGCTGCGGATGACGCAGCAGAACTCTGGAAGCATTACGATGCAGCTTTCCCGACAAAGGAAGACGGTACCCGCAAGCGCCCTTTGAGCTTCTTCCTTGGAATGGAAGGCAACTTGAAAAAGTATTTTGGCATCAAGGTGTCCTCGCTGGAAAAGCTGGAAGAGGAATTCGTGGCAACGGCACTCTCCGCGCAAGAAGGCAAGAAGATTGTCCATTCTCTGCTGCGCGTCGATTTCGTTGATGCCCAGCGAAATATTGACGACGAGAATGCCGCGAGGAGCAACAGACTGTCAGACGCCTTTGCGACGTATTACCGGAGAAACCTGGAGCAGGCGGAACTGGCCGAAGAAGCTGTAGCGATCATTGAACAGAATAATGAAAATCTGACTAGGCACTACGACGAACGCTTCAGACCCCTGATGACAATGATCGGAGGTCTTGGCCTTCCCTCCGACAACGACCGCGCGATGAAGGTCGTTTCGACACTCAGTTCGGAGGTTGCGTTACGCGGTAACACCGAACTCTTCTACGTCGATGCCAGCACCAGCCATGAGCTACCCGAGGCCTATAACGGACTGGGTTTCAAGAACCTGGTGTTCATGGCCATTCAGGTCGATCATTTTTATCGGCAATGGCTCGCGACCGAAGACAACCGTCCGCTGTGCCAGATGATCTTTATCGAAGAACCGGAAGTGCATTTGCACGCTCAGGTCCAACAAACATTCATTCGCCAGATGTGGGACGTGCTCACCGCTGACGCACCAGAAGGCGAAAGCAAGCCCCAGCTCACAATCACGACCCACTCGTCGCACATCCTGGATACCGTGGATTTCTCAAAAATCCGCTACTTCCGTCGGTGCCATATCAACGGTGAACAGGATGGAGTGACCTATCAGGGAACGACCGTGCACAGCCTTCGCCAATTTCAACCTGAGCCACTTGAATTGGGCGGCGATATGATTGAACCAGAGGAATCACTTTCCTTTCTCAAAAAATATCTGAGACTTACGCATTGCGACTTGTTCTTCTCCGATGCTGCCATACTCGTTGAGGGGTCTGCGGAAAAACTGCTTTTGCCGCGCATGATTGACATATCGGCGCAGAATCTGAACAAAAAGTATCTGACCATTCTGGAGGTAGGTGGCGCTTATGGGATGCGCTTCGCCGGATTGTTGGAATTCCTCGAAATTCCCTATTTGGTCATCACCGATATCGACTCCGTTGATCCCGCGAGAAACCGGGCGAGTTGCGTCGCTACCCATCCGGGAGCCGTTTCGTCGAATGCGACTCTGGGGTATTTCTTTGGAGAGACGAGAGTCGCCGAACTCTCCGGCAACACCTTTGACGATTGTCTGCAAGCTGAAGGGATGCGTTTTGTCGCCTATCAAAAGCCAGTAGAAGTTAACCGTCAGGACAATGCTCAAACCTTCCACGGGCGAACCCTTGAAGAAGCCTTTGTCTTCGAAAACCTCGACCACTTCCATGCCGATGGACTCAGTATCGGCATTGACTTGCCGGATGGTCGAGCCGAATTGCAAGAGGCCGTCTGGCGACGCATTAAAAGCGATACTTTCAAAAAAACAGAATTTGCTATGGATGTCCTTGCCTTCGAAATACCGGCAGGCGGGGACGAAGAAGCGAATGCGGGAGAGAACCGGGACTGGAATGTTCCCCACTACATCGACGAAGGCCTAAAATGGCTGGAGACACGTCTCTCCCAAAACCTGGGAGCCGGCGAATGACGGCAGAACTCAAGCCAACTGAGGCCGATAAGAAAATTGCTGAGTGCATCGCCAAGGACGTTTCATTTTCGGTTATCGCAGGCGCTGGTTCAGGCAAAACCACATCGCTCGTTGAAGCTCTGAAAGGAATCCAGAGGTCCCGTGGAAACGAGCTTCGGAAAAACGGTCAGCGCGTGGTGTGTATCACATACACAAACCGTGCCGTTGGAGTGATTTCGTCGCGTCTAGGTTTCGATGACCTCTTTTACGTTTCCACTCTGCACGGGTTCCTTTGGGCGGAAATCGCGCGCTTCCAGGATGCTATTCGGGAGACCCTTCGTGATGCGATCGTCCCGCAACATATGGAAAAGGCCCGCGAGAAAGACAACGGGGGGACGTCTCAGGCCGCTCAAAAAGCGAGGAAAGACCTTGAGCGCCTGACTGCCCAACTTGCTGCGCTAAACGCGCATAAACCGCCGATATGCTACGAAGAAACCGTTATCAGCGACTATTCCAAATGTGTCCTGAACCATGATGATGTTATTGACGTCGCGGCCTATCTAATCACGAACAAACCACTCTTGCGCAAAGGCCTCGGGTTCAAATACCCCTACATCTTTGTCGATGAAGCTCAAGACACCTTCCCGCAGGTCGTCGAGGCGCTCAATGCTGTGTGCGCGGACGAAGGTTTACCAATCGTCGGATATTTCGGCGATCCGATGCAGCAGATTTACGATAAGCGTGCCGGAGGTTTTGCCGGTCCAAAAGGCTCCGAAAAGAT
The DNA here is from genome assembly GCF_048056915.1 of Phaeobacter sp. JH20_02. Taxonomy (NCBI): domain Bacteria; kingdom Pseudomonadati; phylum Pseudomonadota; class Alphaproteobacteria; order Rhodobacterales; family Roseobacteraceae; genus Phaeobacter; species Phaeobacter sp. JH20_02. The sequence continues at coordinate 111,011 of NZ_JAYMVP010000010.1, read as the reverse complement.
TCCGAAGGAAGAGAATTTTCGAAGCTCAACCTCGGTGATCGACCTTCTCAACAACTTCAGAACCGATCTGAAGCAGGTTCCGGGTGGGAAGAACTCCGACGTTAAGGGCAGCGTCTTGATTACGATCGCGCAGGCTCCCGACCCTGCCGGTCCACGGAAAACCTATACCTCTGAACAACTCGATGAGGTAACGGCGAAGTTCGAGGAAGCCGTTGAACAATGGGGATGGACCGATATTACTCCTGTAAAGAACCTTTTTCTGGCACGCCAGATGATCGCCCGGAGGCTCGGATTCGTTACACTGCACAAGCTCTTTACAGGTGACTATTCGTCGTCCAGATCCCAATCCGACTATGAAGACGGCACGCACTATCTTCTCAAGCCCTTTGTGGACGGCATTTTTTCTTTGGTCGATGCATCCCGCAACAACTATCCTAAGAAGCTGATTGAAACACTCCGAAGAATAAGCCCTGCTTTTGACGACACTGGAGCGAACAAGAGCAAAACCCTCAAACAGATGCTCGAGGAAGCCTCAAAACACGCCGCTGCTTTGGCAGAAAAATGGGAAGGCAATACGGTCAAAGAAATTCTGGAATACTGTAGCGCGAACGCGCTTTATCCAATTTCGGACCGCCTTGCAGGTCAGTTGGCTCGCGCTCCCCGCCAAGCTTATGACTCCGGCAATGAGGATCACCAAAGGGAAAAAGGAGATTGGCTGGCTGATGAATTCTTCAAGCTGAAGGCTGACGAACTCGAAAAGTACATCGAATTTCTGGATGAGAATTCTCCTTTCAGTACGCAGCACGGCTCGAAAGGCGAAGAGTATGAAAACGTGCTGGTCATGATCGACGATATCGAGGCAGCCTGGAATACCTACAGCTTTTCGAAAGTTCTGACCCCTGGTGTCGCGGGCAATCCGACCGACCGGCAGCAAGAACTTACTCAAAAGCTGGCTTATGTCTGTTTTTCACGGGCGGAAGTGAACCTTAGGATTTTGATGTTTTCGAAAGCCGCGGAAGCGGCCAAAAAAGAACTGGTTGAGCGCGGTTTGTTCCAGGACAGCCAGGTTTCAATTTTATAGGTACCGGACAGATCCTTATGCAGATTCATTTTTTCACATCGATCGTTTTCAGGAAGATTTAAAATCTATGCGTGTCCTCGTTTCAGCCGACATTCATCTCGGGTCGCCGATTCGCTCGACCGCGATGCGCAATCCGGATCTGGGTGACCATCTGAAACAGGCAAGTCGGGACACGTTCATTCGCATTGTTGATCTGGCAATCTCGGAAAGTGTCGATGCACTGGTTCTCGCTGGCGACATCTTTGATAATGACCAACCAGACCTGAAGTCCCGGGCATTTCTGATCTCGCAATTGGCACGCGCCGCTGACGCGGGTGTTCCCACAGTACTGATCCGTGGCAACCACGATGCCCTTCTCGATCACCGAGCCCACGGTAACCTGGGTCCGAATATTCATTTGCTGCACAAGAACGAGCCCAGCGTGGAAATCGGTGGCGTGTGGTTCCACGGACTGTCTTTCGACACGGCGCATGTCTCAAAAAGCTTCCTGCCCGACTACCCGGCGCCGGTGGCTGGCCGGAAAAACGTCGGACTGATGCATACGTCGCTGGATGGCTCGCCAGGTCACGATCCCTATGCTCCCTGCTCCGAGCAGGATCTGCTGGCACATGGCTATGACCTTTGGTGCCTCGGCCACATCCATGCCCCCTTTGAGCGCACATCAGGCCCAGTTCTCGCTGTCATGCCGGGCATTCCGCAACCACGCCACTTCGGAGAACTTACCGGCGGTACGGTCGCGATTGTCGAGCTTGATGATGACACTCCGAATATCGAACGGCATCGGGTTGGACATCTGAGATTCACCGAATGCGCTTTGGATCTCAGTAAATCTTCAGATGTTCAGGAAGTTTTGAGCGCGCTTCGGTGTGCACTCCAAGGGGTGCAGCATCCAGAACACCGCATAGCGGTGCGTCTGCAGGTGGCCACAGGCCACCATACTGCTGAGACACTGACGGCCCTTGCGAACGAATTGTTCGATGACATCGAGCGCGTGTTTATCGACAAAATCAAAGTGGTTGCCCCCAAACAACTGATCGACGCAAAGGCGGATGACCTAGTGCGCCTGATGCGGGCCGAGCTCACCGAACCGGGCTTCCAGCTGGCCACCAAAGAGATCCTCGAAGAACTCAGAAACGCAATGCCCCGTGAAATTGCCGACGAATTATCTGAAGACGCCTTGGATGACCTTTTGGAGGAGGCCGTTACTGAAGTTACGCTGTCTCTGCACTCAGGAGCCGCGGAATGAGACTGAACCGGCTTGATCTCATTCGCTATGGCCGTTTTGACGGCGCCGAGATCGTGCTCCCGGCACCAGCCGAGGGCAAACCTGATGTCACCGTAATCTATGGACCGAATGAATCGGGAAAATCCACGGCCTTTAACGGGTTTCTGGAACTTCTCTTTGGTATGAAAGCAGGAACCCACCCGTACGCTTTCAGGTTTGAACGCAATGACCTTTTGGTCGGAGCGGAGCTGGGTATCCCCGGACGCGGGGTGACAGTTTTGCGCCGAAATGGCAAACGCACCCAGTCCCTGCTTGATCATCAGGACCGCCCGGTCGACGAAGCCATTCTTTCAAGTGCGCTCCATGGCCTTTCCATGGAGGGTTATGTCGAAAGGTTCTCACTCAACGACGAAGGACTCCGCAAAGGCGGTGAACGGATTGCCGAGGCAAAAGGCGACCTGGGCCAGCTTCTGCATGCGGGTGTATCAGGCCTGACCAGTATGGCGACGACACTGGAAGACATGACAGCCCGCGCCGAAAAGTTTCACAAGAAGAGCGGCCGAGGTACGGCGCTCAAAACCGGCAAAGACCACTTGAAAGAGATCCATCAGGCACTTCGAACGGAACGTCTCACGCCGGATCGGGAACGCACTCTTCGGAAAGACAGAGAGACCGCGCAAAAGGCTTTCGAACAGGCGGACACCGACCTCACGCGTGCCCGAAAACGGCAGGCAGCAGGAGCGGCGGCGCAGACCTGGTATGACAAATCGGAGGAAATTCGGAAAATCGACGAATTTTCTGCCGATTTTCCGGAAGGTCCGAATTTGAAGAAGGGCACGGATGGGCAAGTCGCCACACTCGTGACAACCCTATCGGAGAAAGCAGAAAGTATCGCAGGCGCCGATGACAGAATTGCGCGCCATGAAGCGGTCATTTCAGAAAATGAGGCTGACCCGGCTGCCGGACATCTCGAAGCGGAACTCACAGAGCTGGATCAAATCAGAATCGATGGGGCGTCCCTCACCTCCCGAGCGGACACGGCCAGATCGGATCTGGAAAAGCGCGCAGGTGAGCGCGATGACGCGGGCCGCCAGATAAAACAGATTCTGACAGCGTTGGCGGTAAGTGACGAGCCTGTAGAGGCCTTGGTCCTGACGACCGAAGAACTGGAGACACTCGCGGATGCGGTACAGGCCTGTCAAACCAGCGAGGGCGAGCTGCGAGCGGCTTCAAACGTGTTGAAGACCGCACGCGATCAGCTGGGGGATACTCCAACCGAACCAAAGGACTTGTCTCACCTGCAGATCGCGTTTGACGCATGGCAGAAAGTTTCGGACGTGTCAGGTCTTGAACATAACCTCGCATCGGAACTCGCCCGGCTAGCCAAAGCAGTTTCGGGTCTACCTGCTTCTTGGCAGACACTTATCGAGAACGGCCTGCCTGCACGTGAAAGTCTCGATGAAATCCTCAGGGAATGGAACACCCTGAATGCCAACATCGTTTCCGCCACAGAAGATTTGGAAGGTCGCGAAGCGGACTACAAGGCCGCGCGCGCAAAACGCGAAGCCGACGAAAGCGCGCCGGATTCGATTGACGCTGCAGCGACGGAAGAAACCCGTCGTCAGCGTGACACAGCCTGGCAATCCCATCGTGGCAGTCTCTCCGACAAAACCGCGGAGCGTTTTGAGGAGGCCATGCATGCAGATGATGGCGCCCGAACGAGCTATCTGATGGGCACGGAGGCGCGCAAACAGCTTGCAAACTCGCGCGCACAGGAAAGCACCGCAAAAGCCGCACGTGACACGGCAAAAGACAAACTCGAAGCACTCACCGGAAAACACGAAGCTTTGACCAAGCGGGGCGGCTCACTCGCGACTGCCCTGGGCTTTCCCGTCGATACGGGGCCGGCTGCGTTTGCTGCTAGACTTACCAGCCTGACGGCGGCGGCTGAGATCGCAACTGAGGTCACTATTGCGGAGAATGCCTTTGAGGACCGCGCCAAGCGCCGCAAGGCAGCCTTTGACGAACTGCTGGCAGCAGCCCGCCTAGTCGCCCTTGAAGGTGAAGATAGTGACCTCCCTGAGCGGGTTGGCAAGGCTCTCACACTTCAGGAAAGTGTCCGTAAGACATGGGAGAACTGGCGTCGCGGGGAACGTAGCATTGCCGACTACCAGAAAGCTGTATCCCAAGCCGAGACAGATCATAAGGCAGCCTTGAACCGACTGGAAACGCTGACCTCGGCGCGACCTCTTCCTGATCGCTCGGCCACGGGCGTGAAAGCAGCGCTGCCGCACCTGCGCACGCTGCAACAGGTTCACAGTAATCACAGAAGCCTGGCGGGACGTGTTGAAGCCCTGGAACGCGCCGTTGCCACCCTGGCAAGGAGTGCCGCACGATTGGCGGAGATCCTGGAGGAGCCTTACAATCCGAAAGACGATCCACTTCCCATCATCAACCGCGCTCGTGCGCGTGTAACCAAAACCGCTGAGGCGGATCGTGTGAGAAAACGAGAAGAAGACCTTCTCGACAAGGAGGTCAAAGGCCGAAAGCGTGCGATAGTTGCCCGGGACGAAGCGCAAACCCAGCTGGAAAACTTGTTTGAAGGACAAGGTGGTGAGGATCTTTCGCCGACGGAGCGCGTGGGGATTCTAGCTGAACGCGACGAGTTGCGCGAAGACCGGGCCAATGCGGACACGAGCCGCAATAAGGCGCGCGACGGCGTGGATCGTACGCTCTTTGACGAAGAGCTGACGCGATTGCCCGATGTAACGCGAGAAGCGGAACTGCAGCAAAAACTTGACGATGCGCAAACGGCACGGGATGCCGCTTTGAAGGAAATGAATGAAAAAGAACGCCTTTACGAGGAAGCTTTTCATGCCGCTGACAACAGCGATCTGATCACCGAACAGGCCACGATCCTCGAAGAGTTACGAAACGGTGCAAGGCATGCGGCTGTCGCAAGGCTCGGGATATTGGCTGCGCGGGGTGCCTTAAAGCGCCTGGCTGCCGAACGAAGCAGCGCAATGCTGAAAGACGTGGAAGAAGCTTTTGTCACCATGACATCTAAGGAATGGGAAAAAGTCGTTGTCTGGAGTGAATCCGAGGGCGAAAAGCTGGTCGGCATCAAACCCGGCGGCGGCCCCGTGAAGGTCGAAAACATGTCCACTGGAACCATGGGCCAATTATATTTTGCCCTGCGCCTGGCCGGTTACCGCAGCTTCGCGCGTGATCCGGGCCCCCTGCCCATGGTTCTCGACGATATTATGGAAACCTTCGACGATACCCGTGCATCTGCCGCATTGAATCTCTGTGCCGAGATCGGACGGAGCGGTCAGGCAATCATTTTCACGCACCATGCGCACCTGTTGGAGCTTGCACGCAAGAACATTCCAGGAGTTTCCGTCGTGGAGATGCCGCATTAGCATCCCGCTGTTCACTCTTTCACCTGAAGTTTGATGACTATGGAACAGCTCTTCAAAAAATATGGACCGCTTTCGCGCGCTACCGGCGATACGCCTAAGGGACCGGTGGCCAAGGCGGCAAATCCGATCACAGCCTGAGCCAGGGGAGCGGCCTCGATTTTACAGGGTGTTCCCAGGCCGCAGCGGCATGATTTCACGCTCGGGGCGCTTCAGGGCTTCGGCGTATTTGCGGGCGTTGTCGTCAATCGTGCCGTGCCAAAGCTTCGAGACGAACGCGCGGGCGTCTTGGACTTTCATGTCTTTCAGCGAAGAGGACAGCGCCATGAAAAGCTCATCCTCGCTGATCGCAGCGGCGCTGTGCATGGCGCCAGCGTAAAATGACGGGTCGTTGAGAACCTGCTCGCTCAGCGGCATCCGCGCGAGGTTCTCTTCCGGGATCGCCATGAAAATCGTGTCCTGCAGGTCGGTCAGATACGCACGCCGCGATGTGGACACCGGCTTTCTCGCCGCCTTGTCCTCCAGATGTGCCTGCCTTGTCCTGTCGAGATTTGCCCTTGCATGGGTCATGATGACTTCACGCTTTCGGGCGGGTAGCGCGAATCCGGTGCAGCGCTCGATATGGGCGAGGAGATCTGCAACCTCTGCCTCAACATCAAAGTTGTCAAACCATGGAACCGTCCCTGATCTAGCCGCCACGTGCCCGCCCTCGATGTATCGATAATATATTATTGTATCACATTTGCACCTGATCGCAAGCGGGGGACGTCCTTCACGCAAACGGACATGGAAAAAGGGGAACCGTGATCCCACGGCTCCCCTTTCGGTTCAGATCGTCTCCCCCCCGCGCGCCGATTAGGCGACCAAGGAGAGCCCCGCGCCCGCGTCCTGCGGCTGCTCACCGCTGTCGATGAACGGGATGATCGAGAAGGTCTTTCCGCCGCGCTGTTCTTCGTTCTGCACGGCGTTGACGCGCAAGTCGCCATCAGGCGTGTTGATCAGCAGCGACAGGTAGTCATTGCCCGTGCGGCTGCTTTTGGCCATCCACGCCGAGCCGACGCGGATCGGTTTACCCCGGGGCGAGCTGACCTCGATGCGGTAATCGGGGTGGGTCTCCTCGGATTTGTAGCTGTTCTCGATCAGCATAAACTCCAGATCGAACATCATGTTGGCGATGTAGCCCGTGAAGGCGTTGTCAGCGTCCATGGCGGTGAGCTCGCCCGAGATCGAGCCGGATTTCATCAGGCCGTTCGAGACCAGCGGGATGATCTCGAATTCGCCGCTCTGGGCCGCGCGCGCCTCTTTCGTCTGCACCGCGTTGACCCGGAACGGGCCGAGGCCGACATCGATCTGCATCGAGATGTAGGGGTTGCCGCTGGTATTGCCGGTCTCGTTCCAGGCCGTGCCGATACGCACCTTGCGGCCTGATTTGTTGACTGCCGTCACGTCGTAATCCGGGCTGCGAGCGGACATCTTGGCCCGTGCCTCGATCTGGATGGCGATGTCAAAGCGCGTCGAATGGATCATGCCGGTGTACTCGGCGGCTGCGGTCTCGACATTGCGGGTGAGGGTTCCTGCGAACATGGGATGGTTCCTTTTGGATTGGCCGGTGCCTGACGTTTTTGCCAACGCAACCGGGATTGCTTTCTCGACCCCTTGAGGGATCACAAACCAGAAAGCTCGCTTTCCTTTCTTCCCAACCTTCAGTTCAGCGCTGACGCCTGAAAGACTGTGCCACCTTCCCGCCGGGTACGACGCCCCTCCCCTGTTCGTCTGGCCTCGGATGGCTGTCCTGGGTATTCTCGTCGACCTCCTCCGATCCCGCGATGAAGAACTCTGCTTCCTCCCCGTTCAACCGCTGCCCGCTCCGGTCGGTCAGCCCGATGGTGCTGCCGTTCGGCTCAAACGTGATCAGGTATTGGCCGAGGCTGTCCTTGTGAACAACGTAGCCGGTATTGGCCCAGTGCACGGTCTGGCCTGCATCGATGGCGGTTTTGATCTCTCCGAGTGTCATGATCTTTCCCCCCATTGCCTATTCTGCTGCCACTGAAGCGGCATCTGGTGCATGCCCCAAGATCCGAGTCAGAATGCGGCCCGTGTCGATCCCGTCCCCATGCGGCAGAAACACCCGCAACTGAAAGGCGATGATCTCCGTGAAGCAGCCGAGCGCCTTGAGGCCTTCGATCATGCCCTTGTCCGCACCGCCCAGCTCAAGGCGCATCTCGCCTGCGACCCGGCGACGGGTCAGGGTGAGACCCCGGCCCAGATCGACAGGCGCGGTGGTGCCGAGGGCGGCGGTCAGCATCTCCTGTGGCGTTTGCGGGTTGGAGACGAGGAAGCTGGCGCGCAGCGCGGCCGCCCCTTCCTCGCTCAGCGTGCGCCCGATCATGGCGGTCGCCCCGTCCGGCGTGACGCGGTAGATGCGTTCATTCGTGGTCGGGATGTCCTTCCAGATCGGCAACAGCAGCCCGGTCAGCAGGTAGAGCTTGGTTGTGGTGGTTTTTGGCAAGGACGCTGCCTCGGCATCCCAAAGCCGTGCAAACTCGGGCCTGTCGATCTCTTCCCAAGCCGAGGACTCGAAGCGCGTCTCTTCGAGGTAGCTGGAGCCATTGGGCCGCACCGCCTTGCGCATGAGCGTGACGATATCCTCGTCATACATCTGCATGGGGCGCGCCGAGATGAGCGCCGCGCGACCGGAGGCGCGATTGACCATCGGTAACTTGTCGGGATTGCGCGACATGGCCTCTTCGGCGTCCAGCACATACACTGGGTCGGTGACCTCCAGCCCGATAATCCGCGTCACGGCGCCGGATTTCGGGCAGGTCCAGAGATCCTCGGTGGAGACCTGTTCTATCTTGTCGCCGCGTAGGGTTTCCACGCCGAGATCGAGCGTGCCCGCCGCGCGCGCCCGTTCCGTCTGATCGGCAATCCGGCGCATGAACTCGGCAAAGAGTGCGTTCTGCATGTGGATGGGAAGGGCAAGCACCCGGTTGAGAAACCGCTGGATCGGGGGAAGCTCCTCAAGGAGCACCCCGTCCTTGTCGATCAGCCGCAGGGCGGTCCAGTCGGTGAAGCTCTCGTAGCTCATCGCCTCGGCCCGCCCGGCGGCAAGATCGGCGAAATACCCACGTAGTGCGGCCCGCGCGATCGGGCTTTCGAGATTGTCCTCCTCCCGGAACATGCCTTGCGAGCCGGTCTCGCGCTGACCCTTCGTCAGGGCCCCCAGCTGGTCGAGGCGTTTGGCTATAGTCGAGGTGAAACGCTTTTCGCCATGCACATCCGAGGTGCAGACCCGGAAGAAGGGCGCGCTGACTTGGGCAGAGCGATGCGTGCGGCCGAGCCCCTGGATGGCCGCATCGGCGCGCCAGCCGGGCTCCAGCAGGTAGTGCCGCCGCCGTTTCTGGTTCTTCGCCGTTTGCGCCGCATGATACGACCGGCCCGTACCGCCCGCATCGGAGAAGATAAGGATATCCTTATCACCGTCCATGAAGGCTTGGGTTTCGGATGAATTGCTGCTGGCGGCGCGCTTTTCGATGAAGAGATGACCATCCTCGGCCTTGAGGGGCCGGATGGACCGCCCCGTGACTTCTGCCACGGCCTCGTCGCCAAAGGCCCAGAGGATCTGATCCAGCGCCGAGGGGATCGGCGCCAGCGTCATCAACTCCATCATGGCCGCGTCACGCAGAGCGAGCGCCTCGCGCGAGACGACCAGCGCGCCAGTTTCATCCCGAAGCGGCTCAGCCACCATGTTGCCGTCGATCTCCACGAGCTTTTGGGCATGGATCGGAAAAGTCTGTTCGAGGTAGGCGAGAACATAGTCGCGTGGCGTCAAGGCACCCTCGACGAGTTCATCCTCCGGGTCCATCGTCTCAAGCCGACGCTTCAACAGGCTCTCACCCGTCGAGACCACCTGGATGACGCAAGCCTTGCCTGCCGCCAGATCGTCCGCGATGGCGTGGATGATGGTCGGGGCCTTCATGCCCATCAGCAGATGATTGAAGAAACGCTGCTTTGTGCTCTCGAAGCGGGACTTGGCCGAGGCGCGTGCTGCCGAGGCATTGGTCTCGCCCGAGGCACCGTTGACGCCAGTCGCGGTCAGCGCGGCCTCGAGATTGTGGTGGATCGTCCGAAAAGAAGCCGCGTATGCGTCGTAGATCTCGATCTGGGCCGAAGTGAGCGCGTGTTCGAGCACGTCATACTCCACGCCGTCGAAGCTGAGGGCGCGCGCCGTGTAGAGGCCGAGCGTCTTGAGATCGCGCGCGACCACCTCCATGGCGGCGACACCGCCGGCTTCCATCGCCGAGACGAAACTCTCGCGGCTCGGAAAGGGGTATTCGGGGCCCTGCCCCCAGAGCCCCAGCCGCGCGGCATAGGCCAGGTTGTGCACACTCGTGGCACCCGTGGCCGAGATGTAGAAGACGCGAGCGCGGGGTGCTGCCAGTTGCAGCCGCAGGCCCGCAAGGCCCTGCTGGGAGGGTTTGACCCCCCTGCCCTGCTCAGACCCGGCCGCGTTCTGCATGGCATGGGCCTCATCGAAGGCAAGAACGCCGTCAAAGTCTGCGCCCATCCAGTCGAGGATCTGGCTCAGTCGCGTGGTGCCGCATTTGCCCGCAGACCGCAGCGTGGCGTAGGTGACGAAGAGGATGCCACAGGTCACGGTGATCGGCTGGTCCGGTTTCCATTTGGAGAGCGGCTGGATGTCGGCGGGCGAGCCGCCGAGATCGGTCCAGTCGCGGATCGCGTCCTCGATAAGCGTGGCGGATTTGGAGACCCAGATCGCCTTCCTGCGCCCGGAAAGCCAGTTCAAAAGGATCAGCCCCGCGCATTCGCGTCCCTTACCGCAACCGGTGCCGTCGCCGTCGCCGAGGAAATAGCCGAGGCGATAGGCCCATGCGTCCGGGTCATCATCAGCACGCGTCAGCTTGGTTTGGTCGTCATCGATCATAAACCGCCCCGGCAGATCACGCCCATGGGCATCATGTGCCATGATGATGGTTTCCAGCTGCGCCTCGGAGACGTGACCCTCCTCGATCAGCTTCGCGGGCAGGCGCAATTCCGCACTGGCCGCGCCTGAGGGCACCGGCGGCGCGACAGAGGCCATGGCGATGCTCTCGACGAGCGGCGTGGGATGTTCCTGCGCACCCGCGATCTCGATCCGCTGCGGCCGGTAGCGCGCATAGATGTCAGAGATGGGCGTGTTGTCGCGCGGGGTCTGAAGGCTTGTGAAGCTGAGCGGACGGACGGTATTGGGCCGTGGTTTGGAGGCGGCGACAGGCGAAGCGGCGGTCTTGCGCGGGGCAGATGATCGAACGGTCGGTCGCGCTTGAGGGATCGCTTCAGCCCGCTGGGCGGGGCGCATCTCGATCCGGGTTGCGGCCACGGCATCGACATATGCCAAGGCTTCCTCCAGATCCTGAACCGCGGCGCGGATGAGTTCGCCATCGTCCTGCACCTTGTCGAAGACCATCAGCTGGGTTTCGACAGAGGTGCCGAGCTTGCGGTAGACCTGCCCCGGCATCGTCAGCGCCAAGCGCGGCGTCAGAAGACCGCAGGCCCGCGACCAATGCGCGGCATCGCGTTCGGGCGTGAATCCTGGCGGCATGATCGCCACCAGCCGCCCGCCGGGTGCCAGACGCTTCGCAGACGCGATGAGATGCTTGGCGGCGATGTGTTTGTCCCGGGAACGATCGACCGAGGAGGCGAAGGGCGGGTTCATCACCACGACGTCGGGTAGAACCGGCGTTTGCAGCAGATCATCGATATGCTCGCCGTCATGGCCCGTCACCTCGCCGCCGAAAACCGCGCGCAGGAGGCGCTGGCGAAAGGGGTCGATCTCGTTGAGCAAAAGCGTGGCACCGGCCCGGGCGGCAAAAGCGGCCAGTGCACCGGTGCCCGCCGAGGGCTCCAGAACGGTCTCGCCCTTGCGGATCGCCGCGGCCCGCACCGCCGTGGTCGCGAATGCCAGCGGCGTGGAAAACTGCTGCAGACGGATCTGCTGCTCTGACCGGCGGGTTTCCGTAAGGAGACGTGAGGCGAGGAGTTTTGCGTTGGCGATGTCTGCTGTGGCACCGGCCCCACGCAGAAGCACCTGGATGGCCGCTGCCTGCATCATGTCATAGGCCATGCGCCAGTCCCAGGCGCCACCGGCATCGCTGCCATGAAACGTCTCGCGCATGATACGCGCGAGCGCTGAACTGCGCAGGGGCTGGTCATCGACCTCCGTGCCGATTTGCGCGAGGGCAGAGGCGAGATCGGCTTCGGAGATTGCGAGAGCCGGGTTGGCCGTTCTGGGTTTGGACATGGGGATTTTCCTTTGGATCAGGGTCTGAGTTCCAAAGGACAAAAAGCCCGCTTTCGCTTTTCAGGGTGACGTAGTCAGACCGCGCTGACCTCCAAGGCTTGGTCAGGACTTGGGTTCGACCTGCCGCTTCGCATCAATCAATGCCTGTGCGGCCTGCATCACCTGAACCTGAGATGTTCCCGAGCGTGCATCCTCCAGCGTGGCCTGCACCTGCGCGCAAAACCACGTGTCATAAGAATTCGCTTCAGCGGCCACGGAAATGCTCCTCGAGCCCGATATCCAGCAGCTTGCCGAGGTCATCGGGCATGTCTGCAACGCGCACAGCAATTGGGAAACGGTGCCCCGTCAGGTCAGGCGCGCATTGCTCCTCTAGACCGAGGTGCTGCCTATCCTTTTCCGTCTCATTCATTGTGCTTTCTCCGACCGCATTATCAGCCGATGCTACATCTTCGAGCGTGGCGTCGTAAATGATGTTGCCAAAGGGTCATAGCAAGCTGGCCCACTTACCGATCGGGCACCGCTTCAAGGGATTTCTCGAACCGCTTGCCTGCCGCTGCAGCTTCTTTCAAGAGCGCGTCGAAATTGTCAGGTGGGTTGCCATCTTCCAGCATCCCTTTGAACGTCGCATAGGCATCCGTCTTGCTGCCATAGGCGCGCAGGGTCTTGTCGTCGTTCACCCATGCCACCACGATGACCTTCGCATCGCTGTTGAACCGGTAGAACAACCGATACTGCTGGAAGAATTTCGCCCGGAACCAGTGCTTGCGGTGATCGCCTAGTGTGCCGCCTTGCCGGAAAGCGGCGGCACCCGGATCTGCAGGTATGGCCTCGGTGACCAGCTTGAAGATGGCGGCCAGCCGTTTCGTTGGGTTTTTCTTGTGCCAGGTCTTGGGATCGCGAGCCTTACGCGCCTCTACCTCCTCGACCAGCCCTTCGAGCTGGTCCAGAAAGAGTGGGTGCGCATAAATCGACCATCCATTCACGACAAGGGGCGCTTGGGCGGGCACGCTATCGCCGCTCATTCATCCTCGAGCGATAGCGGCGCATCGAGATCGACATCAACGTCTCCGACCAGTGCTGCAAGACGGTCATGCAAAGCCCCATCGAAAGCCCGAATGCGGTCCGGATGCGCCTTGATATCGGCCTCGACAAAATCGAGAAAGGCTCCGAGCACGGGATCTTCCTCGTCGCTGCGCACGGGCTCGATATAGACCCTGCCACTCGGCTCGGTGCAGTAACGAATCTGGTCGCCCTTGCCCAGCTTGAGCTGTTTGCGCACACCCGCCGGCACGGTCGTCTGATACCGATCCGTGAGTTTCGAGACATCTTGTGCGAGGGCTGTCATGGCAGTCTCCTGAAGAAAAGGGGCTTTGCTGCCCGCGATAGGTAATGCATTTGCATTGCCTTGTCAAGACAAGCCGCAGCATCTGCTGTCGCCGGGCAGGTCGATGAACCGTCCGGCGCAGGACCTAATTTCGCCCCGCCAGGAACTCCGCCAGCACCGGGCTAGCCGCACCTTTCGTGGAGCTGAGCAGCTCCGAGCCCGCAAGCGAGGCCTTCGACAGGCGTACGAGCCCACCAGTTTCCTCGATGCGGTAGCAGCGGCGCTTTTGCCGCCCGCGCCTGTAGTGGGTCGCGGTGACAATCTGGCAGGTACTGCCATCGGTGAGCGTCACAGGGGTGGCGAGCTTGATCTTGTCGCCTTCCTCGTAGTCCGGGATCGCAGCCCAGTCCTGGCAGCGCTGGCGCCAGGCATGAGCATAGCTGTCTGGGTCTTTCAGCTCGGACAGCAGGGCCAATAGGCTCAGTGGCGCGCGGGATTCGACCGGTCCCGCGCTTTCCTCCATGTCCTTGTAGCCCCAGCAGCCGTCATCATATCGGGTAAGGAATACGGCGGCGAAAGTGATGGAGCCATCCGCATCGGTGACATAGGTCGTGTCTTCGACAGGGGTGCCGTCGATATTTGTGACCTTTGCCGCCGCGTACCAAGTCGAACCCACCTTGCAGGCTTTGACCAGTTCCGTCTTGCGCCTTTCGCCCTCGAAGGTGCACAGCCGAGCAATCTCCGCTTTCTCATCCGCGTAGGTCTGGACGCGGCCGTCGGTGTAGAAGAGCCAACCCATCACGCCGCCCTCCGGTCATCGATTTCCATCAGCGCATCGAGCGGCACGCGGTAGGGCTGCATGGCGTCAAAATCCTCGCAATTGCCGCAGTTCTGTACGATCGCGAAGGTGTCGCAGGCATCCTTGAGGATGACCCGGAAGGTGCCGCCGAGGCCTGACGGCACCTCGTAGGTCCCGCCGATGAGATAATCCGAGGCCCGGCGCACGAAGACGCGGATGCTGTGGCCATCGGTGGCGAGCCGGATCGCCCCCCGCCCCCGGTCGATGAGCACCTGCACGTCATCCAGGATGTCGGTATAGAACTGGCCGGTCAGATCGCGAAACGCCATGCGGCGCTGCGCCATCCAGTCGGTGTCCCGAAACGGGTTCATGCCGTCGGCGAAAGCGAAGGAGGGATCGGCCTGTTCGGTGGTGACGATACGGGTGGTCGTGCCATCGATGCCGTTTGAGCGCAGATGCACACCATTGCCGACGATGAGGATCAGGGCGGGCCTGTCCACGGGCCCGTTCCAGTTGGGCAAGAAGGTTTTGCAGGCGCGCGCATGGGCGATCTGTTCCGCAACAGCGGACGCAGAGAACTTGAGAATAGCCATGAGGATGTCTTTCGGTTGGGTGTGGGAGGGTCGACCCGCGCGGGGAATGCCTCGCGCGAGTCGCGTGAGGACTCAGGCCGCTTGCGCGACCTCGCTGTCAGGCTCGGGGGTTTCCGCAGCGGGCTCCGCCTCATCACAGGCGACACCGGCGGTCTGCATCATGGGCGGGCACCAGGTGGCCACGGCAGCGCGCTGCGCGTCCGTGAGTGTGGCGAAAGGCTCGGCGAAGAGCTTGTCGCAGAAGGCGACGATCTCTTTCTTGCTCGACGAGGCGAGCGTCACCGCCTCTTGGGCGAGACCCAGATCCTCGCCGAGAATCTTCAGGAGCCAGGCCTTCTTGAAGCGGTTGAAGAGCGCCGCATTCGGCGTCCAATATGCGCGAATGTCGGGCATGATCTCGATCTCGAACGCATGCATCAGGCTGTCGCGCCGAGGATCCCGCGCGAAGCAGGACTGCGTGGTGCTGGCGGTGGCATAGGCCACGAGCTTGGCCTTCTCGCCTGCCTCCAGCGCGCGAAACGCCGCGAACTGATCGGCGGGCGCGCGGGTGTCATCGAGCCAGGAGAGATCAAGCGCATCATGCGCCGCCGCCACCTGCTCGAGCGAGGTCTCGTCGATCTCGTCCATCTTGGCATGGCTGCGGTATTCCTTGCGGGCATCGATCTTGATCGCCTGCGTGACACTCATTCCGCTGGCCAGAACGTCACTGACCAGCTTGAAGAGCGTCAGATCGAGCGTGGCTTCCGGATGCAGCGCCATCGCGGCGCCAAGGGCCATGGCCCGCTCGGTCTTGAGGTCCTCAGCCAGCGAGGCTGGATAGGTGATTTCGCCGGCGTCCGGTGCCTCCTCCCCCGTCGGGTTGACCGACGAGCCGCGCGCGCCTTCCACTTTCACGGTGTCCTCGGGGCGGACGAGGCCAACATGGAGCGTGACCTGCCCACCCTGCCACGACGCGATCACCCCGGACCGCGCGAGGTCCTCGGCGCTGTAGGCCTCCTGCAGATCGCGCACTTCTTCTTCCAAGGCGTCCACGCGCTCGTAAAGGGCATTGTAGGCACCGTCCTCGAGCCCCTCATCCTCCATCTCGAGCTGCAGCTTCTCGAGTTCTGCGGTGATCTCATCGATGCGCTTCTGGGCCGCTTCATCCGGCTCAATCGGGCCGGGATAGACGCGGCCATAGTCCGCCATGGTCGCGTAATCATAGCGGACCATCGCATCGGCCCAGGCAAAGCCCAGCCTCATACGGGCCTCTTCGGCGGCGGCACCGAGCTTCTCGAGCAGGATGGTCTCGACCAGTGCTGCATCCTCAAGCACGGAATGCTCTTCCAGAAGGTCAGCCGCGACAGCACCGCCCCGCGCCTCGTAGTCCGCGCGCACAAAGGCCCCAATATCATCGCTGACCTGCACGCCGCGGGATTTGAGGGCCTGACGGACGGTGTAGGCCTGCAGATAGCCGCCGTCTTTCGTGAGCGCCTCGAAGACCTCGCGCTGCGCCTCCTGGCTCGGGTGCTCGGCGAAGGCCTTCATCGTGTCGAGCGTGATCACCTTGCCCCGGGCTGCGGCGCGGATGTCGGGGTGGATAAGGCCATAACGCAACCGGCCTTTCACGGCCGCCACCGTGGCGCCGAAGGTCTTTGCGATCGTCTCGGGCGTCTGGCTGTCGACCTCCATCATCCGGGCGAAAGCCTCGAACTCGTCGATGGCATTCATCGGTGCCTGGGTGATGTTCTCGGCGAGCGACAGCGCCGTGGTGACGTCGCAGTCGTCTGGGACAAGGCGACAGTCGACCTTGGTTTTCGCCATGAACCCCTTGGTGGCCTTGTCGGCGACCAGCTCCTTCAGCGCAGCATGGCGTCGGCCACCGGCGAGGACAGCATATTTGCCGTCAAGCTTCTGGACCAAGAGCGGCTGGAGCAGGCCCAGCACAGCGATGCTGGCCTTCAGATGCGCGATGTTCTCGGGGTCATAGGTTTCCGGCGCGTTGCTGCGCACATTGGCGGGATGCGGGATCAGATCGCCGATGGCGACGGTAAGGGGAGCAAAGCTTGTGGTCATGGGATATCCTTCCAGGAGGGTGAGGTGTGGCCCGCGCGCTCACGCGCGTGACCAATCCCCGGCTTCAGGGATCACCAAGACAAAAGGCCCACTTTCCCTTTGAGGGGTCAGTGGGCCTTGAGTTTTCAGATCGACACTTTGGGAAGCCCTCCTACCCTACCAGTCACGCGCCAGCATGATGGTCAGCACGCGCATGGTTGTGGCAGGATTGTCCGGGGTCTCGGCCCCGTAGCGGAAATCCGAATCTGCCTCATAGAGATCGATTTTCCAGAACACGGTCTCGCCCCGGATCTCGACCGCGCCAAAATCGTGCCATCCCTCGGGATCATTCTCAGGCTCGAATGTATCGAACGCACCGGTGGCCTTCACCGCCTCGGCCATGAAGCCGTCACCGGCCTCCATAAGCGAGCGGGTGACATGCATTCGGCCCTGGGTGGGCTGCGCGGGCGCCACTCCAAGGCACGCGAGCTTGCGAAACGCGTCGTTTTGCGCCGCGATCACGGTCGGATCCGGACGGTCTGGCTGGGATTGAACGGTCATGGACATGGGATCTCCTTTGAGAAGTTGAAACACCCTTCCCAAAGCCCGCTTTCACTTTTCTGCTTGGCGGAAGGACCGAAGCAGAAGGCGCCTTACCCGAACAGCCCTCTGGCTCTGTAGTTCGGGTTGGGGATGGTTTCGATCCAGCCGCCCTGTTCCTTGATGCTCTCGAGTGCCGCCGAGAGCGGGTAAGCGCCCTCGGACGGGCTCCACCAATAGGCACCGCGTTTGAAGGTGATGATCTTGCGGCGGCCGTCTTCGAAGCAGGCCACCCGCAGCGTCTTGGGTTCCTTGCGTGACATGCGAGTCTCCGTTCTCCGTGTGGTCAGGCGGCCTCGGCACTGCGCCCTGCCCTACCCGCCTCAGATTGTGCGATCAGATAGTCACAGGCGCGCTGCGCATCCGCGGCGTGCTTGAAGATCGCACCCTTGTCCGACCGAAGAACGCGCAACCAGTTGTGGAGGTAGGCGGCATTCATCTCGAGCGTATGCGCCGTGAAGCCGAGCGTCTGACCCAGGAACACCGAGGTCAATTCCGCGACGATCTCCTCGCGCGCATAGGACGTGTTGCCAAACTTCGAGAACCCGAAATCACGGTTCAGCCGATGCGGGGCTTTCGTGGCATGGGCCAGCTCATGGGCCCAGACCCCGTAGAAATTGCGCGGGTCCTGGAACCGCGTGATGGACGGCATGTAGACCTTGTCCACGGGCGGCAAATAGTACGCCTCCGTGCCCGTGAAGACGGTTGTGATGTCGATCGCATCAAAGAAGGTCTGCATGTGCGGGATGGGCTCGGACGGCGCATGCTCGGGCACGGGCTCCGGGTCGGGGAAGAAACTGTCGGGCAGGCCATCGATTTGGCAGGCATTGAACACGCGGTAGGATTTCTGGAAGCGGAAGATGCGGGCTTCCTCGGAGTGATCATCCCCGTCGCTGCGGTCATGCTCATCTGCGCCCGCATCTTTCCGGCTTTGACCGTAATAAACGACGACAGAGGATTTTTCGCCCTTGCGGACCTTTGCGTCCAAGGCATTGGCTTGCGGCAGCGTCATCCAGAAAGGTGAGCTGTGGCCCGCCATCACGGTCCGCATCGTCAGCAGGAAGTTGTTCACTCCCTGGTAGGGTTCTCCGCCCACGCGCAGGGGACGAGAGCTGCCACCTGCGGTCCATGGCTTGCGCCACGGCAGGACGCCGCGCTCGATGATGCGGATGATTTCGTTTGTGATGACCTCGGAGGCATCGAATTTGGGCGTGCGGGATCGGGCCATGGCTGGCCTCCTTTCGAGTTTTGGTGAGAGTAAGTGGTGATCAGGCTGACTGATGGGACCGCGGATCGTTGAGGATCCTCGCGCCGAGCCCTTCGACCATGTCGATGTAGGTGGTCAGCGAGACGGACTTGCCGGAACCCGAAGGTTCAGGGTCAACCGATCCGTCCCGCGCCACGCACGGCAAGTTCGCGAAGGCGATGACGTCACTGATGGGTCGGATATCGATGAACGGGGTTCCTCGTGCGACCGCAAGAGTGGCCAAGGGAAAGCGCTCGATCAGCGCGAAGGTCGAAACGGTGGTCCAGCCGAGATGGATGAATGTCCCGCCCTCTCCGCAGATCACATGCGCGTTTGGTAATGACGCGGCCTGCTTCAGATAGCCGAGATCACGCAGGACGGTCTGGCGTTCGAGCCGCTGTGCCAGCAACGTCTGGCCAGTTCGGCGCAACTCTCTATGCCGCCACCACGAGGCAGCGGTTGCGCGGAGCACGCGCAAGACACCTGTTTGCATGGGAATGCCCTTCATCAGGAAAGACAGACCGGAATCCGGCCCGGACCCATCTGAGGGACCCCAAAGGTCCTCATCCGTCAGTCACAAAACCCGAAGAACACTTTCTCTTTTTTCGGCCCCTTTGGGCACACAACAAAACCGAAAAGCCCGGCACATCTGCCGAAGCCATTGATTTCATGCAGCAATTCTAGATCGGCAACCAAGATCGGCAACGCATATCGGCAAAACCTTGCTTAAAAGTACAAAATGTGTTTATTTTTCAATTACTTTGCAAACATGGAAGATCGGCAAAATGCTGGAAACACCCGCCAGGATCGAACCCTGCTTCTTCGAGGAGCATATTCCGACAGAACTGGCAGACCTTTCGGTCGACATCCAGAGGGAAGCCACCGGGCTGGGACAAGGGTTGCATCCTGACAGCGCAGCCGAACTTGCCGATCTCGTCCGTGTGATGAACTGCTACTACTCCAACCTGATCGAAGGACACAACACGCGCCCCCGCGACATCGAAAGGGCGCTGGCTGGCGCCGAGCTTGAGGAAGAAACCCGTCCCCTCGCCCTTGAGGCCCGGGCGCACGTCATCGTTCAACGGGCCATCGACGAGATGCATCGCAAGGGCACCCTGCCCCGCCCCACATCCGTCGAATTCCTGACTTGGGTCCATAAGAGCTTCTACGACGAGATGCCGGATGAGTTTCGGGTCATCGAACATCCCGACGGCACACAAGAGCCCATCGTTCCGGGACGCATGCGCCAGGATGATGATCGGGAAGTTGCGGTCGGGCGCCACCTACCTCCTTCATCGTCGCGCGTCGCGGCATTCATGGACCATTTCGACAAACGATTTCAGATTGCGGCGCGGTCTTCGAGCGGACGGATCATCGCGATCGCCTCTGCGCATCACCGGCTCAACTACATCCACCCTTTCCCGGATGGTAACGGCCGTGTCAGCAGACTGATGTCTCATGCCATGGCCCTCACAGCGGGGATTGGTGGCCAAGGGCTCTGGTCCGTATCACGTGGGCTGGCCCGCGGGCTAACCGATCGGGGCGAGTACAAACGGATGATGGATCTGGCCGACAGTCCACGCCGCGGAGACCGCGACGGACGGGGGAACCTGTCAGAAGCGGCACTGAAGACGTTTAGTGAATGGTTCCTAAAGGTGACGCTCGACCAGATCACCTTCTCAGCAAGATTGTTCGATCTCGGCGGACTAGACCAACGGTATCGTCGTCTTGTTGCAGATACCATCGATGACAAGCGAGCGCCGGAACTAATCTCGGCGGTTCTTCGGCATGGGGCACTGGAACGAGGCGATGCGCAGATTGTGCTCAAGACGTCCGAGCGTACTGCTCGCAACACGCTGAGTAAACTGACCGCCGCCGGATACCTGAGGTCCGCCTCGCCGAAGACGCCGGTTCGGTTGGCGTTTCCGTTGGATTATCGAGAGCGGCTCTTTCCAAACCTCTTTGGAGACGGTGACCTCCCACAATAACTTTAGGCATTTAGGGTGTAATGCCTGGCCGCCGATTTCTTCCATGGGCGGCCAGATTTTCATCAAGGCTTGCTCATGTGTCACTTGTCCACCGCGGTGGACATCTGCTGGTCTGAGATAAACTGAAGAACCACCACGCGCCGCTATGTGCGTTTGGACAGTTTTGGTTGCCACAAGCGCCGATTCTCGTTCGAAGTCCACCGCGGTGGACATTAGACAGTTCGCTCATTGTTTTCGGACAGTCGCTTGATCAAAGCTAATGGATCAAATTGGTTTTGCCTTTGACCCAGGGTGATACTGTGAAAATACGCTGCAAAATCCCTGATGCGTTTTCCAAGCTGTAGCATGATGAAGATCGCGCATGACGCTTTCTGAGCTCCTACAGCATTCTTGGCTTTCTCGAAAGTCTCTGGGTGAATGCCCATCATGGGTGCAAGTGTTCGAGCATGGTTTTCAATGTCCAACCAGTTTCTAAGTCTCTCTGTGGAGAACGATGTCGCCTGATCGCAGACTGAGGTCAGCAAGTCTGGTTTCAGGGCCTCAAGGCCTATGTTGCTATCTAAATCTTTTTTTTCTTCTTCAGACTTAGATTGATGCCGGACAGTTTGTCCGTCATTGGCGGGCAATTCCATAGTTTCAGGCGGGTCATCCGGGGTAGACAAACTCTGGCATTCTGCATCTGTATTGGCGAGCAGAGCGTGGTATTCGGGGAGGCTCAGCTTCCTGCGTAGAGCTTTCCGTGCGTGGTTGATGAATGCGTTGCTAGGATCGTGCTCTTCCAAATGGGCGAGCTTTGTAAGGATCTGTTTGCGGACAAATATCCGATCTCGCCGGTTATTCTCCATCTCTTGCGCGATGGCTATAAGCTCGCTCGCACGTTGGAGCAGGGGGGTGAGAGACAATCCATAACTGATGCACTCCCCGCCGGATGAGCGAACGCGGTAGCGCTTTCGGTTCGAGCTGTCATTGCGCTTGATGAATCCGAGTTCAACGAAGCGGTTGATGTGCCTCCGGAGTGTCCGTTCGTCGATTCCGCCAACGCGCTGGCAAAGTGAATCGTTAGACGCAAAAACCGTTTCGCCATGGCCAGGTTTCAGAAAACTGAGCATTGCTTGAAGTGTCTGTATGTGGCCAGGACGTAGACCAAACACGCTGCGTGCATCTCTCAGGGCTCTGAAGATGGTCCAGACGTCGGTTTCAGATGGGGGAAATGAGCCGCGGGTTGCATCAGCACCTGCGGCTTCGATCGAGAGTTTTGTAAATGCCATGGCTTGTTCACGACGACCGTTCGGCCCACAACTTCCCCGTCTCTTTCCTCGAATTTTCGCGGAAAAAGGCAAAAAATATCAGTCCACCGAATCGGTGACTCTTGACCGGTATGCTGGAGGTTGCTACATCAAAGATGCTAATCAGATGATGAGGGCTCTCCAGGGGAAACTTTGGGGGGCTCTTTTCTTTCGGGTCTTCGCTTTTCTCCTCTGCTCGTGTTGCTCTGTGTGGCCTGGGTTAGGACCCAGAGCCTCTCTCATTCCGCCACTGTACGAAGAGTTGCAAAAGCGTAGCTTCCGCGTGCTCTTCGAGCCATTGGCCGAATTCTGGATTGTCCTTCTTGGTGACCTTGAGCGCGATCGCCTTCTCATCGATTGTCAGCGTGCCCAATGAACTGCCGTTCTCATCATTGATGACCGAAGTCAGCCCACGATTGGGCGGCTTCTTGTCGCTACGTGCTTTGCTCGAGCAAGCCGAATAGACCGCTTGGAACTTTTCGGAACTAGGAGTGTCGTCGGGCAGGGCGGCGAGCGCCTCTTTGGCGATGTCCACCAAATCTACCTTCACCGACAAGGCAGCTAGATCACCCCACTGCCGTCGTCCGATCCCATGTGCTGGCCCGATGAGTTGAACAAGACCGTCTGGCAGTTGTTCTATGACGACCCTGTGGTTGGATACGCCTTGCCGGGTCAGACCTAGAGCATCTTGAATGACACCGGGTTTGTACCCGGATTCTTGCATCTCTTTGATAAAAAGAGACTTTTCTATAAAAGACGGATCAAGCCTGAGGTTGTTCTCCTGGCCTTGAGCGATCAGAGATGCGTCATCGTCCAAGGTTCGAACAATTGCCTTGACCGTTCCACCGACCTTACGGATCGCCGCAAGCCTGCGGCGGCCGTAGATGATGCGGTATCTGTCCGGTTGGGCTGATGGACGGACCATGATGGGCACTTGTTGGCCATGCTTGCGAATGCTCTCGGCCAACTCATCGATACTGGAATCTTCCAGCACCAACCGATCGCGCAGCCCATCCATGTCAATCTGATCGGGTTCGATATCGCGAATCGAGTTTGCTGTGATCTCGCGCAAAGAGTCGCGCAATCCTCCAACAGATCCCGGCAGCTTTGCCGCTTTTGGCGGGGTAGGGGAGGGGGCTCCGCTCTCCGTCTCATTCCTTGGAGGCTGGTTGAAGATGTTTCGGGCCATCAGCGACGCCCCCATGCCATTTGGATCGTCTGCTCTAGCTCATCGCCAACGCCATTCACGCTGGTCAGGGCGCGATCAATTGTCTTTCTGATGAATTGGCTTGGATCGACTTCGTAGACGGTCTGCTGGGTCATCCCCGCGTCGGAGATCGCCGTAGACTTCAGCATTGGCTCTGTCATGACCTGACCTGCCAGAATTGATCTCAGGTAGCCTGCCATTTGGGTCTGCGGACCGTCCGACGGTTCATATCTGGTAATCAGGAACTTGACAAAATCCCATGTGACACGCCGACCGATGGCTTCCTCCACGGCCTTGACCGTTTCTGAAGCAAGCTTCAGGAATTGGCTCATGGATGCGATGTCAAGCATGCCAGGTACCACGGTAACCAAAAGCCCCGTCGACGCTGCCAGCGCAGTCAGGGTTAGAAACCCAAGCTGAGGCGGGCAGTCGATCAGGACGATGTCGTAGTTTGCCTCAACCTCTTCAAGCGCCAAGGCGAGGCGCTCTGCAAAGATGGGCTGTACGCGACGGGCGAGAGCGTTTGCGGTCTCGGTTTCGTACTCCGAGAGCATCAAACCGGCGGGCACCATGTCGAGCTTATGGAAGTAGGTCTTTTGGATGACGTTCGAGAGAGGAACTTGGTCCTCATATCTCAAAGCATCATAGATTGTGCCGCCATCGGCGAACTCAAGCTCGGGCCGAAAGCCGAAAAACGTGGTCAAACTTGCTTGCGGATCGAGGTCTAGGACCAGCACGCGGTAACCGCGCAAGGCATACCTTTGCGCAAGATGAATCGTTGTAGTAGTCTTTGATGAGCCGCCTTTGAAGTTGACGACGGATATCACCTGGAGACGATCGCCATCACGTCGACCTGGGCGGTAGCTTTCTGCGTTCTTTCCAGTGCGTCCAAGAACATCGCGCAACTCATCAATCTCTTGGGCTGTGTAGAACCGGTGTCCGCGGTTGTCTGTATGCACTTCCGGGAAGCTGCCGTCCTTGTGCCGGTTGCGCAGGTTAGATGTGCTTACGCGCAGGAGGCCGGCGACTTCGGTGGAACTGAAGCGACGTAGGGACTTTCGTTCTTCGGGTTCGAAAGCGATCTTCATCTGGCGATCCAAAGACTCAGCCAGATTGTTGGCAAATGCTCCGATATCGGAAGAGCCTATGCCTTGCGTGTATCCAATGTTACGATCATCCATGTCCTGCCGCCCACTCTCGGCCTCTGTTGAGGCTCTTAGTCATTCTGACGGTGTACAGCGTGTCTGACGCGTTTTGCCGTCAGAATGGGAATGCCACGATCCAGTGAGTCCGGCAAGAAGAATCTAAATGTAGTGTGAAAGTTATCCACAACACCTATAGGTGTTGTCGTGTAAAAAACTCAGCAAGTCATTGATATAGATATATTAAATGCAGATCTAACCAAATCGAGCCGCTACTCTGTTGAGTTGGCATATTAGCAGCTAACCCCAAGCAACTAATGGCACTTTCTGCCTCCTGCGGAGTTTTCTCCCGGTGAAATTTTTTGGATTCGGGTCAGAAGCTACATCTGATTTTGGCTCGATTCGTACGGCATGAGGCCAAGTCGTTCCGCCCGCTCCAACAGCATTTTCACCGAAGACGGCTGCCATCTTGTTCGGCCACGAGGCGTGCGTTCGCGCATCGCTTCCAGCCGGGTGCAGATCGCCTGAAGCGTGATGTCGGGGTCCGCGCCCTTGATGCCGGCGACGATGGCGGGCAGACGGTCGCCGGTTTCGCGGCGCCCGGCGCGGGCTAGCACCTCGGCCGGCAGGAAGCCGTCGCCGACATAGGCCTTCACAGCGCGCAAGAGACGGCTTTGGGTCCAGCGACGCGCCTCGGGCAAGGGGCCGTTGATGATGCGCACCACGTCTTCCCAGGCCAAGTCGGGTCGCAACCGGCGCACATGGGGCACCCAATCTTGTGCCGTCTCGTTCAGACGCTCCATGTAGCCGTCTTGTCGCGCCAGCCGTACTTTGCGAAGAGCAGCAGGGTCTTTGGCCCGCAGTCCAGGGTTCCCGCCGACCCGGCCCTTGGTACGGGCGCTCGCCAGCCCTGCTTTGGTACGTTCCCGGATCAGCGCCCGCTCGAACTCGGCCGCGGCGCCCAGAACCTGCAGCGTGAACTTGCCTTGCGGGGATCCGGTGTCGATCGGGTCCTGAATGGAACGAAAGAACGCCCCCTTGGCCTCCAACCGTTCGATCACCTCGAGAAGGTGCGACAGAGACCGTGCGAGCCGGTCGATCCGTACGACAACCAGCGTGTCGCCCTTGCTAATGCGCTCCAGCAAGCGGGCAAGCACCGGCCGGGCACGATTGCCGCCTGAGGCGTGCTCTTCGAAGATCTCGACGCATCCCGCAGTTTGCAGGGCCTCAGACTGGGGCAGGGGGGTCTGATCCTCTGTGGATACGCGCGCATAGCCTATCAGGGGCATGAAAATCGGCCGTTTGCAATTTCATATACCGTTACTAAACGACCGTTTGTAAACGAATGCAACCGCTCTCTCTGTGGTGCTGCTCATCAAAAACCCCTTGGATTCCATACGCTGAGCGTGATCAGAGAGATCTCGCAGACCACCGCGCGCACGTGCTATATAAGGTGTGTGGGCGCACCCTGACAAAACACTTGGGTAAAATGCAAAAGTGCCGTATTTTGCACATATGAAGCCTCAAGTATCTACACATTATGATAGTTTTGACGATCCTCTAGTGGATTCGGAGGGGCTTGAAGAGACGTCTGAGGACGACCTGTGGTTCCTGCCCGGTCCGATGGAAGTGGAGCCGGATTATCTGCTGCCCGGACCGAGAGCAGAGCTGCGTGAAACCGCAGTCCTCGACGATTGGCGGAAGGCAGAGGCGGTTAATGCCGCGCGTCTCGCCCGTGTGGCTGGTCGGATCGGCGCGTTGGATGACCGGCTGCGCCGTGGCCCGAAAGGCTGGCGGCACAGGCTCGCGCTGATGGAGGCGGCAGACCTCAGCTGGTTTGTGGGTGACCGTATTGGCCCGGATCGGCTGGCGCTCTGGATATCCATGCGCCTGTCCGGCGTGCAGGACAACACTGCAGCGCTCGCGCGTGTCGGATGGGCAGTGCGGCGTCTAACAGGCGGTCCCGGCCCAGAGGTGGACCTGTCCGCCTTCCTCGATCGCCGTGACCCCGAAAACATAGCAGGTGAAGCCGAAACCTTTGCGGATCGCGCGGGCGGTTGGCTTGACCTGATGGCGCAAGCCGTCGACCTGCACCCGATCACACGCGCCTGCATGGGGCTTCACCTCTGGAGCCTTGCGGGCCTCGGGCAACAGGGCGACCGGATGGAAGCGGCGGTTACCGCCGCACGCATTGCCGCCAGCGAAGGCCCGAATTCGAATGGAGGGGCCATCTTTGCGCCTCTGGCTATGCGCGGGGCAGGGGGGCTGCGCGCCAGTGGCCCACCAGCTGAGCGCTTGGAGCGTTGGCTCGAGGGAATGGAAACAGCATGCCTGACCGCGATGCGGCACCTCGACGATATCCAGGCATGGTCAGCGCGGGCGGAAACCATGATGGCCCCGCTCTCTGGCAAGACACCACCAGCATTGCGCGCCGTGCTGGCCGAATGGCCCCTCGTCTCCGCCCCAATGGCCGAGACCCTGACCGGTGCCAGCCGCGCCGCCGTCCAGCGCAACCTCGTCTGGATGGAAGCGCGGGGTTTGATCTGCGAAGTGACCGGGCAGGGCCGGTTCCGGATGTGGCGCACCACGACCTAAGAGATGAGCGTCATCGCTCGGTATCCTGACGGGTGCGTGCCAGTCGGCCAAAGTTCCGGTAGGAGGAGGCAAAGCCCGCCGGAACCTTGGCAATCAAGGTGCTCGAATTTGGAGATACTCCTCGCCAGTGCGCAAGGCCGCTGTGGCCGGCGCTTCCGTGCGGTTGTGCCTTCACCATCTATGATGACTGGTGAAGGCGGCGAGCAAGACGCCCGGTATTTTGGACACTGCGCGGCCCTGTTTGTCGTTGCTGCTTTGCCTGCCCCCGTCACCGTGCAAGTCAAAGTTCACCACACTGCCGTTCGCTGCTCAGGCGAAGCGGGCGATATGGCCTTCCTCCATAGCCAGCTTCGACAGGATCTGACTCTGCAGCAACCGTGGTCTCGGGAACAGGCCGGGTCAGGCTGGGCGGCGCGCCGATCTTTTCGTAGTAGCGGATGGTAAATTGCGGATCACAAGGATCGTGTGTTTTCACGAAAATATGTCCTTGAACCTCTAGCCACTAGAAGTCCTATCTAATCAAAGTGAACAGATACCGTTCTTGCCATAGATTCTGGTGGGAACCGAAAGGGTACGACATGCTGACAAGACGACACTTCATTCAAACAACAACGGCGCTATTCTCCGCGTCTGTTTCCAGCCCCCTGTTGGCCGATACCTGGCCCACCGAGGCACAGAAGGCTGAATGGGACGCGCAAGTCACGCCGCCCGGATTCGATCCGGCCGCGTCAAACCCTTGGGGCCTACACCCGCGCTTTTTGCCCCAACGCGTGATTGCGAAACCCGGGCTCGTGCCAGGAGACATCCATGTCGATGCGGTCGCGCGGTATCTCTATCATATCGAGGAGAGCGGGACCGCAATGCGCTACGGTGTGGCCATTGCCCGGGGCAACCTATACGAGCCTGGGGTCTACACGATCAAACGCAAGGTGAGGTGGCCGCATTGGACACCGACCCAGAACATGATCGAGCGGGATCCGGAAAACGCACGATGGGCCGACGGGATGGAACCCGGCCCCGAAAACGCTTTGGGATCACGAGCCATCTATCTGTACGTCGGAGGCCGCGACACTTATCTTCGAATACACGGCACGCCCTATCCGAGAAGTATCGGCGGTCGAGCCAGTTCGGGTTGCGTGCGGATGGTCATGGCTCACATTAACGAACTTTATCCCAACGTTGAGATCGAATCGACGGCACATTTGTACTCAGCGGAGGACAGTGTCACCGCGCGAAGTTGAGTGTGGTGCGTAGGTCTGAGGCGCGTTGATGCAACGTCTGACGCGTCCTCAAGCTTCGCGTGCCACGCAGATCGGATTACCGTTCGCCGTGCGCAACGGCAGCAGCGTCGTTTCGACCGGCCCGCTGTGTTCGTACCAATAGCAGCCGTCTTCCGGCACGAGGCGCGCGGTTGCAACATCCTGATCCGGAGCAGCCATCGCAACCACGGCTTCGGGAACGTTGCCCGTCTGGTCTGCCGTGTCGTCCGGCCCTGTCGGCTGGATGGCGCATCCTGTCGTGAGCAAAAGCGCCACCGCAACCATCATTTTTTGCTTCAGCATCAAAACCTGCATCGAGTTTCCTTTCTTTTCTGTTTTTCTTCGTATCGGCTTTTTATGCCTCACGCCGTGATTGAGGCTGTCGTCGGACCGTCTAGCAAGAAAACAAACGGAAATACCACCGAACTTTTCTCTTGAAGCTCTAGCTACTGTAGGGGCTATGTCATGACAAAGCACCCGAATCCAGAGGTCCGTTCATGCCGTCCGACACCCACCGCCACGATCACGATCACGCCGAAGACGCCCAGGCAAGCGGCGGCAGTTGCTGTGGTAGCGCCGGAAAGTGCGGCGACATCGCACCGACGACTCCCGCGCCAACCGGCGGGCGCAGTTTTCAGGTGTCTGGCCTCGATTGCGCCGAGGAGGTCGCGATCTTGAATAAGGTAATCGGCCCGCAGATCGGCGGGGCCGAGCATCTCGCGTTCGATGTAATCAACGGGAGGATGACCATTCTCGACAGCGCAAAGAGTGTATCGGACGACGAAGTTGCGGAACTTGTCGCGAGCACCGGCATGACGGCGAAGCCGTGGAATGCCGAGAACGCGTCGGTCGACCAAGCGGCCCATCTTGCACGACAGCGGCTGTTTACGGCTCTCAGCGGCGGCTTCTGGGCGGCGGGTTTTCTCTGGCACATCGTCGAGACCGGTATGGGGGGGGCGCTCGGCCTCTTCGCGGGGCACGGCGAAGCGCCGATGCCGCTGGCCGAGGCAGGGCTTTTTGCAGTTGCTATCCTATTCGGCGTTTGGCTTGTGGCACCGAAGGCATGGTCGTCCGCACGTCGGCTGTCGCCCGACATGAACCTGCTGATGGTTGTCGCAGTCGCCGGAGCCATCGGGCTCGGTGAATTCTTCGAGGCAGCGACAGTGGCTTTTTTCTTTTCGCTGTCCCTCTTTCTCGAAAGCTGGAGCGTTGGGCGCGCGCGGAACGCTGTGTCGGCGCTCCTGGATCTTGCGCCACCTACGGCGCGCGTGATCCACGATGACGGAAGCGAGACCGACATGCCGGCGGTGCAAGTCGCCGTAGGCTCAAGCTTTATTGTACGCGGTGGCGACCGTATCCCGCTCGACGGCGAGGTGACGGGTGGCGCGGGCGCGGTCGACCAGGCGCCGATCACCGGCGAAAGTGCCTTGATACCCAAAGAGGCCGGAGACGAGGTCTATGCGGGCACGATCAACGGCGAAGGTACACTAACTGTGCGCGCCACGAAGGTCGCCTCGGATACCGTCTTGGCCAAGATCATCCGCATGGTCGGCGACGCCCATGCCCGCCGCGCGCCGGTGGAACAGTGGGTGGCAAAGTTCGCCCGCATCTACACGCCTATCGTCATGGCTCTCGCCGTCGCAATTGCGCTACTGCCGCCGCTTATCTTCGGCGGAGCCTGGGATTACTGGTTCTACAATGCCCTCGTGCTGCTGGTGATCGCTTGCCCATGCGCTCTGGTCATCTCGACCCCTGTCTCCATCGTCGCAGCGCTCACCGCTTCGGCGCGGGCGGGCGTCCTCATCAAGGGCGGTGCCTATGTAGAGGCGCCGGGCAGGACCACGGCGCTGGCCATGGACAAGACCGGCACAATCACCATGGGTCAGCCGGAAGTGGCGGCGGTGCACCCGCTGGGCGGGGCTTCAGCACAAGATCTGATGACCCTCGCCGCAGGGCTGGAGGCACGTTCGTCGCACCCTTTGGCGCGTGCCATTCTCGCGCGGGCGGAGGCCGACGGCGTCAAGGTGTCCGCCGCAGAGGATACCCGCACCATTCCCGGCAGGGGACTTGAAGGACGCACCGACGGACGGTCCATCTGGCTGGGGTCGGACCGGTTTGCCGAGGAGAAGGGTTTCGGCGACGCCATTCCGAAGGATCTGCGGGAGCGGATCGAAGGCGCCGGCAGCACCCTTGTCGCTGTCGGCGATGAATCCGGCGTGACGGGCATTCTTGAACTGCGCGATCGCATCCGCCCTGATGCCAAGGGCATCGTGGCGCAACTTCACGCGCAAGGCGTGAAAACCATCGTTATGCTGACCGGTGACAACGAGCGAACAGCGCGCGCCGTTGCCGCCGAGGTCGGTATCGACGAGGTGCGCGCTGAGCTTCTGCCCGAAGACAAGGTGACAGCCATCGAAGAACTGGTCAAAACTCATGACATGGTTGCCATGATCGGCGACGGGGTGAACGATGCACCCGCAATGGCGCGCGCGCATTATGCCATCGCGATGGGTGCGGTTGGTTCTGACGCGGCAATCGAGACGGCGGACATTGCCCTTATGACCGACGACCTCGGCAAGGTGCCTTGGCTGATCGGTCATTCGCGCCGGACAATGTCGATTATCCATCAGAACATCGGTATTTCCTTGGCGACCAAGGGAGTTTTCGTTGTCGCTACCGCGTTCGGAATGGCATCGATGTGGGGCGCTATTGCAGCCGACGTGGGTGTGTCATTGCTGGTGGTGGCGAACGCCCTGCGCCTGCTCAACAGCCAAGAGGCCAAGGCACCGCCGTCCGGTGGCGAGCAGGTTGGGCCACAGATCGCAAAGGCCGCGCTTGCCCACGGACATTGATCACGCGGCATTTGCAAGGTAACATTATTTCCATATCAGACCTCACGAAAGAGGCATCGAGCAGTGAAAACCATCCGATTTCCCCGCCGCGCCGTCCTGTTGGGTGGCTTAGCGGCCTTTTTGTCGGGCTGTGCCGGCAAGTTCCGCAGCTATGACGGACCCGAAGTGACGCGACTTCGGCTCTACAAGGGACAGCGTTTGCTTGTTCTCGACGGATCCGATCGCGTGCTGCAAACCTATCCGATCGGGCTGGGCTTCGCTCCTCAGGGTCACAAGCAATTCGAGGGAGACGGTCGGACCCCGGAGGGCACCTACATAGTCGATAAGCGCAACCCTGAAAGTACGTATCATCTTTCAGTTGGCATCTCTTATCCAAATGAGGCCGACATCGCCTTTGCCGCAGCGCAGGGCCTTTCCCCCGGCGGCGACATCTTCATCCATGGTGGTCCACGCCCCGGCATCGACCCGACGGACATCCGCGACTGGACAGCTGGCTGCATCGCAGTCACAGATCGGCAGATCGAGGACATCTATGCAATGGTGAAGGACGGAACGCCTATCCACATCTTTGCATGACGGTCTTTCTCATGCGGCGGTAGTTAGCCGTCGCATTGGCCGCCAGAGCCCAGCTCCACGAAGCCAAGATGAGCGCCAGCAACATCCAGTCCCCGAAAAGCGCATATGGCGTAGGCGGCTGCGCTGAGGGAAGATCAGCGTCGATGATGCCCCTTTCCCCTGTATCGAGCCGCGCAATGATCTCTCCGTTCGCGTCGATGACCGCAGAGATGCCCGTATTCGCGGCTCGGATGACAGGAAGGCCTTCCTCTACGGCGCGCATACGTGCGGAAGCCAGATGCTGCTCGGGTCCGATGCTGGTTCCAAACCAGGAATCGTTCGTCGCGTTAAAAATCCAGTCGGGTCGGAACATGTCGTCGACCACATGGCCCGGGAAAATGATCTCATAGCAGATCGCCACGGCGACCAGCGGCATACCCGGAAGCGCAAGGGTGCGCGGACCCGGTCCGGGCGTAAAATCGCCCAGCCCCGCCGTCAGCCGCTCGATCGGCAACCAGCCGCGGAATGGCACGTATTCGCCAAAGGGCACGAGATGGTGTTTCGCGTATCCGGTCAGGATCTCATTGGTATCGTCAAAAGCCTGGACGGTGTTGAAATATCGGGTGCCATCCTCGCTCAGTACACGGTCCGGCACTCCGGTTAGCAGCACGCTGCCGTCCGGTAGCGCAGCGGCAATGCGGGCCCGCGCCTGGGCATCCTCATCGAGGAACCCGGGAAAGGCGGTTTCCGGCCAGAGAAGAACGTCGAAATCGCCGGGCTGGGTTGAAAGCTCGAGATAGAGCGCGAAGGTCGCCTCGCGGTTCTCGGGCGCCCATTTCTCCTCTTGGGGAACGTTGCCCTGAACGATGCGCAGGTCGACATCCGGTGGCTGTGGTGCATCCGACTGGAGGCGAAGCGTGCCGACGGCCCACATCGTCACGATGCCGGCCAGCGGCATTAGCGAGATGATCAATCGTTGTCGCCCGACCGCCATGAGAGCCGCGCCGGGGAGTGCCGCTACGAACACGGTGAGAAAGCTTAGCCCATAACTTCCCACCCAGGCGGCGGGCTGGCGAAGGGCGGCGTAATCGACCAGAGCGTAGCCGGCGAGGTTCCACGGAAAACCTGTCAGAACGTGACCGCGCAACCACTCGGCCGCGGTCCAGGAGGTCGCGAACAGGAGGCAGGCCAGGAGACTGCCCATGGCTCCGCGCCGCGCGATTTCGACGAAGAGCACGGCGGCAATGGCCGGGAAAATCGCGAGACCTGCGGACAATCCCGCGACGGCCGGGGTCGCCAGCGCCCCGAAACGCTCGGGTTCGACGTAGAAACTTTCCGCGATCCACGAAATCCCGAAACCGAACTGGCCGAGACCAAACGCCCAGCCGACGAGAAAAGCACGCCCGAAGGAGAGGTCGCGAAGACCGACAAACAACGCAGAATAGGCAACGGGAACAAGAAGGAGAATCGAGAAAGGCGGGAAGGTTAGAACGGTCAGCGGCCCGGCGGCGAAACCAAGCGTCATCCGCGAGAGCAGACGTTTGCGCAGAGCGAAGCAGTTCAGAATTGCCGGCTTCACGACTTGATCGGACGCCGCGCACTGATCCAGGGTGCGGCGAGCAAGAGCCCCACGCCACTGACGACAAACACATCGGCCATGTTGAAGGCAGGCCAATGCGTTGAGTTGATGTAGAAATCCAGGAAGTCCGTTACAGCCCGATACCGCACACGATCAATGACATTGCCCGAGGCTCCACCGATGATCGCTCCGTAAGCGAGCGTTTCAACCGCATTTTCGGCGCGAAACAGCATAACCCCCAGCCAGCCGCAGATGGCAAGAGCGAGAGCTATGAGGCTCCACCATGGTGCGCCGCCAAGTAATCCGAAAGTGACGCCATCATTGCGATAAAAGACAAGGTTAAAACCTGGAAACACGGCGATTCCAGTGCTTAAAGAGGCCGCATTCGCCACAACAATGGCTTTTGTGATCTGATCGATTACGAAAGCGGCAAGCGCCGCAAAAATGCCGATCACCGGAGATAGTTTATGCACTGGCATTGCGTCACCCCAACCAAACATCGAGAAAAAGCATCAAAACGAGCCCGACGGCCAAGCCGAGCGTTGCCTTGTTCTGATGGCCGCTGCGATGGGTTTCGGGGATGATTTCGTGGCTGATGACATAAAGCATGGCGCCTGCGGCAAAGGCCAAGCCCCATGGCAGCAGCGGTTCCGACAGTGTGATGATGCCGGCCCCGAGCAAACCGCCAATCGGCTCGACCATTCCCGTTAGCGCGGCGATGCCCCAGGCGCGCAGCTTCGGATATCCTTCGCCCAACAGGGATACCGCAACGGCCAGCCCTTCAGGCGCATTCTGAAGCCCGATGCCGATGGCGAGTGGCAGACCGCCTTCCATACCTCCGGAACCGAAGCCAACTCCGACCGCGAGGCCTTCCGGGAAGTTGTGGATCGTGATTGCGATGATGAACAGCCAGACCCGCCGTAAGGACGCCGCTTCGGGCCCTTCGCGTCCCGTTCTGAAATGCTCGTGCGGCAGCCTTTCATTCATCAATGCAACGGCCCCCATGCCCAAAAGGATCGAGACGCAAACGATGGCCGCAGGCATCGCGCCGTTCTCGAACATCGGCTCCGCCGCATCCAACGCCGGGATGATCAGAGAAAAGAACGAGGCTGAGAGCATGACGCCGGCAGCGAAGCCGAGCGACAGATCGCGCGTCGCCCGCGACGGGATGCGCCCGAACAGCACGGGAATTGCTCCGACTGCCGTGAGCGATCCGGCGGCAAGGCTTCCGAGAAAGCCGAGCATTATCGGAGACAGGTTTTCCATAAGCGGGCCAGATTATCCTTCGGCGTAGCTTGAAAAGACTTCGGTCGACCCGTCCTCGCGGATGAGGAAGACATCATAAGCTTCACGGTTTTCTTCCGGCCCCATGCCGGGCGAGCCATAGGGCATTCCCGGAACGGCGAGGCCGACGGCGTCCGGGCGTTCCTCAAGAAGGCGGCGGATATCAGCGGCCGGGACATGGCCTTCAATCACGTAGCCCTCTATGAGCGCGGTATGGCAGGAGACCATGCGCTGCGGCACGCCGTTGTCGAGCTTGAAACGAACCAGCGACCCGCCAAACATGTTCTCGCCCGTCGGCGCGAATCCGTTTTCCTCGAGATGGTTCATCCAGGACAGGCAGCAGCCGCATCCGTTGGTCTTGCGGACGTCTATCGCTGTTGCCTCTGCGAGGGCCTGGGCCGCCGGGAACAGGGCGAGCGCGATGGTCAGAGCTTGGGTCATGCGTTTCATGGGTCAGAGCCTTTCGGTTGTCGTCTGGGCAATTTCGCTGTCAAGGTTTTCAGTCAGAAGCGCGCGCGCCTCGGTCAGACGCAACAGCGCGGCGGTATCATCCACCTCGTTCTCTGCGGCTTCGGCGAGCCTGTCGTCAGAGAGAGGGTCAGTCGGACGCCCATCTACGAGGACTTCGTAGTGCAGGTTGGGACCTGTCGCTGTGCCGGTTGCGCCAACGCGGCCGATCACATCTCCCGCCGCCACGCGTTGGCCCTGTGTTAGGCCCTCCGACACGGCGCTGAGATGCGCGTAGCGCGTCATGGTCTCGGAGCCATGGGAGATTTCGACCACGCGTCCATAACCGCCTCGCCAGCCGATGAAGCTGACCCGGCCCGGTGCCGTCGTCCGTACCGGCGTCCCGCTTGCCGCGGCAAAATCGACGCCGGTGTGCATCCGGACGTTTCCGTAGACAGGATGTGTGCGGCGCCCGAACACCGAGCTGAGGCGCGCGCCCTCGACTGGCTGTGCAAAGACGCGAAGCACCTCGCCATCGACGTAGATCGTCGCCTGACCGCTGCCGTCGTCCGGCCAAACGATCTCGTAAAGCGAATCGCCGATTTCCAGTGCGGCGAAGGCGAGGTCCGGCTGTCCGATCTTGTCATCGCCGACGCGCGTCTCGCGCCAGAGAAGCCTTAGTGTCTCGCCTCCAGCCATCTCACGGCGGAAATCCACGGTTCCACCCAGCATTTGCGCAAGGTCCACGGCAAATCGGGCGGGGATGCCGGCATTGTCGAGTGCCGCGAAGATCGAGGTGTCGATCACGGCCTCCCCAGCAAGGGTTACGATCTCCGGATCCGGCGCCACGACCTGCGTGGACACCTGCTCGCCAAAAAGCACCTCGATCCGCACCCCGTCCTCGACGGCGAGCGAGACGGTGCGGGGGCTGCCATCCATAGTCGAAACAACAGTGACCGAATTCCCCGGCCGCAACCGTCGCAGATCGTATTCCGCGCCAAGTGCAAGGGCGACTTCCGCCCTGTCGGCTCCCGCAAGACCGGCTTCGGAAAGCAAGGAGTCGAGCGTTTCACCAGAAGAGATGTCGCGAGACCAAGTCAACAGGGGCGGTTCGATGGCCTGCATCGGCCTGTCAACAACAGCGGCCTGCAGCAGGGGCAAGGGGCCGAAGCCGGGTGTATCTTCCACCCACGCCGTAGCTGGCAGCGACAACGGAATATCCAGGCTCCGGGGAGCTTCAGGACGCTGGGGCATCCAGCTACCTGCCTGGGCAAGTTCTGGCGGCACGGGTTCTTTCGACAGAACATCGAAGAATGCGATAGCCGCCCCCGAAACGGTCCCCGCAAGCGCGACACCTGCCGCAAAAGTTCTGAGCCTCATGTCGCTCCCTCCGTTTCTTCTTCCAACGCGCGGCGGATCTTCGGTACCGCGAATTCCCTCGGTTCATGATAGTCAATCATGGTGACGAACCGTCCAGCGGCACCGAACAGGAAGACGCTGGCCGTGTGGTTCATCGTGTAGTCGCCGCCTTCCGTGGGCACCCGCTCGTAGGCAGCGCGGAAGCCGTCCGCGATGCGCGCAATCTGCCCCTCCGGTCCCGTCCAGCCGCGGATCGCTGGGTGGAAATAACTGACATATTCTGCCATCGCCTCGACGGTATCGCGCTCGGGATCGACCGTGATGAAAACCACGTTCAACTGTTTGGCTTCGTCTCCTAAATCGTCGAGCCAACCTGAAATGTCCGAGAGCGTGGTCGGGCAGACATCGGGGCAGTAAGTGAAACCGAAGAACGCCATCGTCGGTCGCCCGATCAGGGTTTCCGGCCCGACCTCGTTGCCTTCATGGTCAGTCAGGCGGAAATCCATCTCGGTCAGAGCCATAGGCCGCTGCTCGATAGGTTCGGGCGCACCGGGTCCGTCGACCCGCCACCAACCGACGAAGAGCGTCAAGGCAATTGCACCGGCACCGGCCGCGCCGTATCCTGCGATCGTCCTTCGTCGCATTAGTCTTCCGGTCCGCGTGCGGCGATGCCAAGGATCGGCACCTCGACTGTCACCTCGCCCCCGTCGACAAAAAGTAGGGTCAGCGGAAAGGTTTCCCCTTCCGTCATGGGTTGTTGTAGCCGCATCAACATCGCGTGGAGGCCGCCCGGCTCAAGCGCGACGCTCTCGCCCGGGGCGATCGCGATCTCACCTGCCGCGCTCATGGAACTCACACCTTCGGCATTGGTCTTCGTCTCGTGGATCTCGGGCATCATCGCGAGGGGTGTTGAAAGACCAATCAGCGTCACCGGCTCGTCGCCAGTGTTGCGGATCGTCATGTAGGCGGCCCCGGGGCGGTTCATCCCTATGGAGGCGCGGGACCAGGCGCTTTCGACGACGACATCCACGGGTCCGGCCAGTGCGGGTACTGAGAGCCCTCCAAAGGTCAAGAGCGCGGCCAGTGTGCCCGTCATAATAATCTTTTTCATCGTTTTGGTCCTGCCTTTTCCATTCAGCTTTGCACGGCAGCAACTTCCGCGGCCACTAATCGACGCAGTTCTGCCTCCCCGAATGGATCGAGCGACTTGCCGTTTACAAAGAAAGTAGGAGTCTGGCGAACTCCCACGGTTTCGACGTCCGCACGATCCTGATTCAGGATCGCAACGACATCCGGTGCCAGCATTTGCGTGCGCGCGGCCTCTGCATCGAGTCCGGCAGTGGCGGCGATCTGGAGGATCAGACCGGGCTCAGGCGCGCCGTGCGACGCCCATCTCGGCTGATCCCGCAGAACGGCTTCGAGCACCGGCTCGTAAACGCCTTGCATGCGTGCTGCCTCGAGCACGCGGATCGCTTCCTCGGATGCCTCGCCATGAAACGCGGTGTAGCGGATAACGACGCGGACGGCATCTCCATGCTGTGCCATGATGTCCTTCACGATCGGATGGAAGGCGCGGCAAGCCTCGCAGGCCGGGTCAAAGAATTCGACAATCGTGACGGGCGCGTCGGCAGGTCCGAGGATGGGCGAGTAAGAGCGGATCATCGCGTCCGCGAGTTCCGGCGCAACGGTTTTTGCTTCGGCCGCGGGGCCGGGGCGAGTCGCGTACCAAGTGGCTCCGCCGAAACCGGCAACGCCGAGGGCGAGAACGGACAGGATTAAGCCGCGTCGATTCATGTTTGTGTTTCCTTCAATGAAAGTGCCGACAGGAACCCGATCAGTGCGAAGGCGACCAGCGCCATCAGCGGGATCGGAATGCCGAAGACCAATTGGTTATCATCGGTGCAAGAGGGGCCGGTGGCCGTGCAGGGCTGGATGCGTTCGGGGATCAGGCCCGCGTAGAGGCCCATGTGCCACAGGGCGACCACGCCACCACCAAGCGCCAGAGCGATGCCATAGCGCCCGACGCTGCCGTCTCGCCACCAAAGGCCGAGGCCGAGAATGATCGCGAGCGGGAACATGAAGGCGCGCTGGAACCAGCACAGCACGCAGGGTGTCTGCCCCATCACTTCGCCGATGAAAAGTACAGCAAGCGAGGCGACGAGGGCAACGATCCATGCCAGCCCGAGGGCGGTTTCTGCGGGTACGCGGTTCATGTCGGTCAGATCCTCTCTTCCAGATCGGCGAGAATCTCTTCAGCGGACGTGCCATAGGGCCATGAGTCTGCAAAGCCTGCCTCGGGGTCGAATAGAAACAGATGTGACGTGTGGCCCATTGTGTAGCCATCCGGAGCTGTAGCCTCTTCGATGCGTTCAAAGAAGATCGGAAACGTTTCGGATGTAGCGGCGATCTGTTCGGGCGTACCTGTCAGCCCGATGATGTTCGCATCGAACAGCGGAACGAATTCGGCGAGTGCCATGGGCGTGTCCCGTTCGGGGTCGATGGTTATGAAAATCGGCTGGACCCTCGCGGCATTGTCGCCCAGACCGTCCATCACCGCCGCGACCTCAGACAGTGTCGTCGGGCAGACATCGGGGCAGTTGCTGAAGCCGAAAAATACCAACATCCAACGCCCCGAAAAGTCTTCTTCCGTGCGAACCACACCTTGGTGGTCCGTCAATTCGAATGCAGCGACAAACGCTGGATCGTTGTCGGTTCGGGCGCGGTCAGCGCGATAGTCCGACCAGAGCAAAAGCCATACGAAGGCAAGCGACGCGACGCCTGCCAAAACCCAAAGAAATTTCTGTGCCGATGTAAGGGACAAACCTGCGCGCCTGATTTTGGTTCTTGATTATTGTCGCGTTTACATCCTCTAGCTACTAGAGGTTCAAGCGCGAAATCACGTTGTGGCTTAAACTCACGCGTCTGTGAATCCGGCACTTGTCTATTGGGGCGGCAAAACCTACAAAGACTGTAACTTTTTCATGGAGGCGAAGATGCTCACGATCGGCACTCTGTCAAAGAAGACCGGCACAAAGGTGCAGACCATTCGGTACTACGAGCAGATCGGGCTCATGCCCGAACCTGGCCGGACTGAAGGCGGACAGAGGCGCTATGACAACGCACAGCTCGACCGACTGTCCTTCATCCGCCATTCGCGACAACTCGGCTTCTCGCTTGATGCGATCCGCGAGCTGCTCGACCTCAGCGACCAGCCCAATCGGCCCTGCGAAGAAGCCGACGCGATTGCGCGTCGCCAGCTAAAGCAGGTGGAGCAGCGCATGGCCCGTCTGAAGGCGCTGCGCACCGAACTGAAACGCATGGTTCACGAATGCAGCGGTGGACGTACTGCCGATTGCAAGGTGCTTGAGGTGTTGCGGGATCATTCCGAATGTTTGACCGAACATGACGAGATCGGCGCCTGAGATGCCTGCCGCGCTTGCATACCCGCTTGCGGCCTTGGCCGAGATCGCCGGGTGTTTCGCGATCTGGAGCTGGTGGCGCCTCGGCGCATCCGCGGCTTGGCTCGTACCCGGTATTGTAGCCTTGGTGGTATTCGGGTGGCTTCTGGCGCAAGTCGAAACGGTTGCTGCGGGCCGCGCCTTTGCCGCCTATGGCGGAGTCTACATTGCGGCTTCGGTACTGTGGATGTGGCTTGCAGAGGGTCACAGACCGGACAGGTGGGATGCGCTTGGCACAGCCGTTTGCTTGCTCGGCGCAGCTATAATACTGGCCGCGCCACGAACCAATTGAACTTTATGGTTTGAACTTGAAACCGTCTCAAATCGCGATCTCATCGCCCCATAAAAAGGGCTATGCTCTGCATTGGTTGGGGCGCCTGCCTGAAAGCTCCCGACGGTCGTACGTGGAACTGACCATCAATAATCAATCCGGAACCCTGATCTGCCAGAGAGGTTGAAAGATCATAGTTCACAAATTGGAATGGGAAGTATGGCGGCAGAAAAACGAGCAGAAAGACGCACACTTTGGATCGTTCTCGGTCTCAATATCAGTCTTGCTGCGGCCTTTTTCGCAACTGGGACCTTCGGGGATTCCAGTGCCCTGATCGCCAACGGGCTCGACAACCTTTCAGACAGCTTGGTCTACGCAATCAGTCTGTTTGCATTGTCGCGGTCTGCGAAATGGAAACGTGGCGCGGCGAATGTCTCGGGCGGCCTGCTGATCGTGTTCGCCATCGGGATCCTTTATGATGCTTGGCGCCGCTATGTCGGTGGGTCGGATCCCCTTGGCACCGTTATGATCGTCATGGCGCTGATCGCGGCGGCCATCAACTCAGTTTGTGTCTGGTTGCTCGCTCGGCTCAAAGATCCGGACGTCAACATCCGCGCGGCCAATACTTTCAGCTGGAACGACTTTGCGGCAAACCTCGGAATCGTAGTCGCAGGTGGCCTCGTTGCCTGGCTGGGAACGAACTGGCCCGACCTAGTCGTCGGTGTGATTATCGCCGGGATCGCGGCCTGGGGCGGTGTCAATATCCTACGCGACGCACACGGTGAACACCACAAAGCAGTTCACACGGACAAGTAGTTGCGAGAGATCGTTTCTAAAAGAAGGGGTTGAAGCTACAGTAACTATAGAGACTAGTCTGTTCCAAGACGATTCGAGGAGCGACTCCGTTGCAGATAACCAACCCCCTACTTGCACCCACCAAACTACTGGATTTTGATGCCGCGCCTCTTGCGCATCTAATAGAGAGCCGCAGCTGGCGCGACTTATCCGAATACGATCGGATCGGAGCTGCCTATGATTTCGTTCGAAATGAAATTGCGTTCGGATACAATCGAGCTGACGACATCCCCGCATCCGAGGTACTTTCCGACGGCTACGGGCAGTGCAATACGAAAGGCACGCTCTTAATGGCGCTGCTGCGTGGTGTTGGCGTTCGTTGCCGGTTGCATGGGTTTACGATCCACAAAGGCTTGCAGCGCGGTGTTGTCCCAGAGTTGGTGTATCCGCTTGCTCCAGAGGAAATTCTCCACTCGTGGGTAGAGATCGAATTTCAAGGGGCCTGGATCAACCTTGAAGGCTTCATCCTGGATGACGCTTTCTTCGAAGTCCTGCAAAGATCGTTCTCGGACACGGACAGTCTCTGCGGTTATGGCGCGGGCACGGATTGCCTTGGCGCGCCTCCCGTCGCCTGGAACGGAGAAGATACCTACATTCAGAAAACCGGCATCGTGCAAGATTTCGGCGTGTACGATACGCCCGACGCCTTCTATTTGTCCCATGAGCAATCCTTTGGAAGGCTGCGTGGTGCCCTTTACCGTCATATAATACGCCACTGGATGAATGCGCGCGTACGTGGTTTCCGCAGCGGCCGCCTGAAGACTGACCGACGCGCGACACACGCGCATGAGGAGCCTGCCAATGCCGCATGATCACGGGCACGCGAATATCGATCCGAATTCTGGGGATCGACGGGTTGCGATCGCGATCTGGGCGAATGGGCTACTTACTGTTGCGCAAATCGTCGGGGGCATATTGTCGGGCAGTCTAGCACTTATCGCCGATGCGCTGCACAACTTTTCCGATATGGCCTCGCTTGTCATTGCCTTCGCCGCGCGCAAGATCGCGCGCCGCCCGGCCGATGAGCGCATGACTTTCGGCTATGGCCGGGTCGAAATCGTCGCTGCCCTGATCAACTACACCACCCTGATCGTGATCGGCTTCTACCTGATCTACGAAGGTGGCATGCGCATGATTGATCCACCCGAAGTCATGGGGTGGACCGTCGTCATTCTCGGTGGAATTGCGCTTGTGGTCGACACGCTGACCGCAATGCTGACCTATTCGATGCAGAAGGGGAGCGTGAACATCCGCGCGCTGTTTCTCCACAACCTTTCGGACGCGTTGGCTTCAGTGGCCGTCATAGTCGGCGGGACGCTCATTATACTTTATGATATGCGTTGGGTGGATCCGGCCATCACCATCGGCATCGCGCTCTACATCCTGTATCTGTCCTTCACCGAAATAGGGGCCCCAATTCGAACCCTGATGCTTGGGAGCCCACCAGATATTGATGGAAATGACGTGGTCAGAGCGATCCAGATTGTCGATGGCGTTGTGGACGTGCATCATGTCCACCTGTGGCAAATGCAGGAGAACGCTGCGGCATTGGACTGCCATATTGTTGTCGAACGCGACCGGATGGGTGAGGCCGACAAAATTAAAGAAAACGTCAAATCGGTGCTGCATGAACGTTTCTCAATCGAGCATTCCACGCTTGAATTCGAAGCGACCGACAATGCGCATCAGGAGGCGCAGGTGTTCGGACACCGCTCATGACGATTGCCCAAGGCATACTAGTGGTCGTAGGCCTGCTGTCCGGTCTGGTTTTGATTGGTGCGCTCCTTTGGTCGATCGTCCGCCCGTCCAAGCGCATCTGGCCTCCAAACAGAGAGCATTCAGTCATACCAATCATTGCATGGGGCCTCACATTGGCCGTGTTTGGGGCGGTGATCGGTTTGGGCATCGTGGATTGGAAATCCGCTTCTATGCCCAACGCGCTCCGTTGGGCAGTCGGGCCGTTCTTGATCGCAATCGGAAATCTGATCGCCTGGTGGGGGGCATTCATCATTGGACTGAAAGCCACCAGTGGGGTGAGAGACGAGCTGATCACTTCGGGTCTCTACCGTTTCTCTCGGAATCCGCAG
Organism: Phaeobacter sp. JH20_02; assembly: GCF_048056915.1. Classification (NCBI taxonomy): domain Bacteria; kingdom Pseudomonadati; phylum Pseudomonadota; class Alphaproteobacteria; order Rhodobacterales; family Roseobacteraceae; genus Phaeobacter; species Phaeobacter sp. JH20_02. The sequence continues at coordinate 68,165 of NZ_JAYMVP010000010.1, read as the reverse complement.
TATCTTGCCGACATGGCCATCCTAATAGGTTTGGGTCTTCTCTTCGCCTCACCTTGGGTTTGGCCTGTCGTCATCGTTGGAGTTGCCGCGCTGGCCCTTGCCCCGCTCGCAGAAGAGCCATGGCTGTGCGAACAATACGGCACCAAGTATCGCAACTATTGCGCTGAAACACGTAGATATCTCTAGTCTCGCCGCCTCACGAGAACGTCATCAATTTTCGGTTGAAGCTCTAGCAGCTAGAGGTCGTATCCGTTCATCAACAAAAGGGCGAGGCAAAGTATATTACTGATTCAAAGAAAACACGGTGCCAGTTCGTCTCGACAACTATGATCGGACTTCTGGGAACACCTTCCCTTCTCCGTGCTCAGGAGCAGGAGCCCTCGGCGGTACGCAGAAATATTTCTGTCCTTCAGTGCGGATCCCTGGCAAGACCACTTCGATAACCTTCAGCACGGTGCAATTATGTGCGACATTGACTCGCGTGCAGTCCAGTACTGGTCGGAAGACGAAAGTGTTTACAAACTCTACCCTTCAAGTGTCCCCGCCTCGGAAGAGCTGACCCGCCGAGGATATACAGAGGTTATAAGGAAGGTGGAGAGGCCCAGTTGGCGGCCCACTCCATCAATGAAAGAGCGCAACCCCGAATGGCCTGACTATTGGCCGCCGGGTCCTGACAACCCGCTTGGAACCCACGTGCTTTATTTGTCGTGGCTGTATTACCGGGTGCACGGGACCGGGGACACACGCAAGATCGGGCGCCAGTCATCAAACGGTTGTGTCGCGTAGCCTTTAATTGGGCTCTGCCTCAATCTGTGTGGCGGAACGGTAGCATTCTCGCCCGCAACAATTCTGGACCGGCTCGGCCGTACATGGCGCGCTTGAGGGTTTTCAGGCGGTTGATCTGACCTTCCGCCTGGCCGTTGTTACAGGGCATCTCGATCGCCTTTTTGACCACATTGAAGTCCCGGTTCAAGGTGCGGGCGAAGCGCACAATGGGCGTCAGGCCGGTTTCGATGGCGTCGTCGATCCATGCAGGGAGCGGACCCGCTTGGCGGCCACGCATGATACCGTTGAAACGCATGGCGAGGCTGCGCATCGTTGTGAAGGCGGGAGAACCGGCTTTGAGCGTGTCGACTTTCCGCGCCTGATCCGAGGTGAGCTTTCCGCTGGGTTTGATGCACAGCGCGGCCGCAATGACCGGAGAGATCGCATGCCCCGTTTCCGGGCCCCGGACCGGCTCCAGGATCTGGTGCTCCACGGCGGGGCCCTTCGTTTGCTTTTCGGCTCTGCGCCCGCCCGCCCCCAGCCGCTTTTAATGCGACTGACTCCCCTCGTAACCACGCTCTTGGATCATACGGTACAGGGCGCTGCCTGTTCGAATGCCGTCCTTCCAGCTTTGGCTCAGGAATTCTTCAAAGTACCACGGCGAAGTCGGTTTCAAAGCGGCCTGTTTGCGGTCCGGTGGCGTCTCGAACTGCAGCCATTTCGCGATGCTGCGGCGCGGGAACCCTGTTCGTCGCCCGATCTCGCTACAGTTAAGCCCCTGATTTCGGAGCGCATGGATGGTGGTGAAAATCTCTTCCCGAGATGTCCTGTGCGCAAGGCGTGACTTCAGAAGGCTGCCGGCTGCGGTGATATTGTCGGCGTCGGCCAGCAGCGCTCTGCCGGTCTCAGGGCCGTGGAGGTTCATTTGCTCCTCAATGGCCTGCCGCAGGTTTTGCACGATATGGAACCGATCAGCGACCTGCTTCGCCTGCGGTGCCCCTTGCCGTGCAGTCTAGGCGTAGAGACCACACCGATCTCTGCTAATCACTTTCACCTCGGGGTGTCGCTTGAGCCAGTTGGTGCAGGTGACGACATCTCGATCCTCAAGAATGTCGATCACCACGCGACGCTCCAGATCCACAATGATCGTGCCGTAGGTTTGCGACTTCCGCCAGCTCCAGTCGTCAATCCCGATGACCGTCGGCGGCTTGGCGGTGCCCTGAGCACGCTTTTTCAACTGCCTGAGCACCGTGTAATCGCTGACCCCAAGGCCCAAACGGTGCAAGAGCCGTTCGGCAGGCCGTCCGCCGGTTGCATGCCCAAGATGACTGACAATCTCCCCGACACGCGAAGTGCTACGTGCAAACGGATGCGCAATCGAGGTGAGTTGGTCTGCGAAAGTCCGGCGTGGGCAAGCGGGTGCCAAACATCGCCAACGGCAAATCGCGAGATCAACCGTTACCTCCTCTCCATGGGCGGGATAATCCTGCAACCGCCGACGCCGCCAGCCGTGACGTCGGCGTGAATGCAATCCACAGTCTGGGCAGATGCCGCTTGGTGTCAGACTGCCCGATACGATCCACCCGCCGAAATCACTTCGCTCAACGCATTGAACCGAAACTTCGGCCCCGGGCGACCAATGCTTCTTCGAGCTCACAACCATCCCTCCTGAATTTTCCTGTTTCAGGATAGTTGCGCCACACAAAGTGAGGCAGAGCCCAATTAAGGGCTACGCGACGCCAGCGCATCGGCGGGCAGATTGGGGTTGCGCGCCTTGCCGTCAGGCTGGTCAGAGACCGCCTCTGCCCGAGCCTGAGCCATTTCTGCCTCTGTGCGATGACGGATAAAGACAGGTTTTCCGCGCCAGTTGACGGTCAATTGCGTTCCAGGCGCGAGATCGGAAATGTCGACAGTGATCTGTGCCAAGGCGCGGACATCGGCGGAAGGGTTCATCTGGTTCACCAGTGGCCAGAGCGCGGCCCCTGCGGCCACGACCCCCGCCCCGGCCGTTGCGTAATACAGGAAATCCCTGCGCGCGGTATCCTCTGACGCTTCCATCACGGGACATGTGTCCATGTCTCCCGCGCGGGAAGGTCAACACGCGAGATGTAACGTTTTGTCAGTGCACCTCTCTACGGATCAACAAACAAGCCGTGTCGGCGCGTCAATGGTGCGGGGCTGCGCCTTTTGCCATCATGAGGTGGTGCTCCTGGTGATGCGCCCCGATGGTCATCAGGCCAAAGAAACCAAGTCCCTGAATCTGAGCGGCATCGCCATCGACACTGAGCGCCACGCCATCTTCGAGTTCCTCCGTGACAACGTCCCAGCCGGTTTCAGCCGCAAGAAAGGGCGCATGGGCGGGCACCATGGCGCGGATGGCTTCGAGAACACGGGGGGTGCCCCGAATCTCGAACCGGGCCCCTTCCGGCCGCAGGGTGCGGGTGACCACGGCCTCTTGGGTCAGAAGATCCATATCGACCAGATGGCGGCGCAATCCGTCGATATCGACCCGCTCCCAATCTGTCTCGGGATCGGCCTGCAGGATCGCAACGATCTCCGCCAGGGCGGCAAAGGCCGATTGCCCGGTTTCCTGCGGTCCACCCATGTCATGGCCAGTCGCGGAATGGGCGTGCTGAGCGGCCACGGGTGCGGCCATCAGTATGGCAAGGAGGAGGGAAATGAGACGCATGGACGGGTCCTTCAATGGGATGCTGTCATGTTTACGCTAGCAGGGGCGGGCGTATCGCAATATGATTGCAATCATATGTTGCCAGCCCCCTATGATCTTATCCCGAGTTCAGCCCTGCGCCCTTTTTCCGGCGCGGTTGGCGACATCATGTTTCACCAAGGCGGTCCCACCCACGGTCTCTATGTCGTGCAAACCGGGCGCGTGTATCTCGAGCGGGTCGGCCCAGATGGCGAGCGGTTCATCATTCACCGTGCCCAAGCCGGAACAAGCTTTGCCGAAGCTTCCGTGTTTTCAGAGGTCTATCATTGCGATGCTGTTTTCGTTCAGGCAGGGACGCTGATCCGGATCGAAAAGGATGCCGTTTTGGACGCCTTCGCCGACCCTGAGTTTGCGCGCGCTTTTGGTCGCCAGGCGGCTCAGCAGATACAGGCACAAAGACAGATGCTTGAGATCGTGGGTATCCGGCGTGCAGAAGACCGGGTGTTGGCGGGGTTGGTCGCGGGCCTGCTCGACGGCTCCGTGATCGAGTTCGCCGCCCGATTACAGCTGAGCCATGAGGCGACCTACAGGGCCTTGCGAAAGCTTGTGCAGGACGGGCGGGTCAAAAACCCCGCCCGCGGGATTTATCACCTGCGCCCATGACCCGATCAGCTGTGGCTCGCGAAGACCGAGGTCACCCCGTCGGAGCCGACAAGCAAGGTATCAAAAGTGTCACCAGCCCCGGGACCGCCCATGCCGGGCGAACTCATCGGCATGCCGGGAACCGTCAACCCGCGCGCCACCGGTTGTTCTGCCAGCAGCCGCGTGATGTCCGCGGCAGGCACGTGGCCCTCGATAAAATAGTCACTTATGATCGCCGTGTGACATCCAGCAAGTTCCGGAGCGATTTGTAGCCGGTCTTTGAACGCATAAAGCGCATCCTGATCGACATCCTGCGCCTCGACCGTGAAGCCCGCTTGCCGGACATGATCGACCCAGGCGGTACAGCACCCGCAGGTGGGGGTTTTCAGGACTTTAATGACCGGTTCTGTGTTGGCCAGTGCTCGCAGGGGGAGTGTGGCAGCCGCTCCGGCCAGCAAAAATGTGCGTCTTTTCATCATGTGTTCCTTTTTGAAGTATCCGAGACCGTAGAACTGTGTGTTTGAGAGTCCAGAGGCTGTTCCTGCTCTGTCGGCGAGAGGGCGGGTGCATCCAGGGCGTGCCCGCTTGCCGGCCCGCGAAGGGGCTGGATCAACATCTTGTCGACCCAGAGGTCGCGCGTCGTGCGAAACTGCTCGATGCCGATCGTCATTCCCTCGTGGCCCTTCGCGGGCTGGGCAACGTAAGTACCCATGAGGCGGTCCCACCACGGCAGGTTGAAGCCGTAGTTTGAGTTGGTTTCGCGCGGATCGACAGAATGATGCACGCGGTGCATGTCGGGTGTGACGACGATCCATCTGAGCCACCGGTCGACTGGTCTCGGCAGGTTGATGTTGGCATGGTTGAAGAGTGCCGTGGCGTTGAGGATGATCTCGAACAACAAAACCGCGACGGCGGGCGGACCAAGCGCTGCGACCAAGCTTAGCTTGATCGCCATCGAGATAAGGATCTCAATCGGGTGAAAGCGCAATCCCGTTGTGGCGTCGAACTCGAGGTCCGCGTGGTGCATCCGGTGCAGACGCCACAACGTAGGGACGGCATGGAACATGACGTGTTGCAAATAGATGGCCAGATCGAGAAGCAGCATGGACAGGACAACGGCCAACCAATACGGCGCGCCGATAGTGTTGAATAAACCCCAACCCCGCTCCTCGCCCATGACCGCCAGACCAACGGCCAGGATTGGGAAAGACAACCGCAGGATCGCCGTATCGATCACGACAAGAGCCAGATTGTTCGACCAACGGATGACACGCGGAATGTCACGCCGCCGACGCGGGGCGGCGAGTTCCCAAAGCGCCATGGCGGCCAGCACACTCAAAAACGCCGTCAGACGAATCTCCGGCTCTGCGGCAAGTATCGTGTCCATCACAGTCTATGGCCCTTCTGTGTTAGGGCTTGGGTGCGGATGCGCATCTCGCACATCAGTCTTTTCTTGCGCAGCCTTTGCAGCCGCTATCTGGACTATATCAACATCCAGCGCGTGGCGCTCGTCGAGACACTCGGTTTCGAGCTGCAGCGTGACCATGTGAAACCCATGCTGCTCCGTCAGCCGTCGATAGGCCCTGTTCAGCAAGTGCGCGGCCTCGGCGGGTGCCCTATGGCGGATATGGGCGGAAAACGCGTGTTTGCCGCTGGTCAGCGTCCAAGCATGCACGTGGTGAACATCCACAACCCCGTCCTGGTGGTTCAGATCCGCCATCACAGCGTCGAGATCCGTTCCCTCGGGCGTGCCTTCCATGAGAATGTGGACCGCTTCTTTGATTACGCCGACGGAGGCCCAGAGGAGAACCACCCCGAACGCCATGCCGAGGATCGGGTCGATCGCGAGAAAGCCGGTGAACTCGATCACGAGAGCGGTCACGATGATCAGGAGGCTGCCGACAAAGGTCTGGATGATGTGCCAGAGCGCGCCGCGGGCATTCAGATCGTCTTTGCTCGATTGCCACATCAGCCCCAGCGAGATGACCTCTGTGACCAGGCCACCGAAGGCGACCCAAAGCATTGGGCCCGTGGCCAGGTGGATCGGATTTCCGAGCCGAATCGCGCCCATCCAGATCACCAGAAGCGCCATGCCGAGAAGAAAGCTGCCATTCACCAGCGCGCCGATGATCTCGGCGCGGTACCATCCGAAACTGCGCGCCGAATCCGCTGGACGGCGCGCAATCCGCTTCGCGATGATGGCCACGAGAACACCGCCAACCGCCGACAGGGTGTGAAACGCATCCGACAGGACGGCGATCGAGCCGGTCCAGAGCCCGACGGCGAGTTCAATCATGAAATAGACGCCGGTGAGCCAGGCAGAAATCACAAGGGCCTTGCCGGAACTCGGCATGTGTCCAGCGTGAGAATGATTGGCCATATCAGCTCTCCTCCCGTTGCGTACCGGTCTTTCGCGTCGCGGCAAAGAGAACCGACAGGCCCGTAAAGCCACCGAGCGCAAGCGCGGTCCATGTGGCGGTGCGGGCATCTCCGTTCATCGCCTGGCTGCCCATGTGAGCGAGCAAAAAACTTGCGGGAATAATCCCGGCCATCGTGGCCAGCGCGAACCTCCAAAGATGCAGCTTGCTCAGACCTGCGGCGTAACTGATCATATCGAAGGACAGAAACGGCAGCAGGCGACTGCCGAAGACCAGGAAGGTCAGAGTGTTCTGGGACCCGAACAGGCCTGCGTTAATCTTCTGACCGAGATGACGCTCAACGAAGGGACGACCCAGGCCGCGGGCCAGACCAAAGGCGGCAAGCGCACCGAGTTCCGCACCTAGAACGACGAAGAGCGTCCCGTACGTGTGTCCATAAGCCGCTCCGGCGGCGAGTGCGATCGGCGCCGAGGGCAGGGGGCTTGCCACGATAGCGATTGTCATAAGCGCCACGATGACAATTGGTCCGGCAAGACCTGCCGCCTCGATCCAGCGGTCAATTTCCGCGCGATCCGGCAGGCGAATGTCAACGCCAAGGACGTCCGGGAAGGCCAATGCGACGACTCCCATCAGGAACACCGCAATAAGAAGAACGCGCATCATCATGGATCAAAACACGGCATAGAGCAGAACGAAGAACGTCGCAGCCAAAAGGTCAAAGGCCACGCAGAATGGAATATACCAGTTCGGAATCCGGGCGAGACGATAAGAATTGTGGTGTGACATGTCCCAAAGGGCGTGCAGGGCCAAGCCCAAGGGGAGGAAGGCCCAATGCCATATCAGCCCCAGGAAGGCTGCCGAGCCGAACAAAAGGGCCACGGCGAGCTCTGCCCAGAACACGCGCGCTCTGCCGTCCGCGGCGCCAAAGCCGATATAGGCACCGCCAATCAAAGCAAGCGTGATCGAAGCAAGAGCTATCGAGCTCTTTTCATCCAAAAACAAGTGAGCCGGCATTGAGAGCAAGACAATCAACACGCCAACCCATACGGGAAATTTCAAGATATCCCCGTGTCGATGGTGCGATAAGTGATCGCCTGTCTTTTTGAAAATCTGTGCCATGGCTTGGTACCTAGGGATTCCAGCAACTGGAAGGTCAAGGGTTATTCATCCACGCGCGCAACGCGGCGCTCACTCAACCGTTCCACGGGGAGGTCAAAGGACCGATATCAGGACGCATTTGACGCTGACGCCCGGTTCATGTCCGACGCGCGTGGCGATTTTCAGTCATCTTTCGCCTTCTGCCAGACTTGCTGGCAGGCTGAGTAAAGAAACGTCGCTGACCAGGTCAGCAACATGAAGCCCAAAAGCGATTGCAGCATCAGCAACAGTCGAAAGGGCCCGACCACCTCTATGGACGAATAGCCAAGGGTCGAGAACGAGATGCCCGTAACATAGAGAACATCCTGAAACATCGGCGGGCTGTTGCTGAACGATTGCGGCAGAACGCTTGCCACCACCATCGTGTTGAACACGGCGAGCGTCACAAGTTCCAATACGTGCAGCAACAGCAACGCGGAAAACGTCAGGATGATCCGAAAGCCGGAGCCATCCGACCGCTGCGGGGAAAACTTCAGAATGCCCGACAACGCATAATGATGGACAATTCCCATCAGGATCGCCGCGCATATTCCGACAAACATGGCCATCAACTCGGTCATACCCCCAAACCCGTCTTCCTATTCAAACAGGTCAATCTGACCATACATCAGGCTTTTTAGCACAACTGGACCGATTGATTCTTCACAGGTCAGGCCAACGCGGGGGGCAACCCGTTCAGGGCGACATCCACCGGAACGGTCGGCAAGTTCGATGCGATCCAGCCAGGCCCTTCGCCTGATCCCAACATCCCTTCCGAGATATCGGCGTAGCCCGAATAACCAGCTTGTCTTAACGCTCGAAGCAGCGATGCGGAGCGTCCGCCAGTGGCGCAGATCAGTCCAACGGTGCGATCACCGCTCAGTTCCTTCGCCCTGAACAATCGGTCCGGAAAACCGGACGCGTGCATGCTTATCGGCCATACACCAGCACCTACGCCGGTTTCTTGCCACTCTTCGCGCGTTCTGACATCGATGATCCGCGCCGTATCCGATAGAAGCGCGTCAAAGGCATTCTCTGCCGACCAGACAGATCGGCTCTGCGCCAGCAGCGGTGACGCCGTGACGGTCAGCACCGTCATATGAGCACCCAGAATGAAACGGCGCCGGTTCAAATCAAGAGCCATATTCGAAAACCTCATCCTTTGATCGGTTGCGATCCCAAAGGTCACATAACATGCCAGCAACGCTACCCGGGAGCACGACACGGTGCAGGCACAGATTTGTATCCATCTGTAGCAAGGGACTGACCTGATACAAATGGCTACAATTCTGCCCATGAAACACGATGCAACGATGATTTAGGAAAGACACCATGGGACCGCCACCTCATATCCTTATCGTGGATGACCACGCACAGATACGTGAAAGCGTCGCGCGCTTTCTGGAGAAGAACGGAATGCGCACGACCGTCGCCAGGGATGCCGTGGAGATGGATGCCAAGCTGGCCACCGGTCACTTCGACCTGCTCGTGCTCGATGTCATGATGCCGGGCGAGGACGGTTTGTCGGTTTGCCGCAGACTTGCGCCAGAAGGTGATCTTCCGATCATCATGCTAACGGCGCTTGGTGAGGAAACGGATCGGATCGTGGGGCTGGAAATCGGTGCGGACGATTATCTCGCCAAGCCATTCAATCCACGAGAACTGCTCGCCCGCATCAAGTCGGTTCTTCGGAGAAGCAACCGCGACGAACCCGTGGCCGGAACCCTGGCTGGGAGGAAGATTTGTTTTGCGCACTGGATACTGGATACCGACCGGCAGGTGCTGATTGACGAGGCCGCAACCGAAACGCCATTGACGACCTCCGAGTTCAAATTGCTGGCGGTCCTGCTGGAACGCGCGAGGATGGTGCTCAGCCGTGACCAGTTGCTTGACCTGACCGCTGGTCGGACGGCAGGCCCGATGGATCGCACCATCGACAATCAGATCAGCCGCCTCCGTCGCAAAATCGAGCCGGATGTATTGCGACCGAGTGTCATCAAGACTGTGCGGAACGGCGGATACTGCCTGGCTGCCGATGTCGAGGATGCGCCGTGATGCGCCGTGCGATGAGATCTCTGAGCGGCCAGTTGATCCTGCTTGTGGTCGCGGCACTTGTCGTGGCCCAGGCGATCAGCCTGTTCCTGTTCGCTGACGAGCGCAGCCTGGCCATCCGTGCTGCTTTGGGGTTCGAGGCTGCTGGACGCGCAGCGAATGTGGCGCGGTTGATCGAAGAGGCCCCGTTGGACCTGCAGAATTCCATCCTTCGCGCGGCAAATTCACCACTTATCCGGTTTGATCTGTCAGACGCTCCGAGTGTGGAACACACCAGTCATTCGCATGGCGACCTTGTTGAAGGGCGTATCCGTGCGCTAATGGACGATAGCTACAGCCGCGATATTCGCGTTGAACTGCACGAGATCGAGGGCGAATTGAGGCCCTTGCCCAATCTTTCTGACGAAATGACGGAAATGCATCTCGCGATGATGCGCGGAGAGTTGACAGCGGTTGAAATGAACCTGTCGATCGCCATTAAGGGAGCGCGTTGGCTGAATGTCGGAACGCGGTTCGAGCGTCCACCAATCCAATGGCCTTTCTATTCGATGCTGACCTTTGGAATTTCCGCCGGACTGCTTTTGGTGGCGATTTTCTGGTTTGTCATGACGCGCCTGACGCGTCCTTTGCGGCACCTGTCGAAGGCCTCGGACCATCTTGGCCGGGGCGAGGATGTGCCTGAATTGACCGTCGCAGGGCCGACCGAGGTCAGGGATCTGACCGTCGCCTTCAACCGCATGCAACGACGGCTGACCCGGTTTGTCAGTGATCGGACACGGATGCTCGCAGCGCTTGGTCACGATTTACGCTCGCCGTTGACTGCTATGCGTGTCCGCGCGGAGCTGGTTGACGAAGAAGAGACGCGGGACAGCCTCATCGCATCGGTCGAAGAGATGCAGAGTATGGTCGAAGCGACGCTCACCTTTGCACGGGGCCTTACCGGATCAGAAGGCTCCGAAGTGGTCGATCTGCGCAATTTTCTGGACAGCTTGTGCAGCGATATGGCGGCACACTGCACCTTTGCCCCGAGTGATGATGTTGCCGTGCGGCTTCGACCCAACGCGTTCCGAAGGGCACTGAGGAACTTGCTTGAGAACGCCGTTCGCTACGGTGGTGCCGCAAAAGTCAGCTGGGCGACCCACGGTTCGAACCTCGTACTCAACATCGATGACAATGGGCCCGGCATTCCCGTCGACCAGTTGGAAAAGGTCTTCGATCCCTTCTATCGCCTCGAGCAATCGAGGTCTCTGGAAACGGGCGGTTATGGGCTTGGGCTCTCAATCGCGAGGACAATCGTCCAATCCCATGGCGGCGATATCCAGCTGGTCAACCATAACAGCGCGGGTTTGCGCGCTGTTGTCACCATCCCACTGGATGAAAGCGAACTAATCGAAGGAGAAACAGATGAAACTGAAAACGCTCATTCCAACGTTGCTGGCCAGCTTGCCCGCCAGCATGGCGCGAGCTGATGGTCCAGGCTCCTGGACAGGTCACATATGGGGCGGAGGCTATGGCTTTATGGGCGGCTTCATGATGCTCGCCTTCTGGGGCGCCGTGATCGCATTGATCGTGTTTCTGGTACTCAGGCTGCGGGACAATGGCACCCGTCCCCCGGACTCGGACGCGCAGGAAGCGCTCCGGCGCCGCTTTGCGAATGGGGAAATCGACGAAGAAGAGTTCCGTCACCGCAAAGCAACGCTCGACGAATAGACCCCGCCGCGGACGCCAAAGCCGTCCGACGCGACGCCCACCGACACTGGATAGGAAAGAACGCCATGTTCCCGGAAATTGGTCACTTCGCACTGGCCCTCGCGCTGGCCCTCGCACTTGTTCAAAGCGTTCTGCCGATTGCAGGTGCATCGCGTGGAAACGCCGTCTGGATGAAATCCGCCCAGGCGACGGCAATAGGACAAGTGCTGTTTGTGGCCATAGCCTTCGCAGCGCTGATGCAGGCCTTCATCGCCAGCGACTTCACCGTCAGGAACGTCGTCGAGAATTCCCATTCGCTCAAGCCGATGCTCTACAAGGTGGCCGGGACCTGGGGCAGCCATGAGGGTTCGCTGCTGCTCTGGATCCTGATACTCGCGGTGTTCGGCGCGGGCGTCGCCTGGTTCGGATCGAACATCCCCGCCGAGACCAAGGCGCGCACCTTGTCGGTGCAGGCGTGGATCAGCGTCGGCTTCCTGTCCTTCCTGCTGCTGACGTCGAACCCCTTCGAGCGGGTGTTTCCGCCGCCGCTCGACGGCAATGACCTCAACCCGTTGCTTCAGGACATGGGTCTCGCCATGCACCCGCCGCTTTTGTATTTCGGGTATGTCGGCTACTCCATCGTATTTTCCTTTGCCGTTGCGGCTCTTCTGGAAGGGCGCGTCGATCCAGCCTGGGCCAGATGGGTCCGCCCGTGGACATTGGCCGCGTGGGTCAGCCTTACGGCAGGTATCGCTCTTGGATCTTGGTGGGCCTATTATGAACTGGGCTGGGGCGGCTGGTGGTTCTGGGACCCGGTCGAGAACGTGAGCTTCATGCCCTGGCTTCTGGGCACGGCGCTGCTGCATTCCGCCATCGTCACCGAAAAGCGCGACGCGTTCAAAAGCTGGACCATCCTGCTTGCCATCCTGACTTTCTCGCTTTCACTTCTCGGCACGTTCATTGTCCGATCCGGCCTGCTTACCTCCGTGCATGCCTTCGCCGTCGATCCAGAGCGCGGGCTTTACATTCTGGGTCTGCTGGCCGTGTCCATCGGTGGGTCGCTGGCGCTCTACGCCTGGCGGGCGCCCGAAATGGAGCCGGGTGGTCTGTTTCGCCCGATCAGCCGCGAAGCCGGGCTGCTCGTGAACAACCTCATTCTGGCCGCCGCTACGGGAACGGTCCTGTTCGGGACGCTTTATCCGCTGATCCTCGAAGCTGTCACCGGGGACAAGATCTCGGTGGGTCCACCTTTCTTCAACGCGGCCTTCATTCCGATGATGCTGGCGCTGGTCGTGTTCATGGGTCTTGGTCCATTCCTGTCGTGGAAGCGGGCTGATATCGCCGGTTTGCTCGATCGCATTCGGTTCGTGGCCGTGCTGGCGGTCATCGCAGCTTTGGCCGCATGGTATCTTCTGAACGGTGGGCCGATCATGGCCTATCTTGCCATCCTCGGTGCAGCGTGGCTGCTTTTTGCAACCCTACGGGAATGGGCGCTACGCATCCGCCTGTTCGAGGTTCCCCTTGCGGAGAGCGCGAGACGCGCGCGCAACCTCCCACGTGCGTCACACGGCATGACGCTTGCCCATGCCGGGGTCGCCGTTTTGATGATGGGGATGATCGGCTCGACCGGATGGAAAAGTGAGGAGATCGTCTTTGCCGGCCCCGGGACCGAAGTCACGATCGCCGGGTTCGACATCACCTTCGAAGGGGCCGCAAAGGTTCAAGGGCCGAACTACATCGCGGATCGCGGCACCCTTGTGGTGCGTCGGGATGGCGAACTGGTCACGAAGCTGTTCCCGGAACGGCGGTATTACCCGGTCGCGGAAAGTCAGACGACGGAGTCGGCCATCCGGTCCACATTGGCGGGTGATCTCTATACGTCGATTGCAACGCCGGCCTCCGATCAAGTGAACAACGCCGGAGCCTGGACCCTTCGGATCCTCTATGAACCGCTCGTCAACCTGATCTGGATCGGCTCGATCTTGCTGGTGATCGGTGGCTGTTTGTCCTTGTCGGATCGCCGTTTGAGGGTCGGGGCGCCGCGCCGCGCCAAACAGCCAGCCAGCGATGCTGTTCCTGCGGAGTAGGAGAGAAGATGAAACGTCTCACTGCCGGGCTGCCGTTTATTGCGGCGGTCATATTCGGGGGGTTTTTTCTCTGGGGGCTCAATCCCGACCGGGATCCCAATGAGATCCCTTCCGTCCTGATCTCGCAACCGGCCCCGGCGTTCGATCTCGATCCCGTGCCGGGGTTGGAGACACCCGGCCTGGCCCGAAGCGATCTTGTCGGCAACGAACGACCGGTCGTGGTCAATGTCTTTGCGTCCTGGTGCGTGCCCTGCCGCGCGGAACATGCCGTGTTGACACGCTTTGTCGAACGCGGGGGCATGCGGTTGTTCGGCATCAACTACAAAGACAAACCAGAGGATGCCGTGAAGTGGCTCAATGACCTCGGCAATCCCTACGAGCGGATCGGGTCCGACCTGTCGGGCCGCACCGGGATCGAATGGGGCCTGTCAGGCGTGCCGGAAACCTTCATCGTCGATGGCGGTGGTACCGTTTTGTTTCGCTATGTCGGGCCGGTCGTCGGTCCGGACGCCGTCGAACGGTTCACGCAAGCCCTGAAGCAAGCAGGCGCACTGCCAAATGGAGCAGCATTATGAGACAGTTGATTTTCGCGTTTTGCATCGGGCTCTTTCCCTTTGCCGCCAATGCGGTCGAACCGGACGAAATGCTGAGCGACCCGGTATTGGAACAGCGTGCGCGGGAGATTTCCAAGGATCTACGATGCGTCGTCTGTCAAAACCAGGACATCGACAGCTCGAACGCGGGTGTGGCGCGGGACTTGCGTCTGCTCGTACGCGAGCGACTGGTCACCGGAGACGCTGACACCGAGGTGATCGAATACATTCGGGCGCGGTACGGGGATTACGTGCTGCTGAAGCCGCCTCTGGAGCCTGCGACCTACGCGCTTTGGTTTGCGCCGATCGCTTTCGTCCTCATCGGGGTTTTCGTTGGTGGTGGGGTACTGATGAGTCGGCGAAAGCAAGAGGCATTTGAAGATTTGGGCTCGGAGGATGAAAACACCGTGTCCGAAATTCTCAGACGAAACGAAGCGGGGGATGCGTCATGATCTGGGGTATTTTCGGTCTTCTGACGCTGCTCGCAGTCGGAATTGTCCTCTACCCGCTGCTGCTGTCCAAATCGAACACTCTCACCAGAGGAGATGCGGTACCGGCGATCCTTGCCGATCAGATGCGGGAAATTCAACGAGACATGGACCGCGGTTTGATTTCTGAACAGGAAGCTCAAGCAGCCAGACTCGAAATCAAGAAACGGATCCTCGCGACGACCCGCAATTCGGGAGAAAAAACCGGATCATCCCGCAATGGCGGCAGAGTCACTCTCGTTGTCGCGGCGGTCCTCGCGCCGGTTATTGCCGCGGGCTACTATCTGACAATGGGATCGCCTGAGGTGCCTTCAATGGCCTTCGCTGCCCGTGCAGAGGAGCGCGCACAGACTGATGAAGTGATGGCGCTTGCAATACAACTTCGCGAAAGGCTTGTATCCGATCCGACCGGCGGCCCCAGCGAAGGGTGGATGCTGTTGGGCCAGACCTATCAGCGCATGGGCAGAACAGTTGATGCTGTCGAAGCATTTGAAGTTGTCGCCAAACGGGAGGATGCCACCTCCGCGACATTCTCTATGCTGGCGGAGGCTGTCGCGGTTGCCAATGATGGCGTTGTTATTCCACGGGCGAAATTGGCCATTGATCGCGCTTTGGAACTTGACCCATCCAATCCTGCGGCAACCTATTTCGAGTCTCTCTACCATCTTCAAAAAGAAGAGACGCGTAAGGCCTACGATCTGCTCGTTTCCCGGCTGAACCAGGAAAAGACGTTCGTGCCCTGGATGGAAACATACGTTTTGCAGATCAACCGGATTGCAGCGGCCGCCGACCTCCCGGTCGTCGATCTACCCAGCGGGCCGACATCACAACCCGGCCCGAGTGCGGCAGATGTTGCGGCGGCGTCAGAGATGAATGACGCGGACCGCGCGGAGTTCATCCGCTCGATGGTCTCGCGGCTGGCTGGGCGTCTTGAGGATGAACCGGAAGATCTGGATGGTTGGATGCGGCTGGCAAACGCCTATACCGTCCTTCAGGAGCAGGATCGCGCCATTGAGGCCTACCGTAAGGCTGAAGCGCTGTTGGAGCAGCAGCCCGCCAATGATCCTCGGCGTGCGGCGGTCCGCGCTGCGCTCGAGCGGCTCGGCGGCTGACTGCTGGTCGGTGTCCCGCCCGGGCAGATCACTCCTGTCCGGCAACCTTTGCGGAAACATCTCGACCGCTGGCTTGCGCCAAGGCGTCCATCACGTCTTCGGTCGTAAGCAATTCGGACAGCACAATGCCGTTTGGTGCCGACGGTCCATAGACGGCATTGAAAGGGATGCCATATCTGCCGAAACTCTCAAGGTAACGGGAAATGCGCGCGTCCGGGCGTGTCCAATCTGCCTGCATCGGCGTGACGCCTGGCGCGTCCAGCGTACTGCGGACCGGCTCCCGGTCGATGACAAGTGTCTTGTTCGCTTTGCAAGTCAGGCACCAGTCAGCTGTTACATCGACAAAGACGACCTCTCCTGCGGACACGCGTTTCGCTATGTCCGAACGGTCAAATGCGACCCAAGCCAACGCCGATTGCGACCCTGCACGGGCAGGCGCTGATTGCTGCAGGAGAGGACCCGCGGCAAGAGCCAGAACAAGACTGGCCGTGGCAATAGACCATCTGAATTGGGACTGCACATTCGGGAGGGACAAGATCAGAACGGCGAGACCGGAAGACGCCGCGACCGCGATGACGGAGGCCAGCCCGGCGACACCGTCGAGCACCCAGAACAGCCAAACGGCGGTTGCAAGCAGCAAGATCCCCATCAAGCTCTTGACGATCAGCATCCACCGGCCAGGTTTGGGCATGAACGCGACCAGACGCGGGAACGCGGCGATGACGAGATAGGGCAGGGCGAGGCCGAGCCCGAGGCTCGTAAAGACGATGAGAATGTCCACGCCACGCCCGGCCAAAGCAAAGGCCACCGCGGTGCCGAGGAACGGTGCCGAACAAGGCGTCGCCATGACGGCACCGAACATGCCGGTGAAAAAGTCGGCGGAATATCCGCTCCGCCCTCCGGTATCTGCAAGCCTTGTCTGCATGCCTTGTGGAAGGGCGAACTCGAACGCTCCGAACAGATTTGCCGAAAAGACGAGCAGGGCTGCGATCATCACCGCAAGAAATAGCGGACTTTGAAATTGCAGCCCCCACCCGACGCTGAGCCCTGCCGTCTGGAGCGCCCAAAGGATGAGCGCCAGACCCCACATGAACGTCATGATGCCAGCGGCGGCTGCGACGAAACCGAACCGGACACGGGTTGTGTCGTGATCTGTGTGTTTGAGCACAGACGACACCTTGATGGACAGCACCGGCAGCACGCAGGGCATCACGTTCAGGATCAATCCACCCAGCAGCGCGATCACGGCAATCCAGAGCAGTTCCATCATGTCCGGTGTCGTGGCGGCCAGTTCGAAGGGCGGTGCCGTACGTCGCGCCACGCGATCCGCAATCACGGTGAAGGCCCGGTTCTCGCCATCGGTGACGGTAATCGACGGCGCCACCGTCACATCCGTATTCGACGAGAGGATCGGCAAGCGCGCCCAAAGCAAATGATCCTCTTCTCCCAAACGTATATCGGGTTTGCCAAGCGCAACACCGATACCCAGTTCGGGAAACACATCCGGCGACTGGAGTGGTTCATCGACGCGCAGATTGACGATCAACTCCGTGAGGTCTTCGTCGATGAAGGCATTTGCCTCGCTGACGCCACCCGCCTCGGCTCCTTCGGGGACGCGCTCGGAAAACGTGCCAATCAGCCCAGCCGCAGTGCTGTCGATGTCGTTGCCGCGTCCGAGGCGAAGTGACAGGTCAAACTCTTCCGGGACACAGACATTGGAGCACACCAGCAGTTTGACTTGCGCGGAAAGAGTCACAGGTGCGCCGGGATCTTTGAGCGTTATGCGCAGCGGAAAGACGACTTCACCCGCATAACCAAAATTTTCGATGCCGAAGGCGGTGAAGCGTGTCGGGGAAGGCCACATGAATTCGACATCTGCGACGTTTTCGGAACCGCTCCATTCGACCGAAGGCGGTATTCCCACCTCTCCTGGCGACCGCCAATAGGTCTTCCAGTTTTCGTTCAGTTGGAGATGAAGTCCGGCGGAAAGAGTCTGCGTGTTCTTGGAAACACCGTCCTGTGCCGTGATGAGATGCGCCTTCAGCGGAGAGCTTTGATACGCGGCTGATGTCTCCGCCGAGCCACTGCCAGAGGAAAGCGCCAGGATCAGTGCGGGCAAAATCAGAACCCGGCGCAGTGTCGACAGGGTTTTCGCCAAGGATCCGCTTCCTTCCCTTAAAGCCGGCTCGGGTTGAATCTGCACCCGGAACTTTGTCTCAAAGACCGCCGACGGCAAAGCCTTGTCGACCATCAGAACAAACAACACGCGCTACGTCGACAGAGGACGAGGATATCAACCGACACCCGTCGGGGAGGATGATCGATGCCTGCTTGGTGGAAACGATGACCTCCCGCTCGGGACAGTCTTCAAGACTTGCGGCGCATCCGCCAAGCGTTGTAATCGTCAGCAACCATGCGCTTGCTCGCATTTTCCCGCGCAAATTATCGCCTGTTGCGTGCAACCACGGGAATCGCAGAAGGCACGGACACGGGTGTTTCTTCGATACTGCCTTTCTCTTCGTTCGAATGGCACGACTTTCCCATAAATTTGTGCATCACGAGATGCGCACCGACGCAAAGCAGGAGTGGGGCGAAAGCCGCTGCATTGCCCCACATGCCCGCCAATGTGCCGCCGGCAAGAAAAAATCCCGCAATGGGCAGCAGCATGACGACGCAACACGCCATCATTCCGTAATGCATGAGCCTGTCCGTGATCGGCTTTTTTCTGTGGTTTTGGTGGTCCATGACACCCTCATTGTCTCGTTCTTCGCGCCATTTGCGACCCTCCAGCAGGGTAAGGTCAAGGATACAAATGGATACACTTCTCGCGGCCTTGTCAGGTTGCCTGATGCCGGGTCTCCCGTAAAAGAGATGCAACAAACCCGAGGCTAGGAGTGTGTCATGACGACATTGCGAAACAAAAAGATCAATCGACGAAGCCTATTGGGGTATGCGGCTGTCGCTTTGGCTGCACCAAGCGTGGTTCGAGCCGAAACCATTCGCCGCAACATTTCTTCTTTCCGAGTTCATGACTGGCAAGACCACTTCGACGCACTCGGAAAGGGGATCATCATCTCCGATACCGTGACGAAGTCGCTCCAGCATTGGACATCAGATGGCGAGATGCGGATCTACCCAACTTCCGTTCCGCTGACCGACGAACTCACCAAACGCGGTTACACCGAAGTGGTGGAAAAACGCAAAAACCCCAGTTGGGCGCCAACGCCCTCCATGCGGGAACGCAATCCGGAATGGCCGGCTCGTGTCGAGGGGGGTGATCCGGACAACCCCTTGGGCACTCGTGCACTGTACCTGTCGTGGCAGTACTACCGTATTCACGGGACACAGGATACGCGCAAGATCGGCCGTCGGTCGTCAAACGGCTGCATCGGTTTGTTCAACAAACAAATCGAGGAGGTCTATGAGCGCATGCCTGTCGGCACTCAGGTCAAACTCATCTGACACAACGGGCAAGACGGAAGACACAAGCATGGATAAATTGACCGCACTTATCGCAGCCGTAGTTATAGCTGGCGGGGGAGTTGCAACTTGGCAGTTCATTTCTGCGGAAGATACAGCGATGGGTCATTCCATGACGCCTCCTGACACGAGTAAGATAGAAGCAGGCGACCCAATCGTTCAGGTCCAACTGCCGGCAGAATTCTCGGAGCAAGCCACGATTGGGAAAACCATATTCGAGGCTAAGTGTTCCGAGTGCCATGGAGCAAACGCAGCGGGACAAAACGGGATTGCCCCGCCTCTTGTGCACAAGATTTACGAGCCAAGCCACCATTCAGACATGGCCTTTGTTCTGGCCGCTCAAAATGGCGTGCGTGCGCATCACTGGAAATTCGGTAATATGCCAAGGATCGAAGGACTGACACAAGGAGACGTCAAGATGGTTGCCGCCTATGTCCGCGAACTACAGCGGGCCAACGGGATTGACTGATGCGTTGGTCGAAGACAAACCGATGGATTCTGTCGATCGTTTTCGGCCTTTTCCAAGTGGTTCTCGGAGTGCCTGAGGCGCCAGCGTTTCATGGTGAAGCGTCCTTGGCGCAAGAATTTCACGCTCACGAAGATGTAGGGTCATCGACGAACGAGGCCTCTGGCCACTGTCATCCGGGACTCGATTGTTCTGTCACGGCTGTGGTGTTTCTCCAGCCAAACGTGGTTTACGAGCCTCAGTTGCTGACGGCTGTCATGCAAGACGCCGCGACCCAACTAACAGAGTTGCGCTCCACCAGCGATCCTCCACCGCCACGACGGTGGGTCTGATTTCACATCGCTCGAAAAGCAGACCCAAAGAAGGATCCAAGACATGAAGAAGACAACTATCACAGCGGCAGTGTTGATTGCAGGAACCGCGGTTGCGGCATTTGCGCATAGCGGTGCCACGGGCATCGTAAAGGAACGCATGGATGCCATGGCCGCCATGGGAAAGGCAGTCAAAACCGTAGCCCCGATGATGCGGGGTGAAACGGCCTATGACGCAGAAACAGTGGGCGATGCAGCGCGCCTGTTCCAGCAGCACGCCGGCGAGAGCATGACAAAGCTGTTCCCGGAGGGCACGGGGGGCATGCCCTCGGAAGCCAAAGACGAGGTGTGGACCGATTGGGACCGCTTCGCAGCATTGGCAAGTCAGCTGGAGGAATACTCTGAGGGCCTGGAACGCGCAGCCGACAATGGGTTAGGCGGCATGGGTGGCAATACCTCCACGGATGGCGCCTCGATGATGGGCGGCGGATCCATGATGGGAAGCGATACAACCATGATGGGCGGGAGCGCGATGATGGGCAGAGGCGGCATGATGGATGCCGCCGCCATTTCCGAAATGCCCGCCGACGCGGCATTCGCGATGACGACCCAGGTCTGTTCCGCATGCCATGAACGCTTCCGGGCGGAAGAAGACTAACCATGCGCCGGTTTTTGACACTCGTCAGCGGGGTCGCCGTGCTTGGCACGGCCGGCCTCGGCGCTGTTATTGCATGGCCTGTCGGCAGTGCAGTGACTCCGATTGCAACAGAGGGCAATGTCGACCGGGGCGCATATTTGGCGCGCGCCAGTGGGTGCATTGCCTGTCATACCAATTTTGAAGCGGGCGGCGCACCACTTGCCGGAGGGGCGCCGCTCGAAACCCCGTTCGGAACGTTCTATCCGCCCAACCTGACGACCGACCCCAAACATGGCATGGGCGAATGGACGGCAGAACAGTTCGCAAAAGCCGTGCGGCAGGGGATCGGCCCCGATGGAACGCCCTACTATCCATCTTTCCCATATACGTTCTATGCGGATTTTTCTGACCAGGATATCGCTGACCTCTGGGCGGCGTTTCAAACCGTGCCGCCCGTGGACGAACCTGCACCAGAAAACGATGTCAGCTTCCCATTCGATCAACGATGGGGGCTGAAGCTCTGGCGAGCGGCGTTCTTCTACGATCCGGATACCGAACCGGTTGAAGGGCGAAGCGGCGCATGGAACCGCGGACGGGAATTGGTGCGCGGTGCGGCACATTGCGGAGCCTGCCATACGCCGCGCAATCTTGCAGGAGGTCGCGATATCGGTGCTTCCTTTGCAGGCAACGCCCAGCTTCCCGGTGGCAGCAAGGCACCCGCGATACGGCCAAAAGACCTGGCCAAAAACGACTGGACGGTTTCAAACCTCGCTTATGCGCTCCAGACCGGCATCACCCCTTCGGGCGATGCTTTCGGCGGCAGCATGGCGGAAGTGGTTCGCGAGGGAACTCGGTTTCTGACACCTGCCGATCGCGAAGCGATGGCGCTTTTCCTGCTGAACAAGGACACGGTCGAGGCGGAGAACCCCGCTTCGAACTAACATCACGCGGGGGCAACAAGCCCTCGCTTTATCGAGGATCGAAATGAAACAAACACGTCGGGATTTCTTGCGCCATGCGACACTGGCGGCCTGCGCGGCGGCCATCCCGCGGTCGGCTTATGCCGCAACCCCGTTCGAGGACGTGGTTGCCAAGGTTGCGCGTCAACAGCTTCTTCCGGACACCTACCCGGGAACAGAGATCTGGGGCTATGACGGCCTCGTTCCGGCTCCGGAAATTCGGGTCGCTCAAGGCGATCGGGTGCGCCGCAGGTTCCGCAACGAGGTTCCTGACCCCAGTTCGGTTCACTGGCACGGAATCCGGATCGACAACGCGATGGATGGCGTTTCAGGGCTGACCCAGGAGCCCGTGGCACCGGGTGAAACCTTTGACTACGACTTCGTCGTACCAGACGCGGGCACCTATTGGTATCACGCGCATAATCGCTCATACGAGCAAGTCGCGCGTGGTTTGCGCGGTGCCTTGATCGTCGAAGAGGCCGATGGGCCGGACATCGACAGCGAGGAAGTCATCGTTCTGGAGGACTGGTTGCTCGACCCTGAGAGCGGGCAGCTGTTCGACAATTTCGAACAGCCTATGATGATGAGCCATAGTGGACGTACCGGCAACTTCATCACGACCAATGGGCGCTATGACCTGACCTTGCCCGCGAAGCGTAACGAACGCATTCGCTTGCGCATCATCAACGCAGCTAGCGCGCGGATTTTCCCGCTGAGGCTATCGGGGGTGAGTGGCTGGACGATGGCCCTGGATGGGATGCCTATCGGCCAACCCCAGCCGGTTGACGGTGAATTGATCCTCGGTCCCGCACAGCGCGTGGACCTGATCGTCGATGTGACCGCAGACGAAGGCGGAACCGCAGAGGTGCTGCGCATCGGCGATGATGATCAACTGACCCCGCTGGTGACTTTTTCCGTCGATGGCACAACCAGTTCAGTACCGAGAGACAAGCCGCTGCCGCTGCCGCCGAATCCCGCGGCACACGCGCCGGACCTTGCCGAAGCGCGTGATTTGCGACTGGTCATGTCCGGTGGAGCAATGGGGCGGATGCAGTCTGCCATGCTCGGAGGGGAACGCCTTGGGTTTCGTCAGCTTGCCCAGGCGGGCAAGTTCTGGGCCCTGAATGATGTCGCCGAAATGACCGACACGCCATTGGCCGATCTATCCCTGAACGAGCCGGTGCGCTTGAAGATCGAGAACCAGACCGTGTTCCCACATGCGATGCACCTGCACGGAATGCATTTCCGTGAGCTGCGCCCCGACGGCGCGTTCGGACCGATGCGCGACACGATCCTGTTGGCTGGCAACGAGTCCCGCGAGATCGCCTTTACGGCGGACAATCCCGGCAAGTGGCTGTTCCATTGCCACATGCTCAGCCACGCCGCGTCCGGCATGACAACCTGGATGCGGGTCACATGAGGTATCTCGTTTGGTCCGTTCCGATCACTGTTGTCGCAGCCGCTTTCACCTATTGGCTCTCGACCAGTGCATCCTCGGATGTCGGCAGCGCGTCCAAGGCGGAGAGCTCCGACATCCAAGAAGGCGCGTTGCTCTACGCAGACAACTGCGCGTCTTGTCATGGCGCAAATCTGGAAGGCCAGCCGGAATGGCGAACGCCCGGCGCGGATGGGCGCCTGCCAGCACCACCGCATGATGAGACGGGTCACACCTGGCATCATCCTGACAGCCTGCTCTTCGATTACACAAAACTGGGGGGTGCGGCGCTTCTGGCGCGTCAGGGTGTCGAATACGACAGCGGAATGCCGGGTTTCGCAGACGTGCTGACCGACCAGCAAATTCACAACATCCTGGCCTTCATCCGGTCCACCTGGCCAGACCGCGTTCGCGAAGTCCAGGCCGCGCGGACAGAAGCCGACGAACAACGGGGAGATAATTAAAATGCGTTTCAGACAAGCCTTCACGACTGTCGCGATAGCTGCCTTGCTTCCGATACCGGTACTCGCCGACGAACTGTCAGAGTCCCGGGTCAAGGAACTTGTGCTCGAGGCAATCCGCGAGAACCCGGAGATTGTCATGGAGGCCGTGGCGATCCTCGAACAGAGGCAGGCGCAAGCGCAGGAGCTCAGTCAGGCCCAAGTTCTGAATGACCAGCGCGATCTGATCGAGAACGATCCGAATGCGCCGGTTCTCGGCAACCCGGAAGGGGACGTCACCGTTGTGGAATTTTTCGACTACAACTGTCCCTATTGTCGGCGGGTCAAACCCGAGGTGCGGGCTTTGATCGAAGAGGATCCAAACATTCGCCTCGTCTATCGTGAATGGCCCATTCTCGGAGACGGATCGGTGTTCGCCGCGAAAGCGGCCTTGGCAGCGCGCAAGCAGGACAAATACGAAGAGTTTCACTGGGCGATGATGGGGCTGGAAGGCCGCGCGGAAGAGGCCTCCGTGCTGCGCGTTGCCGAGGAGATCGGCCTGGATATCGCGCAGTTGCGCAAGGACATGGAGGCCCCCGAGGTCGAAGAGCACATTGCGACATCCATGCAACTGACCCAAGCTCTGGGCTTCAACGGCACGCCGTCTTTCGTGATCGGTGACGCGCTGGTGCCTGGCTTTGTCGAAAAGGCGCAGCTTGCCGACTTGGTCGAAGAAGCCCGCAAAGACGAAGACTGAAAGTTCTTGCCCGGACCGCCCCTGGGTGGTCCGGGCACTGCATCAAGCGGCCGCAGGTTCCACGTCATAGCCCGCATCCCGAATGATCGCTTGGACCTGATCGGCTGGTAACACGCTGTCGACACGCACTTGTCGGGCAGAAAGGTCACATTCTACGCCTGCATTCGGATCTGCGGTTTTCACTGCGCTTTCGATTGCTGCGGTGCAATGCCCACAGCTCATGTCCGGAACGCTGAACTTCATCGGAACCACTCCTTGATCTGATTTCTGCCGGTGACATGGGGCTTCCCCGCGCTGGAAGGTCAAGAGAAGAAATTTATTTGGCGCCCTCCCATTGACCCTCCAGTTACTGGAAGCCCTACATTCCACCTCGAATGGAAAAACAGGTGAAACATATGCCCGAACCCAAACAGATCAGCCTGCCGATCGAAGGCATGTCATGCGCGTCCTGTGTCGGCAGGGTCGATCGCGCATTGAATGCAATCGACGGCGTAGAGGATGTGTCGGTGAATCTTGCATCCGAAACCGCGCGTATGAGCGTGGACGCGCTCAAGCGCGTTCCGGAAGTCATCGAAACTCTCCGCGAGCTGGGCTACCCTGCGCGGACGGTCAGGGCCGAACTCACGATTGCGGCCATGTCCTGTGCCTCTTGTGTCGGGCGGGTCGACAAGGCGCTTGCCGCGGTGCCCGGGGTGGTCGAGGTGAACGTCAACCTCGCCTCCGAGACGGCGACGGTGGTTTACGTCGAAGGTCTTGTCACGACATCCGATCTGATCGATGCAAGCGGCGCGGCAGGGTATCCGGCCACCGTGGCAACGGCCCAAGCCGGTGACGACAGGGTTGCGCGCAAGGAGGAAGAGGCTCTGGCGCTTGCCAAACGGGTCACCTTTGCAGCCATCCTCGCCTTGCCGGTCTTTTTGATCGAGATGGGTGGCCACGTCATTCCGGCCGTTCATATGCTTATCGAGACCACGATTGGTCAGCAGACGAGTTGGCTTCTTCAATTCGTTCTCACGACAATCGTTCTCTTCGGCCCGGGCCGGACGTTTTACACCAAGGGTTTCCCGGCCCTATTCCGGGGCGCGCCCGACATGAACAGCCTCGTCGCGGTCGGCACCGGGGCGGCTTACTTCTATTCCGTAGTTGCGACATTCGTACCATCGGCCTTGCCTGACACGCTGCGCTCTGTCTACTTCGAGGCGGCAGCGGTCATCGTCGTCCTCATCTTGCTGGGGCGTTTTCTTGAAGCGCGCGCTAAGGGGAGAACGGGCGCGGCCATCCAGAAGCTGCTGGGGCTTCAGGCGCGGACCGCACGCGTGATGCGGGACGGTGAAAGCATAGAGATCGAGATCGATGCGCTAGTTCAGGGTGACATCGTCATCGTGCGCCCTGGTGAACGCATCGCGGTTGATGGCGAGGTCATCGAGGGGACCAGCCGCGTCGACGAAAGCATGCTGACAGGCGAGCCGATTCCCGCTGAAAAAAGTGCCGGAGATCCGGTGACCGGCGGGACGGTCAATGGTGCCGGAAGTCTGCAATTCCGCGCCACCCGGGTCGGCGCCGACACAACCCTGGCGCAAATTATTCGCATGGTCGAAGAGGCCCAGGGCGCCAAGCTGCCGATCCAGGGATTGGTCGACCGGATCACGCTTTGGTTCGTACCTGCCGTCATGGCGATCGCGGCGGCGACCGTGCTGGTCTGGCTGTTTTTCGGGCCTGATCCGGCCCTGACGATGGCGCTGGTCGCCGGTGTGTCGGTGCTCATCATCGCGTGCCCCTGCGCGATGGGGCTTGCGACGCCGACCTCGATCATGGTCGGGACGGGACGTGCTGCGGAAATGGGTGTCCTGTTCCGTAAAGGTGACGCCTTGCAGCAACTTGATTCCGTTGATGTGGTCGCCCTCGACAAAACAGGCACGGTGACCGAGGGGCGACCCGCACTGACTGACCTTGTGCTGGCGGAAGGGTTCGATCGCCCAACAACGCTCTCGAAGATCGCTGCCGTGGAGTCGCTCTCCGAGCATCCTGTCGCGGACGCCATCGTGCGGGCCGCGCGGGCCGAGGGCGCACCTCTTGTGGCGGCCGAAGGCTTTCAATCGGTCACAGGTTACGGCGTGCGCGCCGTGGTCGAAGACGTGGAGGTGTTGGTTGGGGCCGACCGCTACATGGCGCGCGAAGGCATTGACGTCTCGGCATTGGCTCCAGAGGAAACGAAGATCGCAAGCAAGGGTCGCACGGCGCTTTACGCTGCCATAGATGGGCGTGTCGCCGCCGTGATCGGCGTGGCCGATCCGGTCAAACCGGCAAGCCGCGCAGCCATCGCAGCGCTGCACGAAAAGGGTCTTGCGGTTGCGATGATCACCGGCGACAAACGCGAAACCGCCGAAGCCATCGCCCGCGAAACCGGTATCGACCACGTCATCGCCGGCGTCCTGCCGGACGGCAAGGTTGCGGCGCTCGACAGTTTGCGCCAAGGGAACAAGCGCATCGCCTTTGTCGGCGACGGGATCAACGACGCCCCGGCGCTGGCGCATGCCGATGTGGGCATCGCCATTGGAACCGGCACCGATGTGGCCATCGAATCTGCGGATGTCGTCCTGATGTCGGGCGATTTGCGCGGCGTGGTGAACGCCTTCGAAGTATCGCGGCGGACCATGCGCAACATCCGGCAGAACCTGTTCTGGGCCTTTGCCTACAACGTGGCACTTATTCCGGTCGCTGCCGGGGTGCTTTATCCCGCCTTTGGGTTGCTCCTGTCACCAATCCTTGCGGCGGGTGCGATGGCGTTGTCCTCGGTGTTTGTCCTGACCAATGCCCTGCGGCTGCGGCGCATCGCGCCTGCGATGGACGAGCAGCGCGCAATCCCGGCAGAGCTGGCAGCCGCCACTCCTGCTCCAGCAGAATAACGGAGGTTCGACATGAACATCGGAGACGTTGCCCGACAATCGGGTGTGCCCCCAAAAAACAATCCGCTACTACGAGGACATCGGGCTGATCCGCCCGAACCGTAGCGAGAACGGCTACCGCGCGTTCACCGAGAGCCACATTCACAAGCTGGCGTTTCTGGGTCGCGCACGGGCCTTGGGGTTCACCATCGAAGATTGCAGGACGCTCCTGTCGCTCTACGAGGATGAAAACCGCGAAAGCATGCAAGTGAAGGCGGTTGCGGAAGACCATCTGCGCCAGATCGAGGAAAAGATCGCGAAACTGCAATCCATGCGCGCGACGCTCGCCGAACTGGTGGAAAAATGTGCCGGGGATCACCGGCCCGACTGCCCCATCATCGAGGATCTGTCGCCGGAGCGGTTGGCCAAGTGACAGGCAAGAAGGGGCTGTACCTCAGAACCAGATCGCGCGGACCGGCATCCAGATACCCATGAAGATCATCATCAGGTTTTCCGTCAGCGAAATGAACCCCAGCGGGACGGAACTGTCACCGCCGACGCAGGCGCATTTCAGCTCTCTCTTGTCGATATAAACAGCCTTGAACACGCTGACAGCGCCGACCGTGCCGATAAACAGGGCGACAGGCGCCGAGAGCCACAGCAGCGCGCCGGCAGTCATCAGGACACCTGCCAACGCTTCGCCGAACGGGTAGACCTTGCCGTATCGCACCCATTTGCGCGCCAGCAGATCGTAGTTGAGGAACATCGTCGAAAACCCTTCGACATCCTGCAATTTCTGGATCGCGAGAATGGTCATGGACAGCGAAATGAACCATTCGAACCCCCGCAAGGTAAGGACCGACCCGTACTGGTGCCAAGACAGGCCCAATGCCAACAGCGCGGCAACGGAAAAGATCGCGATGACCGGCTGGTAGGTCGTGTCGCTTTGCTCTTCCTCGGGTGGGTCAATGTCGAAAAACACCCTGAGATCATCGTAACCGCCGATCCGTTCGTCCCCGATGAAAGTCTGCGGCGTCGTCTCGACCCCGTGCTTCTCCATGAAAGCATCGGTGTCTTCACGGGTGTCAAGCGGATGGTCTTCCACCTCGAAGCCTTGCCGCTCCAGCAGGTCTTTCGATTTCAGACCGTAGGGGCAGACATGGCCCGGCATGACCATGCGATAAAGCTGCGCGGATTTACTGTCTGTGTCGCGGGGCATGTCCTTTCCTCCTTATCCGCTGCACGTAAGTTGACCACGGAACCCGGCTTCGTAGTCGGTTCCCGCGCTGACGATCAGATCGGTCAGGTCACCGTTCGTCTCTGCGATCTCGGCCGACAGCGGGCCTTCAGAAAATGCATTTTCGCCCTGCGCATTCAGGCGCACCAGATCACCGCTGATCTTCATCGCGGCGGCAGACCCTTCGCCGGTTTCACCAGTCACCAGTACAGCCGGACTGTCCGAGGTGTAAGCAAAGCGGCAATTTCCGCCATTCGGGAACACCGCAGCGATTTCGTCTTCCGTCAGAAACTCAGGATCGATTTTTGACACGACCTCCGTTTGAAGCGCCTGTTGCGCATCCACAACCTGCGCCGGCGTTTCGCTTCGCGTGGCCGATGCTTCGCCGTTTGCTCCAATGTCAGCAATAAGGTAGCGCATTTCGGCGATTTCCTTGTCCTGCGCATAGATAATGTCGTCTGCGAGCCCCCGGACGCGCGGGTCGGTGATCTCGGCACGAGTCGACGTCATGATGGCGATCGAGTGGTGCGGGATCATGGCGCGCATGTAGGACCTGTCCTGTACCGTGAATTGCCCGCGAACCAGCCAGAGGCTCGCCGCGAAAAGGACTATTGCGCCAACGAAAATCGCGATGTTGGCTTTGGTGTTCTGATACATGGACAACATGTACGCCAACATGATCACGGCCATGGTCGCCCCCATCAGGATGGCCATGTAAAGGCGTGTCTCCGAAAAGAAGATATGGCCCCAAAGATAGGTGTTCAGGTACATCAGAACGAACATGACCACGGTCGATGTTCCGATCATCATAAAGAATCGTGAGTAGTGCATTTCCAGTCACCTCCTTGCAGTTCTCTGTAAAACAACAACATTCCAGCGCTGGAGAGTTCCAAAAGCACGAATTTTCGTAGTTTCAAGGCAACAAAGGCGCGTCGTTTGCCCCGGTTCACGGCTTCTTTTCTTTGCCCCTGACGCGCACTGAATTTTCATGGGTCCGAGGAGATCGCGCCATGCAGAATTTCACGAGACGAGAATTGATTTGTGCCGGAGCGATGGGTTGCTTTCTGCCCACAACTGCCTGGGCCCACAAAGTCAAATTGCCCGAACGGTTCGAACCACAATTGGTAAACACCCGTCGTGGTGACTGGGTTAAAGGCGATGTCCACGTCGTTCCCGACGATTTTTTCCTTTATTTCATGCTCGAGGACGGGATGGCGATCCGCTACGGGGTCGGGGTAGGGCGCAAAGGTTTGTACGAACCCGGAGAGTTCACGGTAGCGCGCAAGGCCAAATGGCCATGGTGGCGGCCAACGAACGCCATGATCCGGCGCGAGCCACGCAAATACGCGAAGTACAAGGATGGGCTGAAAGGCGGGCCAAACAACCCGCTCGGGGCCCGCGCGCTGTATCTCTATGATGATGAGGGACGCGATACCTATCTTCGTATTCATGGAACCAACGCTCCGGAAACCATTGGATCGGCCGTGTCGAATGGATGCGCGCGGTTGACGAATGAACACGTAAAAGATTTGTATGATCGCGTAGAAATTGGCGCCCGCGTCTTCCTGTATCCCAAAGTGACAACGGCGTGAGGAGCGTTCTGTCGCCTTGAAGTTCCTCTTCCGGAAATGGCACAAGTGCGGCAGTTGGCGAAAGCCAGTCCATCATTCATGAGGTGACGGAATTGTCTTTGAGCCGGAGGTCTTTCCTTGGCGGGATGACCGTTGCGCTGGCTGGTACCCGCTTGCCAGCAGCGACACGCGAGTTGATCCTCGCGCCCCAATCGATCAAGGCGCGCCTTGCTGGGTACGACGTGTCGATGTTGGGCTTCAACGGTGGTCTGCCGGGCCCAGAAGTCAGAATGCGACAAGGACAAACCGCCCGCATTACCCTCGATAACCGATTGGAGGAGGGCGCTCTTGTTCACTGGCATGGGTTGCGGGTTCCAAATCGGATGGATGGTGTCAACGTTCTCACTCAGGATGTGGTCATTCCGGGCGACACGTATCGTTATCAATTCGGCGTCCCGGATGCCGGCACGTATTGGTATCACTCGCATTACCTGTCTTACGATCAGGTCAGCCGCGGCCTTTTCGGCGCCTTCATCGTCGAGGAGCAAAATGCGCCGGCTGTCGACCATGACATTGTTGTTCAGTTCTTCGATGTCTTGTTGGATCAGTCCGGACAGTACGACGAAGGGTTCAACCCGGCTCATTTCGCGACCGAGGGCCGTATCGGCAATACGGTCACGGCGCTTGTTTCCAATGGAACCAGCAAGAATGTGAGACAAGGCGACCGCCTGCGTTTGCGCCTGATAAATCCCTCTATCGACAGGGTTTACCGTGTCGGGCTGGACGGTCTGGCAGGCAAGATCGTTGCACTGGATGGTATGCCCCTGGCGCAGCCACAGACACTCGAACCCATCCTCCTAGCTCCGGGGCAAAGATGCGATGTGATTGGTGATGCGACCGGGCCTATTAGATTCGACGACAGCTTTGGAGAGTGGACGTTGAGCCTTGGCGAAATCGCTGTTTCCGGCTCTCGTGACCCTGCGAAAGTGCCCATCACCGCGTTGCCCGCCAACCGAATGCCCGCCCCGCAAGACCCCGGCCAAACCGCGGAGCTGGTGCTCCAGGGAGGTGCGGGAAGCGCGTCCCATAACGGCACTGGAACATGGGCGCTCAATGACGTATCTGGACTGCCTCGAACCCCTTTCCTATCCGTCGCGCGGGGGACGACCGTGCGCATTTCAATCCGCAACGAAACCGGGTTTCCACACGTCATGCATCTGCATGGCCACCATTTCTGGGAACTCGATGCGGCGGGGGAAGCCGGTCCATACCGGGACTCGACCTTCCTGGATATCGGCGAGACGCGGGATATTCTCGTCGTCCTGGACAATCCGGGATCCTGGATGCTGCATTGCCACATGTTGAGCCACCAAGCCGACGGTATGGCAACGTGGATCAGAGTCGGCTGAGGGTCGAGACGGATACATACCGTTACAAATCTCTGAATGATAACAGGCCTTTTGCCGTCTACGTAACCTGACAAGCGAGAAACAGGTCCATCGATTGCCAACGGGAGCGTTCATTGACCCTGACACCAAAATCTCTCGGCATGACTGCGGCGGCAGGATCAGCCGCCTTGCTGTTAGGGGCCTTCGTTTTCCAGGCTCTTGGGTACGCGCCGTGCGCAATGTGCATCTGGCAACGCTACCCACACGCAATCGCCATTGGAATGGGCGCTCTGTTGCTCTTTGCTCTGCCGATTTTGCCAATCCTGATAATCGGTGCCCTGTCGGCACTCAGCACATCCGCGTTGGGAATGTTTCATACCGGTGTCGAGCGCGGCTGGTGGGAGGGACCGACTTCTTGCACGGGATCCGGCCTCGATGTTTCCCAAATGTCGGTATCGGAATTGCTGCCCTCTGCGAGTTCAAATGCGTCCACTCTTGTTCTGTGCAATGAGGTTGTCTGGGAATTTCTGACGTTGTCCATGGCGAGTTGGAACGCGATCCTAAGCGGTGTCCTTGCTTGCCTCTGGTTGGTCGCGATCGCAAGACATCAAAAGGGTCGATGGCATGGGGTCGCGGACGTTTCTTGAATCGTCTCGCATTCATCGAAAACAAACAAAGGGCTTCGCTTCATGGTTACAAGACGACACTTCCTTGCACTTTCCGGCTCGCTGTTTTCAGCTTCTCTGAGTTCGCCAGCATTCGCTAAGACCTGGCCGACAACAGCCGAAAAAGCAGCTTGGGATGCGCAGGTCACGCCCGCCAACTATGACCCGGCAACAACCAACCCATGGGGGCTGCATCCCAGGCTGCTGCCGCAACGCGTTTTGGCGAATGACGGTTTGCGCCCGGGTGACATTCACGTCGATGCGATCGCGCGCTATCTGTACCATATCGAGGAAGATGGCACCGCGATGCGCTACGGGGTCGCGATTGCCAAGGGCGATCTCTATGAACCCGGCACCTATACGATCCGCCGAAAGGTCGAATGGCCGCACTGGACGCCAACACAGTCAATGATCGAACGCGATCCGGAGGCTTACGAGCGGTTTGCCGACGGTATGGAGCCCGGCCCCAACAATGCCTTGGGCAGCAGGGCTTTGTATCTATTCGTCGGAGATCGGGATACGTACCTTCGAATTCACGGAACGCCGAGCCCTCGCAGCATTGGCGGCCGGGCCAGTTCGGGATGCGTGCGCATGGTGATGGCCCATATCAATGATCTCTATCCGAATGTCGCTGTCGGATCGACGGCGTTCCTTTACTCGGCCGAAGACAGCGTTACCGCTCGAAGCTGACCTATTCGTAGGACAGAGAATCTTTGGCTCACACGCCGAGTACCGCGTCGTGCAGGGACAACTTGCAACGAATTGTTGGACGAACACTCAAGGCCGCGTCGCAAGTGAATTTTCGAACTGTGCGATCGCTACGGATTTGTCGTCCTCATCGTTCTCGAACAGCTTTGTGGTTCGCACGCCCGGCAACTTGCCAAAATCCGCCATCAGGCGCTTTGGAAAAAATGTGCGTCCAATGGATTCAAATCCTGGTAATTGCCTTAGGATCGCAGAAGTACTGACGCTACAAAAGCCTGAAGCAGCCGGACCGTTTGCCAATGCAAGTTGCAAGGCGCGCTCCGCGACTTCGGGGGACACATCGATCTCTTGTATGACGACATGGTAGGTCTCCCGTGCATGAGCCCGTGCGTAAAAATCGGCCACTTGTGGAGTAATGCCATAAAGCACATCTCCCCGTTCCGGTACCGCGCTCAGCCGGACCGTTCCTGCCGGATCGAAGATAACGCGCTGCGACCCATTGATCATGACGCTGGTATGCGCACCCGCCCCGGACCTGTTATTGATCATAGTGTACAGCGTCAACGCGGCCGGTCCGTCGTGACTGTAGGATGCACTACTGATGACTTCGGCTGAAGCATCAGGGCGCATGTCGTTTCCTGCACCGCACCCCGCCAAAATCACCAAGGCAAGCACCAAGAAAATGCGGTTCAAAAAGAGCAACTTGCAGCCTCCTGCCATGGGTTGAATGACTGAATTTTCGGGAACATCAGGGCCTCTGCCACTCTCGACACCAACTCTTCCGAATTTCACTTCCACCGAAACATGGTTTCGGTGTCAGTTGGTACACGACTCCTCGACAGGTTTTTCTCTGGATATCGCATGTCTTAGATGAAGAGGAGCGTTCGCCCCGAATTGATTTGTCGCAGTTTGTAACAGACCCCGCCTTTGTGACCTCGCGATACAAAACACCGGCTCGCGTGTTATTCCGCATCTGCAGGTGCATCCCATATAGTGGGTATCGCAACACTGACACGAGGTGATCGAAATGAAACGCAACACTTTACTCGCTGCAATGACCCTGGCTGCAACCGCCTTTGGTGGCGCGGCCTTCGCGGATGCCAACCATGGGCACGGTGGGC
Organism: Phaeobacter sp. JH20_02; assembly: GCF_048056915.1. Taxonomy (NCBI): domain Bacteria; kingdom Pseudomonadati; phylum Pseudomonadota; class Alphaproteobacteria; order Rhodobacterales; family Roseobacteraceae; genus Phaeobacter; species Phaeobacter sp. JH20_02. The sequence continues at coordinate 34,497 of NZ_JAYMVP010000010.1, read as the reverse complement.
AGCTTGGTGCCCAAGGTGGGGCAGGCATGATGCAGAACGGTGGTCCGGGCATGATGGCGAACATGGGCGGAATGATGGACATGATGAAGCGCATGCACGGGAACATGATGGGCGGCGGCATGATGGGCGCAGGCATGGGCAGTGGTATGATGGGCCCAGGCATGGGTGCCGGCATGATGCAAATGTTCGACACTGATGGAGACGGCACAACCACGCCGGAAGAAATGCGCACGCGGCTTCAGGCCAAGCTTTCCGAGTTTGACAGCGATGGGGATGGAAACCTCTCGATTACCGAGTTTGAAGCTCTCCACAGCGCAATGATCCGCGAAATGATGGTGGATCGTTTCCAACACCTCGATGCCGATGGCGACGGCGCGGTGACGCCGGAAGAGATGGCCGCTCCTGCCGATAGGATGGAGCGGATGCAGATGATGCGGTCGAATATGGCAGATGCGCCTGCGCGGCCCGGCAACGGTCAGGGCATGGGCAACGGCTCCATGATGCAGGACAACTGAGCCAATGGGTGCCGGTTTATTTTCCGGCACCCGTCCTCACAACGCCAAAACCATTCGCGGTCGGGACATTGAACCGAACCGCGACCTGAACCGTTTAGCCTCGGTATGCCAACAAATAGAGACACTGAAAGGAAAATTCCCATGGCCTATACCTATGATCGCGTCCTGAAAGACACCAAAATCGATGACGCAGAGATGCGTGTTCGGGATGCTTTGGCAGACAAGGGCTTCGGCGTTTTGACTGAGATTGACGTCAAAGCGACGATGAAAAAGAAACTTGATGCGGACATGCCGCCTTACCGCATCTTGGGGGCCTGTAATCCGGGCATGGCGCACAAAGCCATCGAGATCGAGCCTCGCATCGGTGCGATGCTTCCCTGCAATGTTATCCTGCGGCAAGTGGACGGCGACACCGAGGTCAGCGCGGTCGATCCTGTCGCTTCGATGCAGGCGGTGCAGAACCAAGACCTGGACGCGGTCGCCGGCGAAGTCCGCGATCTCCTGCGGGACGCCCTCGACACCGCGTGATGGCGGGATGGGCGTTGGATGCCCTGTCGCAGAGCCAGCGCCATTGGCGGTGCTCGATTAATGCCATCTAATCCCCACGTAAATTCCTGATGAGGAACTGACCCAGTGCTGCCAGCGGGATTGCCATTTCCGGATATTGGAACCGACCTCTTCTCCTTCGACATCGGGGGGGTCACATTCGCACTCCGCTGGTACGCGCTAGCCTATATCTTCGGTATCCTGATTGGCTGGCGCATTTGTTTGAGTGCCATAAGCCGTCCCGCGCTCTGGACATCAGTTGGACCGCCGCTTGACCGGACGCAGATCGAAGATCTTCTGACGTGGATCATCATCGGCGTGATTGCTGGTGGTCGCCTGGGCTTTGTACTGTTCTACCAGCCCGCATATTATCTCGCCAATCCCTTGGAGATTCTGATGGTCTGGCAAGGCGGCATGTCTTTCCACGGGGGCTTCGCGGGCGTTGTCATCGCGGCCTTGTTGTTCTGCCTTCGACAAAACGCGTCATTGCTCAGCACTGGCGACTTGCTGGCTTTGACAACACCACCAGGCTTGTTTCTTGGGAGGCTGGCGAACTTCACCAACAACGAGCTGTGGGGGCGGCCGACGGACGTTCCCTGGGCGGTGATCTTTCCCGGCGAAGTCGCGCAGGCCTGCCCAGGGATTAGCGGCCTCTGCGCCCGACACCCGTCCCAGCTGTACGAGGCGCTATTGGAGGGGCTCATTCTTGGAATGCTGCTCATTTATCTCGCTTGGGGCCGGGGCTGGCTGAAAATGCCCGGTGCCTTGGCTGGCGTGTTTCTGACCGGCTATGGTCTTGCCCGAAGTTTCGTCGAGATGTTCCGGCAACCGGACCAACAGTTTGTGACGGCGGACAACCCGATTGGCCATGCGCTCCATTTTGGTGAGTGGGGTTTGACGATGGGCCAGTTGCTCTCCATGCCGATGGTGTTGGTCGGGCTGGCGTTGATCGTGCTCGCCCGACGGGAACGGGGCCGGACAGCGCCACCCCGCAGATCCGCAATGTAATCACCATACTGATCTCTCTTGACCCTCCTGTGGATGGAAGCCTTAGGCAAGAGAAGCATTCTCGGAAAGGACCGCAAAATGAGCACCCCCGACAGTTCTGAAACCACAGCAGCTTCTTCGGTATTCGTTTGCCCAATGCACCCTGAGGTGCGGCAGGTTGAGCCCGGCAATTGTCCGAAATGCGGGATGCATCTCGTGCCGGAATCGGAGCTCGAGGTCCATTCAGCACATGATCATCACGACCACCAAGCAGGTGCCGCGCCGGCGGATGGACGATATGATCTGGTTCCCCAAGGGCATGATGGTCCCATTTACACTTGCCCGATGCACCCTCAGGTGCGGCAGCCTGATCCGGGCGCGTGCCCGATCTGTGGCATGGGGTTGGAACTGGAATCCGGTGTGCCGGGCGATGAAGGTCCAAATCCCGAACTGGTGGATTTCACACGGCGGTTCTGGGTCGGCACAGTCCTGACGATCCCGCTCCTTGTCCTCACGATGGGGCCATTCGTCGGTTTCCCCGCAGTCCGGACTTTTTTTGGCGAAGGCACCACACAATGGATCGAATTGATCCTGGCAACGCCAGTGGTCTTGTGGTGCGGCTGGCCGTTTCTGGAACGCGGATGGATTTCGTTCCGCACATTGAACCTCAACATGTTCTCCCTGATCGGCATGGGCGTTCTTGCCGCCTGGCTCTTCAGCGTCGTTGCCGTTCTCGCACCGGACATATTCCCTGATGGGTTCCGAGACTCCGAAGGCCATGTCGGCGTCTACTTCGAGGCGGCGGCGGTGATCGTGACGCTCGTGCTGCTCGGTCAGGTGATGGAATTGCGCGCACGTGAAGGAACCGGCAAGGCGATCCGTGCGCTACTCGATATGGCCGCCAAGACCGCGCGGGTCATGCGGGACGATGGCTCCGAAGAGGAGATCCCGCTGGAGGACGTACAGGTCGGCGACCGGCTGCGCGTACGGCCCGGTGACAAGGTTCCTGTCGATGGCGTGGTTCTGGACGGCCGGTCCTCGATCGACGAAAGCATGATCTCCGGTGAACCTGTGCCGGTCGAGAAGACCGAAGGCGACCCGGTAACTGGTGCGACGATCAACGGCACTGGCAGTCTGGTGATGGAGGCGACGCGTGTCGGGTCCGACACGATGCTGGCTCAAATTGTCGAGATGGTGTCGAACGCGCAGCGCTCGCGCGCCCCGATCCAGAAATATGCCGACAAGGTGGCGGGATATTTCGTTCCGGCCGTCATCGGTATCGCGGTCCTGTCCTTCATCGCCTGGGCGATCTGGGGGCCCGCGCCTGCGCTTTCCTACGCATTGATTTCGGCAGTGGCGGTTCTGATCATCGCTTGTCCTTGTGCGCTTGGCCTGGCGACACCGATGTCGATCATGACGGCGACAGGACGGGGCGCTCAGGCAGGGGTCCTAATCAAGAACGCCGAGGCGCTGGAGCGGTTCGAGAAAGTCGATACCCTGATCGTCGACAAGACCGGCACGTTGACCGAAGGCAAGCCGCGGCTTGTCGACGTACTCCCGCAACCCGGCCACGACGAAGCCGAGGTCTTGCGTCTCGCCGCATCGCTTGAGCGCGGATCGGAGCACCCCTTGGCCGAAGCGATCGTCAGGGGTGCGGAGGAGCGAGATGTCAAAATGGACAATGCTCGGGACTTCGAGGCGATCACTGGCAAGGGCGTCAAGGGTGTTGTGGGCGGCAAAGCGGTGGCGCTCGGCAATCTGGCGATGATCCGCGAACTAGGGCTCGAGGCAGGCGCGTTGACCGCCAAGGCCAATGCCCGCCGCGACGAAGGTGAGACGGTAATGTTCGTGGTGCTGGATGGCGACATTGCAGGTCTTGTCGCTGTCGCCGATCCGGTGAAGAAGAGCACACCTGCGGCCATCAAGGACCTGCATGAACTGGGGTTCCGCGTCATCATGGCGACCGGAGACAACGAACGCACTGCCAACGCCATCGGCGCACGGCTCGGCATCGATGAGATCCGGGCCGACGTGCTGCCGGAGGACAAGGCGCGGATCATCCGTGAATTGCAAGAGGCGGGTCACAGGGTCGCGATGGCCGGGGATGGCGTCAACGACGCGCCGGCCTTGGCACAAGCCGATGTCGGCATCGCCATGGGCACTGGCGCCGATGTGGCCATCGAAAGCGCGGGCATCACGCTGGTCAAGGGCAACCTCGACGGTATCGTGCGTGCGCGGCGGCTCGCCCGGGCCACTATGCGCAACATCCGCCAGAACCTGTTCTTCGCGCTGATCTACAACGCCTCCGGCGTGCCGGTCGCGGCGGGAGTTCTGTTTCCCTTCTTTGGCATCCTCATCAGTCCGATGTTTGCTGCCTTCGCCATGAGCGCGTCGTCAATCTCGGTGGTGCTCAATTCGCTGCGCCTTCGCGGCGTTCGTATCTAGAAGCGCGCAACAGCATTCGGACGAACCAAAATTAAAAGGGGACCATTTATGCAGAGCGAAAAAGAAACGTACCGCGAAGATTCCATCAGTCTGGGCGGAGCCATTGCGATGGGAACAGGCGTGATGATCGGCGCCGGAATCTTTGCGTTGACGGGGCAAATCGCGCAGCTCGCCGGCCCGCTTTTCCCGCTTGCATTCATCGCCGGCGCGGTCGTCACAAGCTTCAGCGCCTACAGCTACATCAGGATGTCGAACAAATGGCCGTCCTCGGGTGGCATCGCCATGATCCTGCAGAAGTGCTATGGCCCCGGAGCCATCGCGGGCGGTGCCGCGCTGCTGATGGCGCTCAGCATGGTGATCGCGGAAAGCCTCGTCGCGCGAACCTTCGCCACCTATGTCTTGCGCCCTTTCGATATCGAAGGCGGCCCACTGGTCCCCGCCCTGGCCGTGGCCGTGATCGTTTTCGCCTTTCTGGTGAACATCGCCGGAAATCGCTCGGTCGGGCTGTTCTCGCTGATCATGGCAGCGATCAAGATTGGAGGCATAGCTCTGTTTGGCATCGCGGCCCTGTGGTCTAGTGGTTTTGCGTTCGCCGCTGCGTCCGAGACCTCTCAATCCTACGGGCTCACGGGGTTCATCGCCTCTACGGCGCTGGCCATCCTCGCGTTCAAGGGGTTCACCACGATCACCAACAGCGGGGCCGAGATCACTGAACCAAATCGCAATGTTGGCCGAGCGATCATGTTCTCGATCGGAATCTGCGTCGTCGTCTACCTGTTGGTCGCCTACGGGGTCGGTTCGAGTCTCACGATCGAGGAGATCATCTCAGCGCGTGACTATTCGCTGGCACAGGCGGCGCAGCCCGCCCTTGGACAAACCGGCTTCATACTCACGGTGATCCTGGCCGCTGTCGCAACGGCGTCCGGCGTTCTGGCCAGCGTCTTCGCGGTGTCGCGTATGCTGGCGATGCTGACCGACATGGAAATGATCCCGCACAGCCACTTCGGTATGCCAGGTCCCATCCAACGCCACACCCTGGTCTATACTGTCGTCATCGCAGCGACGTTGGCCGTGCTCTTTGATTTAGGCCGGATCGCATCCCTCGGTGCCTTCTTTTACCTCGTCATGGACATGATCATACATTGGGGCGTGTTCCACTATCGTCGAGCAGACGTCGGCGCCTCAGGTATCGTGCTTTTGACTGCCCTGGCGCTCGATGTAGTTGTACTGGCAGCTTTCACCGTGATGAAGCTTCAAAGCGACCCGATGATCGTTCTGTATGCGGCTGTCGGAATGATCGCTGTCTTCGCTTTCGAGCGCGTTTACTTGTCGCGATGGTTGGCACCTCAGGCCGCGCATTCCCACGGTGAATAGCCAGCCATCATTTAGCCCTGAAGGAATGCGATGCCTTGTGCACCGATTGCGATCAATCCGACCGACAGGGCAAACGCAAACAAGGCGAGCAGCATCAAGCCCGCTTTTATTGGCAAGCGACGAACGGTCGGTCCAAGAAATTCCGACTGCCCGAAAGCTGAAACATATAGCGGCAGCGCGCTGATCATTGTCGCATAAAGATAAACTCCGGAGATGTTCTCAAAAAACGCCGAACGCGCAAGGGTTGGGGCAACGACCGACAACGCGGTTGCACGACTGCCCCCGAATGACTCGAACCAGTCGGCAGACAAAACGTAGATCAGTGCGTGGAGGCTTGGAAAGAGAATGGCTCTGAGCAAGATATCCACCAGCACGAAAAACGCCGTATCTCGGCGGGCGACCTTTGGTTTCTGTATCACCGCGAAAAGAAAAAAACTGACATAGTTTATGGCAAAAACTACGGGCAGACCGTTGGTCGTAACTTGCCTCAGAAAGCGGGCCAGCGATGGCCCGCCGGCGGCAAGAGCCGCTGCAAAGCCCGGCGAAAGCAAGATATAAAGGCAGAGGACCGCCAGTAACGCTGCGAGGCTGAATGCCAAGACAATGCTCACAAATTGAACACCGGGCATGTCGACGGAGAAAAACCTCTGCATGTTAGAACGTTGGCACATATACGGCTTGAGATCGAGGATGTTGAACCTGCGTTTGGGAACCAAGCATTCGCTCCAGGTCTTTGGGACGAATGAAATTTAAGTTTCGAAATCTCCTGAACCGCGTTCCATGTCTCGACTGCAGGCCGAGCGACATAACAAATGGTAGGTTACTGCCGGACCTAGTTGCGGAAATGTTGATAGCATTGGAAAGTAGCTTTTCTGCATGTCTTACGCTGGCGGTAATTTTCAGAACGGAATATTCCTATCCGAGTGGGCGGACTCCTTTCAGGGTCTATTGCAATCTGCGCGGAGATCGCGGCCATCGTGCCGCTTCCATGCAAAAGCCCATCATGGCTGCCGACCCAGATGCAAAAGTTTCGTGCGATCTGACTGCACCTATCGTCGGCGTCGACAGCACTCTGGATGAAACTGCATTGGCGGTAGCGATCAGCGACGCGGGCTACAGGTCTGAGAAGCTGGCTGAAGTTCGGTAGCACAAGACGCGTCAGCATCGCTCCGCTGACCGGAGGGGAATATTGGCTCTTTATATGTTTCTGATATGCAACATTTTCTGACGGCAGCGGCCGAATCTCGCCTTTTTCACAAAAAAGCGACAAACCTTCCTGCGCAGGACGGATTGACTGGATTGCTTCGGTATCCGATATCTAGAGCATGAGCTTTCGAGTTTTCATATCATGCTGGTTCAAGACGTTTACGTGCATTGCGTTTGCGTTAGCCTTGGTATTTTCACCACCTTCTGCCGCTCACGCGGCGTCCGGCATGCATGACGGACATCAAGCCAAGTCTATTGTTGTCGTTGGTGCCGCCATGACTCATGACACCGGAAGCGATGCGCATCACGCGCATGAGAAGCTTAGGGTCGCAAGCGACATCGCAGCGTCCGACAAGGATGGCAAAGAGCAACAATCCCAAGAGTGTTGCAACGGTATCTGTATTTCTGTCGTCTTCCTCGAAGACACCAAGATCGAAGCAGAGCCGGTTGGTACAAGTGAATATGTCATTCTCGACGGTCAAACGTATTCGGTGGAAACAGCAGGGTTCCTGCGGCCCCCTCGATTCCTGATCTGAACCGACGCCCAAAACGGGTGTGAGCCTTGCGCAGAGTCTGCGTGAGACAACGTTCACCAATCAGGTTACTTTCATGAAAATTCATCTACTTATGGGGGCTTCGGCCCTCGGGCTTGGCGCATGCGCCTATGAGCCCACCCCGTTGCCGTCCGTCGCGACCCAACAGGCCGTCGTCAACACGGCAGTTTCATCGCCGATCAGCTATCAGGACCCCTTGGCGGGCTACACCTATCGCGGCCCTACAGGTCCCCGCGACTGGCGTTCCGTCAATCAAGAACAGACGGAGGGCAACTGATGCGGGTATCGAAGTTTCCGCTGGTTTTCGGCTTTCCGCTAATCCTGGGTGCCTGTGCTACCGCTGTGCCGGGCATCTACACGGAACCAAAAGCTGGCTTCGCCAATATTTCCAGCCAGGTCACACCAGCCCTCGGCAAACGGACAGCCTTCGCCGAAACCCAGGCCGAAAACGAGGCCTTGAAGAAGCAGGTGCACGCAATGGTGCACCGCAAGACCATTTCGGCGGACACCGCCGTTCAGGTCGCGCTTCTGAACAACAAAGGGTTGCAGGCGTCCTATGCAAACGTCGGCCTGTCTGCCGCAGAGGCCTGGCAGCAATCGATGCCGGAAAACCCAATCGTGTCGATTGGTATACTGGGCATCGGTGCGCCCGAACTGGGTGCCTACAGGGCGATCGAGGGACTGATCCGGTCGAACGTGCTCGATGCCACCACTCGCAAGCAGCGTACGGCCATTGCAGACGCAAACTTCCGGCAGGCTCAACTGAGCGCCGTGAACGACACACTCGCACTGGCCAATCAGACGCGGAAGGCATGGGTCGATGCCGTAGCCGCCTTCGAGGCTGTGAGTTATCTCCGCCGTGCGAAAGCGACGTCTGACGCCGGATCGGAATTAGCGATGAGACTGGGCGAGACCGGCGCGCTTAACACAGCCGGGCAGGCCCGTGAACAGGCATTCAATGCCGAACTCGCCGGACAACTTGCCCAGGCACGCTTGAATGCTACCCGGTCCAAAGAGCAGCTGACCAGGCTCATGGGGCTGTGGGGCACCGAAGTCGACTATTATGTGCCCGATGCTCTTCCTGCGCTGCCGCGTTCCGTCGGCCGTGTGACTGACATCGAAGCGAAAGCATTGCGAAATCGGGTTGATCTGCGCGTTGCCAAACTTGGCCTGGAAGCACAGGCCAAGGCGTTTGGTCTGACTGATCAGACTCGCATTATCAGCGATCTCGAATTCATTGCCGGGTTCGAAGCGGAGCGGGAAATTGAGGACGGAGAAACGGAGACCGTGACCACCCCTCAGGTGGAGGTGGAGTTCGCAATCCCGATCTACGACACCGGGAAGGCACGGATGCGCAAGGCGGAATTGTCGTACCTGCAAGCAGCCAACGTGCTGGCAGAAAGAGCCGTCAACGTCCGGTCCGAAGCGCGTGGTGCTGAAGCCTCCTATCACGCCGCGTATAAGATCGCCCGCCACTATCGCGACGTTCTGGTGCCGCTACGCACGACCGTCGAAGAAGAGGGGCTGCTGTCTTATAACGGCATGATCACCAACACTTTCGAGCTGCTGACAGACGTGCGCGAGAAACTGGGCGCATCACTGGAAGCGGCAAACGCAAAACGCGAATTCTACATGGCACAGGCTGATCTGACCGCTGCGATCTATGGCGGCGGCGAAGGCGGTGGCGGTGCTGGTGGAGAAGGCGCGACACTTGCCGCCGGTGGCGGCGCAGGACACTGAAAGGAACTGACATGCTAAATAGACGTCAATTACTCGGAGCCGGCGCGGCAGGTGCAACGCTGGTCTCTTCGAAAGCCTGGGGTCAAACCCTGAACATGGGCCTGCCCGAAGCTGCCCAAATGGATAGCGCAGCAACGGCGATCACGGCGCGTCCTAGTACCGGGCCGGACTACACACCTGTGGTCACATTGAACGGGTGGACCCTGCCGCACCGGATGAACAACGGGGTGAAAGAATTTCACCTCGTGGCCGAACCGGTAGAACGCGAGCTTGCCGACGGCATGATCGCGCATTTGTGGGGCTACAACGGCCAATCCACCGGCCCGACGATCGAAGCAGTCGAAGGCGACCGGGTGCGCATCTACGTCACCAATAAGCTGCCGGAAGGCACAACGGTGCACTGGCACGGGCTCATTCTTCCTTCAGGCATGGATGGGGTCTCCGGATTGAGCCATCCAAGCATCCCGCCGGGCAAAACCTTCGTCTACGAATTCGACTTGGTGAAGTCCGGAACGTTCATGTACCACCCCCACGGCGATGAAATGACCCAGATGGCGATGGGGATGATGGGCATGTTCGTGGTCCACCCCAAGGATCCCACATTCATGCCGGTGGATCGTGATTTCCTGATCATGCTGAATGCTTTCGACATCGATCCGGGTACCTATGTACCCCGCATCATGACGATGACGGATTTCAACCTTTGGACCTGGAACAGCCGGATCTTCCCCGACATCGATCCGCTGGTCGTGAACAAGGGCGACCGGGTGCGAGTACGGGTTGGGAACCTTACGATGACGAACCACCCGATCCATATGCACGGCTATGACTTCAAGGTCACCTGCACGGATGGCGGCTGGGTGCCGCCTGAAGCACAGTGGCCGGAGGTCAGCATCGACATTCCCGTAGGTGCGATGCGCGCCTACGAATTCGTCGCCGATCATCTGGGAGATTGGGCGATCCATTGCCACAAATCGCACCATACGATGAACGCCATGGGCCATGACGTGCCGACGTTCATCGGGGTGAACAAGAAGCCGCTGACCCAGAAGATCCGTCAATTCCAGCCGGAATACATGCCGATGGGCATGTCCGGCATGGGGGACATGGCAAAAATGGAAATGCCGCTACCCGACAATACCATCCCGATGATGACGGGTTGGGGCCCGTACGGACCCATCGAGATGGGCGGCATGTTTTCGGTCGTGAAGGTGCGGGACGGCATCGACGCGGACGATTACTCCGATCCCGGCTGGTACGAGAACCCTCCGGGCGAGATGGCCTACGAATGGACTGGCGAATTACCCGACTTTGCCTCCAACAACAGCCCCAAAACCATTCTCACACCGAAACCAACCTCGAAGGGCTGAGCGGCCCTTCGTCATCTCCAACCGAACCAACCTACAGGACAATAAAATGAGAAATCTTCTTTTGACGACAAGCTTCGCGATCGCGCTATCAGCACCGGCCTTTGCTGCAGGTACACACGACGGCGGACATGGGGAGACCAAGCCAGCCGCAATGATGGTCGGCATGCCGGGTGACGCCGCCAAGGTTGACCGCACAATCGACGTCACTTTGCTCGAAAACGATGAGGGCCAGATGCTGATCGAGAGTGAGCCGATGGATATCAAGGAGGGCGAAACCATCCGCTTCAACATCACCAACAAGGGTGAGCTGGAGCATGAATTCGTCCTCGACACGGTAGAGCGTAATGCCGAGCACAAGATCGAAATGGCCAAGATGGACATGGAACATGACGATCCGAACCGTATCCGTCTCGATGCGGGCGCCTCGGGCGAAGTTGTCTGGACTTTCGCAAATTCTGGCACATTCGAAGCAGCGTGCCTGATCCCGGGCCACTACGAATCGGGAATGCACCGTGAGGTCGCAGTCGGTGACCAGATGGCTCAGGCTGACGTGGAATACACAAGCGGCACCATCAAGAAAATCGACGCAAAGGCCGGCAAGGTCACAATTATCCACGGCCCTCTCGTCAACCTGGATATGCCGGCAATGACCATGGTGTTCCGCGCCGACGAGGCGATGGTGGCCAAGATGGCGGAAGGTCAGGACATCGAGTTCGTTGCCGACCGGGTCAAGGGTAAACTGACCGTCACGCAGATGAAGTAACTACTAACAATGGGGCCGGGGGTAAACACTCCGGCCCCATCGCCTTGATCGCTTAGCCCAAGCAAGCAAGAAGATCCCATAAAATCAAGCGCTACGGAGGTAGCCGAGCATGAAGAATTTCCTGAGAACCTGCACCATCGCCCTTGCGCTTGTCCTTCCGGCTTTTTCAGTGGGCGCTTCCAGTGGCAAGGGCCAGCAGCCTCACGCGCGAGCCTTCGAAGTGCCTGGCCATGATCCGATCGGGAAACCCGGTGATGGCTCCTCGATCGACAGGACGATTGAAATATCCATACGGGAGACGGAAAGCGGCTACATGCTTTTCGAGCCGGACGCGATCCAGATTGAAAGCGGCTCGGTTGTCCAGTTTTCAATCAGAAATACCGGCGCATTGGATCACGAGTTCTTTCTCGGTTCCTTTGACGAGGTCGCAAAACATCAGCAATGGATGCGCGAACATCCCGATATGCAGCATGACAGCGCCAACTCGGTTTCGATCCCTAGTGGGCAAAATGCCGAGTTGATCTGGGATTTCTCCGATATGACCAACCTGGAGTTCGTATGCTTGATTCCCGGCCACCGGGAAGCGGGCATGTGGGGCGTCATCATCGTGCACGATCACCTTGCGCCGAAGTCCAAGGATTAGACATTTTCAATGTCACTCTTGGATAGGTATCACCTGCTTGTACACGACGTAGCTGCCGCCCTTGGGTACGACTACAGCGATGCCACGCCGGACTGGGTTCATCCGTTCATTCATCTCATACTGGTCTTGGCCCCCGCGCTGCTGATCAGTGTTGGCTCATATCTTGCTATTCGCGGCATTCTGAAGCTTTGGAAGTACCGCAGCACGCCTGCGATCCACCCAGAGCCCATACGAGGGCTCGAAGGAAGTCTTTTCAGCACCGTCTTGCGCTATTCAAGAAGGCAGCAAGCGTTGATGATCGTGGTTAGCCTCATCGCGATGCCTATACTCTATCTGACTTTGGAACTGCCAAAACAGATCGTAAACAACGCTCTGGATTCTGGCCGTTTCCCAGTTGCCGTTTTGGGACGAGACGTCGACCAGGTCGTTTTCCTCATGCTTCTTTGCGGTCTCTACCTTTTGGCTATTATCCTGAATGGGCTAAACAAATATAGCCTTAACGTCTTCAAAGGGTATGTCGCCGAGCGTTTTCTGCGGCGCTTCCGCCTGCTGGTCTATCGGCAATGGCGCAGCGATCCAGACTCCGGAAACCAAAGCGAGATCGTCCCTATTCTCGCACAGGAAGTCGAGCCCATCGGTGGCTTCGCGGCAGATGTCCTTACGCTGCCAATCCTGCAAGGCGGTACGCTTCTGACGATCCTGTTTTTCATGTTCGTTCAGGACCCTGTCTTGGGTGCCGCCGCACTGACGGTACTGCCAATTCAGCTCGTGCTGCTGCCCAAGCTGCAACGGCGGGTCAACGCGCTTTCACGCACCAGGATCAAGGAGGTCCGACAGCTTGGCAGGCAGCTCAGCGATCAATTGCGCGAACGGCAGGTCAATCCGGCCGGGCTGCTGCCAGTAAGCGCAAGTTTTAGAGAGCTTGAGCACGTGCGCAGGAAGATTTTCCGTCTGAAGTTCTTCATCAAGGCCCTCAACAATTTTCTGACCGCGCTGACGCCATTCCTGTTCTACTCTCTGGGTGGATATTTCGTCATCGAAGGGCGGATCACACTCGGCGCGCTGGTGGCCGTCCTGGCAGCGCACAAGGACTTCTCGGCACCGCTGAAGGAACTTTTCCGCTACTATCAGACCTTGGAAGACACCCGAATCCGGTATCACGAAATCACGGCTTTTTTTGCCGGGTCAGGCCACTCGTCCGAAGTGGCCCAGGCTGATGACAGTACGCTGGAAAAGGTCAGCCAATTCGAGCAATCGCCGCTCAGAAAAACGACTTTGCCTTTCGAGGGGCATGGAGACCTCGCTTCACAATGAAGGAGTTTGATAGCATGAAATGGGCAGCAATATTTTTTGCTCTGATCGCCGTTTCTGCGGCAGGATGGTACATCCTGCAGCCGACCCACTCCCAGACGAGTACTCAGACGGACGAAAGAATGGCACTTCCCGCAGGTGCGCTTGCAACTGTCAGGCTGCCCCCAAGTTTCACCGAGCAAGAGCAAATCGGCAAGCGTGCCTATGGTGCGGCCTGCGCGACCTGCCACGGCGTCAATGGGCAGGGTCAGGACGGCGTTGCTCCACCGCTGGTGCACAAGATTTATGAGCCGGGCCACCACGGTGACATGGCGTTTGTCCTCGCAGCACAGAATGGTGTTCGGGCGCACCATTGGAAGTTTGGCAACATGCCAGCTGTCGAGGGCGTAACACGAGCAGAAGTATTGAATATCGTGGCATATATACGGGCTCTTCAAAGGGAAAACGGAATTAACTGAGTGACCTGTCGACCTGAGGCAAAAGCATAACAGCCATCCAGTAGATAATAACTGTCATCAACGGGGAGAGAAACGAATGAAACCTAAATTTATCGCAACGCTAGCATTGGCATTGTCCGGAACAGGTGTTCTCGCCGATGGACATGCAACCGGCGACGCATCGGCCGGAGACAAGGTATTTAACAAGTGCAAGGCCTGCCACTCAATCGTCAGGACGGATGGTGACGTTATCCGAAAGGGTGGCGCGGTTGGGCCAAATCTTTATGGTGTGTACAACCGAACAGCAGGGACCGAAGAAATGTTTGGGAATAAATTTCGGGACTCTATTCGTGAAGCGGGCGAGAATGGCTTGGTCTGGAACGAGAGCGATTTCGTAGCCTATATTGCAGATCCGAAGAAGTTCCTCGCGACTTTTCTGAACGACAGCAAGGCGAAATCTGGCATGTCATTCAAATTGAAGAAAGAAACGGATGCCAAGGCAGTCTGGGCTTATCTCGTTTCGGTTGGACCGGAGGTTGAGGCCGATTAGATTTTTATTCGTTTGCACGGCTCTTTTTATGCTCGGTGCGCCCTTTGTAGCGGCTGAAGATGCCCCTCTGTTTCCAGTCAGACCACTGGTTGCACCGGTTGGGGATCACGCACGTGAACCCTCGCTTTCAACACTGCCCGATGGTCGGATCGTGATGAGTTGGACCGAAGGTAACAACGCCGTTCGGATGGCCCTGTTCGATGGCACCTATTGGACGGAGGCGCGTACAATTCATCAATCTGAGACACTGTTTGTGAACTGGGCCGACTTTCCGTCAGTCGTTGGGCTTAGCGATGGGACGCTTGCAGCGCATTGGTTGGAATTGAATGGGCCGGGCAGCTATCAATACGACGTAAAGATCGCTTTCTCCTTCGATGAGGGTTTGAACTGGACAACGCCAATCATACCCCACGATGACCGATCAAAGCGTGAACATGGTTTCGTGTCGCTAATCCCTGATGATAGCGCTGGTTTGACAGCTCTTTGGCTAGATGGTCGTGCATACGATAATCAAGCCGCAGACGACAGCTATGAGAATGCCATGCAGGTCCGCGCACGTCGCATTGCGCCGGACGGTTCAATGGGACCGGAAAGCCTGCTCGACCCACGCGCTTGTACGTGCTGTCAAACATCGGCCGTCCGCAAGGAAGCAGGTAACATCATAGCGGTTTACAGGGACCGAACAGCCGAAGAAATCCGCGATATTTCGGTTGTCAGGTTGGTCGAAGAAGAATGGACCGACCCCGAAACAATCTACGGCGACGGCTGGGAAATCGCAGGATGCCCTGTCAACGGACCTGCCATCGATGCGTTGGGAACGTACGCGGTAGTCGTGTGGTTCACCGGTGCCAATGGCGAGGCAAAGGCTCGAATTGCGTTTTCCAGGGATGGGGGCGCATCCTTTGAAGACCCGTTGCAACTCGATCTCGGCACACCCGCAGGTCGCGTAGATGTCTTGCAGATGGGTGACGGCAAAGCACTTGCTCTTTGGTTGGAGTATGCGAATGGCGGTGAAGCAATAGTCGTGTGTCAGGTGTCGCCGGAGAGCGGGTGTACTTCGCCACAAGCACTCCACATCAATCGTGGGCGAGAGTCGGTAGGATTTCCAAGGATTACGCGATCAGCAGCTGGCGTTGTCGTTGCGTGGACCGGGTCTGCACAGGGCAACTTGGCGGGGACAACCGTGGTTGGTGTCGAAGTAGCGATACCGTCTCCCGCAAGGTAATCTTCAGGACCAAAGCGACAAGTCGGTTCAAGGCTGTTCCATGGCGGTGAAAGTCAATATTCCGTCCTACTCTTAGAACCCCGCAAACGGATTATTCTAGCCTTGGAGGTTTATCGCTGCGCGAGGATCTCGTAGCCAAACAATCTGGTCACTAGAGCTTCGAAATCGTGAAATCTTTAGATCAAGAGCGCAACAATTGGACCGTCGAGGAATCGCTTCAAGATCGTCGGTAAACCATGGATAAAGATCCCGTCATTATTTACGGGACTGGTGTGATTGTTGTAGGTGCTTCAAGTTGTTGTGCGCCTTACTGTTTTCGAAAACATGCTGCGAAGAGACAGCGAAGGTGGAGTTTGGACTTTGTGACATTTAGCCAGATTGAATGACCGCATTGGCAACTTGAGCTGCAACGCAGCGACAAACCTGCCGCATGCGCGAAGCCGTGCTGCGTCAGCGAAATATGAAAAACGAATGACGGCATTGTCCCGCGATGTGCACCTTTACCAAGCATAAGCGAAGGTCGGCATTAGCCGGAGAAGAAATAACATAAACTTCATTATTCATCATCGTATCTAGTGTTGCGATAGTATATTATCGTATGTATACTGAGCCCTGTCACAGCAGGTCCTCAGCATGCGTCATCTAGTTAAGAAACTCCTCCCCTCGGTCGTAGTCGCTTTAACCGTGACAGGCCTTTCGCTACCGATGTCTGCCAGAGCGCAGACATACCCGATCGATTGCGCGATCCTCTTGTGTATTTCTGGCGGTTGGCCCGCTTCCGTCCCTTGCGCCCGAGCCCGAGCCGAGTTCATTCGACGAATTACGCCTTGGCCGGTGGAACCTCCGCTTCAAATCTGGCGCTGTCCCATGGGCGCGTCCTATGAGACCGCTCCTCTACCAAACAGTGTAGACCGCATCTTTGAAGCGTTCTTCCAGAACAACAGCACTGGACCGCGACAATCCTTTCCAGCGCGCAATACCGCCGACCCAATTACGGCTGCTTGGCGCACCCCAGAAGCGCCAGAATACCTTGTTCCCGCCGACCAGGACCTCCGGCTCGTTCAAGATCGGGCAGACATCAATATCAGCGGACCTGAGTTCAACTTCGTACGATCCATCCGAGTCTTTGATGTCCGGTATGCGCGACAACGTGAATCCGGACGTGACGGCGACTGCAATCGTAGCGCCACCGTGGTCCTCGGCACATACGGAACCCAAGGCGACTTCGCCTGGCAGAGGTCTTCCATAGCCGCCCTTCCCTCCGCCCATTTCGGCCTCGAACGCTGGGGCCAGAATTGCCCCAACATCTATCACAGTTCTGTCTTTGTCGACTGGCGTGACTATGAAGGGAACTACGGCTTTGAGCAGGTGAACTACTAGCGCCGATAAAGACAACGTTGGCATTCATCCGTGTCGGCCTAAGTGCTGGGAGCTACTCAATCACCGGCTGATCGCGGCTGTCGATGCCAAGGCCAGCTGAGCGGACTTTGCTGCCATTTGCGCTTGAAAGATCAATGTCCGCTCAGCAAGTGGCCACACCTACTGACGACATCTTCTTTTCAGCGCTTTCCGTCTGTGTAGCTGCGAGCGTCCCCTCTTTCACGACGGTGACTTCATAGCCTCGTTTTCTGGCCGCCAGCGCCGTCTTTTGCACACAGTAATTCATGTCCAAACCAATAAGACGCAGCCTACCAACGTCGTATCTCTTCAAAAGAGCATCCAGCTCGCCCGTTTCGAATGCGTCCTGACCCTAGAGTTCCTGCACCTCGCCATCAGAGACACCACCGGCAACCCAGCGGCGGGTCTCGTCGGTAGTCAGAATACCGGGGAGCGATCTGTGTATGTGCTCGATCTGGGGCAGCGCCGAGGGACGCCATTCTACCCTGCTTCGAGGGTACACAGTCGAGTTGGCACAGCACTCTGACCATTCCTCTCCCCTAGCCGAGCCGGGTCAGGCGCTTGTAGTTCGTTGCGGTAGCACGGCTATAGGGCGCCCCAGCGCCCGCAGTATCGCTTGGGCGGGTTGGCCCGCCGCCGTTAGTTCCGCAGCCCGATTCACGCTGGTTTGAATTGCTTTCACCTTTTCCACTACAATACGGGGGTTTTCGCCCGGCGCAGCAGGAAGCAGGCCCATCAGCCCCAATGTGCGCAGGGCTATAGCCGTCTGTGCTTCAAAAACCCATTCTTGCCATCGATGTGACAAATCGCATCTGTGCTGGGAAGCTCCAAAACATGCTGATCCTTTCGTGGATGGCCGCGAATTTCCTGTTTTTGTGCTATAAACGCACCGGTCCGGCGGATTTTCCGGTAGAACTGAAACCAGCCCAAGGATATTACGTACCTTCAGTCGGCAGGACGGGGCAAGAGGGCACCTTCATCCCGCCTTGAGAGACGCGCCACATGCCATCAGGACCATCCACCGCGCACCGGGGCATCCCGCCGCGGCACGCAAAGTCTCGACCCGTTGCGCCAGAACCTGCCGCAACGAGGTAATGGTGCTTGCTGTGTGGCCTGGCCGCCCATATCCCCTGCATCCAGCCTGGCGGGCATCAAGGACTCGACAAGACCCTGTATTGCACGGTCTACTGTTAGCGCCACCGGCAGCTACGTGTTCGTTCCGTATGGTACGGCTAGCTCTTAGTCCGCTTCGGTACCGACTGAGCATGCCATGCTGCCCACGAAACCCAAGCCCGGTCAACAACCTCGACAAAGCGGCCCAGTAGTTTGGGCCTACCCCAGGAGAAAAGACGTTTGATCTACTGCGACGACCTACAATACAGTTTCTCGACAGCTTGTTGCGATCTGTAGCAGCTGACAAGTCGATCCTGTTGTCTCGCGTCGGTTCTGCTTTCATCGACGCATGGGTAGATGCACCACCCGCCGTTCCATGTACAGCTATTTACCTTTGATTTTGACCGTGTAGGACGGCCTGATACCCTTGGGGGGCGGCGGGAACGGCGCTGCGCGGCGAACCTGCGCCAATGCAATATTGTCTAGCTTTGAAGAGCCCGAACTTTTCGCTATGCGGGCAGAGGCCAAAGCGCCGCTGCCAGTGATAGTGAACCGGACCAGCGCTGCCCCGCGGATGTTTACCCGCTGACGTTTGGCACGCTTCACGCGCCGCAGCACTTTGCCGCGATAATTATCTGCAGTCGCATTACCCTGCTGTTTGGCTGTGCCGGGGGATATTGGGGCCTGCCCGGAATGCTCTGAAGCCCTCCCGGAAGCGGTTCCAGCCTGAGTATTCTGCTCCGCATTGTTCCCACGCTTTTGCACTCTTGTGGGTTTGGGCCGGGGCTTGGGTTCCGGTTTGGCGTCAGGCAGCGGCTCAAGCACCTCAGGTTTTGGTGCCGCTTTTGCCGTTTCGGGCGTACGCGGTTCTGGCGGTTTCTGCAACTGGCCTGGCTCGGCCTCAACAGCCAGTAAGATCGGAGCGAGACCGGGCAGCGGGGTCTGCACAGCGGATTGCACGGCCTCGACCACAACCTTCTCGGCCTGCGGCAATAGTTTAGTTACAGGGGCAGCTGTGGCCATGTCTGCATCCGGCAATTCCTTGGTAACAACCGGCGTATCAACACCCTGAACCAAATCAGAAAACGCAAAGCCCTGGGCCGCGAGGCCGGTATTGCCACCGTCGAGTTCGGCCTTTTCAGGGACACTGAACTGCGCCATGCCTGCATGGCCAGCTGCGGCCAAAAACAGAGCGAACACGCCGATGATCCGGGAGTGCGGCACCGTCATTGCAACGCTCTTTCGGAAACCAGCAGCACCTGTTGCGCCCCGGCAGCGCGCAATGCATTGCCCAGTTTTACCAGATCCCGGGCCGGCAGATTGCGATCCGGGACAATCCGCACCTCGGCGCGTTCATCTTCAGTCAGCATCGCGACATATGTGGCGGCATCCGCCAGCACCTTGCCGCGTAGGGTGAGCTTGCCATCAGCATGCACCACTAGGGCATCTGGTGGTTCCCGTCCCTCCAGATCCCGGGCCTCAATCAGCGTGACAGCTTTATCGAGCGGCACTGCCAAGGTGCCCGCGATCATGAAGAAGATCAGCATCAGAAAAACGATGTTAATTAACGCAATCGTCGGTTCCTTCTGCGTCGCTGTATGCGGCCGGATACGCATCAGCCCAGCACCACGGCTTGGAGGTCTGCCACCTGACGCAACTGTGAGAGCAGATCGACCAGACGTTGTGAGGAGGCCGCCTCGCCCGGGCTGATCAAAACCAGATGGCCGTCGCCAGCCTGCGGCTGCAGGCGGATCAGATCGGCAATGCGGCTAAGGTCGGCCGGTTGTGCGTTCAAGGTCAGGCTGTCTTCCCCCAGCTTGATAAACAGCATTTGCCGCTCAGCTGTGTCAGCTCCGCGCCCCGCCGCCATCAGTTCAATCTCGCCAAACTTTGAAAAAGTAGACGTCAGCATGAAGAACAGAAGCAGCAGAAAAATCACATCGATGAGCGAGGTCATCGAGAGCCTTCCACGACGCGCGCTGTACAGTTTAAGTGCCATGTGCCACCTGAAGAGGCTCTCTTGGCCGGGTCTGGGCTGTCGGCGCAAAGATGGTGCGCAAAGCACGGTTGGCAAAGACCCTCTCGCGCTGCATGCGGGCGGTGAGCCAGCTAAGCACAAGTGAGGTGGGCATTGCGACGGCCAGCCCTGCCGCGGTGGTCAGCAGCGCCACCCAGATACCTCCCGCAAGCAGCGAGGGGTCAACTGACGAGCCTGCCGACTGTAGTTTCTGAAACGCCTCAATCATGCCGATCACCGTGCCGAAAAGTCCCAGCAGCGGTGCCAGCTGTGCCACCATGTCCAATGTTCCCAATCCGCGTTCCAACTGGGAGAAACTTTCTTCTGCTTCGGCGTCGGCACGCTCAGCCAGCATCGTATCCTGCGTAGCTGAGAGGGCCAACCGCATCACTGGGACCAAATAAGACTGGCTTTGGTTCAACGTATTGAGGGCAGCCTCCCCTTCGCCGCGATCCCAGGCTGCGACCGCAGAGGCCAGCGCCGTATGCTGGCCAACGCGAGCAGAGCGGTATTGCCAGATCTTGTAGAGCACCAGCGCCGTGGTCAGGACCGAAACGGCCAACAACAGCAAGACGACCGGTCCACCCAGCTCCAGCACAGCAGCAAGGGCTTCCTGAACAAATGTCATCCTGCCAGCTCCATCACCTTGCTGCTCAGCACAAGCCCGCGGCTGCAGGCCCCATCCGGAAGCCCGTCACCGGTGCAGGTATCAGCACCGTTGATCAGGACCCGGCTGATACCTTCACAGGTGTGCGGAAACTGGAACTGCCGCACGCGCAGGCGCCCGGCAGGCAGATCCTGAAAATCGAGAAGCGTAAGCCGCGCCACTTGCCCCTGATCATCGAACAAGACGGTCTCATAGACCGCCTTGCCGATGTCAGCCTTATGCCCGTTCTGCACGACGAAGGACAGCTTACAGGCCCCGTCTGCCGGTTCGGCGGCACTTAGTTCGATGGCGACCCCGGCTTTGTCAGGCTCTTGGGCTGCAGCGCCGCTTGCCGCTGCCAGCACAGTCGCCAGCAGCAGGAATTTTCCGGTTTTCAATCCACGTGTCATGGAACACCTCTCGGGTTTGCCGTTGGGATCAGAAGGTTTTGGACGCGGTCAGCTTGAAATTTCGCCCGGCTGCGGCACGGGTCGAAAGCTGGGTCTGGTACTGTTTGTCAAAGGCGTTTTCGACGCCAAAGCGGATTTCGGTCCCTTCCAGCAAACCCCTCTGCGGGCGGTAGGTTGCGCGCAGGTTGTTGACCCCGTATCCGGCGATCGGACCACTGCCGTTGATGGCATTGGTGCTTTCGGCGGCAACAAGCTCCCAACTCAGGTCGAAGGTGTTATTGAAGCGCTTGCCCACTGTCAGAGATGCAGAACTCACGGGGGCAAAGGTATAGTCTTCCGTTGGTCGGTCCGGAAAAATCTGGTCGCCTTCACCAACCGTGCCGTTCAAATCGACGTAGAAGCCATTGGCCGCGCCATAGGAGGCCTCGACCTCGATGCCGGACGTCTCGATGTCAGTCAGAACACCGGGTCCCCCGCGCGCAAGACCCGCCATGCGGACGTCGCTCAGGCTGGTGTCATAGTAGTTGACCTTGAAGGCTAGCTGGTCACCGCTGGAAAACACATCGGTGTTCTGATACGAAAACCCGACTTCATAAGTGGTGCCCAATTCCGGCACCCATGTGCTTTGCGCCTTATCCAGACGGTCGATGATGGGGAAGACCTCGGTATAGGCAGCGCTGGCAAACACGGCAAAACCACTGTCGAACTGGTAGCGTGCTGACAGCCCCCCCATCAGCGCATCACTTTTGATTTGGCCGTTGTAGGGATCGGTGGCCCCGGGAGATACGATGTCTGTACCCTTCAGGTCCTGTGTTTCGTACCGCAGGGCTGGCGTCAGGGTGAAACGCTCACCAAACTGGATATCATCCACTGCAAACAGCGCCATTCGGCGATCGGTGCCCCCCGGTGCCGAATTAGCATCCAAGCGTTCCCGTTCACTGAATTCCAGCCCAAAGCGCAGCTCATGCGACGCGCCGCCGGTATCGAAATAGCTGGTATTCTTCAGTTGCAGCTTGGTGGTTTTATAGTTGTGATCCGCGTTCAGAAGATCTGACACTGAGGCGTCACACCCGGGAAAACCAGCGCAGCTGCCAGCAACGTAAGTGCTGTCGATATCCTGTTCCGCATAGGTCAACGTCGCCTCGAAATGGATGAGGTCGTTGTCAACCGCATCGAATTCGTAACGCAATCCGGCGGTCCGGCTATCTGTGATCCGATCCACATCGCCGAAGTAGAACCCACCACCGGAGGACGCGCCCAGAATGTCATAGGGCACGCTGTTGTCGTCCGAATGGGTAACATTATACCAGGCACTCAGGGCGTGTTCGCGGGAATCCCCGAACGTGTAGCGACCCTTCGCCAGATAGGAATAGTTACGGAAGCCACTATTTGCGGTTTCAACACCATTGCCATCGTCATAGGAATCATTGTCGCGGACTGTGTAGTTCAGGAGAAACTCCAGATCCTCTGTTGGTTGCACAGCCAGAATGGAAGATGAGGCCCATCCGGTACCGTTAGACTGTGCTTCCAGAGTTTGCCGGAAGCGCGTGCCAATTTCGCCACCGGTGAAGTCAGACGCATCCTTGGTTTCCAGCTGTACGACACCGCCGACAACGCCGGAACCATACTCATAGCTACCGACCGTTCCGCGGATGACCGAGATTTCCCTGTAGAGTGCGGGATCTGTGAATAGCTGGTTACCAATCCGATAGATCTCTTCGCCGCCAGTGGTCGCCCCATCAATGGTGATCAACACGCGCGGGTTGGATCCATAGGTCCCGTCAGCGCCAAAGCCACGGATCGAAATGCCGGAGGACTGCGGGGTCGTCCCGTTCACCAGCGTCACACCTGGTACGGATTCAACCAATTGGGCAATTGTTGCCGCTTGCCGATCGTCGATCTCCTCTTGGTTGATAACCGTAAGCGGCGTCCCGGTGTCGGTCTGCACCTCGCGCTTGCCTGCGCCCAACTCAATCGTTCCCAGAAAATCGCCGTCTTCAGCAATATCCTGTGCCGCCAAGCTGTTTGCGCTGGCTAGCAGGCCCAACACAGATACGGTGCTCAGCAACCGCCATCCCTTTTGGCATTTCCCCATCTCGCGTCCCTTCGCATTAGTCTAGTTCGGTGAACCAAATGCTTGCGGCGGGGCTGGCCTGGTTGTTTGTCTGGTAGATCTGGCAGAATCTTAAATTCCGCTTGTGTCTGTTATTAAAACTGATAAAAACAGTCAACAAATTTAATGCACCGTAAATTGCGGTGGCCAGCTCTCGTGCGGCTCGTGCCGCCACTGCCAGCCTCTTCTAGGACTTCTTAGTAGAAAGGGCTGCCATGACTGCCTCAACCATGACACCAGCAGCGATCCGTGCGGCGCGCGCAGAGTATGCAAACCTGAGAGATCGCGATTTTGCCGACAAATTCGGCATTGCCGAAGGCCAGCTGGTGGCGGCCTATGTCGGTGAAGGCGTCTCGCGCATTCAGGCCAGCCCGGATGAGATCATGCCGCGACTTGCGCCGATGGGTGAGGTCATGGCCCTGACCCGCAACCCATCCTGTGTGATCGAGAAAGTGGGCGTCTACGAAAACTATCATTCAGGCCAGCACGCATCGATGATCCTCAATAATGCAATCGATCTACGCTTCTTCCCCCGGCATTTCGTCTCGGCTTTTGCGGTGGAACGCGAAACGGACAAGGGCACCAAGCGGTCCATTCAGATCTTTGATGCAGCGGGCGACTCTGTTCATAAGGTGCATCTGCGCGAGACCTCGGATCTGGATGCCTGGAAACGGTTGGTTGAGGAGCTGAAACTGGAGCAACAGAGTCAGGAGCTGACCGTAGAGCCGCGCAAGCCGACGGAACCCGCAAAGGCAAACCCGGAGAAGGCAGACACCCTGCGCGCCGAATGGGCAAAGATGACGGATACCCATCAGTTCATGCGGCTGACATCTAAGCTGAAGATGAACCGGCTGGGCGCCTATCGCATTGCAGGGGAACCGCTGGCCCGCAAGCTTGACCCGGCTGAGGTCAACAAGATGTTGTTTGCGGTGCAGGATCAGGAACTCGACGTTATGTTCTTCGTCGGGAATATGGGATGTATCGAAATCCATGGCGGCCCGATCCGCAATCTGCGTGAAATGGGTCCATGGCAAAATGTCCTCGACCCCGGGTTTGATCTGCATCTGCGCATGGACCACATCGCTGAGGTTTGGGCGGTAACCAAGCCCACCCAGCGCGGGGACGCGGTGTCTGTCGAAGCCTTTGATGCCGAGGGCGGCATTATCTTTCAGGTCTTTGGTCGCCGGACCGAAGCCAAAGATCACCGGCCGGAATGGAATGCCATCGTTGAAAGCCTGACCTCCTTCGCTGTGAAAGAACCGGCGTGATGTCCGCATTCGGCCGTCTGTTCCTGGGGCTCAATCTGCTGATGGCAGGGCTGCTATTCGGCAGCATTGCCCTGGCGGAGGTGCCCAAACGCATCGTCTCCGTCGGTGGCTCGGTGACCGAGATCATCTACGCTCTTGGCCAGCAGGACCGGCTGATCGGCCGCGACCGGACCTCCTCCTACCCTGCGGCAGCATTGGCGTTGCCGGATATCGGATACGCGCGGGCGTTGTCGCCTGAAGGCGTGCTGTCGGTTGCCCCGGACATGATTATTGCGATCGAAGGCGCCGGTCCTCCCGAAACGCTGGACGTCCTCAAAAACGCTCAGGTTGATTATGTACCGGTACCGGAGGTCTTTTCCGCAGACGGCATCACAGAAAAAATTCGCATCGTTGGTGCGGCATTGGGCGAAGAGACCGAAGCCGAAGCATTGGCGCAGAAGGTTGAGCAAGACCTCAGATCCGCAGAAGCAGACGCCGCATCGGTTGCCGGGGAACATCCTAAAAAGGTGCTGTTCATTCTCTCGACACGGGGCGGCAGGATCATGGCGGGCGGCGCAAACTCGGCGGCTGATGGCATCATCCGAATGGCTGGCGCCATAAATGCGGTGACGGAATTCGACGGGTATAAGCCGATGACGGACGAAGCCATCGCGCAGGCTGCACCGGATGTGATCCTGATGATGGACCGCGGCGGCGACCATGGCATCGCGATCGACGCCTTGCTCGCGATGCCCTCCATCGCGCCGACCCCCGCAGCCCAGAACGCCATGGTGGTTCGCATGAACGGGTTACATCTGCTTGGCTTTGGGCCTCGCACCGCATCAGCAATCACTGAACTCAACCAGGCTCTCTACAGCGAGGCAGACTGACATGTCGCTTGCCGTAGATACACCTGACACCGGTGTCACCTCGGGGGGCGTTATCGACCGCCGGGCGCAGGCCCGGAGGCTGACCGTTTTTTTGGGTTTGCTGCTTGCGGTGATGTCCGTTTTGTCTTTGGCCTGGGGAGCGTCAGGCACGTCGCTCTGGGGGGCATTGCGCGACTTGGCTGCCGGCCGCGAACTGTCGCGGCTGGATCAGATTGTCCTGTTCGATATCCGTTTGCCGCGCCTGTTCTTGGGTATTCTGGTTGGATCCGCGCTCGCCGTTTCCGGCGCTGTGATGCAAGGGCTGTTTCGCAACCCTCTTGCGGATCCCGGGATTGTCGGTGTCAGCGCTGGCGCAGGGTTGGCCGCGATCTGTGCAATTGTACTGGGTGCATTTCTACCCGCCGTCCTGCGCGATACGATTGGCAGTTACCTTGTCCCCGTCGCCGCATTTGTTGGCGGCTGGGGGGTTACGCTTATTCTGTACCGTGTCTCGACACGCAGGGGACAGACCTCAGTCGCCACGATGTTGCTGGCAGGTATCGCTCTCGGCGCGCTTTCGGGGGCTCTGTCAGGGATTCTGGTCTACATCGCAGATGACAACCAACTGCGCGATCTTACCTTCTGGGGCATGGGATCGCTGGCTGGCGCAACCTGGTCAAAAGTTCTGGCGGCATCTCCAATCATTGGCTCCGCCCTACTGGCCCTGCCAGCCTTGTCGCGCGGACTGAACGCACTGGCGCTGGGAGAAGCGGCGGCGGGGCATATCGGCATTCCTGTGCAACGGGTCAAAAATATCGCAATCCTCATAGTCGCGAGCGCCACCGGAGCCTCCGTTGCGGTCTCCGGCGGCATCGGATTTATCGGCATCGTAGTCCCACACCTTTTGCGTTTAGCCAGCGGACCGGACCACCACAGCCTGCTGCCGAATGCCGCCCTCTTGGGCGCATCCCTACTGCTGGCGGCAGATATGATCTCGCGAGTGATTATTGCCCCGGCCGAACTTCCGATTGGCATTATCACAGCCGTACTCGGCGCCCCGGTGTTCCTGTGGATCCTGCTGCGCCGCTTCGGCAGCACCGGCCTTTGAGCGGAGAACCTGATGAAAGCTTTTGACATTACGGTCAAACTCGGTCGCCGTACGATTTTGCATAGCATCGACTTTGAAGCACATCCAGGTGAGGTGACCGCAATCGCAGGCCCAAACGGTTCCGGCAAAACCACCCTCCTGAGGGCAATGACCGGCGAGGTTCCCTTTACCGGCCAAGTTTTGATAAACGGCCAAGACACCGCAGCAATGAAACCTTGGGAATTGGCCGCGCTCAGGGCCGTCCAACCGCAATCCGCCGTAATCGCTTTTCCCTTCACAGTGGTCGAAATCGTACGGCTGGGGCTCTCTGCAGGTCTGGCAGCGGCGGATACGGAGTTACCGCTCAGGGCGCTGGAACAGGTCGATCTGGTCGGGTTTGCCAACCGGTTTTATCAGGATCTCTCCGGCGGTGAACAGCAGCGTGTACAGCTGGACCGAGTGATGACCCAAGTTTGGGAGCCGGTGGTACGGGGCGTCCCGCGTTGGCTTATTTTGGATGAACCCGTGGCCAGCCTTGATATCGGTCATCAGTTCACCGTGATGGATCTGGCACGTGACTATGCAGCGCGCGGCGGCGGTGTTGTAGCGGTGATGCACGATCTGAACCTGACCGCAATGTATGCCGACCAGATCACCCTGATCCATGCCGGACACGTCGCCGCCAAAGGCGCACCGCAGGAGGTTCTAACCAGCCAAATCTTGGAACGGGTCTACGGCTGCCCGGTCCCGGTCAACAGTTTGCCCACCTCCGGTGTTCCATTCCTTCTGCCACAGGCACGCCAAATCTGAACGGATGTAGTGAATTCTGGAGAGTTCGTTCAATTTTCACAGTAAGCCCGTCCCACAGCCGTCATTGCCCAGGGGGGGTGGCCTTTCCGTTGGCGAAGCACGTCAGTCACAGCCCAATTCGGACATTCGCACGAGGCCTGCGACGCCCTCGCTGCAGACGCGAAGGATCCCCGCCCGACAATTCCCGAGAGCGGACCTTCAGGCTAGCTCAGCTGGACAGGACGATGCTGCACCCCGCTCGAAGGTTAGAGATGCGCAGATAGCGCCAGCAAACTCGGCCGTTTGAAGCAGCCAAGTGAGGTTGTACGCTGCACCGCGGCCCGCCGTTCCGGTCGTTCGCTGCGACTGCGAGGTTTTGCAGCCGGTGAACTCACACTGTGCCGGACTTTGCTGCCATTTGGCTAACCAATACGAACGACTGCCATACGCAGAACCTAGCGAAGATGTCAGGCAGTTCCGCATTTGGCCGACTGAGTCTTTCACCGCATCAATCCTTTGGCGTGATCAATGGCTCTAGGTGTCTGGGCTGTATGGCATGCGGAATGAAAACTCCGTCGTTCCGCTGTCGCTGGCGACTTGCATTTCTCCCTCATGAGCTTTGGCGATTTCCGACACGATGAACAAGCCAAGACCCAATCCATGCTTCGAACTGGTCTTTGGTCGTTTGAACGGATCAAAAAGCTGCTCCATCATCTCAGGGGGAATAGGTTCTCCCTTGTTTGTGACGCTAATCGTAAGCGCGTCTTCCATACAAGAAACTCGAGCGGAGACAGGTTGCTCTGGGTCTCCGTGACACAAGGCGTTCGCCAATAGGTTCGACAAGAGTTGCCCAATCCTCCAGACATCACACGATGGTTTGTATTGCAAATCCATATCCAAATCGATTTTTCGGTCAGGATTTGCGGAAGAGAGTTCGTGAACGACAAGCTGAATTTGATCGCCAAGCCGAGCGGAACCGCTCAGGTCAAGTTCAAAACCTGCCCCGAGGCGCACACGTGCAAAGTCTAGGGTTGTGTCGGTCAGCCGAGACATTCGCTGGATCGAGTCTTCTGCGTGTGCTGCAATCAAGCGTTCCCTGTCACCGGTCGTTGATTTTGCCAGCATGCGTATCGCTGAACTGAGGGCGGCCAACGGATTACGTAAGTCATGACCAAGTATTGCGACGAACTGTTCGCGCAGTTCGCCTTCCTTTGCCTCGGTCGCCAGCTGCGCTTCCGCGGTCGCACGGGCCTCGGCAAGTTCGCGCTCATAATTGCGCCGACCACCGGCATTGAGGAGCACAAGCTGCGTGACAGCCGTCTCGCCGGTCCCACTTCGTTCACCGCTCAGAAGAATAGGCAGCTTAGTCCCGTCCCGACGCACAAGGTCGAGCGAGACGCCGTCGATTTTCTGGTTCATCTTCAGCAGCGGGGTCAAGCTCGTCTCAAAGACGATCCTGCTCGCCTTGGACAAGATTTCCCTCACGGGTGATCCCAGCAAATCAGCGCGTTCGCGATCCAACCAGTCTGCCAACCGTGCATTGATTTCTAAGATTTTTCCTCTGTCGTCGAATGCAACAAAACCACAAGGGGCGTTTTCGAAAGAAGCTATTTCTACCACCGCATCCATTGAACGCTCACAAAAACGCTCTCATGGAGGCAATGACTTCATCTGGTGCGCTCAGGTTTGGGCAATGGCCTGTCGCCCCAAGCATTGCTAGTGTGGCATCGGGAATTCTGTCACGAACATACATTCCGACCTTCTCGGATGCGATGATGTCTTCCTGACATTGCAGGACAAGTGTCCGCGCACCGATCTTTGGCAGATCATCGCGATTGTCAGACATGAATGTGGCACGTGCGAAATCGACAGCGATCTTTGGGTCCAACCGGCAGAAACTCTCGGTCAGTTCCTGTCCCAGTTCCGGACGCTCTGGCACGCCCATGATGGCCGGTGCCATCGCTTCTGACCAAGCCATGGGATTGGCTTCCAATGATGAAAGAAGATCGGCAATGTCGTCCTCTTCGAACCCGCCATAATAGTCCCCGTCGTTTGTGTACCTAGGGGACGGCCCCACCATGATCAGCTCCGAGAACAGTTCAGGCGCCCTGAGGGATGAAAGCGCGCCAATCATCGCGCTGACCGAATGCCCGACAAAGACGCCATCCTGAATACCAAAAGCTCTGGCCACCTCGACGACATCGTCCGCATAGCCGTCCAATGTCTCATACTTTTGAGCATCATACGCTGATTTATCAGAACCACCGGCTCCAACGTAGTCGAGCGTGACAACCCGAAAGTCCTTTTCAAACTGGGGTGCTACGTGCCGCCACATCGTATGGTCGCAGCCGAAACCGTGCGCGAAAAGCATGAATCT
The DNA here is from genome assembly GCF_048056915.1 of Phaeobacter sp. JH20_02. Classification (NCBI taxonomy): domain Bacteria; kingdom Pseudomonadati; phylum Pseudomonadota; class Alphaproteobacteria; order Rhodobacterales; family Roseobacteraceae; genus Phaeobacter; species Phaeobacter sp. JH20_02. The sequence continues at coordinate 4,765 of NZ_JAYMVP010000010.1, read as the reverse complement.
AGATCCTGCTCCTGAGATCATGACGTTGTTTCGGGCAATGGGATTCATAGTGGTCTGTCTTTGTTGCGAGCGTTTACGAATACTTTAGCCGTAGCAGAGTTGGTCAACAATAGTAGCCACCTCGTAACTATACTCACTGTATTTCTACACATAGCCGCCATCCATGCGGCGTCACAGCAGCGTGGTTGCAGCGAAACCTCACCGGCCCCTTCCCGACAGATGGCGCAATCAGCCCAAAGCGGCCGTATGCCTGGTGACCCGTTTGGCGGGCCAGCACATACAGGTTGGGCGAGCAAAACGGACTTTCGATGTGATCGCAAAAGCAGCGCCGTGCTTTCCAAGCCGGACCTTGGTGCATATCGCGCTGTCCTAGTCGGATTAGTTAGGAAGATGTCCACCAAGCATTCGATCTCCTGCCGGATACGCTCGCAGCGCTGTGCCAGATGGGCCGTACGGCTTTTGATAAGGAACTTTGCCTCTCGGAAAGCGTTGGTATATCAAAGCTGCTCAGGAGAGAAGAGATGTCGAACAAACACGCGAACAACGATCCCCAGAAGAATACAGGTGGCTGTCCGGGCATTAACCAAGATAACCCCAAGAACCTACGCCAGAACGCTAAGGATCATTGGAAAGATGTCACTGAGACCATGAACGAGGCACCGGCGGCCAGCCCGAATGCTGAAGAGCAGAGCCGTAAGAGCTGAAATCAAGGATGTCACAATCGCCTAATACGTCCCTGCCGGGCTCACTGCCGACTTGCGGCGATGCGGCGGCAGGGTTGCAGCGAAACTTCACCAGGACGCTTCTGCCAGACGACGCCAGGCAGCCCAAAGCGGACATTCGCACGAGGCCTGCGACGCCCTCGCTGCAGATGCGAAGGATCCCGCCAGACTTCCCGAGAGCCGACCTTCAGGCTAGCTCAGCTGGCCAAGACGATGCTGCACCCCGCTCGAAGGTTAGAGATGCGCAGATAGAGACCTTTGCAAAGTCGACGGATCTGGTGCCATGAGGAGCGATCAATGCCGCAGCCGCACGAGGAAAAGCTGACCTTCGCCGCGAGTGCAGCCGCCAACCATCATCGAATGGAAGGGGGGCGGACTTAGCTGCTGTCTGAAGTCAATTTGAAACTGAAATCCCGCTTTGCTTCCGACAGCGCCGTTCCATCTTCGAACGCTTGAAGTTCTTTTTTTGCGATCTCCAAAATCTCTTGCACACATGCGGCATCCAAAAACTCCGTGAACATTTGGAAACGCAGCTTTCTATCTGAATCTAGCCGCTCAACTATCACCAGGCATTCACCGTCTTCGCTGAGGACTTCGAGGATCAGAGAGTCGTTTTCTACATCTGAAGCAACCTGAGTCGTAAGTGTGTTCATGGATCCAGACTACCAAGTCGACGACCAGTAGCAACGGGCTTCGAGCTGACCTGCGGCGGTGCGGCAGGCGGTCTGCAGCAAGATCACCGAGCCCTCTAGGTATCCGAAGACAACAGGCAGCCCGAAGCGGCCGTAGACAAGGGATGCCGCACCAAGAATGCTGCCGGTGCGAAATTCTATGGTCAGTTTCCCAGAAGCGGACCCTCGGCAGAGCTAAGCTGCCTCACGGGATGCTGCGGGTTGCACCGGTGGCAGCGGAGCGCAGGAAAGCGACATTTGCAAAGTCGGCTAATCTGGGGGCATGACGAGCGATCAATGTCGCAGCCACACGAGGAAGAGCGGACCTTCGCCGCGAGTGCAGCCGCCAACCATCATCGAATGGAAGGGGGCGGACGAAGCAGTCGCTCCGGGATGTTTATTTCAAAGCTTGCGCCAGCTCGTATGCACGTGTTCGTTCTTCCGCAAGCTCGATGTTGGCGGAAGCCGGAGCATCAAGGATCAAGTCGCTTAAGCTTCCCATGCCACCAAATAATCCTTCAAATAATTGTACGTTGTAACCATCAGATTTTTCTGCGACTTGGCGCACTCGTGACAGTTTCTCTGCCCAAAACTCCTGATCGTGCTTTGCAAGAATGGCTTCCAGCTTTCGCAGGCTGGAAATAAATTCAAGTACGTCCGGATGAAGCGGTTTTGGGCCCATACCTTTCCATGTCACACGAAGAAATCAGGCGTGCAAGGCTTTCAAGCAGAAGAGAGTTTTGGCTCACTACCGACTTGCGGCGTTGCAGCACCAAAGTTGCAGTAGATCCCGTACCTACCCCTATCATGGGATCACCGCAGTCAGCCCAATTCGGACATTCGCACGAGGCCTGCGACGCCCTCGCTGCAGACGCGAAGGATCCCGCCAGACTTTCCCGAGAGCGGACCTTCAGGCTAGCTCAGCTGGCCAGGACAATGCTGCACCCCGCTCGAAGGTTAGAGATGCGCAGATAGCGACCTTTGCAAAGTCGGCGGATCTGGTGCCATGACGAGCGATCAATGCCGCAGCCGCACGAGGAAGAGCGGACCTTCGCCGCGAGTGCAGCCGCCAACCATCATCGAATGGAAGGGGGGCGGACTTTTCTGCTGTTCGGTGTTCAACCTTTCTACTCAAGAAACTCAACTTCGACATCTGTTACGATGTCGCTTTTGCTCAATATCTGGTCGCTCACGAAAGTGACCATCCATGTCCAATTTGAGGTGCGCTTCGGCCCAGGCATTCTTACACCCAAAGTGTCAAACCAAGTCTCCCGATGGATAAATGACCAACTGCAAACCAATCCGCTGCAAATAGCACCATCGTCTTCTAAGGTTCCGACTGCTTGTCGATCATCCTGTTCTTTTACCTGCAGAAAAACGGCATCTCGTAAGATTAGCTCGGGTGTGGTCGCACTTGAATTTGCCATCTGACGGCCAACATCTGTTCCGAGAATACCCGACGTGTCTGCACAAGCAGCTAGGAACGCTCCAGCAACGATCACAGTAATCACTTTGGTCTGCATGGCTCGCCTTTTTGCTCAATGAATGTTGCGGCAGCGTGACTTTTCTGGATAACAGTCTGCTTCGTTCATAGCCAGTTTGGATTTACTACTCAGTAGGTTTGGGCTCACTGCCGACTTGCGGCAATGCGGCGGCAGGGTTGCAGCGAAACTTCACCAGGACGCTTCTACCAGACGACGCCAGGCAGCCCAAACACGACATTCATGCAGGTCGCGGCGAAGGCACTGCTGCGAGCGCAAAGGGCTTCCCGTTAGCGGACTTTTAAGATTGCCCAGCTGGACCTGGGGATGCCGCTCTTTGCTTAGAAGTCAGCGAAGCGCAGAAAGTTGCCTCTGCAAAGTTGCGAACAGTATTTGCGCTTCGGAACCTGACCGGCCCAAAGCCGACATTGCAAAAAGTCGCGGCCTATGCCGACTTGGCTGCAAAAGCGGTCATGATCATCCTGCACCGCTTGCTGAGCCTAGGGGGGAATTGCAGTTGAAACCTGTTGGTTGAGGTGCTTCATTCGCGCAAAGCCAACACGGCGGCGAGCCACGCGGCGGTTGCCGCAAATAATGTGACATCCATACCTAACGCCACTGCTACCGACAACGAAGCGGCCACCAGTGACATTTTCTTACTACTTTGCATTTTGACAATCCTTCACCGAAGAGAGACTGTCGACCGGTCGACAAATTTGTTGCGCCACCTAAATTTATGGGGTTTCGCGCTAGCTCAGATGCGGAACACTAGCGCCAGACATGCGGAAAAAATGCGGTTATGAACGAAAACACATTTGGTGCCCTGCTGGGGCAGTTGATTTACGCCAAACGAAAAGCGCTTGGTTTGACGCAACTTCAGCTCGCTGAGGATGCTTTTGGGACAGCGGGAAAAACACGCCGAATTAGCGAACTTGAAAGCGGACAGGTTGCTAATCCTCACGCCAAGACAATCGACCCCATTATTATCACTCTGGGCATTAGTGAGGAGGAAGTGGAGAGATGTGCAAAAATAGCGTTGAGCGAACCAGATGCAAAGATCAATGCGGCTTATTCTGAAGCAGGTGAATTGCTCGACAAGTTGGCCGAGCAGTTCGACCACAGCAATCCGGATGCAAGTTTGTCTGAACTCGGTGAGTTTCTGGACGCAAAGGCCATGGAGTATGCCGATCTCAAAGAAAAGATTGGCGCGTTCGAAAGCACAGATCGCGAGATAGAGGCACTAAAAGAAGCCGCCTTGTCGGCTTTGGAGAAAGGCGATTATTCATCAGTTGATGACTTGCTTCGTCAGGCGGAAGAAGTTCAGCTCAAGTCAAAAACACTTGAACAAGTAGGCAAGCAAGCATTGTTACGTGTGTTGCGCGGTGATGCCCACTTTCTGTCGGGCAACCTACCTGAGTGCTTTGAAATGTACAAAGGTGCAGCTCTATATTTTGAGCCATTTGACGCTGGTGATATGCTAGCCACCTTCGAGGAATTGGCTCGCGTTGTGTATGAGACTGGCAGGCGTTCTCTAGAGCCGACTTATTGGATTGCGGAAAAGTTGCTGGAAGAGGCTCTTTTGCGAACTGATGCAGAAAAAGACCCCGCGGCGTTCGGTGGAGTTCACTATCGATTAAGTCTAATCCTTCGCAATCAACACCTTCAAGAGACAGAAGGTAATCAGGAGAGTACCCTTAAGAAAGCCACAGATCATGCACGATGTGCAGTCGTCGCCTTGTCCAAATCGGAACAGAAATTTGAGCTAGCGTCCTCGCAAATTTCCCTTGGGAATTGCTTGTCCGACACGGTACGACTGAAAAGCGATGCCGAAATTGGGCCCCAAGCAATAGGCGTTTTCGAAGAGGTGAAGAAAGTCATCTCTGCTGATAAT